>NZ_NVAP01000038.1 GCF_002567495.1 Bacillus cereus | reverse complement strand
ACCTAAAGGGGATAATATCACAATCGGTCTTTTCTTATTAATAAAATAAAGATTATAAAATAGCATTGTAATTCAAACCAATATGCAAATATTATAAGATAGATATGCTTTGTTTATAGTTTGAAAATAGATTTGTTATCAGTTTTTTTAGAAATCTTACAAGCGTGTAAGATAAATGAAAGATGAATCAATATGAGCTATAAGACAATTCGTTTACACTCTATAGTGAGCGGTGGAAATGAAGGGAGAATATAAATGGAAATTTTGCAGGCAAATAGTATTAGTAAAGTATATAAAGGGAAAGTACCTTATAAAGCATTAATAGATATTGATTTATCAATTCAAGAAGGTGAATTTGTAGGAATTATGGGGCCATCTGGGAGTGGGAAAACAACGTTATTAAATATGGTATCTACTATTGATTCTCCATCATCGGGAGAAATTTTTATTAATGGCACAAATCCTTTCCAATTATCATCAGAAGATTTAGCGTTATTCCGCAGGAAACGATTAGGATTTGTATTTCAATCATTTAATCTTCTTAGCACACTTACTGTAAAAGAAAACATCGTATTGCCGATGACTTTAGATGGTGTTTCTGTTCAAGAAATGAACAAACGAGTGGAAGAGATTGCAGAGAAGTTAAATATTACAGATATATTGAGTAAAAGAACGTTTGAAATATCAGGGGGACAAGCTCAAAGAACAGCAATCGCTCGTGCGATTGTTCATAAGCCGCAATTATTACTTGCAGATGAACCGACAGGGAACTTGGATTCTAAATCTTCAAATGATGTAATGGAGATGCTTGATACTCTGAATAAAGAAGAAAAAGCGACGATGATGTTAGTTACACACGATCCGTATGCAGCGAGTTTTTGCAGTAGAGTTATATTTATTAAAGATGGTCAACTGTATAACGAAATTTATTGCGGTGAAAGTAGACAAGCTTTTTATCAAAAGATTATGGATGTCCTTTCTTTGTTAGGAGGGAAAAGGCATGACTTTTCGTCAGTTCGCATTTAATAATATTTTTCGCAATAAGCGTACATATGCAGGTCATTTTTTAAGTAGTGCATTTTCTATTATGATTTTCTTTACGTATGCTCTTTTATTATTTCATCCTGATTTACAAGGTGAGTTGAAATCGACAAGTGCAACAATAAGTGCATACGGTACATTGGGATTTTCAGTTTCGCAAGGATTGATTTTTGTATTTTCATTTTTCTTCATTTTATATTCAGTTAGTTCATTTTTAAAAACGCGTAAGAAAGAATTTGGCATTTTAATGATGCAAGGTATGTCAATGAAACAGCTTAAGAAATTATTATTAATTGAAAATATGTTGATTGGACTTGGTTCAATTTGTATAGGGATTTTCATTGGACTCATATTTTCTAAACTAGTCTTATTGATAAGTGCAAGTGTATTAATGATTAATAATGGTTTACCTTTTTATATACCAGTGCAGGCTGTATTATTAACAGTTATCACATTTCTTTTCTTGTTTTTAATTGTTTCATTATTTACATTTAAAATGATAAAAGTAACGGAACTTGTGGAACTTATTCGAGCAGAGGAAAAGCCAAAACCTGAACCGAAATCTTCAGTTTTATTATCGCTAGTTTCTTTAATTAGTATAGGGTATGGATATTTTTCAGTATTTCGCTTCATACCAAGTACCAATTTTATTACGCTTGGAATAGGAGTGCTCCTAGTAATGATAGGAACGTACTTTTTATATACACAGTGTAGCGTTTATATATTGCACCTTGCTAAAAGGAGAGAATCTTTCTTTTTAAAGAAAACAAATATATTAACATTTTCTGAATTAATTTACCGTATGAAAGATAATGCAACGATGTTTTTTATAGTATCTATTGTTTCAGCAGTTGCATTTACAGCAATTGGTACAACAGCCGCAATTGGAAATAGGGATTTGGTAAGGATGACAAATCCGTATACATTTTTGTATGGAAGTTTTGAAAATGACAAAGTATTGAATAAAAATCTTTCTATTATAAAAAAACACCTTTCTGATGCTAATATTCCGTATCGAATGGCTTCATCTTCATATATATACACAGAAAATGGCGTAAATGTAATGAAGTTAAGTGAATATAACGATCTTGCTAAAGCACTAGGCTATCAACAAGAAACAATTGAAAAAGAAGATGAAATTTTATTAATTCCTGGAGTCGTATCACAAAAACAAGAATTTAAAAATGGCGAGTATAAAAAGAATATAGAAGTCATTCAAGGTGATTGGGCAAAGACATTTTATGTGAAAAAAGCTGTAGAAAATTTAGTTTTACCACATGATTCTAGAACAATTTATATCGCTGTTCAAGATCAGGTATATGATGGAATACCTCTTACTAGTGACCCAGTTAATAAAGAAATTCCATATCGTACTTACGGATTTGTTATAGACGCTTGGATGAAAACGAAGGGGATTTCAAATGAATTAATTAGTACATTTGAAAAAGATACTAGAGTAGGTAATTTTCAATTTCGAGCTTTAACTATAGATTTATTAAGTGCGAAGCAAACGAATGGGTTATTACTTATGGCAAGTGTTTTAGTCGGAATCGTCTTCTTTACATTCGCCGCTAGTTTTATTTATTTCAGATTATATACAGATTTGGATCGCGATCAACAGCAATATAAAATGATTTCGAAAATGGGATTAAGTAAAGGTGAGTTGAAAAAAGTTGTAACGAGGCAGTTATTATTAATGTTTTTCTTACCGATTGTCGTTGCAGTGATTCATACTATAGTCGCTTATATGGCATTACAGCAATTAGTCGATTTTTCTATCATAAATAGCTCTATCGTCATTTTAATTTCATTTATATGTATACAAGTTTTATATTATTTTATAACCCGTTGGCGATACCTGCAAAAGCTTTATAAGGTTATGGAGCAATAGAATTTATTAGCTTGTAAGACTACACTAAAGTATGTGGAAAAATGAACTGTATGATGAAAGGAAACGAGATGAAAAGAACTTTAACTATTTTTATGTTAACGATACTACTATTAATAAGTTTTAGTGCATGTTCTAAAAAGGAGAATCCATTTCCTGCAAACGGTTTAATAATCATTGGGGATGAAAATAAAACTTTATCAATTATTAGTCGTTATCAAGAAATTACGAAAGAAAACGAAATATTTTCTGTAAAAAAAAGTAAATCTGGGAATGGACAGGTATTAATTTTGAACGAATCCACAGCACAAGCGATGATTAAAGCAAATATTTTTCGTAAACGAGATAATGGATCCGAGTTAAAACTAATAGATAAGTTACCAAAATTCCCAAAAGAAGGCTCGCTGTTGTTTACACATGAAGATGAAAAGAGTATGAAAAGTATTGAATTAGAAGGAAAAGAGATTCCTGTTTCATACGATAGTGACGCTTGGATAGGTAACACTCGTAAATATCCAACGCAATGGTATGTGATTGTAGCAAAAGATAGTGTGTATAAAGAAATAAAAGCAAATGAAACGAAAATGCAACTTCTCCATCTGAAAAAGTCTTTAGGTGATGAAAACCCTAAAATGTCGACAGATAATACAATGGTTAATGAAAATGTCAAAGTAAAAAAGCTAATTAAAGGTTTGGAAGGAAAAGTATCTTTTCAATTTGTAACGATTGGAGAAAAATCTTAAAAAGAGTTCGAGGTTGATAGAAACTTTATCAATCTCGAACTCTTTTTCGGTTATTGGCCATTCATATAACATCTATTACATTACTTCATTTAATCGAGTCTCGTTTGTTTCCTCAATCACATTGGGACTTTGAACCGAATTGTTTTGGGCTTCTTTTTCTTTACGAGCCTTTTGTAGCATTTCAAGAATGATCCATAAAGGAACGCCTTTATCCTTTAACATTTTCCATAAATCTAATTCGTTAAATTTATGCTCAGGCTGTTTCATTTCTTTTTCAGATGAACGAATATCGAACTTGATAGGATCATTTGCTTTCTTACCTTCAAGTTTAGTAGAAGAGATAGTATTACGCTCAAGATTAGATGGAGTTATTGTAGTAGGTTGAGATAATGTATGAATGTTTGATCCGATTTGCATGTTTTATCCTCCTTTTCAAGCAATGAGATTAGTTTTCTTATGGTTTTTAAATCTATTTAACATGAGGAAACTATATCTAATTATAAATTCAAATAAACAGATTTACAAGTTGTATTGTAAAAAGTAAATGCTTACTTGAACTAATATTTATCAACATTTGTGTATGTTTTCAATATATACAAGGAATATAAAATATTTTACATTATGTTTAAGTTATTAAAACATGCTGTAAATTTTTCAAAAGAAAAATGTAAACGTTTTATTAGGGGGAGAAAGTATGGGGAAGTTATTTTTAAAAATATGTTTTTTTGCATTAGTGACTGTATGTTCATTCGCAATGAAAACAACATACGCTGAAGAGAAACAACAAAACAATTATCCTATCATACTAGTGAATGGATTTGCCGGATGGGGTAGAGAAGAAATGCTTGGCGTAAAATATTGGGGCGGTGTTCATGATATACAAGAAGATTTAAAGAGAAATGGTTATACTGTACATACCGCAGCCGTTGGACCTGTTTCTAGTAACTGGGACCGTGCATGTGAATTGTATGCCCAAATTAACGGTGGAACAGTAGACTATGGTGCCGCACACGCTGAGAAACATGCACATAATCGTTTTGGCAGAACTTATAGTGGTTTTGCGCCGAATTGGAGTGAAACAAATAAAGTTCACTTAGTTGGGCATAGCATGGGTGGACAAACGATTAGAACATTGGTACAGCTATTAAAAGAAGGCAGTTTTGAAGAAAAGAATTATGTGAAAAATCACCCGAATACCAAAATATCACAACTATTTGAGGGCGAGAAATCATATGTTCATAGTGTTACAACATTAGCAACCCCTCACAACGGTACAACACTTGCGGATGGTAGTCTTTTGCTGCCATTCGTTAAAGATTTACTCATTACAGCTGCAAGTTTTGGAGGAAACGATAATTTATTGTTATATGATTTCAAATTGGATCAATGGGGTATAAAGAAAACTGCTGGAGAGTCTTTTTTACAATATAGTAATCGCATTCTAAATAGTTCACTTTGGAAAAATACAAAAGATATAAGTCAATGGGATTTAAGTACAGATGGTGCAAAGGAGTTAAATAATTGGGTAAAGACGCAACAGGATGTGTATTACTTATCCTATAGTGGACATGCATCACAAGCAGCACCTATAACAGGTTTACATTTACCTCATATAACGATGAATAAAGTGTTAATGGGGAATGCATTTTTCTTAGGTTCTTATGCGAGATATGAAGAAAACCGTCCATTAATTGATACTTCTTGGTGGCAAAATGATGGTGTAGTAAATACAAATTCAATGATTGCACCATCTTCTACTGCTGCAGTAAATAATAATGAGTCATTACAGGTTGGAAAATGGAATCATATTGAAACGAAAGCAAATTGGGACCATCTCGACATGGTAGGATTAAGTGTTTCAGACACGTTAGGTTTTTCTAATATTCAAGAGTTTTATAGAACAATTGCTGAAAAGCTATCACGTTTACCGAAATAAGTAATAATAAAGCGCTCTCGATGGAATTCGAGAGCGCTTTATATTATATTGAAAGTGGGATTTGGTAGAAAAATATGGGGGGATATCATGAAAATTCAAATTGTATTATCAGGATACGGGACAGTAGGAAGAGAATTTATAAAATTATTAAACGAAAAATATTCATATATATATGAAACATATGGGATTCAATTAGTTGTAAGTGGCGTAATAGGAAGGAATATCGCAATACATAATGAGGGTGGCTTGTCTATTCACGATTTATTGATATATGGTAGCGGTACTGCTGCAATTGAAAAATATTTGGACCATTATCCGAAGGAACGTGCAATAAATGGGATAAGTGGCACTGTATTGGTAGAATCAACTGTTACAAACCTTAAAGATGGAAATCCAGGGAAAAAATATATAAAACAAGCGATTGAGAAACATATGGATATTGTAGCAATTTCAAAAGGTGCGCTTGTTACAAATTGGAGAGAAATAAATGACGCAGCAAGAACTGCAAATGTACGAATTCGATACAGTGGTGCAACTGCTGCGGCACTACCGACATTAGATATCGGACAATTTAGTTTAGCTGGTTGCAGTATTGAAAAAATAGAAGGAATATTAAACGGTACAACTAATTATATTCTTACAAAAATGTATGAAGAAGATATGACATTTGAAGAAGCGCTGAAAGAAGCACAACATAAAGGAATTGCTGAGACGAACTCAACATTAGACATAAGTGGTTCAGATAGTGCATGTAAATTGTTACTTTTGACAAACAGTTTAATGGAAACAGAGAATACGTTTACAGATATACATATAAAAGGAATCGAGCAGGTTACAAAACAACAAATTCGAAATGCTAAGGAACAAAATAAATGTATTAAATTAATTGCATCAGTATATAAAGATGAGGATGGCAATGTGAATTTACATGTTGAACCGTCCGAAATAGATAAAAATCATCCGTTAGCAAAAGTAAATGGGACTGAAAAAGGAATTACGTTCTTTACAGATACGATGGGGCAAGTTACTACAATTGGTGGAGCATCTAATCCGCGAGGCGCTGCAGCGGCAGCTTTAAAAGATGTAATTAACTTGTACCGAAAAGATTTATAAGACCGTACCGCCCTTTATAAAAAATACATATGTCGTGGACCTTTTGAGAATGAAATAAATATGCAAAAATAATTGCAGGGGGTAAGGAATTGTTTAAAGATTTTAAAGTTGTTAAAGATCGTCCCGTTTATATTCAATTGAAAGATTATTTGAAGAAGATGATTATGAAAGGGCATTTACTCGGTGATCAAAAAATCCCATCAACAAGGGAACTGAGTGAATTATTATGTGTGAGTAGAAATACTGTACTCGCTGCTTATGCCGATTTAGAGCAAGAAGGACTCATTTATGCAGTTAAAGGAAAAGGGAATTTTGTTGCGAAGGTGGATATATCTAACACTTCGTCTGTTGAAATAGATTGGAAAAATAAACTTAATACAGTTACCGCATTAGCGGATGAATTAGATTTAATGAAACATGGTGTTCGCTGGGAAAAAGGAATGATTGTTTTTAATAGTATAGCACCGGATGAGAAGCTATTTGATGTTGAAAATTTCAAAAGAGCTTTTCTTACTCGTATGTCCATTGAAGGGGACATCGTATTGAACTACGGATATGCAAAGGGATATAGACCATTAATGAATTACTTACTTCACTACATGGAAATGAAAGGTGTAGACATTTCGAATAAAGATATTCTAATTACAAATGGATTTACAGAAGGATTAGATATTGTACTCTCTTCTTTATCAAAAAAATCCGGTCGTGTCATCTGTGAGAATCCAACTCACCACGCTGCACTAAAGCTGTTCCGCTTACATGGCCTTGAAGTTCATGGAATTGATATGAATGAGGATGGTATTGATACGAATGAAGTTGAAAACAGCTTGCGTGAAAAAGATTTTGATTTTGCTTATTTAATTCCTTCTTATCATAATCCAACCGGCATTGTTACGAGTTCAGAGAAAAGAACGGAATTGATGAGGTTATTTTCAAAATATAAGGTTCCTATTATAGAGGACGGATTTAATGAGGAATTACGCTATTCAGGTTCACATTTAGCTCCCTTATTAACTTTTGCTGGAGCTGGCAATAATGTGATTTATATTAGTAGCTTTTCAAAGGTACTTTTCCCTGGTTTACGTGTAGGTTGGATTATTGCAGATAAAGAGCTGATTCATTATTTAGAAAGTGTAAAAAGAGCAAGAACAATCCACACATCTACGTTAGATCAAGCTGTTCTGTTTCAATATTTACATGAGGGATATTTTGAAAAATATTTAAAAAAGGCAAGATCTGTTTATAAGAAAAAATATGAGTTAGCTGTCGGGGCATGTAACCAGTACATTCCTTTCAAAAGAATGACTGGAGATGGAGGACTTCATTTATTTATAGAGCTAGAAGAGCATATGAATGCTCGCACACTTTTACAAAAGTGTTATGAGAAAGGCGTTACGTTTTCACCTGGAGATGTTTTTTACTCTGGTGAAGAAGGAGCGAATACTTTCCGATTAGGATTTTCACGTTTGAAAGAGGAAGAAATAGTTCGGGGAATTAAAATAATTGGTGATACATTAAAAAATGAAATTTGGAGTTGAGAAAATGAAAATCGGTGTTATTATGGGCGGGGTATCGTCTGAAAAACAAGTTTCAATTATGACGGGGAATGAAATGATTGCCCATTTAGATAAAAATAAGTATGAAATAGTTCCAATTACATTAAATGAAAAAATGGATTTAATTGAAAAAGCGAAAGATATTGACTTTGCGCTGCTCGCATTACATGGAAAATACGGAGAAGATGGGACAGTTCAAGGAACACTAGAGAGTTTAGGGATTCCTTATAGCGGAAGCAATATGTTATCGAGCAGTATATGTATGGACAAAAATATTTCGAAAAAGATTTTACGTTATGAAGGTGTAGAAACACCAGATTGGATTGAACTTACAAAAATGGAGGACCTAAAGCTTGATGAGTTAGATAAGTTAGGATTTCCATTAGTGGTAAAACCAAACTCTGGCGGATCGAGTGTCGGAGTGAAAATCGTCTACAATAAAACGGAATTGATCTCAATGCTAGAAACTGTATTTGAATGGGATTCTGAAGTAGTAATTGAGAAGTATATAAAAGGTGACGAAATTACATGTTCAATTTTGGATGGAAAACAGTTACCTATAGTCTCAATTCGACATGCAGCTGAGTTCTTTGACTACAATGCAAAATATGATGATACTAGTACAGTTGAGGAAGTTATCGAACTTCCAGCAGAAATTAATGAACGTGTGAATAAAGCATCACTGGCTTGTTATAAAGCATTAAAATGTAGTGTTTATGCTAGAGTTGATATGATGGTGAAGGACGGAATTCCATATGTAATGGAAATTAATACATTACCAGGGATGACACAATCAAGTTTATTGCCAAAAAGTGCAGAAGCAGCGGGAATTAGTTATAGTAAACTATTAGATATGATTATTGAAACATCATTAAAAGTGAGAAAAGAAGAAGGTTTTTAAGATAGTTATATAACGAATTCTTTTGACAGTTTCACGAAGTATGCTATGATGAATACATCATAAAAACAAAATATTTATCCACTAGGGGGGCCTTTCATAGGCTGAGATCAAAAGGGATTTTGAGACTCTTAGTACCTGATCTGGTTAATGCCAGCGTAGGGAAGTGGGAAAGACGTTGCTATTTAACGAATAAATACTGTCAATTTCACTTTCTTTACGCCTGTAAAGAAAGTTTTTTTATTTTACGGCTTTAATAATTGTGGATAAATACTTATATTTTATACATTATTGGAGGGATTCAAATGACTTTTTCACAATCATTACGTAAAGAAGTAGATTTAATTTGGGAAGCGAGTTTTAACCATCCTTTTGTAAAAAAACTTGGCGAAGGAACTTTAGATTTAGCGAGTTTTCGCTATTATGTGCTTCAAGATTCATATTATTTGAGTCATTTTGCTAGAGTACAAACTTTAGGAGCTGCAAAAGCTCTTGAATTAGAAACGACAGCTCGTATGGCACATCATGCTCAAAATACATATGAGGCAGAATTATCTTTACATGAGAATTTTGCCAAAAAATTAGGAATAACAAAAGAAGAAAAAGATAATTTTATTCCTGCGCCAACTGCATATGCGTATACTTCACATATGTATCGTGCTGCGTATGAAGGACATTTAGGAGATATCATTGCAGCAATTTTACCTTGCTATTGGTTGTATTACGAAATTGGGGAACGTTTAAAAGAATGTCAGCCAGAAGAGCCAATTTATAACGAATGGATTTCTGCTTATGGATCAGATTGGTTCCGTACGCTAGTTGAAGAGCAAATTACACGTTTAGATACTATTGCTGAAAAAGTAACAGAGGCAGACCGCAAGCGTATGAAACAACATTTTATTATTAGTAGTCAATATGAATATTCATTTTGGGAAATGGCTTATACATTAGAAAAGTGGCCAGTGGATACAGACGTAAAAGATGTAATTGGATAAAGAATAGATGGAATGATATAGATAGGTATGAATCATACCTATCTATATATTTTGTCTTGTCATATTTGCGTAAAGTCGATAGTGATGCGGATATGGCATATTGATTAATTAGCTAATTTAATTGTCTACGCATTAACTGTATAAATTTCTGCCACATTTATTTTACAATCAAAGAACGTAAAGATTGGTCGTATGAAGTTAAATAAGAAAAGAAACCAGCTCTGTTAAATATAACGGAGTTACTATTTCTTTACGGGAATTTCTAAATCATCATGGAATGCTGTTCATACAATATGCAAATATGCATATTGTATCTTTTTGATTTCTTTATGTGATAAAATCAAATATAGGGATATGGAAATATAAAGAAGCAAAAGCAGGAATATCCAATGAATTTTGAGAGGTGTTACATGTTTACAAATAAGAAATTAATTCGATTTGGTCTATCGTTGTTTGTATTTTTAGGGATAATTAATTTTACGATCAGTTATTTTCAAACATATCTTGAAACAGCAGCAGATATTAAATGGGTAATTCCAGAAATTTGGAAAACTATTTTGGTAGATGTTCCTCAAGGTATACTTGTTCTTTTAGGCGCAATTGCTTTATATGATTTCACAAAAGAGGCATCACAAAAAGACGCATCAATCTAAGTGCGTCTTTTTTCAATTTTCTTCAATTAGCAATTTCATGGAGAGCTTTGCTAGAGAAATAGAATAAAAAGCCCTGGATAGGGCTTTTTTCTTTGTAAGAATTTCATAATTGTCATTGTTGAAGCCTGTCACTAGGAGGAGATGTTTTGACGCTACGACGGGAGAGTGTGTTTAGAAAAGGCTAGGAATATCCGATGGCGAGCTCAGAAAGTATATGGCATCATGGTTATTGAGAAATTAATTGAACTTAGTAAGCATGAAGGTATGACGATAGAATTCATATTGTATAATTTCTATTTATAAAAATGAGCCCACAGTAAAAATAGGTATATGAACAAGGTGCATCATCTAGTGATAAGTCATACTTTGTTGGTGTACGTATTGAACTTAGTTTATAGCGCTATTTCTACTTAGATGTAACGAACAGAAATATGTGAAAGCATCGATGAGGTTGTATTTTATAAACGGAGGTCATGAAAATGAATCAGTTTCAGCAAGAACTACAAGCGTTAAGTCTTAATGATTATCGGTCTGGAAATATTATGTATTGGGACCAGCAAAACCAATATCCATATTACTATATTGAAGATGCTGCTCGTCGCTGTGGCGGTTGTGGTCGTTGTGGCGGTTGTGGTGGAGGTCGTTGTGGCGGATTCCGTTGTGGTGGATTCCGTTGTATTGGTTGCTTCGGTTGTTTTGGTTGTGGAGGTTGCGGAGGTTGTGGCGGCTGTGGTAGTTGCTCTAATTGTTTTGATGGTTTTAGTGGTACTACTGATACTACGGGTACAATTGTAACTTATGAATATTGATTACATTTATCCCGCTATTTACGGGGCAGTAAGACTCCCCTCAAAATCCAGCGAGAACAAAGAAGTTAGGTGGGGAGCAGGTTGCCCGTAAAAGCCCGATTGGTGAGGGCTAATAATCAGTGGGGGATGAAGAAAACCCCCACTGATTAAAGTTTCACTTTATCAATTAAAAAACATTAGTTTTATACATGTACATGCCGACAAAGAATATAGCTATTGCTGATGGATATATTCAATCATTCAAGGGAAAGAGTAACGATAAGATATATAGGTGTAAATCAGGATGCATGGATAAAGCAATGACTAGGTTTAAAATCTAATCATTGCTTTTTTTTATGGTATTACTATTAAATATCTGTCTAGTTTAGCGATTGATTTTTTCTAGTTAGTGAATTTATTACAACTGTGTAAGGTTAATGTAATATTAATCGATAGTAAATTAAGACGCTTGAGTGTATTTTTAATAGGATTAAAAAAGTGCTGTTTATCTATAAAATATTGGGTAAATAATATGTAATTAGGAAGTGTATTAATATGGTTGAACTTAAATCTATTATCCATTCGTACAAACTAAAGAGAAAAATAGCTAAAGATTTATACGGAAAAAGAGATGAATTGACACTGTTATTAAATGAATTTAATAACATGAAATGTACAGTAACATCTGAAAAAAAGAAAAATAATATATTATCTCGTTTACAATTAATGTATCAAAACATGAAATTAGATAAGCAGTATCCTCTATCGGCTGCTTTTGATAGTAGATTATTGGACCGATTAGAAAAAGAATCTGTACATACTATTGAAGAGGGTGTAACATGTCTACATTTCATGTTAGATATGAATTATGAGAAAATAAAACAATATGGATCGAGTACAAGTAGGTCATTTGTTCCATTATCGCAGTCTTCTATTTGTCTTGCTGATTGTATTTGTTTAACAGGATTTGTAGTAGGTTTACTAGGAGCCATTTCATTTGGCGGATTACTGTTATCTATATGTTCAATTACATAAAGGTTGATATTCGTAAAAAGAGCACCGACTTAAGGTGTTCTTTTTTAGTTTTTTTGTAAAGTTATTGTAAATGATAAGTACAATATATCACTTATATTATATAATTCAAATGTATTAAAACAATAATATAAGGGGGGTGCTGTATGTGATCATTACTTTTAATTTTTAAAAGAATCATTTTAATAATTTTTTATTTAGATAAATAGTTTTTACTTTTCTTTTAAATACTTGGTTTAAATTGATTAGATTAAGTAACTATTGTTCTAGTTTTTTGATAATCAAGACGACTGAAGAAAGGAAGGGATCATTGTATGAAAAAATTAAGATTGTTAACATTTGAAAATATAGTCGAGCCCCTTTTAAATGAAAGTGTATCATTTATATATTTTCCTATTGAATGGCTGGATATTGTAGAGATACATTATAAGACGTTTTTATTAACGAGTAAGTTGAAACGTTTGAATGAAAGATTGTATGATATGTTTTCAGATATATTGTTTATTCAGCATAATCCGTACATATTAAATGAAAATACACCATGGATTGTATCAAAAGAACCTATTAGACAAGAGCAGCTCGATTATATTTTTCAAAGTTGGTATGAGATTATTCATGATTGGAAACCAAATCAATTAGTAGAGCCACCAAAATATGAATGGCAATCCGATTTGATTTCTAATTTGTCAGTACTACATGATAATAAAACGTATTCTAAGTGGGTGCCCCCTTTAATCTCACATATTTTTTGTGAGCGGCCTATATATTTAGAAAATACACATGAAGAAATTTATTTTTCTCCTCTTAGATCACAAAATATTTGTGAGGCGATGTCAGAGCCGATAAAAGATGAAAAAACACAAGATTTTTTCGCCTATGTATATCGATTTGAATGCATAACCCGTGGTGGTGAGAACGCTCCATTATTAAATATTTCAATAGGAATTCGGAGATTCTATCAAGAATATAACCATCCAGATATTCCTTTACTTTTGAGACGAAAACGAGGCATGATATTGATTTCTACCCCAGAGTTTGCATCAAATAATAAAAAAATTCGGTTTATAAAACTAAAAATCCAACAAGCTATAACCGGCATGAAATGGATTAAGATATTTAGAAATTTAAAAGATGATTTTCATTTAGGTGGAGAGGTGGATTTAGACCATATTCTCCAATGTCCGAAAGATTATATTGTAGGGACAAATATAAGGGTGCTATTTCCATACAATGAGAGAATATATAAAGTTCAAGGTACTAAAATAGAAGCGGGTATAAAAGTAAAGGAAAGAGAGTATTTATTTAAAGAATTTCAACGCAAATTCTCTTATTTCACAATACTTCCAGAATGTAAAAAGGTAGCAACAAATAATGAAAATGAATTATTTCCTTTATTTGCACCAAAAGGATTAGAGACATTAACATTAGAAGTGTGGTCTGAAAATATATCACTGGAAATAGAACAAGCATTACTTGATAGCGAAATTGTTTTGGCTAAAATTGGTGAAACATCTTATGTATTGAATACAGATTTTCCAGTGTTATTAAAGATTGTGAGATACAATATTGAAAAGGTGTTACAAAATCCATATAAAATGCAATATTGTCAAAAATATAAAACAAATCTTGTAGATGATGTAACGAAAGCCGTCTATGCTACTGCGGGTGAGCGCAGTGATGCGACATTAGCATTAATCGCAATGGAAAATTGTGATGGCCGCGAAAAAATTGATCCAAAACAAATCATTAGAGAAGGATTTGCACGAACAAACCGTATTTCAACATTTATTAATTTATTTATAGGCCAAAGTGTATCTCGTAAAACAATTATAAATAGTGTTTTTAGTTTATTAGAACAAAAAGGGTTTTTGAAGCGTAGCTGGAATAAGATAAATTTACCTTGTACATATGTTAATTTATCAATTGAACGAATCTCGAAATTCGATTTCTTGCCTATTTTTTCAAAAATAAAAGGAAAAGAAATTTTATATAAATTATATGGGAATACAGAGTGGCGAACGATTGATTACTTATTATTAAATATAAATAAACATAAGGCATTTTTACCACAACCATCAAAAAGAAATGATATGGGTGCTCTTTTTAAACAATTTATTTTTGAAACATTAATGGAAATTGTACAACCTGCAAAAGAACAAAATGAACAAGTTTACTTCCTTATAGATGCAAATTTGAGAAAGTATTGGATAAAAGAGTTACAAAACAAAGAAATTAATATAGATATTTTACCTGATATGGTTCCAGAGGTATTAAAGATTCCAAACTTAAATATTATTAGAATAAATACAGGTTTTGATGTACCAAGCTACGGTGTAATAGAACGTGATGATGCTCTAGATAGCATTGGCTTATATGCAGATCAAAAAGGGATGTATTATAGCACTGGTGAATATTCACTTAATTGTAGTGAAATTTTCCAGCGATATATACTTGAAATTCTACCATTAGGGGTAAAACCTGTAGAAAGGGATTATATCGCTAAAATGATACATTACATGTGCTGTAATTCTAGTATGCTTTCGAAAAAGAATGCACACATAACATATTCCGTGCATATGGAAAAAGTAATAAAGAGTTATATTACTGACATAGATGCAAGAGAGTTTAAAGAATTTGATGATGAATTGGATGTAGATATAGTAAAAATAGAAAAAAAAGATTCAATTATTCTACTTTAAATACGAGTAAACAAATCCTGCTCGTTATATCGATCAGGATTTGTCATTTTTTCATGTAAATAAGGATATCCTTTGTCAAGTATCTTTTCGTTTACATATTTACTTTATGTGCATACAGGATTAAGATGTTTTTTAGAAATACAAAAACTACATCATATGGACAAGCGATTTTTATTAATTGAAAAAAATTTGAAAGGAATGGGGAATTGTGAAGAAATTAGATGTGCTCTTAATGCTACTGAGCGGCCTCTTTCCAATTGCAGGAATTACAAAGCAAATCCCTCTAGAACAATCTTTATATATTGGAGGACTTTTATTTTTTACTAGTTTCGGTAGTTATTTTGCTAAAAAGATGTATTCTCGTATATGTAGCTGGATAGCGTATGCACCATTTATAACATTATTGTTAGTTATTTGGCATCAGGATATTTCAATAAGTTCAATCCTGACAAACGCAAAAATTGCTGCATGTGTCGCGTTAATTCCATGTTTATTCCGTTTTCGTACATATGGACTTACTTTGGGCTTATTCTCATTATGGGCCGCTTTACTATGGGATATAAAAGAAGTACAGTCGCTCGTCATACTTGAACGCATGACGAGTTTAATGACAAGCCATTATGTATATATATTACTACTAATTGGAGGACTTATATTAGGAGGATTACTTACGATGTTCATTCATCGCAAAGAGAAAGATAATAATAAAGAAAATATAAATCTACTTGGACAAAAAAAAGAAACGAAAAAGGTTATCATTTAAGATTCGCCTTCCAAGATTACCGAGATTAAAGATGAAATTATTTAAGTTTAGTGGGAAAGAATCTAAACGTAAAATGCCAGGAAAGGTCCATGAGTATAAGTACGAAGAATCAGTTGCAACATATGAAACGACAGAGCAAATAGATCCATACAAAGAAAATGCAGTTAATGTAGTTCAAGGTCAAACAAGAATGGAACGCCGAAAAAATAGGTATAATGCATAATAGAATTCACTTTCCTTAATAATTTATCAAAAAATTATTAAGGTTTTTTTTGTAATTAAATAAAGATTGCTTATAAAGGATTCATAGCATATTTTAAATGTGAGGACTAAAATAAAAATAATGGGAGGACAAAATGTTTATTACATATATCTCTGTTTGTATATTATTTTTAGTTAGCTTTTTACATGTTTATTGGGCTTTCGGAGGTAAGTGGGGTACAAATAGTGTTATTCCTACTAAATTTTGGGAAAAGGCGTTTACACCTCATGCAGGAATGACATTATTCATAGCATTTTTATTAAGTATGGCAGCAATGATTTTATTACAACGAGCAAATGTTGTACATTTTGCAGTTCCTCATATTATTATTCAAGCGGGCTCTTGGATTTGTATGATTGTTTTTTTTATTAGAGTAATTGGTGAGTTTAATTACTTTGGCATCTTTAAACGACAAAAAGATACCCATTTTGCTAGAATGGATACCATTTTATATATTCCACTTTGTGCATTTTTATCTTTTTCTTTCTTATTAGCAATAATTTTGTAAGTAAATAATAGTAGCTGCTTTTCTCAAAATACATGTAAGCGTGAGAAATCTACGAGTAAATAAAAAGGATGTAAGCGCCTACTTATCGAAATATAGATTATTATGAAAGGCGGTGACACTATGAAGTATGTAAAAGTCTGTATGAATGGTGGAAGTGAACACAAATTCTCAATGACTTTAGATCGGTTTGAAGAACTTATTACTACAGAGAATGGGCTATTAGAAAATAAATTAGTCTGCATTGAAAATGTGATGATTAATCCTACTAATATATCTTCTGTAGTTGAAAAAATTGGTGTACCGGCTAAGTTTATGGAAGCTTAAAATCATTAGATAAAAAACATCCATTGGGATGTTTTTTAATTTATACATATCGTAATTGTGAATATTTCAGCAGATTTTTTAGCAATGACTATAATCTATTAAGTATCTGAACATGGTGCCTTAATAGATGCACGAAATAATAAGTACAAGCATATATTATGTAGTAGGACAAGATCTTCGTGTCCTACTTAATGCTCAGAAAAAACCTCTAATCACATTAGAGCATCCAATTGCGGGGTGCTCTTATTTTTTATGAAATATTATCACGATCCTTATTTAATAGTAGGATGCAATAATAAAGGTCTATTTTGAAATAGTGCTTGAAGTAAAAAGGGAAATCCAAATGGTTTCTTTACAATTATAGTTATAGTTTTTTAGCCTTTAATTTTAAATTTATCTTTAACTTTAATAAATATTAAAAATAATATGATAGCAAAAACTAAGTTAGATAAGTAGAAATCTTGATGAAACAGTAGTTCAAAGATGACATCGGAAGTAACTAATAAGGCGACAGCAGGTAATATACAAATAAATATAAATCTCCAATTTTTTAAATAACGTTTAGAATTAGTAAGTACTTTCTCCATTAATATTGCTCCTGTAGTTTTTAATTTTTATATAATTATACATTTAAATAAAAAGATTTACAAAGTGTTTAAATTTTATTTAGCAACTATTGTGATTTCGGAAGAAAGATAGGGGGAAAGCAAAAAATATTATAGGTCTATAGCTTGAGATCAATATAGAGAAAGCTTTTGTTAAAAATTTAGATGGCTGCAGCAATCTGTGTAATAAATGATTTGACTTAAAAAAAACTTTTAAAGAACTATGTTAAAATGATACACTATAATCTAAGTTATTTTAGCAATGAATTGAGGGGTTTACATGATAGATAAAATTAAAAATGCTGTTGAGGATATGTACGAAGATGAGGCCAAAGATTTACTTCAAAGTATTCTCATACAGTTAAACTTATTAGAAGAAAGTTATAGTGAAGGTACAATTAAAAATTTGATGGATATTCCGAAACAAATAACGAGTAATACTACTTATAAAAGGGATGTAAAAGAAAGTACGCACGTACATATTGCTTTTGATGATTCAACAGCTGGTTGCTTAAAATATATGTTAAGTCAAGAAGAACTACATGAAGAGTGTGTTGTTGCTTTTTCTGAATTCTTTTCAATTGGACCGATATATAAGTTGCATACGAATGAGGGGCAACTAGCAAGACAGAAGTGGTTAATAAATAACTTAACTGCTTATGATAGTTATTTTGAAGAAGAATATTTGTTAAGATTTATAGAAGCTTTAGAAGATCTACATTCAATTCCTACTGAAACACCAATTACCATTTGGAAGGCCGATAATGCACATGAACATGTAGGCTTAAATTTTGTAATGGCACAATTTAAGGATAAGAAAAACATTCGAGTTATTAATACGTCTGAAGCAAGTAGAGATATATTAAGACAAGAGTATGATATTCGTGGAACGGGAGAATTATCATCTGAAAGTTTAGCTACTTTGCACAGAACCTTTGTAGATTTACCATATTTAACGACAGAAAGCAGAATAACTCTTGAAAATGAGTGGAATCATTTATCTGATCGAACAGAATTTTTAAGAGTGTGGAAAGAGAATGAAGTTCATTCTGTACATGAGGAATATTTTGATCAATTCATTATTGATTGTGCGAAAAAGGTAGGCGCTGATAAAGAGTTCCTTAAAGCTCCTAGAGTAATTGGTGAAGCACTTGGCCTTGTGGAACAATTAGTTGGAGATACGTTTTTAGAGTATCGCTTGAAAGAGTTAATTAAACGAGAGGTATTTGAATATAAAGGATCCTTAGATCAAATGCGTTTATATAGTGTGAAGCTACGAAAATAATAAATATATTATTTGTGAAAAAGCCCGTATTTTTAAAATAAGGGCTTTTTTTATTGCATTTAGGCTATACATAAGCTTCCTATAGAGGGCATATCACATATGAATGTTAAAGGTAATGAATGAAAAGAAGGTGGTTTGTTAATATGTATAACCAACAAAATTATCCATATGATCAAGCAATGTATTATAATCCACAACAATACAGTTATGAATCTATAAATGAAGTGAGAGATATTGAACAAGAAGATTATAGACCAGATGATGCGGAAGATGCTCCAACGTCACCACCACCGTCACAAGCTCCATCGCTACCATCTACATTTGCTTCTCCAGCACAAGCAGGCAATATGAAATCATGGATGTGTAACTGTCTAGGAAGATGGGGCTATTTACGCTTACATCGTCCTGGTCCTTTTGGAAGAGATTTATGGTTCTTTCCGACTGAAGTGAGAAGAAACGGAGTATCAGGTTACACTTGGCAAGGTGGTCGTCGTCGTAAAGTAAGTTACCGTTATCAACAAATTAGTAATTTTATGTGCTTCGCATAAAGAAAAGTGAGAGAGTGGAAAGATTTCACTCCCTCACTTTTTTATTTTTCAATATACGAAGTAAGATTTTGATTAAAAATTTACAATTTTCACGTTTTTATTAGAGTATAATGCATATGTTGGTTGGTTTTCAAAAACAAATGAGAGTGAGGGAATACAATGTCAATGAAAAACAAAGTTGGGCTAAGAATAGAGGATGGCATTAATTTAGCTTCAGCTCAGTTTAAAGAAGATGCGTATGAAGTTTATAAAGAATCTAGAAAAGTGCAACCTATCTTATTTGTGAATAAAACTGAACTAGGTGCGGAATGGCTTATCACAAGATATGAAGATGCCTTGCCGCTTTTAAAAGATAATCGTTTAAAAAAAGATTGGACAAATGTGTTTTCTCAAGATACAAAGAACATGTATCTATCCGTTGACAATAGTGACCACTTAACAACACATATGCTAAATTCAGATCCACCTAACCACAGTCGTTTGCGTTCTTTAGTTCAAAAAGCTTTTACACCGAAGATGATTGCACAATTAGACGGAAGAATTCAGAGAATAGCGGATGATTTGATAAGTGATATAGAGCGAAAAGGTACATTAAATCTTGTGGATGATTATTCATTCCCATTACCGATTATTGTAATAAGTGAGATGCTTGGTATTCCAAAAGAGGATCAAGAAAAATTTAGAATTTGGTCTCATGCTGTTATTGCATCGCCAGAAACACCTGAAGAAATAAAAGAAACTGAAAAACAACTATCTGAGTTTATTACATATCTTCAATATTTAGTTGATATGAAACGAAAAGAGCCGAAAGAAGACTTGGTAAGTGCTCTAATAGTTGCAGAGAGTGCAGGGCATAAACTTAGCGCTCGAGAACTATATTCAATGATAATGTTACTAATTGTAGCAGGACACGAGACGACAGTAAATTTAATTACAAATACGGTATTAGCACTTCTTGAAAATCCAAATCAATTACAGTTATTAAAAGATAATCCAAAACGAATTGATTCGGCTATTGAGGAAGGATTGCGTTATTATTCTCCAGTTGAGGTTACAACTGCAAGATGGGCAGCGGAACCTTTTCAAATTCATGAACAAACAATCCAAAAAGGGGATATGGTTGTCATTGCATTAGCTTCCGCTAACCGTGATGAAACAGTATTTGAGAATCCGGAAGTATTCGATATTACTCGCGAGAATAATCGTCACATCGCCTTTGGTCATGGTAGCCATTTCTGCCTAGGGGCTCCGCTTGCTAGGTTAGAAGCGAAGATTGCTATTACTACTTTGTTTAATCGAATGCCGGAACTACAAATAAAAGGCGATCGTAAAGACATTAAATGGCAAGGTAACTATTTAATGCGTTCTTTAGAGGAATTGCCTTTAACTTTCTAGAATAGTTAAAGGGAGACATGCATACATCGAAACTGATTTACATAGAGTATGTATGTGTTATTTAAATTCGAAACGGAAGGGTGAAAACATCCCAATGATCAACTAATTCTATTTGTAAGAGATCTTCGTTAAAAAACGAAATATTCTTCTGAATAGGGTTAGTCTGTACATGTATAGAAAAGGGGTGTATTTCGCTCTGCGAATATATAGTCTTTTTATATGATTTGTGCTGCCTCCTGTTCAGAACATGAAATAGGAGGCTTTTTATGTCGACAAATGTAGTAACGAAACAAAACAATGGGGTATCACAAGTATTAAAAAATCGGTTTGTACAAGGGATTTTAGCATCAGCATTATTTTTACAAATAGGAATATGGGTTCGAAACTTTGCGGTATTACTATATGTAATGGAAATGACAAAAGGTGATGCTTTTGCTATTTCGATGATTTCAGTTGCTGAATTCGCTCCAATTTTTATTTTCTCGTTTATTGGCGGAACTTTTGCTGATAGGTGGAAGCCAAAGAAGACAATGATATGGTGTGAAACGTTAAGTTCCATTTCAGTATTCGCTGTATTAATTACGCTTATGTTTGGAACGTGGAAAATTGTGTTTTTTGTGACACTCATCTCTGCAATCCTTTCACAGTTTTCACAACCATCTGGAATGAAGTTGTTTAAACAACATTTATCAACGGAACAAATTCAATTAGCAATGTCTATATATCAAACGATATTTGCAATATTTATGGTATTAGGACCAATCCTAGGGACATTTATCTTTCATAGTTTTGGAATTTATATTTCAATCATCATAACAGGTATCTCATTTTTACTTGCGGCAGTTGTATTGTTATTTCTTCCGAAAGATCTTGAAAACGACGTAGAAAAGAAAAATATCACTCTGTTGCAGGAGATGAAGGATGGTATTAAGTATGTTAAAAAGAAAAAAGCATTAACTTTGCTAGGGCTTTGTTTTATGGCTGCAGGACTAGGTATAGGATTAATTCAGCCACTAGGGATATTTATTGTGACTGAGCAGTTAGGGTTATCAAAAGAGAGTTTACAGTGGCTATTAACAGTAAATGGTGCGGGTATGATTGTTGGTGGAGCTATAGCGATGGTATTTGCGAAAAACGTTGCTCCGCAAAAGATGTTAATTGTAGGAATGCTTGGTCAGGCGATTGGCATCGGTATTATAGGTTACTCCACAAATTTATGGTTAACACTTACTGCTCAACTTTTTAGCGGTTTAGCTCTTCCGTGTATCCAAATAGGGATTAATACGCTCATTATTCAAAATAGTGATACTGATTTTATTGGAAGGGTAAATGGTATTTTAAGTCCACTATTTACCGGTTCAATGGTGGTAACGATGAGTATTGCTGGTTCATTAAAAGAGATGTTTTCATTAGGTACGATGTACGAGGGAACCGCACTACTATTTGTTATTGGATTATTATTTATTTTACCTATATATAACCTAAAGCCAACAATTGTAGTAGAAAGTGAAAATAGTAAAGGAAGTGCTGTACAACATGAATCCTAATCCAAATGTTAAATATCCTATTGAAGGAAATCAAAACGTTCAATTTATAAAAAATACAATAACAAAATCTAACATACTCGTTGGTGACTATTCTTATTATGATGTGAAAGATGGAGAAACATTTGAAGATCGAGTATTACATCATTATGAATTTCTTGGAGATCGTCTTATCATTGGAAAGTTTTGTTGCATTGCATCTGGAGTTAACTTTATTATGAACGGAGCGAATCATCGGATGGATGGATTTTCGACATATCCATTTAATATATTTGGAAATGGGTGGGAGAAGTATACACCTAGTTTGTCTGATTTACCTTACAAAGGTGATACAGTTATAGGAAATGACGTTTGGATTGGTATGGATACAACTATTATGCCTGGAATAAGAATAGGGGATGGTGCAATCATTGCGGCTAAATCTGTTGTGACTAGAGACGTCGCACCATATACAATTGTTGGTGGAAACCCTGCAAATAAAATAAAAGAGAGATTTTCAAATGAAATAATAGAAGAATTATTGCAAATTCAATGGTGGCATTTTGATATTGAAAAAATAACTGGAAATATAGATGCAATTGTACGAGGAAATATTGAACCATTAAGAAAGCTGAAAAGGTAATAAAAAATACATGACAAAGAGTATCATACCTCCGAATTTTGTTAATGATAATAGAACAAGGAGGTGTGATACTATGGCACAAGACGTTTTATGTGAAGTAAACAACTGTAAATTTTGGGCTAACGGTAATAAATGTAGTGCAGATGCAATTTATGTAGTAAGTAATAAAGGGAAACACGCATCAACAACAGAAGAAACAGATTGCAAAACTTTTGATCCAGAAATATAAATTTTTAAAGGGTAGCCAAATCGTGGTTGCCCTTTTATTAATTATAGTATTGATAATAAATCTCATTTTCATTCATTATTTTTAACTTTTCTTGTTATTTTTTCATATTTTCTTCATGAGTGATGCAATCCAACTTAATTCATGTTCAATTCGTGATTTACTAAATTCAATGACTTCTGTAATAAAAGATGAGGCAACATCTAGAGACTGAATAGCAGTAAGCTGATTATGTAGTACGTTTTGACGTACAGTCAAAATCTCTTTTCTAGCCTCATAGTCAAGTTTTTCAAATAGCGCGATACGAACAAGAAATTCTGCATTGTTTGTCGCAAGTTTTTCAGGAAACTCTCTTAACATTTCAGAAAAAATTTCTTCTCCTGTTTCTGTTATATCGTACATATTTCGGTTTGGTTTTCCGACTTGTTTATGTATTTTTTTCGTTATAGCCCCCATATTTTCAAAGCGCCGAAGGGTGGGATAAAGCATATTGTGATTTAATTCGAAATTCGCACCTAACCGATTTTGAATGTTTTTCTTTATTTCATATCCATGTTTTGGTCCTGTTGTTAATTCTGCTAGTAGTAAAATGTCAACGTACATAAAAATCCCCCTTATATATTTCTCAAGTTGTCTAATGAAAAATCCCCTCTAACATATGTTAAAATAACATATGTTAGTTTATACAACTTTGAACTGCCAACCTATCACTTTTATTGTAAAAGAAAAGGGAGGAAAGAACTATGGCTTCACCTGAAAATGTTATTTTAGTTCATGAAATTTCAAAGCTGAAAACAAAAGAAGAATTATGGAATTCGTATGAATGGTATCGTTTGATGAGGGATAATTACCCGGTTCATTATGATGAAGAGCAGGATGTATGGAATGTTTTTTTATACGATGACGTAAATCGTGTTTTATCAGATTATCGCTTATTTTCAAGTAGAAGGGAGCGCAGACAATTCTCAATCCCTCCTTTAGAAACTAGAATAAATATAAACTCTACTGATCCACCAGAACACCGAAATGTACGTTCCATTGTATCTAAGGCATTTACTCCAAGAAGTATAGAACAATGGAAACCTCGAATACAGGCTATTGCAGATGAACTTGTACAACATATCGAAAAATGTAGTGAAGTTAATATCGTTGAACAGTTTGCTGCACCTTTACCTGTTACTGTTATTTCCGATTTATTAGGAGTCCCAACAACAGATCGTAAAAAAATTAAAGAATGGTCTGATATTTTATTTATGCCGTATAGTAAAGAAAAATTTAATGATCTGGATGCCGAGAAAGGGACAGCATTACATGAATTCAAAGCATATCTTCTACCGATTGTTCAGGAAAAGAGGTATCATTTAACAGATGATATCATTTCCGATTTAATTCGAGCTGAATATGAAGGCGAAAGATTAACCGATGAAGAAATTGTAACCTTTTCATTAGGGTTATTAGCGGCTGGGAATGAAACTACTACAAATTTAATTATTAATAGTTTTTATTGCTTTTTAGTAGACTCACCTGGAATTTATCAAGAGTTAAGAAAAGAACCTAACTTAATTTCAAAAGCGATTGAGGAAGTATTACGTTTTCGTTTTCCTGTTACATTAGCTCGAAGGATTACAGAGGATACAAATATATTTGGCCCTTTAATGAAAAAAGATCAGATGATTGTTGCGTGGGTTAGCGCAGCAAATTTAGATGAGAAAAAATTTTCACAAGCCTCTCAATTTAATGTACATCGAATAGGAAATGAAAAACATTTAACCTTTGGTAAAGGTCCTCACTTTTGCTTAGGGGCACCACTTGCACGTTTAGAAGCTGAGATTGCATTAACTACCTTTATAAATGCTTTTGAAAAAATAGAGTTATCTTCATCTTTCTGTCTAGAAGATTGTATATTGGAAAATGAACAAACATTAAAATACTTACCTATTCGATTGAAAGCTAAATAAAACTCGTAACAAGGTGCATACATTGGCATCTTGTTTTTTTTGTTTCTCAATTGTGAGTTTTTAATACTTACCTTAATATGGAATTGTATAAACCGTAGAGGAGGATTCTTATGTTGACTTGTAATGGAAGTAAATCATTTCAAAAGTTTATTAAAGGTGTTACAGATCTTATGGAAAATTGTTTATTTGAAGAAGAAATCGTGTGTGGCATTGAAAAGTTACTAGAAGAACTTTTAGAAAAGAAAACATGGCTTCCGTTAGATAAGCAGAAGGCGAATTTGACTCAATATGCACGACATTTACTGTATGAAGATCCGCTCAAACGTTTTGAAGTACTAGCTCTCGTATGGAAAGATGGACAATCTACACCGTTACATGACCATGATGGTACATGGGGAGTAGAAGGCGTTTTTACAGGTAGGATAATGGTGCAGAACTTTATACAAACAAAACAGCTTGCAAATTCACTTGTTTATTTAAAGCATACAGGAAATCTTTATTTGGGAGAAGGAGAAACAGATAAAGTGATTCCACCAGCTGATTGTCATATTCTTGAGATTACTAAAAATGAAAGCGTTATCACTATTCATGTTTACGGAAAACGTTTAGAAAAGTTTAAAGTATATATCCCAACTAAAGAAAAGAATGTGTACATGAGTGAGACAAAATATATTAGTTATAATTCATAGTTTGAAATCAAAAGCTTTTCTTTAAAAAGAAAAGCTTTTGATTTTATTTTTAATTATTTCTTGACCTGAAACGCTTTTCATAAATTATAAATAAGAAGTACCTCACGAGGATTGTATGAAAACGATACCTAATAATGAATTAGAACTCGTGTATTTATAGAAAGTGGTGAAGAAATAATGAAATTAATCGCAATTGATTTAGATGGAACTCTTCTTTCGGGGAATAAAATGATTAGTAAAGAAAACGCAGAAGCAATTCGAACATGTCAAGAAGCTGGCCATGTTGTAGCAATTTGTACAGGACGTTCTATTGTTGACATTGAACGATTATTGTTAGAAGTTGATTTAGAGTGTCCAATTATTGCGGAAAATGGTGCGCTTATATATAAAGATAAAAAAATGATGAAGAGATACCCAATTCAAAATATGCAGGCACTTGAGATTGTAGAATATCTTGAAGAGAATGGCTTGTATTATCAGCTTTATACTGATAAAGGTGTGTATGTACCGGATTATGGAGTAGAGAGTGTACGTAATGAAATTGAGTATGTAAAGAATTCAAAAGAAAATTTCGACTTGAAAGAGTTAGAAACAATCGCAGCATTATATCTTGAGCATACAGCGTTTCATAGTGCGGAAAGTTGTAAAACAATTGTAGAAACAGATATACACGTGCATAAACTATTACCATTTTCTTACGATATAGAGAAATTAAAAAAACTAAAAGAAACATTTCTTCATAATACAGATTTAGCAATTACTTCTTCATATTGGCACAATTTAGAGATTAATCATCGAGATGCTCAAAAAGGGAATGGATTATATACTTTAGCAGAACATCTTAATATTCCAGTTGAAAATACGGTAGCGATAGGTGATGGGTTAAACGATGTTTCTATGATGGAAAAGGCAAACATATCAATTGCGATGGGGAATGCAGTTGAAGAAATAAAAGCGATGTGTAAATACGAAACGTTATCAAATGAAGAACACGGTGTGGCACATGCTTTATATAAATATGTAATGTAATTGAAAAAGAAAACAAGAATCCAATTGGATTCTTGTTTTCTTTTTTATTAGGGGTAAGGTATTCTATGAGACTCATAGAAGCCTTATTACATTTTATTATATAGAATATATTGGAATAAATGTGTATATTTTTCATGAAAATTGTGAATGTTTTATGAACTTTATACTTATTGCATTTTTATACTGCTATTAGTGACGTGTATGAATCTCAAGACAAAATGCAGTGAATGTAAAGAGGAATTCAAGTTATCTAAACAATCAGTGAGGGATGAACGAAAAACCTATTAATTATAGGTACATTTAGTATAGATATTCTTTTCTGATTTTAATTGAAAAATAAAATTTGTTCGAATAATTATTCTACAGCTATATACCTATACTAGCTTTCTTCGTATAATGAAGAAGTATGAATTTTAAATTTGTATTAATTTTACATATTGAGGTGAAAAAAGAATGAATTCGCGGCTAATGGAACTTATTGATGTGAGTACAATAGAAACCATGGCAGAACAATTTTATAAATTAACTAACATATCACATCAACTTCTTGATGCTGAAAAAGAGTGTGTTTTTTCATTCGGAATGAATGAAATAAAAAAAAGTAAACTTCCAAAGATTGAAATCCCCATTTTCTTATACAATCAATATTTAGGATCTTTTGTTGTATGGTCCAAAAAAAGCGAAATTTTTAGTTGTCAAAAATACTTTGAAATGCTCTCAAGTTTAATTTTAGATGGCGCAATAAAAGTATTTCAAAGTAAAAATACAACGTTGCTTTCTCAGAAAGAGGAGGAACTACATACGATTTTACAAAACATGCCCGTTATGGTCGATGCGCTTGATTATAATGGAGATTTTGTTTTATGGAATCGTGAATGTGAAATCGTAACAGGTTATAGCGCCGAAGAAATAATTGGAAATCCAAATGCACTTCGATTATTGTATCCTGATCATAGTTATCGCCATCAAATACAAAAGAAATTTTTAACTTGTGGAAAAAATTTCAGAGATTGGGAAATGCACTTAACATGTAAAAATGGTGAAATCAAAACAATAATGTGGTCGAATATATCAGAACAGTTTCCTGTAACAGGATATAGTTATTGGGCTGTTGGTGTAGATATTACACATTTAAAAGCGATAGAAGAGCAGTTAAAACAACAAACGTCTGAACTGGAATTAATTTTTAAAGCTTTACCAGATTTATGTTTCTTAACAGAAGATGATGGCACAATTATAGATTACAAAGCAGGGTCTCCTACAAAGTTTTACGTACCTGCAGAAGCTTTTATGGGGAAAAAGTTTTACGAAGTATTACCATCTCCAGTAGCGCAGCAGTTTCAGGAAGCCATTAGTCAAGTGAAGGAAAAAGGAACGAATGTAATTGTAGAATATCCACTCACACTTAATGGAAGTATTGATTTCTTTGAGGCTAGGTGCTTACCATTGTTACATGATAAAATTATGATTATTGTACGCGACATCACAGAGCGGAAGAAGACAGAAGAATTGCTAAACAAATCAGATACGCTTGCAGCAATTGGTCAATTAGCAGCTGGTGTAGCTCATGAAGTAAGAAATCCTTTAACTGTAATTAAAGGTTTTATACAGTTATTCCAAATTAATAAAGAAGATCAAGAAAGATATTTTGATCTTATGCTTTCTGAAATTGAAAGGATAGAAGCAATCCTTCAAGAATTTCTGTCAATTGCTAAAACAGATGAGATAAATACAGAAAAGAAAAATATTTATCAAATTTTTAAAAATGTCGTATCGTTAATGAATACAAAAGCAATTATGACAAATATTCAAGTTGAACTATTTACTGATGCCGAAGATATAATTATTGAATGCTCAGAGAATCAATTGAAACAAGTATTTATTAATATTTTGCAAAATTCAATCGAAGCTATGCCAGATGGTGGAAGAATTTCAATCCACATAAAAGAAACAAATGATGATGGTGTCATTATTCATGTAATAGATAAAGGAATAGGAATACCTGAAGAAAGAATTAAGAGGTTAGGCGAGCCTTTTTATAGTACGAAAGAAAAAGGGACTGGTATTGGATTAATGTTAAGTTACAAAATTATCGAGAGTCATCAAGGGACAATTGGTATCATGAGTGAGGTTGGTGTCGGGACAACAGTATCTATTTCCTTACCGAAAGTTCAGAGTAAACAATTTCCTTCTAATTGTGACGAAAGATGTATATCATTACGCGCTAGTAGTAACTCTTGAATCACTTAATACCCAATAACAAAGCGATTAGTGAAAGCTAAGCTTTTTGTTATTGGGTATTTTTATATTTAATTTAGTAAACTTTACCTTTTCTTTACCTTTGTTTTAATTTCTATTAAGTTTTACACATTATATTAATATTTGTACAAAGTAATGTGTTTATTAGTAGAAAAATTTAAGGAGGAGACTATGACAGGGTGAAAAAACAAGAGAAAAAAAGTGGTGGAGTAGTACCTCTTCGGTTAAATATTTTATTTCTTTGTGTATTTTTGTTGTTTTCTGGAATAATTATTCAGTTAGGGAAAGTACAAATTTTTGATGGAGAAACATATAAAAATGAAGTAGAAAAGAGAGAAAAAGCAACCGTTGGTCTTTCTGTACCACGAGGGAAAATATTTGATCGCGAAGGAAATCCAGTAATTGATAATAAGTCTTTACGTACGATTACATATACAAAAGTGAAAGGTGTAAAACAAGAAGAAATATTAAAAACAGCAAGACAACTTGCAGACATAATTGAAATGCCGCAAGAAGATATAGATAAGTTAACGGAGACTGATAAGAAAGATTTTTGGATGCAGTTAAATCCAGAACTTACTCAAGACTTAGTATCAAAAAAAGAAATAGAAAAGTTCCGAGATAAGGATATTACCGGAAAAGAGCTAGACAAAAAAATAGAAGATTTAAAAAGGAAGCGCGTTACAGATAAAAATCTTCAAGAACTAACGACTAAAGATATAGAATTGTTAGCTATTAAAAGTAAAATGACTTCAGGTTTTCAAATGGCGCCTCAGATTATTAAAAAGGACGTTAGTGAAAAGGAATACACGATGATTAGTGAAAATTTAGCGAATCTTCCAGGTGTAGACGCATCAGTTGATTGGGAGAGAATCTATGTAAATGATGGTTTATTCCGTTCCGTCCTTGGTAACGTTTCAAATGCTGATGAAGGATTGCCACGTGAACGATTAGATTATTATTTAGTGCGTGATTATAGCCGAAATGATAGGGTTGGCAAAAGTTATATCGAACAGCAATACGAAGATATACTTCATGGTACAAAAAAAGAAGTAAGAAGTATTGCTGATAAACAAGGAAATACTATTAGAACGGAAACTGTTACTGAAGGGAAAAGCGGTAAAAACTTAACTTTAACAATAGATATGGAGTTGCAAAAAAAAGTAGAGGAGAGCATAGAAAAAATATTAAAGGCATATAAAGGATCTGAATCGATGTTGGACCGTGCTTTCGTTGTAATGATGAATCCGAAAAATGGACAAGTATTATCAATGGCAGGGAAAAGACTTGTAGAAAAAGAAGGAAAAATAGAAGTTGAAGATTATGCTTTAGGCACGATGACAAGTTCATACGAGCTAGGATCAACAGTTAAAGGGGCAACAGTATTAACTGGATTTGAAACAAAAGCAATAACACCAGGTACTTATTTTTATGATGCACCTATGAAGTTTAAAGGAACTAGGGAGAAAAAATCTTGGAAAGCGTTCGGAAATATTGATGATTTAAGAGCTTTACAAGTTTCTTCTAACGTCTATATGTTTAACACAGCATTAAAAATTGCAGGTGTAGAGTATGTGAAAAATAGCTCGTTAAATATTAAACAGGAAAGTTTTGATAAAATGAGATATTATTTCAGACAATTTGGATTAGGTGTTCCAACGGGCATTGATTTACCAAATGAAACAGCTGGCCAAATTGGTAAAAAAGATAATCAACCTGGTTTCTTACTAGACTACTCAATCGGTCAATATGATACGTATACACCGCTTCAGCTTGTACAGTATATTTCGACTATCGCAAACGGTGGTTATCGTATGAAACCACAAATTGTTCAAGAAATTAGAGAACAGACTGTTCAAAAAGATGAAATCGGTAAAGTAATGCAGGCAATAGAACCAGTCGTTTTAAATAAAGTGGATATGAAAGAGGAGTATATAAATCAAGTAAAAGAAGGCTTTAGAAGGGTATTCCAAGAAGGTGATGGAACAGGAGTAAGGGCGTTCCAAAAAGCATCATATAAACCAGCTGGTAAAACAGGTACTGCACAGACAGTATACGGTGGAGAAAATGATATTGGAAGAAATGAAAAAGGCGAGCGAAGAGAATGTTATAACTTAACATTAGCAGGATATGCGCCATATGATAATCCAGAAGTAGCTTTTTCTGTAGTTGTACCATGGGTTATCAATGATAAATCTGGTATTAATTCAGATATTGGAAAAGAAATTTTAGATGCTTATTTTGAATTGAAAAATAAGCGATTAACTGGAGAAGCTACAAATATAGATAATTCTAAAGAGAATTAAAATGTAAGGAACGTCTCTAGCATTTATTTGAACTAGAGGCGTTTTTATATGAGGATAGATTAGAAATGAGGTATATATGAAGCTGTTTATTCTAAAATATTGGAGGAACATATGTAGTTATATCATAATGATAATTGGGATTATTTTTATTAATAACTCTTTTTTGTTTTGTATGGTAGAAGGAATTTCGATGCAACCTACTTTGAATGAAAAAGATCATATACTTGTTCATAAGGTGAATGTCTATTTTTCGTCTTTTCAACATGGCGATGTTGTAATAATAAATAAAGAAAATGAGCCTACATACTATGTGAAACGAATTATTGGATTACCAGGAGATAAAATACAAATTAGAAACGATGTAGTATATATAAACGGAAAAAATAAAGATGAGACATATATTCAATTAGACACATTACTAGTATATAATCGTTTTTCAAACTTTAGAGAAATGGAAGTTCCCTCGCATAAATTATTTGTATTAGGGGATAATCGCAATCATAGTATGGATAGTAGAAATACACTTGGACTTATAGATGAGTCACATGTAATAGGTAAAGTGAAAATGGTATATTATCCATTAGATCAAATAAAATGGTTAAAATAATTCTATTAATTATTCACGTTTTATAAAAAACATCATATATTGATAGCATAGGACAAGCAGAAAATCTTGTTCTAACCTCACAGAACACTCCTTATCACGGTTAGGCATCTACATAGGTAGATGCTTTTTTTGTTAATGACTGAAAATTATTTATCAACATAATGTAGCGAGCGTATTAGGACTATTAGGGGAAGATTACTTGTACAAATAACAATATGCGTAATAAAAACAATGAAACGTAAGGAGTGAGAAATAAGTGCTAAATATTTTAGTAGTTAATTTTCCAGCAGAGGGACATGTAAACCCTACATTAGGTTTGGTGAAAGCCTTTACTGAACGGGGGGATAACGTACATTATATTACAACGGAAAACTTTAAAGATAGGCTTGAAGATTTAGGCGCTACTGTACATACTCATCCAGATCTATTAAAGGAGATTTCTATTGATGCTGAAACTTCATCTGGGTTAAATGCTTTCTTTCATGTACATGTTCAAACTTCTATCTTTATATTAGAAATTACGAAACAATTATGTGAAAGCATAAAATTTGATTTCGTAATTTATGATATATTTGGTGCGGGAGAGTTAGTAAAAGAGTATTTACAAGTTCCAGGTGTAGTTTCTTCACCTATATTTTTAATTCCGCTAGAATTTTTGAAGACATTACCTTTTCATCCAAATGCAGATATACCATTCCAACCCGAGGAGCTCTCTGAAAAATTACTAAATCAGATGGAACATGAATTTGGAGTAAAGCCAAAGAATAATCTTCAATTTATGAATAATAAGGGTGATATTTGTCTCGTGTACACAAGTCGTTATTTTCAACCTAATAGCGATTCTTTCGGAGAAAAGAATATTTTTATTGGGCCGGGTTTTTCAAGACGGAAAACAAATGTAAAGTTTTCACTTGAATCACTTAAAGATAAGAAAGTAATTTACATTTCAATGGGAACGCTTCTTGAAGGGCTCGAACCATTCTTTAATACTTGCATCGACGCTTTTTTAGATTTTGAAGGGGTAGTCGTAATGGCAATTGGTGATAGAAATGATATTTCAAAAATAAAGCAAGCGCCAGATAATTTTATAATTGCTCCATACGTACCCCAGTCAGAAATATTAAGTGAAGCAGATGTTTTTATTACACATGGTGGCATGAATAGCGTACACGATGCGATTCACTATAATGTCCCATTTGTAATCATACCACACGATAAAGATCAGCCTATGATAGCGCAAAGATTAACTGAGCTTGAAGCGGCACAGCGACTATTGAAAGAACATGTTAATGTGCACACTTTAAAAGAGGCTGTAACAGATGTTCTTTCAAATGAAAAGTATAAACATGGTATACGAAAACTTAATGATAGCTTTTTAGAATGTGGTGGTTCAAAAGAAGCAATTGCAGTTATTGAATCTCTTTTAAATAAATAATTGTAACACTATAAAAGCATAGAGGTTCTCACCTTTATGCTTTTATAGTGTTATCCAGCAAATTGCACAGCAGTATTTGCATGTAAAAAAGCAGTATCAAAAACGGGAACAGTAAGATCATTTTGGGAGATGAGTAAAGGTATTTCAGTACAGCCTAGTAATATACCTTCAGCGCCGTTTTGAATTAATGACTTTGTAATTTGTAATAGCTTTTCTTTAGATGCTTCTGAAATGATCCCTCTACTTAATTCATCTAATATGACATGATGGATAAACGTTCTTTCCTCGTCATTTGGGATAATTGTCTCAATGTCATATTTCGCTAATCGTGATTTATAGAAATCTTGCTCCATCGTTTGTTTTGTTCCTAATAGTCCGATACGTTTTATATTTTGTTCTACCATTTCTTTAGCACTTACATCACCAATGTGAAGAAGCGGGATAGAGATTGCTTGTTCTACTTCCTCGGCAAATAGATGTACGGTATTTGAACACATTAATAAACAGTCAGCCCCAGATTTTTCAACCTTCTTTGCAACCGTGACTAGTTCATTTTTTACTTCTTCATATTGATGGTTTTGTAATAAAGTAGTTACTTCTCCAAAGTCCATACTATATAAAACTAGCTTCGCATTTTGATCGTATTGAGAGAGTGTAAGTGTATTAATATGTTTATAGTATAATGATGTCGATTCCCAACTTAATCCTCCAATTAAACCAATAACTTTCATAATGCATTCCTCCCGAAACGATTTTGAATATATTATTTCATAATTCCGATAAGAATACAATGATTTAAATGTACTATTTAACAAAAAATAAAAATAGTAAGAAAAGTATTGAAATTTACACTTCTTAGTGCCATAATACAAATTACAAATTAATACTTATCCAGAGAGGTGGAGGGAACGGCCCTAAGAAACCTCAGCAACCCCTATGCAATTTTATAGGAAGGTGCTAATTCCGCAGAGGACACGATGTGTTTTTTGAAAGATAAGAGGATTCTTGAACGTGAAAGAAAATGACCTCTTATATAAGAGGTCATTTTTTGTTGTATAGAAAGGGAGTGTCGATGCATAATTCATTTTTAAAATAAATATAGAATAATAAAAGTTGACCAATATGAGAGGGGAATTGTAATGAACAAATTATCAACAAAGTTAGTAGTAGCAATCGGAATTGGAGCAGCCTTATATGGGATATTAGGACTTTGGGGATTTTCTATTGCACCGAATACATTTATTAAACCAGCATTAGCTATATTAACAGTTTTTGGAGCATTATTTGGTCCAGTGGCAGGACTATTAATCGGACTTATCGGTCATACCGTAACAGATACGATCGCTGGCTGGGGTATTTGGTGGGGCTGGGTTATTAGTTCAGGGATTATTGGTTTTTCAATGGGGCTTATTCAAAAAAGAGTTGGCTTTAGTGTGAAAAACGGATCGTTTAGCAAGGGGGATATTTCTTATTTAGCAATTACTGGGTTAGTTGGTATTGTTATTGCTATTATATTTGCTGGAGCATTCGATATTATTGTGATGGGAGAACCATTTGACAAAATTGTTATACAAGTATTAGGAGCAACAATTTCCGATGTTATCGTATTCTTAGTTCTTGGATTGCCTCTTACAATTGGCTTGGCAAAATCCAATAAGAAACATACACATTTAAAAATTGAAAAGTAGGGATGTTAACATGCAACCAATTATTTCGTTTGAACAATTCACCTTTCAATATGGGCATGCTGCGCAGCCTACTTTAAGTGATATTACCTTTCATATATACCCTGGGGAAAAAGTGCTAATTGCTGGACGAAGTGGTTCAGGAAAGTCGACATTAGCTCATTGTATCAATGGGCTAATCCCATTTTCTTATGAAGGGGTTAGTGCAGGTAACGTTTTAATTGCCGGTAAAGACCCGAGGGAAGGCAGTATTTTTGAACAAAGTAAACAGGTAGGAACAATTTTGCAAGATCAAGATGCTCAATTTATTGGTCTTACAGTAGAAGAGGATGTAGCTTTTTATTTAGAAAATGAATGTGTAAATCAAGATGACATGAAAAAGATTGTTTCGGATTCATTAAAAAAGGTAAAGATGCATACTTTTCATAAACAAAGTCCGCATGAATTATCCGGAGGCCAAAAGCAGACTGTTTCTTTGGCAGGCCTGTTAACAACAAATGCTGATATATTATTGTTCGATGAACCGTTAGCAAACTTAGATCCGCTAAGTGCCTTACATACGATAGAACTTATGAAAGATATACATGAACAATATAATAAAACGATTGTTATTATCGAACATAGGATAGAAGACATTTTAAAACTGGATTTAGATAAAGTTATATTAATTGATGAAGGTAAAGTCATTGCGGTAGGAACACCAAAAGAAATTTTAGCGTCAAATATATTACCACGTATTGGCTTAAGAGAGCCTATTTATATCGAAGCATTAAAGAGATTATATTTTGATAGTAAGAATGACGTAATATATCCAATGGAAAACCTTCAAAAGGAAAAGGTTAGCAATATTATACAAGGGTGGATGGAGAAACAAGTTATATTAAAAGGTAATACTAAAAACAAGGAATTACTTAAAGTGGAGAATTTATCATTTTCATATCCTAATAAACAAAAAGTATTAGAAAATGTAAATCTTTCAATATACGAAGGAGAAATAATGGCACTGTTGGGGCATAATGGAGCAGGGAAATCAACGTTAGCTCATAGTCTTATAGGCATAAACAAAATAAAAAATGTGGAAATCTTATTAGAAGGTGAAAATATTAGTTCTTGGTCTATTCGTAAACGTGGAGAAATCATATCTTATGTGATGCAAAATCCAAATCATATGATTACACAGCCTACTGTTTTTGAAGAAGTTTCATTTACATTAAAATTAAATAATTTTTCTAAGGAAGAAATTAAGAATAGAGTAGAAGAAACTTTAAAAATTTGTGGTTTATATCCATTTCGTAATTGGCCAATTCAGGCATTAAGTTACGGACAAAAAAAGAGGCTAACTATTGCATCTGTACTAACAACAAATCCAAAACTTATCATATTAGATGAACCGACAGCTGGACAAGATTATTATCATTATAAACAATTTATGTCGTTTATTAGAAAACTTGCTAATAAAGGAATCTCATTTATTTTTATCACTCACGATATGAATCTCGCGTTAGAATATGCAGACCGTGCAGTCGTTCTACATGAAGGGAGAATTATTGCGGATAATATAGTGTCTAATGTATTAGGTGATCAAGAAACGTTACAAAGAGCCAACCTAAGAGAGAGTTCTTTAACCGAGCTTGTTAAATTTAGTGGGATTCCATGCCCAGAAAAATTTATGGAGCTTTATCTAGACAGTAATAGGAGGGAGGAAGGTGCATAGTACATATTTTCATCGTATGGATGGGGTAGTGAAATTATTTTTATTTATTTTTTGTATGACGCTTACTTTTTTGTTTTTTGATTTTCGGGTGTTGCTGATTTTATTTATTATTGGGTGTATCGGACTCGGAATTGCTAAAATTCCATTTCGTAAAATTTTAATTGTTTTTAGTGTCATATTTACATTTAGTTTATTAAACTCTGTCATGATTGTATTTATTACACCAACTCATGGATCTGAATTAACTGAATCATATACCTCGTTTTTACATGTTGGATATGCAACGATTACATATGAAACATTATTTTATGCAGCTACACTTTCATTAAAATATTTTACGTTATTACCATTTACACTTCTTTTTATTTACACGACAGATCCAAGCGAATTCGTAAGTAGCTTAAGTAAACTTGGTATTCATTATAAGATTACATATGCAATAAATATTGCACTGCGTTACATTCCTGACATTCAGTCTGAGTATAAAATTATTAAACATGCGCAAGAAGCGAGAGGAGTGGCTTTTGAAAAAGGAGAAGCAAGTTTATGGATTCGTATGAAGAACCGTGTTTTAATTTTCTGGCCGCTAATCATTCATTCTCTAGAAAGAATAGATACGGTTTCAAATGCAATGGATTTAAGAGGATTTGGAAAGAGGGATAAACGTACATGGTTTTATACAAGTAAGGCGAAACGTGAAGATTTTATTGCTTTATTTGCCGGGTTTTTCATATTCATTGTTGCGGTATATTTAAAATTAAACGTATTTCAAAATTTTTGGTATCCATTTTAAAGCACTCTTACTTGAGTGCTTTTACTTATTTTTATGTAGACATGCTCAAAAAAGGGATAAACACATAATGTATAATACGAACCAGTTAAAATGATCAACTACCTATTAGTTTTCAAACCAAAAGGAGGAGAAAATATGAGTTACGGTGGTTCTTGTGGTTTTGGTGGAGGTTTCGCTTTATTAGTTGTGTTATTCATTCTATTAATAATTGTAGGATGCAGCTGCTGGGGCGGAGGATACTAATTTTTAATTAGTCTTCACAAATGTAAACTGAAAAAATATAGAAGATACTTGTGTATCGAAGCAAATAAAAAAGGAGCGACTATGCTCCTTTTTTATTTGTTTTCATGTGTGTTCTTATTATATTTCGGGAATGTAATCGTTAAAGTCGTTCCTTTACTAACGATACTTCGGATTTTTAAAGTTCCATGCATCGTCTCAATAATCTTAACAGCGACCATCGTACCTAAACCGGTTCCTTTCGTTTTTGTACTAAAATAAGGTTCACCGAATCGATTTATTTGCTCCTGTGACATTCCAACTCCGCTATCTTCAATTCGTATTACAACTTTACTATTATTGATAGATGAAGAAATATTTAAGGTGCCGCCATTAGGCATTGCTTCAATACTGTTTTTTATTAAGTTTAAAAAACATTGCTGAAAGTGCTGTTTATTACCAACAATTGTTGCCTTAGAAAAATCATTTGTAATATGCACCGTATTCATATTACATAATGGCAATATCATATTAATAACTCGATTTAACTCTTGTTCTACTGAAATTTGATCTAGTTTTTCTGGAGCAGGTTTGGCAAACGTTAAGTAATCATCGATAATTTCTTGGGCGCGATTTAACTCTTCAAGTATATGTTTAATATATTCGTCTCTTGATTCGGGAGTTAAATTTGGTGTTTTTAAAAGCTGTGTAAATCCTTTCACGACCGTTAAGGGATTCCTTACTTCGTGCGATATACTTGCAGCGAGTTGGCTAACGATCTCCATTTTTTCCATTTTAATTAATTTTGAGCGCATAAGTACTGCATCTTTTATAACTTCATTTATATAAACAATAAATAACATTAAAGTAGTCGGTAATATTATGAAATAAATAATATACAAATTATTCACTTCAAACTTTGATAAAGTTAATACAATTACAGTTGTAAATATTGCTAGGAAAAAGGTTAAAAACATAGAAAAAGCTACTTTAAGTTTTCTATTATATGTATTAAATTTTGAAGATGCGAGTGCTGTAATGATGAACATTATTCCGTAAACAACGACTGTTAGCATGTTAAAGCCATAAAATAAAAATCTTGTAATTAATAAAATTGTAAACAAGATGATACCGACAGGGAATCCACCATAAAGCGTACCTATTATGACCGGAATTTGTCTTAAATCATGAATACAACTTTCATCCATATAGATAGGGTATCGCATACATAAAATAAGTGGGATACTAGAACAAAGGGTAATCAGTAGTATTTTATATTTCTTCAAATAGTGCCTGCTATCATATATGAAATAAAAAACAAATATACTACTTAAAATGTATAGAAGATTATTTAATACGTTTTGATTAATATAAACAAAGTCCATAATATTTGCCTCGTTATTCTGAATTTCCTTTTCATATGTATTATACATGATAACATGTGTTAAGGTGTATAAACCTTGTTCATACAAGATTTATTTAGCTTTTTTTATAAAATGCAAACATTAGCTATTCAAAGATACTTTCACCAAAATTTTTTACTGCTTCTTTTTTTGTCTTTTAACCAGAAAAACACTAAGTACTTATTTCCTCTTTTTCGAATATGTCCTTTCACTTGAAACACTCCTTCATTTTGTTTTGAATCATGTTGTATAAGTCTAGTTGTAATTTAGCTACTTTGAAAATTGCATAGTTGGACATATGAGCGATGGATATATTTTACCATATAAAAATAAATTCAGTTATAGGGCAAGGTGTTCATTTGTTGTTAAAAATAGTAAAGTTTATATTTTAAAAAAATAATTAGTAACTTATAATCTTTATAAATAGATTTATTTTATAAAACTAATTAGGGAAAGGGAAGAAGGTATCTTTATAATCCTCTTACAAACATAAGAGGGTAGTTGGAGAGAAAACATATGTTAGCAAAAATAAATAAATTTATGTTTGATTTACCTATAGTTTGGTTTATATTACTGATTTTATTAGGTTCATTTTTAGTTGCTATGCCATTAGATTTATTCTTACCTAAAATAGAAAAAAACCCAATAATGGAACAGCCTATTATTCTTCAAATTTTGGCAGTAATAGTTGCAGCACCTATATATGAAACAATAGTTTTTCAGGTTTTTTTATTCTGGATATTGAGTTTTATTCCTTTTATTAGGGATTATGATTATCTTGTTATCTTAATAGCATCGATTATATTTGGATTAAATCATTCATTTGGGCTCACTTATATCGTTGTTACTACAATAATCGGATTTCTCTATAACTATGCTTATTGGGTATATCATAAAAAGAATGAAAAAGCTCAGGTTACAATATCTGCTTTTTGGATTGTTTTTTGGATTCATTTTTTACATAACTCTATTGCTTTTATGGGGGCACATTTATAAATTTTTTAACGGCGGCTTAGAATAACAAATTCTGTTTAGTTCTAATTGAATGTAAGAAAAAATAAGTAGATTTTAAAGAATAGTAGGTGGTTAACTAACTAGAATGAAGAAGTGAGGCTCTTTTAGCTTATTCCTTAACGAGTGCTTATTCGAACATCTATATTAATTGATAATAAAAACCACTCATTTGAGTGGTTTTTATTATGTATTTATAGTAATTAAATACATAATGAAAATATGTGAATGAATGACTTTGCAATTACTAAAGGTATATATGTACGAGCTATCAAATGTAATATCGCATAATTTATTTGAGTGTCTAAAAAACCAGGCATATCTTAATATCTGCAACTCAGTTACGACTATGCGTAACATATACAGCTAATATAACACAGCTTTTAGATGTAATTCATCATTAAGGTGCGTTTTCATGATAGGGAAGTGTGTCTTGTTCCAATGAGGGGGACAAAACATGTGGAAAGCTCTAAATCAAATTGAAAAAAGGTTATGTGCATCTGGAATAAGGAAAAATAAACTAGCAAATTATTGGGAAGTTAAACCAAGTACTGTTACGAAAATTTTTAAAGGGAGCACAGACATGAGTTTTGGTTTTCTTTCCAAAACAGACATTCTATTAAACAAGGGAATACAGATTCAAGAAAACATATTAACAGATTATATATATAACAAAACCAAAATCAGAAAACTTACGTGAAGCAATGGAGGATTTAGCTTTAAGATGAAAGTTTAATCTTTTAATTAATATTATAAATAGTGAATCATAATTGAGGGTGTCAGAAAATAGATAATTTTCTAATTAAACAACAAGATACCCTAATGGATTTAGTAGAGAAGCTAGTCAAAGCCGTGTCGATGTGAAGTAAGACAAAATTTGCATTTTGTTAAGCCCCCCTAATAAAATTTAGTCAGAGGGGGCTTTCTTAAAAACAATTGGCTATTGATGGTTAAAGTGTATTTCAAAAAAGAAATAAATTAACTTTGCAATTAAACTTTAAATGTTAATTACTGTAGCAGTTATATTTCTTTCGCTAATAGTGTTAGTTGATGTACCAATTCCCGTGGCATTCAGAGATAGACTGTATACATAAGTGCCAGGGGGAGGGGCATCTATCCAGACTATTGAAACGTTGTGTGTTAAATTTGTTGAAACATTTACTGGTTTTTGAATATCTTCTTGAAGTTCCATCTGAACCGCAATAGTAAATATGCCTCTTTTTAGAGCAAGAATTGAAGATACAGTAAATTCTGTAAGGGGACTTAGGGAAACATAATCAGATCTGAAAACTCCTTCTAACTTTACTATTTGATTAACACCTACACTAATAGCTGGTAATACGAGGTTAGTTGGACTGGTTGTAGGAATATGACTTTGGTTAAATGTAACTGAAACAATACCAGGTGGCCCAGTATCTCCCGTAGATCCGGTAATACCAGTAGGTCCGGTGTTGCCAGTAGGCCCGGTAATACCAGTAGGTCCGGTGTTGCCAGTGGGTCCGGTAATACCAGTAGCGCCCGTTGCTCCAGTGGGACCTGTAGGGAATTGAAAAGGTTGCATAGGTGGAAGTGTAGGGCCGATTGAACCTGGATTAAATGCAGTGGAGGATAAAGATTCGTCCATTATAATTCACCTCTGAAAAATTCGTAGTACTAATAGTAAATGCAACAGTAGAATAAAGTGAAATGGACATGTGGTTGCATTTTAAAAATTAAATAAAAGCGTTATTTTATTAAAGAAAAATAGGTGACTCAGCAATTGTGTCAGCCGAGTCACCCAGTACGATTGATCCAGATAATATTTTTTCTATATGTTGTTATAGTGAGTTCTTAGAGGCTAACCCCAAACTGTAGTTAAAGGACAAAGAAATTTATTTTAGAAAGTATTAAATTTTACTATGTTAATGCTACAACAGCAAGAGTTAAGCCCAACGTATTTAATGAATTAGAATATGGTCCTACATTAACAGTAAGAGTACTTGTTAAACCTGAGGGTGTAGTGAAAATTGCGGGTGCTGATACAGAAGTGAATCCTGCAGTATATCCTAGAGAAGTACCTGAACCAATGATTGGATTATTATTAAGATACATAGTGATACCTGCCGAATTACCTCCTGGCTGAATAATAACTTGCACTTCATAGATTGCCAAATAGGTTCTGCCACCTTCAAGTAAAACAGTTGTTGGTGGTGTGAATGAGATTGCTGTGCCATTAGAATTTACCACGGTATCTAGTGGGATCGCAGAATTTACAGAAACTATTGCTGGGGTCGTTTGAACAACATTTAAACTGTTAGCCGTGGGGGATGGACAAGTGCAAGGTTTGTGAATATTAGAGTTGTTATCATTTTGGTAATTCACAAATAATCAAGCTCCTTTGCGTAAGATAATTTTTTATTCTATATAAAACGTAGCTTTTTTGTATCCAAAGTGCATCTGATAAATATATATGAATTTTTTTTTAGTACATTACTGTAAGTTAGAAAACATAATAAAATAGATATCTGAAAAAAGGACCTCTTACGGAAAGATAAGAGGCCATCAAAAAATGTTGTATTTGAAACACGTGATAGTTCACAAAGATATTATGTATATCGAATTTAATGGATGTTAGGAATAATAAAATGCAAAAAATCCTTATTAAAAAAATAAGCCCTAGTATTAGGGGGGCTAGGGCTTCCTGTGTTGGTATACCTCACACGACATTATAAAAAGAAAAAAACTTAATGAAGATAACACATGAATGTTTCGTAAATGTATCAAAAAAGTGAACAAAAGCGTTAATTTAAATAAAAAAAGCCCCGCGATAAGGGCTTCATAAGGTTGAGTTATGTCGTACTCACAAGGGATTTTAACATGAATGTTGTGGTAAACATACTGGTAAATGTATCTAATTTATTTAGAGCTGTTATTTTAAACAAAAACGCTATTTTAAATAAGAGAGGTATTACACACTAAAAAATAAATATGCCCTAGTACGTAAGGCTAGGGCAAAAAAGTTAGTTGGTAAATATCTTCATAATAATATTATCACATTTAATGATCATTATGTTCGGAATTTTAGATATTTATATGTTTTTTTAGAAGTTTATAAAAATTTAATTTTGTAGTGTTATTTATATATGAAAAAGAGCACTTTTCAAAAGTGCTCCTTAATCGTTATTTTAGCGTAGGATAGAAAATGATAACGCTGTTAAGAACGGTGTGAAATCAAATAAAATATGTGTGATAGAACTGGCCCATAATGAATTAGCTTTAAATGCAACCCAGTTAAATGGTAATCTAGCTAAACCAATGATAAAGAAGATCTGAACGAGGTTACCATTATATGTAGAATAATGTGCCAAACCAAAAAAGAATGCTCCAACAATTGTAACTATAATCATAGATCGTCTCTCATTTACTCCATGTTTTTTCAAAAAGTAAATTGCTAGTATAGATGGAATTAAAACGAGGCATTCCTCACCAATTAAACTAAATAAAATATTTAAAGCGTTATAGATGAATTGACCAGGTGTGTTGTCTACAAAAAAGTTAGTTGCCGCGTTACTAGCGACCGGAAAGTTAAAACCAAATTTGATTACTGCTGCAACAAGCGAACTTTGCACCGTATACCATATATAACCAATTAAAATAATTTTAATTACACCTTTTTGGAGCGGACTAAACGCTGACTTAAGGCCGTAAATGCCATAGTTCAAATATAGAGCTATGACACCAGCTAGGGCTACAAATGTAAAATTAAATGGTAACATAGTATAAGCCAAACCTACGTAAGCAATAAGAATTAGAAAAATACCGATAATTACATTTAAAGTGCTATTAGGTCTTTTATCGTAAAGATTGTTCATTGTGTTTTCCTCCTGCTCTATTAATAAAATGTGTCTAAGTGAAATTCCAAAAATATGAAATTTAACTTTTATTGTATGACGGAAGTAACAAATTCAAAAGAAAAATATTACAATTATAACCATAAATTTCGAGGATATGTAAATCTTGTGAATATATTCACGTAAATAAAACTAAATAACATAATCCTTTTAAAGCGAGGTTGGGAGAATAAAAGGTTTGAAGAAAAGAAAGATTAGAAAAGCAATTGCTCGTCGCACAAAAGAAGTGGAGAAGTATCAAGTTAATAAAGCTTGGAGAAATATCTTTGTACAAGCTGGTATTAGCAACTATTCAACAAAGCAAACGAGAAGAGTGGCTTGAGAAAATGTCATTACGTATTGATCAGTTTCTAAATCAATTAGGGAACGGGCGTGCAGGAAGCATTTGAAGAGGTATTATTTATAAACGTTATTTAGAAGAAGAGGACGTATGTGATTACATAGTTTATAACGAAGTAGGAGTCATCGTTATCAGTAGTCAACGATGTATAAAATTTTCGTTTTGGGGGTAATTAAAAATCTTAGGTTGCTCGCGATGGGGTATCGCCAGCATTTTTGAAAACCCCCACGCTAAGAGTATACAAAATTTTATACAATTTTCGGCTAATCTAGTAACAAACGAGAACCTTAAAACCCATGCCAGGATAGGAATGTATAAAAAGATGAATAGAGTTATAGAAAAATAAAAAGGGGAATCCNNGGATTCCCCTTTTTATTTTTTAACAACCAGGTAAAATAATTTCTACATCAAAATCAAAATATATATAAGAATTATCTCGACGAATTCCTACTAAAGTTGCTGTACCATTTACTTGTGAAAGTCCATTTTGACACAATAAAGGTAAAGATCCATCACAGTTATAACAAAGAACATTATTTAATTGTACGACATCATTTAAATATGCACTAAATCCTGTTCTTGGACCCGTACATGGCCAAAATTGAGCCGGAAATTCAAAATAAAATGGTAAATTTCCAATTACAGAAATTTGAGATACAGAAACATTACATTCTATAACACCACAAGGAGTAGTTACAGATGCTTGTGCATCACATTGAGCAACATTAAATTTTAAATAATATGGATCTGTAATTACAGGAAAGGTATCACCAACAGTTAATGGTTCTGGAAAAATAATTGATGAAGGATTACTCGTGCCACCTGTTAATCTAATTGTCCCAGAAGTATTTATAACGTTTTGACAAGGAGTAGAACAATCTAATAATTGTTGTACATCGGAAGTATTTTCATTATCTAATTGAATTTTTTCAGTAGTGTTTAAAACTTGATTTAATTCCTCCATTTTTTCACGCACCTTACTTTCATTTTTATCTGCCTTAATAAAAAATGAAAATAAATAAGAATTGGTGTATGTATTACTTATTTTTGGGTATGAGTGCTGATAACAATAATTATGTAAATAAGCTGTCCACATGGGCAGCTTATTGTGTTTTTTCGCATTTTTTCTCTATTAGCATATGTTCTGTTTTTTTATTGCCATAATATATAGAAATAAGAAACTGGAAGAATTAGCAGCTAGGTGTAATGTACTTGTGAAAGCAGACAAATATAAAAAGTGCTAACAAGTTTGCAAACGAACTTGCTAACACCTATACAAAATAGACATAAATTATCGCTGATATGTCTTCCTCAATAATAGCCATAATCAATTAGAACACACTAGTACGAAATGCTCATAAAACCATTCTTAATATACATGATAACAGTATAAACTCTATATTTCTTTTACTAATTTAGGGTTATATCTTTTCTGCATGAGCCGCTTCTAACCACGCTTCGTAGAATTCTGTAACTGATGCATACCGTTCTGCACGATTTTCATTTACAGCACGATACGCTACCTCATATAATTCCTTACTTGCTTCCCATTTTATAAAGGAACGATCTTTTTCACCACCTAAAAGCGAGAAAGCCATTGCTCCCATATTAAATATATTTGTTCTTTCATCAATTATAGCGTGTAGTTCAAATTCCTCTGGTGACATAAAACGGGAGGAACCCCATAGCCGGCCCATTTTATTTATGTAAGGTTTCTTACTGTATAGATCTATATCGCAAATTTTTGTTTCGTTTGTATTAAAATTATATAAAATACTACCGTCATAAAAATCTATTGCTACATAATTTTTCTTTTCTACATGAGTATGGAAAGAAAAAATGTAATGTAAGGAACGAATTCGTTCTATAGCAGATAAATGTCTAAATTTATAAAATGGAGAGTTTGGATTTTTATATTTCTCAGGAGGTGGGAAACTCCAATGCGAATGGAGACATTCACCATCAAACCAATCGAAAATTAATACATATCCAGATTGAACTGGAAAATGATCAATTAATCTTATGAGCGATTTATGCTTTAAATCTTCATAGATAGTAACTGAATTTTTTAGCCTTTCAATAGCATGATCCGTTGTTCCTTCATAGGCAATTGTTTGTGCCCCTGCGTATTTAACAAATTTTTTATGACCATCTTTTTCTACACCAAAACTTATATTACCTGAGTCTTGCTGGTCAAAAACTGCAAATACGGTCCCTAATTTAATAAGCCAATCAAAATTATGATATTCTTTTAATTGGAATGTTACATTATTCAACTGAATCTTGACTGAGTTATTTTTCATAGCTTACCTCGCATTTAATATAATAAAGTTGTACATTCCACTATTCGACATAGTTTATGGAAATCCTATGTTGATAATATGAAATTTTATAAATATAATGATGAATACTTATAAAGGGGTAAATACAATGGACCAACAAATTGTTATTAAATCGTATCAAAAAGACTGGGTTGAAGAGTATATAAAAGAAAAAGAGAAATTCTGTTCTTTGTTAGGACAAGAAATAATTGCTGTTGAACATATAGGGAGCACAGCAGTAGAAGGGTTAGGGGCTAAACCTCTTATTGATATGATGATTGGCGTAACGGACTTGCAAATTACTGAAAACTGGATTGAAATTCTATCGGAAATTGGATATGAGTATGTTCCAAAAGAAGCAACGAATTGGCGCTTTTTTAGAAAGGGAAAATGGAGAGCTGGTACTCATCATTTGCATGTTTATCATTATAATAGCGAAGAATGGAGAAACAATATTTTATTTCGGGACTTTCTAAAAAGCCATGAATGGGCATGTAAAGAATATAGAGAATTAAAAGAGATGCTTGCTATTACATATCCTTTTGATCGTGTTTCATATACAAAGGCAAAAGCACCGTTTATTCAAAACATATTAAAGTTAGCTGAAAAAAATCAATAGCAATTGTAAGTGATATTGAAATTCTCATTTTATTTTAATCTTTCTCTCATGTTCTTTTCTTTTTTATTTGATAGACTGCTTGTTACAAAGCCTTTACTAGTAAGGAGATTAAATAAAATGGAGAAGATATTAAGAAATAAATATTTCCATGTGTGTGTTAAAATTATAGGCATTACTATTATTATTTGTAGTGTAGGGATGCTATTTATTAATGTTACGTACGGCAATGTACTGAATGTAAAATGGTTAAATAAAAAATTAGGCTCTTTTGGTGAATATGGGGCGATTATCGCTGCTTCATTATGGTTGTTGCGGTATATATGGTTGTTTTTAAAGAAGAAAAATATACAAGGATTTAAAAAAATTAAAGAAGTGTATCTATTCGCAAAAAAGTTTCATGTATTAATTGGCTACGCTGTAATAGCTGTTACGATTACTCACGGTGTTTACTTTTTAATAAAAGGAAGTCGTCACATTTTCCTCATATACAGTGGTATATTTTCTCTATTAGCCTTAATCGTACTAGGGATTGTTGGGTTTTATTTACAACAAATAAATAAGAAAGAAAAATTTATGATGTATAGAAAAGTGCATCAAATCATTGCAATTATATTTGGAATAGGATTATTTATTCATTTAATCGTCTAGGAGGAACTACAGTTGCAACACATTTTAATTATAGAGGATGAAGAAAGTTTAGCGGATTTTTTAGAATTAGAACTAAAATATGAAGGGTACAAAGTAGATATACAACTTGATGGAAGAAACGGATTAAGCGCAGCACTTGAAAAGAATTACGATCTCATTTTGCTTGATTTAATGCTGCCTGGATTAAATGGACTAGAGGTATGTCGTCGACTAAGAGCGACTAAAAATACACCCATTATTATGCTGACTGCTCGTGATAGTATTATGGACCGTGTGACAGGTTTAGATAGTGGGGCGGATGATTATCTTCCGAAACCATTTGCAATTGAAGAACTGTTAGCACGTATGAGAGTGATATTTAGACGAGAAGAACATATTGAAAACAAGCAGGTTTCATTTCTTACATTCAAAGATTTGCAACTTCAGATTGAATCTCGAACTATAACTAAAGGAAATGAAGAAATTGAACTTACAAATAAAGAATTCGAGTTATTGCTTATGTTTATGAAAAATATTAATCGCGTACTTACTCGTGATATTTTACTGGACCAAGTATGGGGATATGATGCAATTGTTGAGACAAATATCGTTGATGTATATGTTCGTTATTTGCGAAACAAGTTACATAGTGTAGATAAGGAGGAGTATATCCAAACAGTCCGTGGTGCGGGATATATAATGAAATGATAAAAAATATTATGTTTCGAATTCGAAATCTACCTATAAAGTGGAAACTAACACTTTGGTCCACTACATTAGTATTTATTTTATTCATCTTATATAGTGCTTTGCAGTTTATTGTAATCAATAAGTGGACTATAGATTATGAACAGAAACAAATAAATAGGCAAGTGACGGAAATAGCGGCATATTTCCAAGATAAAAATGATACCCTTTCGAGTAAAACATTTGAAAACAGTAAAGATTTTCTAAACAATATGATTGATAAGCATCAAATGATTCGTATTATTGACATGGATGGGGAGCCGATTATTACTGTTTCACGAGATTTTAATGAAACATGGATAAAGCCGAAACAGGTTATAAAAGATGAGTCATTTATAAAAAGGCATTTAGAAGATCGAATATTAGTTAAGCGCATACCAATTAAAACGAAAGAGTTTACTGGTACTATTGAACTTACGAAAAACCTAGAGACATTTGATCATTTATTAAAAATTATTTTAGTGGTAATGGCTATTGCTGGAATATTCGGATTGATATTTAGTTTTTTAGGCGGGATACTTATAACGAAGAAACTATTATCAAGTGTCCAAAATATAACAGATACGATGAAACGTATTAAAAAAAATGGACTTAATGAACGGGTTCCAGTACGAGAAAATAATGATGAGCTTGCAAAATTATCATTTCTCTTTAATGAGATGATGGATGAAGTAGAAACTTCTTTTACACAACAGAAACAATTTGTCGAAGACGCATCTCATGAACTAAGAACACCGTTAACAATTATTCATGGACACTTAGCGATGTTAAACCGATGGGGGAAAAATGATCCAGCAGTATTAGATAAATCTCTTCAATCTAGTTTAAAGGAAGTAGATCGTTTAAATAAATTAGTTTCAGAATTGCTAGAACTATCAAGAGCTGAATCTGAACAAATGCATCCAATTGCATCTGAGCCAGTCCATGTAAATAGCGTATTAAAACATGTTACACAAAACTTTATAGTACTTCAAAGTGATTTTCAATTTAATATGAAATTTGGGGATGATGCAGCTTATGTGTCAATGCCATCATCTTACTTAGAACAAATTATTATTATCATAATGGATAATGCAGTTAAGTATACAAAAGAAATTAATAAATATATTTGCATAGAATCCAGTTTACAATCAGGGAAAGTTAAAATTCGTGTAATAGATCATGGAGCGGGAATACCTGAGTCCGATTTACCATTTGTTCTTAATCGATTTTATCGAGTTGACAAAGCGAGAAGTCGAAAACAAGGTGGAAACGGGCTAGGCTTGTCTATTGCAAAACGACTTGTAGAAAAATATAACGGAACTATTCAAATAGAGAGTAAAGAAAACGAAGGAACAATCGTTACGATTACATTACCTTGTATAATAACATAAGCAATCAAAGAAGGGATGCCAAAAAGCATCCCTTCTTTTTTTACGATCAAATCATTTTGTTTATTTTGAAATTTCTAGTACATTAAAATTATTAAGGGGGAATTATAATGAAAGCTATCGTACATCAATATAAAACTGGATTTGACGGTGTAGAATATAAAATATCACCTGAGAGAACACTTAATAATGGGGAAGTTAAAGTGAAATTAAAATCAGCAGGCTTAAATCATCGGGATTTATTTATTATGAATAATAGAAAAGAAATGCAATTACCTTTAATCTTAGGATCAGATGGTGCAGGTATTGTTACAGAAATTGGAGAAGGTGTTTCAAATACTTTACTACATACCGAGGTTATTATTAATCCTAGTATTGGATGGGATAACATTACCGAAGTACCAGAGTTACCAGAGGTGTTAGGTGGGCCGAAAGATGGGACGTTTGCTGAATATGTAATTGTACCAGTTGAAAATGTAGTAGAGAAGCCGTCATATCTTACTTGGGAAGAATCAGGTGTTTTATCTTTATCCGCATTAACAGCATATAGAGCACTTTTTACAAAGGGTAGATTGAAGTGCGGTGAACATGTTTTAATTCCGGGAATAGGCGGTGGTGTAGCTACATTTGCCATGTTATTCGCGAAAGCAATTGGCGCAAAAGTGAGCGTTACTTCAAGGGTAGAGAATAAAAGGGAACTGGCTGAAAAATATGGTGCAGATATTTCTTTTAATAGTACCGGAAATTGGGACGAGAGCTTACAAGGTGAAAAAGTAGATTTAATAATAGATAGTATAGGCCCGGCAACTTTCTTGAAATATTTTGATGTATTAAAACCAAATGGAAGAATTGTGAATTTTGGTGCAAGCTCAGGAGATAAAATTGAATTACCATTACGCGCATTATTTTATAATCAAATAGATATTACGGGAACATCCATGGGTAGCCGTGAGGAATTTAATGAGATGATAAAGTTTATAGAAAAACATCAAATTAAACCAATTATTGATAAGGTTTACTCGTTAGAAGAAGCGATTAGTGCGCTAAGCCGTATGGATCTAGGAGAACAATTCGGAAATATTGTACTTCAAATGAATTAAAAAATATGATTTTGCAATTATTATATTTAAATAGATATGTTATGTATTCCAAACATGAAAAGAATACGAACAGCCTTATTATAACGGTTTACGAGCTTTATACATAAATCGCGTATAAAATTTGTTTTATAATTGTCAAATGAGTAATAGTAAAATGAGAATTAGATGAGAAAAGTTTAAGCCCATTTTCATAATGGTATTGTATACTGTGTAAATCAAGAACACTTGTAAGTAGGGAGAGAGTATTATGAATTACACAGTATTTCAGTGGTTTAATAATTTTGCTGATTCATCCAAACTATTAGATACGATAATGGTTGCTATTACAAATAGCGCTGTATACGTAGCCATTCTATTTATGCTTATCTTATGGTTTAATAATGGAAAGAAAGAGAATGCAATTAGAAAACAATATACAGTTTTATATACGACGCTTTCGGTTATTATTGCATTATTAGTAAACGTTCTTATACACGCGGTATATTACCATCCGCGTCCGTTTGTATCACATGATGTACATCAATTAGTACCACATGCAGCAGATTCATCATTCGTTAGTGATCATTCTGTACTTGTATTTTCAATCGCCTTCGTATTTATTCTTAGAGGAGAAAAACTGAAATATATCGCGCTATTATGGGCAGTGTTAGTCGGTATATCACGTATGTATGTAGGTGTTCATTATCCTTTAGATATACTTGGTGCAGCTTTCTTAACATTTGTTACGAGCGGTTTAGTAATGCAAAGTACACGTATGTTTGAGCCAATAGCGAAATTTGTATTCAAAATGTATGCATTAGTAGCGAGACGAATTCCTTTCTTAGCGAAATATAACCATATCGCGTAATTTTCTTATAAAAAAGTTCCCCTTTGGACATCCAGAGGGGAACTTTTTTATAGTAACTAAGAAAAGAGTTTAGAGTGCTATACATTCAAGTTTCACTGATGAATATTCTGAAATTTCACGCACCGTATTTTAAATAAAAAAATAAAAACACAAAATAACAATAGTCAGTTTCGCATTGTTTTAAAGGAATTAAAAAGAAAACTTCGAAACATATAGTATCGCAAACAAAAACTACAAATTTCAAACCGTATCTTCGTATAAATCAATCCCAAAAGAAAGGAGATAAGTATGCAAAAACTTCAAACGAATAAAGGCGCTCGATATATGATGATTGCTTTTATTGCTTTGTTTCTTATTATGATCTTGCGTATATTCTATATCCAGGCAGTAGGAGTCGTGCATAATGTGAATGTAAAGGATCTCGCGGATGAACAACATAATAAAAAAGGTGTTTTAGAAGCGAATCGTGGCACTATCTATGACCAAACCGGGAAGGTGCTAGTACAAGATTCTACAACGTATCGAGTTGTTGTGAATTTAAAAGGAAAAGATAAAGTGAAAAATAAAGATGAAACTGCACAACAATTAGCTGATGCGCTTGAAATTGATAAAGAAGAAATATTAAAAAACTTTCATGAAGGGCGTACGCAAGTTGAAATTGGAAAAATTGGTCGGAACTTATCTAGGGAAACGAAGGAAAAAATCAACAATTTGAAAATACCAGGTGTATCTTTTATGTCGGAAAAAGCAAGAGTGTATCCAAATGAAGATTTTGCGTCCTATATACTTGGTTTTGCTAGACCAGATGATAAAGGGAATACGGAAGGAAAGTTTGGGCTTGAAAAGAGTTTGGATAAATATTTGCGCTCTACAAACGGGAATATAGAATATGTGGGTACACGAAGGGGGATTCCGCTTACGAATGATATAGGTAAGGTAGAGCCTGCTAAAAATGGGAATAACGTATATCTAACGCTTGATAAACAAATTAATAGCTTTTTAGAAGAAGCGATGAACAAAGCACAAGAGCATTATGATCCTTCTATGTTAATTGGAATTATTGCTGATCCAAAAACCGGTAAAGTTTTAGCGATGTCTAGTAAACCTAGTTACAATCCTAATATAGGTGATATCGAATACTTTTTAAATGATCCGATTGCAAATGCATACGAACCAGGTTCAACAATGAAAGTTTTTACGTTAGCAGCTGCCATTAATGAAGGTGTATATAACGGAAAAGAATATTTTCAATCTGGAAAATATTCCGTTGGTGCATCTGATATAAAAGATCATAATGGTGGATTCGGATGGGGATCAATTACATTTGATGAAGGTTTTGAAAGATCATCAAACGTAGCTTTTTCTATTTTAGAAGATCAGTTACTGAAACCAAATAAATTTAAGCAATATATGAATAAATTTGGATTTAATCAAAAAACAGGAATAGATTTACCTGGTGAAAGTAAAAATACTTTGTTATTAAATACGCAAATTCAACAAGTCACAACTTCTTTCGGTCAAGGTTCTACAGTAACTCCTATTCAATTAATCCAAGCAGCTACCGCTATAGCAAATGACGGGAAAATGATGCAACCATATATCGTTGATAAAGTTGTAAATCCAACAAACAAACAAGTTATTATGGAAAATCAACCGAAAGAAATTGGGAATCCGATAAAAAAAGAAACAGCGGACAAGGTTAGAAGCTTAATGGAGCGTGTTATAACATCTTCAAAAGGAACTGGTACAATGTATAAAGTGGATGGTTATCCAATTGGGGGTAAGACAGGAACAGCACAAATCCCGAATCCTGAAAACGGCCGATATATGGAAGGGAAAGATAATTATATTTTCTCCTTTTTAGGAATGGCTCCAATTGATGATCCGGAGTTAATCGTATACTTAGCTGTTAAGCAACCAAAGTTAAAAGGAAATGAGTATGGAGCTCAGCCTCTTGCTGAAATATTTAAACCTGTTATAAAAAACAGCCTTGAATATTTAAAGGTGAAACCGTATACAGAAAAACAAATAGCTGATGCAACGAAACAATCTCAATTAAAAGTACAAAATTATGTAAATCAATCGATGGGTACAGTAGAGAAAAGTGTAGAGAAAGAGAAGCTACAGCCAGTAATTTTAGGAGAAGGAAAAATAATAAAACAATATCCACAGTCTGGCGAGGTAATGAGTGAAGGAGATCGTATATTTTTATTAGGGAATAACGCACAAATGCCAAATGTAAAAGGTTGGTCCATGCGTGATATTATGTATTTCTCCAAGCTTTTGAAATTAGATTTGAAAACTTCTGGTACGGGTTATGTAACGAGCCAAAGTATTGAAAAAGGACAAGATTTACGAGAAGGAGATACACTAGAACTAGAATTAGAACCACCGTTACAACCGTTAGCTGAGGCAAATACGAATTAATTTGGGCATTTGGAAGGAGCTATATGCAAATAGCTCTTTCTTTAGAGTTGTAAGTAATTTCACGCACCGTAATTTTTAGAAAAAATAATAAATAAGAGAACTAACAGTGACACGTTATTAAATATCTGATTATTGTTTATTTACAGTTAAATGCATATGTGATAATATGGAAAAAACAAATGCAGTGAAGAGAAGAGTAAATAAAATGAATTTTTTACAGAGAGCTCCATGTAGCTGAAAAGGAGTAAAAATTCTTTATTGAACCAAGCCTCTGAGCAGCACATCGGAACCTATTAGTAGGGGATGGTGTGACGGGAGCTCCCGTTATAGAGCTAAGGTATAAGCATGAAAATAATGCAGTACCTGATAAGGTTAATATGGCGACATATTAATAAACTAGGGTGGCACCGCGATTATAAATCTCGTCCCTAAGACTAAAAGTCTTGGGGGTGGGATTTTTTTATTGTTTTAAAACAATTTGGAAAGCGGGGGCCAAAAATGAAAAACTTACTTAAAGATTGGAAATATCCTTTATTACTACTGTCCGGAGTTGGTATTGCGAATTTAGGTGCATGGATTTACTTAATAGCGCTTAATGTACTAGTTTATAATATGGGTGGCTCAGCCTTAGCTGTTGCTACTTTATATGTAATAAAACCATTAGCCATCTTATTTACAAACGCTTGGTCTGGGAGTATGATTGATCGTTTAAATAAACGGAAGTTAATGGTTCACCTCGATATATATCGTGCGGTATTTATCGCTATTTTACCTTTGCTTCCATCACTTTGGATTGTTTATGCATTCGTATTCTTTATAAGTATGGCCAATGCAATTTATGAGCCAACTGCTACGACGTATATGACGAAATTAATTCCAGTAGAACAAAGACAACGTTTCAACTCATTACGTAGTTTAATAGGATCTGGAGCATCTTTAATTGGTCCAGCGATAGCGGGAGTATTATTAATAGTAAGTACACCAGAGGTTGCTATATATATGAATGCTATAGCATTTCTGTTATCAGGATTAATTACATTACTTTTACCTAATCTTGATAAGAAAAAAGATTCGGATACAACTAGTAATACATTATCCCTTACAGTATTAAAAAAAGATTGGAGCACTGTTATAAATTTTAGTAGAAAACATGTGTATGTCGTATGTGTGTATTTCTTATTTCAAAGTATGTTCGTATTAGCGACTGCTACTGATTCACTCGAATTATCGTTTGCGAAAGAAGTTTTATTGTTAACAGATAGTGAATACGGTTTTCTAGTTAGTATAGCTGGTTCAGGCTATATATTAGGTGCCATAACAAATACAATTTTGTCAAAGAAATTAACGCCTTCATTTCTAATTGGAATAGGATCATTATTCATTGCAATTGGTTATTTAATTTATGCTTTTTCAAATGTATTTTTAATAGCTGCTATTGGTTTCTTTATTTTATCTTTCTCAATGGCATATGCAAATACAGGGTTTTACACATTTTATCAAAACAACGTTCCTGTTCATATAATGGGACGGATTGGGAGTATATACGGGCTTATTATGGCGTTAGTAACAATTTTTATTACAATATTGTCCGGTGTTGCGACTCAGTTCATTTCCATTCAAACTGTAGTTATTATAGGAGTAGTCGTAATGTTATTTATAACTATCGTATTGTGTGTGTTTACTTTATTACCATCTAAGTCCAAGGTGTATCTCTCTGAATCAATAAACTCTAAATGATATTTGTTGTTTTAATCAATAATTTATGAATTGAAGGTTCCTTACCCCTTTATAAAGAAAAATAATAAGGGGTAAGAACTATAATAGGGAAAGACAAGGGGGTTGTCGTGATAAATACAAAAGATCAAATAGAGAATATTGTAAAAGTAATACATCAGAATATAGAATTTTCAGGAGTTGTTTTAGTTAAAAAAGAAAAAGAATTAGTCTGTGAAGAAGCGTTTGGCTATGCAAATCGGAATGAACGGATAAACAATACGATACAAACAAGATTCGGCATTGCCTCAGGATGTAAAATTTTCACTGCAATTGGCATCTGTCAACTTGTTGAAAAAGGTTTTATTTCTTTTCATACAAAATTAAAAGATTGTCTAGAGATAAAATTTCCAAACTTTGATGAAGATATTACAATACATCAACTACTAACGCATAGCGCTGGTATACCAGATTATTTTGATGAAAGTATTATGGATAACTTCGAAGATCTTTGGAAACAAACACCTATGTATCTATTAAAGAGCTTAAAAGACTTTTTACCATTATTCCAAAACAGTAATATGATGTTTGCGCCTGGAAGTAAGTTTCACTACAACAATGCAGGTTTTATCATACTTGGATTAATAATAGAAGAACAGACGGGACTTGAATTTACGGAGTATATAGAAAAAATATTTTTAATCCGATTGGCATGAATGATTCTGGCTATTTTTCGTTAGATAAATTACCAAGACATACAGCTCTAGGATATATAAAGGACGAAACTAACCAAAATTGGAGAACAAACGCCTACTCTATACCAATAAAAGGAGGTGCTGATGGAGGTGCATATGTTACTGCATCAGACATGTTGAAATTTTGGGCGGCACTATTTAATAATAAAATTTTAGGAAAAGAATATTCAAAGTTATTCTTAACTCCTCACCTTCAAGTAAATAATACACAATTTTACGGCTATGGAATATGGATTGAAACAAGACAAAATAATATTTTTAAATACCATGTCATGGGTTATGACCCAGGGGTGAGTTTTCGTTCAGCTGTATATCCAGACTTAGGAATTACATTGGTTATTGTTTCAAATAAAGGTTCAGGACCTGAAAAATTATTGGCAGAAATAGAAAAAGGTATTTAATTACATAGATATAAAAATTCGAGCATATCAAAAAGTAGATGAAATTGTAAGAAATGTAGGCGGGAATATTTAATTATTAATGCCTTTAGGATTTTTAGCACCAATTTTATGGGATAAATATAAAAAGGTCAAAAATACTATTTTATTAGGATTTGCTATATCAGTTAGTATTGAATTGTTACAATTAATTGAGTCTTTATTTAGTGGCGTGGTACGCATTACCGATATCGATGATGTAATTTGTAACTTGTAACGTTTTAGGCTCTATTTTTGGATATTTTATTTATAAAACCTTTTTAAAACTGGCTACTAAATGTAACATTCAAGTATTAGAAAAAACTAATTCTAAAGATGTAGAATTAGTTGATAAATAAAAATTTAAACGAGTTTATAAATATATTAATAAAGTTATTGAAGGCGTACTCTTTACTCGTACGTCTTTTTATTTTTAAAAATAATGCTTAAGACTGATGAGAAATCACATTTTCCATCTTACACTTGAAAGTAGCTATCGTATTTCAAGTATGGAATGAAAAGAGGAGAATATAATTTTTATAGATAAACAACTATATAGGAGGATTTTAAATGGATATTTTACTTGTTATTCTTATTATTGTTTTAATGCAAGGTAAAGAACGAAAAGTGAAAATAAACCGTATTTGGCTCATTCCGGCTTTATTGTGCTTTGTAACAGTTCAGTCCATTATTCATATGGGACAAATAACTTTGCTGCAAGGACTACTGTTTGTTGTAATGCTTGGAATTGGCTTAGGTATTGGAATTATACGAGGAAAAGCTTTAACATTTCGATTAGATAGTGAAACAGGTCATGTACTACGAAAAGGAAATTGGGTAAGTACAATAATACTTCTTGTTATTTTAGGAGCAAAAATTATAATTAAACAAAGTATGTTTTCTGGTAGTACGCACCAGACGTTAATGGTTGTAACAAATGCATTTTTATGTATTACATTAGGCACCGTGATTAGTAGACGTTATTATATTTGGAAAAAATATAATGAATTAACACAAAAAGTATAAATACATTCATCCCTTGTTTAACATTGTTGCGAACGGTAATACTAAATAACATTGAACTTTTACAACAAGGGATGATAATATGATATACATTTACACAGATTTTGGTGGAACGCATACAACATCACTAGCTGCAGCGTATCATTTAAATAAATTACCAACGGATCGGAAGTTAACGAAAGAAGAGATTTTGAATGTAGATTACTTTAATAAATTGAGAACAGAAGATATGGGGAAAATTATTTTTCATGGCATAGATGAACATGGAAATCCAGTATATACGATTGGATGTGGTGCATCAAAAGTCGTTGTACCTGCGATGAAGCATTTAGGTGAGATTCTACAAAAACATTATCAAAGCCATGAAAAGATTATTTTTTCTAATACATCACCAACAGTGCCTTTACCAATGACTTTTGGTGGTCTATTTTCTAGAAGGTTCCACATCGACTTTATCGGCGTACCGTTACTCGTATGGGGAGCGAAAATTTGCTGTGATAATATACAAAGGCTTGTTAGTTATACAAAAGAGGCAGGAAGATTAACGAATGATTATGTTGTAATTTTAGATAATGAAACTTTTAAATAATGTATAATAAAAAAGAAAATCGAGCAAATTCCTTGATTTTCTTTTTTATTTGTGAAATAGACAAGAAATAGTCACATTTAATACGCATCTACTATAGCCAAAACAATCAAGTCCTGTTACTATTACAGGGATATTCTCTTTTCATAACATAAATATATAGAAAAATTAGAAAAGAGGAATTGAATTAAGGGAGGAACAACATGAAGCGTGTTGCTTGGATTACTGATAGTACAACTGCGAATTTTAAAACAGAAGGAGATAACTTTGTTATCCCAATCGAAGTTATTATTGATGGAATGTCGTACAAAGATTGTGAAGAAGGTGTACGTGAACGTGTTTATAATGCGTTAAACGAAGGTAAAACAGTCACTACTTCACAACCTAATATCGGGGAAATGGTAGAGTTATTTACGAAATGCAAAGAAGAATATGAAGAAGGATTTGCAGTTGCTATTAGCGGAAAAGTAAGTGGAACCTATCAAAATATGAAGTTAGCTGCAGAAATGGCAGGTTTTCCATTAACTGTATTAGACAGTGAAACAACAAGTTATCCAATGGATGAATTAATTAGAAAAGCGAAATCGTTATACAATGATGGTATGACTTTACAAGATATACACAAAACATTAGTAGATGAAAAAAGAAGACCTTTTCATGTATTCCCAAAGAGTTTAAAAGGTTTATATGCGAGTGGTCGTGTAAAGGGCATCCAATTTTTACTTGGAAGTTTATTAAGTGTGAATTTAATATTAGAAGTAAAAGGTGGAGAGCTTTTACTTGAAAAGAAAGTTCGTAAAATCCAAAAATGTCGAGAATATATTAAAAATGAACTTGAAAAAGAATTACCAAAAGTACTTCATATGTTCCATGCTAACGATAAAGCTGGAGCGGAAGAATGGATTGCAGATATTAGACAAGCATTCCCCGAAATGGATTTCAAACTATATCCATTACCAATTTCATTTGCTGTTCATGCAGGTGAGGGAACAATAGCAATTAGTTATTAAAGTAAAACCCGTGAATGATTCACGGGTTTTTTATTTAATTAAATTGAAATGGGATCTCGCCATATCTCCATCGAGCTTAGAGATTGATGGCTCCCATTAACCCAGTATCAATTGAAAAACTTGTACTAAGGAATCTACAAAATATCCGTATCTTTAAAGCCGAGATTGAATCGGCGAAACGAATCTATACCTGTAATGACTCCTTATATGTCCAAGGCAGTGTAGAAAACAAAACAATCGAGGTAAAGTTCAAGTCACATTTTACTGTTCAAATAGAGGAATTCTAGATAAAGGAAATAAGAAAACACCTTATAGTATATAAGGTGTTTTTATACAAAAGACGCCCATGCGGGCGTCTTTTGTACCTCTTAAAATGACTTGAATAGCGTTTATTTGAGGTCATTAGGTAGTTAGAGATTGATGACTATCTTTAACGAAAAAAGTTGATCAGTTCTTAATCATTATACATCAATATATTCTAATTTAAAATGTAATATTGCATGAATACTACATTTCCTATCCATGAAACAGCAAGTTTTAATATTTTATATATTTATTTCGATACTTGAGTCAGATATAGAAAGACAGTAAGCAGAATGATAATGATACTTGTCCGATACATCCACGGGTTTTCTTCTTTTACTCCTAATTCTTTTCTCACATCGTTTTGTATTTTACCCAAATAGATAATAGCCAAGCTAAGGAATGGACTGATAAAGCAAAGAACCAACCACACTGGTTCACAAGGAGACAATTCCAGATCATAATCCTGTTCATATTTTTTAGACATTTGATAATACAGTATTGGATAAAGACTAGTTATAAGTGCTACATAAGATAACCACGTGAATCTCCTCATAGAAAGTGACTCCTTCAAAATATTTATACCCTAATATTAACAATAATTTGATGATCTTGTTATCGGATTATTGTATTATCCTGTGATTAAGTTATTGAAAGTCATATTTTTTTAATCTACATAAATCGGAATATTCTTTCTAATATTTCTACAGTTACAACCCATTTACATATAATGTTATTAGGATTATATTGGCAATGTAAGAGAAAACAATAGATGGAAGGGGATGTTTTTTATGTTTAAAAAAGCAGCACTAGGGATTTCATCGTTAGCGATCACAGCGTTCGTTGGATTAGGAATGGCAACAGAAGCTTCAGCCGGACCAGCAGCACCACTTACTTCACTAAACGTCGTACAAGTAGAGTCTGAGCTAGGCGGGGTAGAAACAATTAATCAGAACAGTTTTAGCACATCACGTAACCACGGGGGAAAATACTTATATATTACAACGAAAGAAATGGGCTATGGCCAAAACCCATTTGCTAAAATGAATGGTTCTAATGTAAAGAGTATTGATTCCACTATAATTGGCGGAAGACCAATCGTTGGCTGGTATTATAAATGGGATGCTTCTGGACACCAACAAGGAACTTTTGAGTACCAAAAGACATCTATAAATGCACCATTTAATACAATGCGTACATCAATTTATATCCAATAAATTTCGAAAACGCTTGCACATATAAAATAGTCAAAGAAAAGGCGCTCCTAGGAGTGCCTTTTTTGACTTGAATCACGTCCATCTATATGTACAATCTCGATTCCATAGCAAGAACACTTCCCATAAAACAATATCCTAAACGTCTATGAAATTAATATGAACGGGTAGTACAAGTCCTCTACAGTTAAAGTACGTAACCTTACATAGTCCAACCAAATGAAAAAGGAAAAAAACTGTCGTACTTACGCCACAGTTTTTAATTTATTCATGAACTCATAGTTTAATTTTAAGTTTTTTGGATATATAGACATAACCGTACTACCTGCTACTCTTTTTTAAACTCAAGATTAAAAAGAGTAGCTAAACTTATATAAGCTTAGCTTGATGGATATGTGGAGAAACCCTAAAATTAATTACATCTTTTTCATAGCATAAATAATTTTATATAGGGAGATGAAAGGATTTTTTAAAATAATAAAGAAGTATGTATAAACAAATATATAAATGGTAGTGATTAGGATGAAAATCAGTAAGTTTGCAGAAGTAAATAATGTAAGTGTAGATACGATTAGACATTATATGGACCTCGGACTCGTTATTCCCGAGAAAAAAGGAAGTCTCTATTTTTTTGACGAGTATTGTCAAAAGGATATAGAACTTATATTAGAGTACAAATGGCTAGGGTTTAGCTTGAATGAAATTAAAGAACTGTTTCTTTATAAAAATTTAGGGAAATCGTTAGACTATGAAAAGGATATTTTTTATCAATCTTTATTTAAAGTAAAATATGAAAAGGTTGAACAAGAAATAAAAACCTTAAAGGAACGAAAAGATAAATTAAAGAAAGCGTTAAATAATTTATCTATAGAAACTGAAATTACGAGTTCAATTTTGGGGGTAGATTTAAAAGTACTTCATTTATTTAAATGTGTTAAGTGTAACGGAAATTTAATTCTTGAAGATGGCATTATTAATAAAAATCAAATTGTTGAGGGGAAATTAATTTGTAATTGTGGTGAAGAATACGCGATTACTTCCGGAGTTTTAACAGCTGGAAAATCACTTGAGGCGTATGAAAGGAAATCACTTGAAGATTCTATTTCAGATTATATCCATGAAACGGATACTACCTTTTTGGAGAATATACAAAGAGGCGGCGAATGGGCAAAAAAGAAACTAATACAGCTAGATTTAAATAACAAGATATTACTTGATTTAGGATCGGGGCTTGGGTTCTTTTTACGAAATATTTATGAAGAACTACCAGAAGATTGTTTATACATTGCAGTTGATCGAGATTTGAATAAACTTTTACTTTTAAAAGATGTAATTGAGAGAAGAACTGTGAAAAGAAATATTGTATTTATCTGTGCTGACTTTCTAAACATTCCTATTCAGAATTATTCTGCTGATATTGTAATTGATCAATCAGGTACAAGTAATTATAATTTTGAACATGAGGAGTTTTTATTACGCGAATTAAATTACCTTTTTAAACCTAATTGTTATTTATTAAGTTCATTTATTTTATTTAATAAATTCAGTATAAATAGCCAAATTGCACCTAGACTCCGAGAGAATTTTACATCTGCAAAAGTTAAGAGAGAAATCCAAAATTTACAGTTTCAGTCCATTGGTGAAAGAACCTCTAAGTATTTAGAACGGGGCGGGAAATACGAAGATTTCTTTGTCAAAGGAGAAGAAATCTATACATATTCATTTTTAGGAAAAAGGTGGGGTTAACCCCATCTTTTTTAATTTTTTATTTAAATTTTTTTTATAAGAGCATATTGATATTGGGTTTACCCGAGAATTTACACTGTATGTAATATAAAGTTAAACAGGAGGGAAATTATGGGGCGCTTACTAATGCATTCACAAAACGTAAAAATTAATCAAGAACTAAGAAATATGTGTCTCTATTCATTCGGGAAAACAGTATCAATATTTGGTAGCTCTATTTATAATTTTGCATTAGGGTTATATGTTTTACAAATAACCGGATCAGCATTAAATTTCGCAATTACGCTTATTTTAGGGACTATTCCAATGATTGTTATGAATCCATTTGCTGGTGTAATTGCAGATAAAGTTGATAAAAAGAAATTGGTCATTTGTATGGATTTACTAAGTGGAGGCTTATTAATTACTGTTTATATATTTAGCAGCAATTATGGATTAGACTTATTCACCATTTATGCTACTACCTTTCTTATAACGGTATTTACAACATTTTTTGGAATAGGATTAGAAGCTGCAAAACCAAATATCGTCTCCAAAGAGAGGCTAATGAGTATTAACTCTATAAGTAAAATTATCGATTCTATATCTTTAATTCTAGGTCCTATGTTAGGTGGTATTGTTTTTGCAGTCTTTGATATTAAAATTTTTATAATTATAAACGGTATTTCATTTATCCTTTCGGCTATTTCCATATTACTTATTAACTTTAAATTGTTTGAGCAAAACATAAATGAGGAATGTTCAATTAGAAAAATTAATTTTATTGAAGATATAAAGGAGGGATACTCTTACTTAATGGAGCGGAAAAGCTTAAAAAATACGTTCAGTATTTTAATTTCACTTAATTTCTTCTTAGGGTTTGCTGTAACTGTTCCATTGCCATACATTATTAATACAGTTCTCAATCTTGGTTCTAAACAATTTGGTATGATTCAAGGGACTTTTCCAGTAGGCATGATAATTGGTGCGATTTTAGTAAAAAAGATAACCGATCGTTTTTCTTACGCTTATCTTTTGAAAAAGTTAAGCTTTATGTTGGCGGTTTTTATGATTATTTCAGGAATTCCAGTTTTATTCAAAAGTTTTGAGGTAAATGATTTTGTATACGTTATTACCTATTGTGTTGTTATGTTCTTTTTAGGGCTAATTATAGTGCTTATTGATATACCTATAGCTTATTTCATGCAAAAAGAGATTCCTGATGAATATAGAGGGAGAGTTCTCAGCATTGGATTAAGTATAGGTAAAATGATGCTTCCTTTAGCAATGGCGCTATCCGGTCTATTATTAAATTATATCCCAGCCTACATGATTACAATTGTAGGGGGAATCTTATATTTAATAGTAATTAAAGTTTCATCGAATCGTTTCATATTAGAAGTTCATTCGAAAGATTATAGCGCTTAGTAGATCTTAGATTATTTATAGAATGCATACTGCTACATTTTTTAAGCTAAGAAATGCAAATACTATAAAACGAAAAAATGGGCTGATTTCCCATGAACAATTTTGAAAAGATTACATATTCGTTTTGGAGAATACTTTAAAATTGTAGGTTGAGGGGGATAAATATCGTTCCTAAATACAATAAGAAAATTTAACTTTATTGATTGACCTTCCCCTTACAGGAAGCAATATATTTAAAATAATTAATTACAGGGGGTGAGTGTTATGCTTTCAATTGGAGAATTTTCAAAAATATCTCATCTTACAATGAAGACGCTGCGCTATTATGATGAAATTGGGCTTTTAAAACCAGCTTTCATAGATACTAAGAATGGCTATCGCTACTATGATATTTTCCAATTAGAAATAGCTTTATTGATTACACGATTAAAAACTTATTTTTTTTCGCTGGAAGAAATTAAGGATATTTTAGAAAATCGGGAGAATACTGAATTGCTTAACTCTAAAATGAAAGCCAAACAAGAAAATCTAACACAGCAGATAACATATTATTCTACTTTATTAAAAAAATTAAAGCTTGATATTCAACAATTAGATGCAGAGGAAAGTATCATAGGTTACTTAAATCATATTGAGATTAATCTTGTAAATCACTTAACCTATAATATATTATCTCAGCGAAAACAAATTAATACCGCTGATTTCCTAACGCACTTTAATGAGTTGTTTAGTAAAATTTCATTTGAAAATTTATTACCTATTGCAAAACCACTTGCTATTTTCCATAGTTCAGAATATGTACCTGAAAATTATGATGTGGAAATTGCGATTCCCCTTGCAGAAGCCACAAATAAAACAAAAGTGTTTAATCCCGGTCTTTGCGCAATGGCTACGCTTATTGGTTCTTACGAAGAATTACCTTATATTCATACAAAGCTACATGTTTGGATTGAAGAAAATAACTATAAACTGAATGGCGCTCCGTTTGAAGTTTATAAAACGAATCCTTATAGCACACAGGAGGAGAATAATATCATAGAAGTATATTTTCCTATAAAATGAATAAAGGAAGGGGCGTATCACAATGTATGGTATAAACCGGCCAACAATGAAAGAAAAAATATTAATTTTAGTTACTGGGATTATCTATCTAATCATTGCGTTTTACTTGCTTTTCATTACTTATTTCAAACCAGGCATTTCAATAGGGCTGTTTATAGCTTTAATTATCACCGCTTTACGATTAACAGCTATGATGTTTATATGGTTGCCTAGGGGGATTTCATGGCAAGAAGCCATTATGAACAGTATTGCTTTTGGAATTTATTATTTAGGTTTTCCAATCTTAATGATTACTAGTAATCAGGATCCTAATTTAATATTACTTACAATAGGTTGGATATTATTTTTAGGAGGAAGTATGTTAAACACAGTTTCAGAGCTACTTAGAAAATCCTTTAAAGACAATCCTGTAAATCAAGGTAAGCTATATACAGGCGGTTTATTTAAATATGCGATTCATATTAATTATCTGGGGGATTGCCTTTGGGTGTTAGGTTTAGCATTTATCTCTAGCAATATTTATAGTTTGTTTATACCTCTAGGCCTGTTCTTTGTATTTATTTTTGAATATATTCCAAAATCTGATGCTTACTTACAGAAAAAGTATGGAGAACAATTTACAGTGTATAAACAGAAAACAAAAAAACTAATACCGTTTATTTGGTAAATCAGTTTCATAAATTATAAAAAGCGCAGGATTACCATCCTGCGCTTTTCTATCGTAATTCAGCTGTTTTTCTAATAACAATCTTATCAATATCATCTTCTTCATCACCAATAAATAATCCACGTTCTTTTAAATACGCTTCAAAATATAAATCTGCTTCAGCGCGTTCATCATATGGCTTTACAGAGAGAACGAAACCTAATTTGTTTTGTTCTTCTAAATGAGAAGAGGAGATGTAAGCCGGTACATTATGGCGTAAAAAGAGTTCTTTAACCGGAATAATCATATCTTTCATTAATTTCGTTAGCATACCCATTTCAAACTCGAAATTAAAGCGATCTATACTAGATAAATCAGCGAATACTACACCGATAAAACCCGTATTAAATACTTCTTGATATTCTACATCTTCGTCATGGCCGCCGTAAAAATTCTTTTCGATTAAATAATTTACAAAATACGCAACGCCATCACTTTGTTCGAATGGTTTCGTGGAAAGAACAAAACCAATTTTCTTTTGTTTATGTAAATACACACATGACATGTATGCTGAAATGTTATGTTCTTTAAATAGCGAACTCGTTGCTCCAGAAAGACCGTCTAAAACATGATGAACGATTTGGAGTTTTTTACGAGCAAAATAATAGGATTTCTTTTGTAACTCCAATGTATCAATAAAGACAGAGCCGATAAAGCCTGTATTTGAAATAATAGGTGCTTGCTTTTTTCTTCCTCTGCGCTTTAATGGAGCCATTGTTAAAATCATCCCTTCATGTACGTTTAAAATAAAAAGAACGTTTGTTCGTATATTTATATTTTACTATTAAAACGCTATAAAGTAAAGGGTTTTTGATGAAAAAACAACAAAAAAGACACCTATAAAAGGTGCCTCAAACGCTGTAGGGAATAGGGTTTACCCTAACTATTTATATTAAGATACAGAAACAATCTCTTCTGTATCTTCTACATCTAAATGACAGTCCATAGTACGAACATCTTGATCTTCATGACTTCCGAAATAAATAGTAATTTTCATATGTATCGCTCCTTTATTCTAGGAATACCTAAAATAATTACTAGTAATGTTAATGTTTATTATATACCACTTTTTTCATTCCGACAACGTTATATCATTTTTAATTGTTTTAAAAGACAGAGCAAGATTCAAAGATGAATTTTCTATAGAAAAGGATGAATTTCTAATATGTTATATTTAATATAGAAGGATTCGAGTATTACTTTTATGAAAAGGAGAACTATTGATGAATTATAAACAATTATTAATAGATAACTTTGCATTTAAAACTTCATATAGGAGCTTATAAGTCGTTATGAAAAAGATGTATCTCGTTACAATCATTTGTGCCTTTATAGTATTAAGTATCTTTGTTTTTCAGAAAACAAATGAATTTAAGTATACTAAGGCTATTAATCAATCAAATCATATAAAAAACATCGCACATAGAGGCGCTTCTGCCTATGCACCTGAACATACAATAGCAGCATATAAATTAGGACAACAAATGAATGGAGATTATATAGAAATTGATCTCCAAATGACAAAAGATGGACATTTAGTGGCTATGCATGATGAAACATTAAACCGTACAACAAATGGTACTGGGTTAGTGAAAGAACATACATTAGAAGAAATAAAGCAACTAAATGCAGGCTCTTTTTATAATGAAAAGTACCCGAACTCAGCAAAGAAAGAATTTGAAAACGTTAAAGTTCCAACACTTGAAGAAATTATTGAAACGTTTGGGCATAACGCAAACTATTATATTGAAACGAAATCACCTGATGAATATCCAGGAATGGAAGAAAAGTTATTAGAAATGATCAATCACTACGAAATACAGGATAAAGTTATTATTCAATCATTTAGTGAAGAAAGTTTGCAAAAAATTCATAGCTTAAATGTTAATATAGCCCTGGTGCAATTATTACCATATAAAAAAGCAGTTCAATTAACTGAATCAAAGATAGAAAAGTATAAAAAGTATTGCATAGGTCTTGGTATGAATTACAAATATATTGATGCCGCTTATGTAAAGAAGATAAAGCAACACGGATTAGAAGTACATCCGTTTACAGTAGATAATGAAAAGGATATGAAAAAGTTAATTTTATGGGGAGTCGATGGGATGTTTACGAATTATCCGGATCGTTTACATTCAGTATTAGATATAAAAAATCATGAATAAAAAGTATTATTCTTAAGAGAGTAATTAACAAAAAAGAATCCACTAAACATATTGGATTCTTTTTTGTTGTTCTATTTGCCGAACTTGATACAATCCGATATTGATGATAATTTTTCATAAGTTTTGTCAGAAAGTAATCAAAATGTAATTAATTTTTACTACGCTTTTTATATTTTTTTGATACACTGGCTACGAGGGGGATACCAATTAAGGTAGGTAAAAACCAAAACCATATTGGCGGAAGTAAATTTATAACGGGAATATGGATGCCGACATTTACTAAAAGTGCGGTGACTGCACCTATATAAGAACCTAACATACCTCTAATATGGTGATGGAGCCAATTTTTCCAACGTTTTTTTCGTGCAAGGTATCCATAAATCGCAAATGAATAAGATAAAATTGCTACATAAAATAAATATGCGATTTTATCCCAATTGATAATAGATAATATTATCGCAGTAAGGGTGATGACAACATAGGATGCATGGTATATTTCACCCCATTCCGTATGTTTTCCTTTTTTCTTTTGAGCAACCATCGCTACAATACCGGTGATTAAGCATATTGTTCCAAATAGTATGTGTATGGTTAAAAGAATGCTGAAAAAGCTCATAATAATTCCTCCTTTTTTATTTTTATAGTATTGCAGTATAGGAGAAAAGTTGAAAAATATAGTTAGTTCGGCTTAATATATTGAAATAAAGGTACTCCTAGAACAAAATCCAGTGATTTAAATGTTTTTTCAAATTTAGTGAGCTGATTATTACGTTAAATGAAGGAGAAACTTCAATGTTTACATCTATTACATATTTACAATCTGGGAATGACAAGCAACAAAAAATATATGATGTTTTGAATGAACTAAAAATAATGGAGGATTTAGTTTTGTATAGTCCAGTTCTTTGCGGGACAATCCCTATAAGAATTGATACTCCTCAATCTGACTTAGATATAGTAATGGAAGTATATAACTTTAATGTTTTTGAACAGGAAATGAGATCTTTATATGGTTCTTATGAAGGATTCAAAATAAAAAAGTCAAAAATTAAAGATACTGAATCGATAAGGGCTAATTTTAAATTTGAAGGTTTTGAATTTGAATTATTTGCGCAGCCTAAGCCAGTACGTAATCAAAATGCATATAGACATATGATAGTAGAGCACATGCTATTAATGCAACATCCACATATAAGGGAAGAAGTAATTCAGTTAAAAGAGAGCGGTTTAAAAACAGAACCTGCTTTTGCTCAAGTATTAAACATTAACGGTGATCCTTATGAAGAACTTATTTTATTGGGACAAGAAATGAGATTGTGGTAAATAAGATACATAAAAACTCCTCTATAGAAAAAGAGGAGTTTTTGTTATGCCATTAACTTACGGATTAATTCACTGAGCGATTTAATCCCGTAAGTAATTTGTGCTGGTGAAGCATATCCATACGATAAACGTATGTACTGATCTGTTTCTTCTTCATAAATACGTCCTGGATTTAAAAGAATTCCTTTTGATAGCGCTTCTGAAAATAGTTTTTTCATCGGAATGTTAGGTACAGCCTTTAGCCATATGAAAAATCCACCACTAGGAATATCCCACGTTGCGATATCTGTACAATACTTATGTAAAGCTTGTACCATTATTTTTCTTCGTTCTTTTAGGTGAATTCTTACGTTTGCTACATGTTCTTCATAAAAATCTTCATTTATCCATTCAGCAGCTACTCTTTGAGATAAAGAACTTGATCCATAGTCTGTTTGCATTTTTATATCTGACAATCTATCAATAACAGGTTCTGGTCCGATTATCCAACCAATTCTAAGTCCTGGACTAAGTGTTTTAGAGAGACTACCAATATATAATACATGTCCATGTTTATCCATCGACTTTAAAGGAACTGGGGGAGGTTCATCAATCCATAACTCACGATAAATATCATCCTCAATGATAGGTAACTGCTCCTTTTCACATATTTTCAATATTTCTTTTCTTCGTTCTGTGGACATCAATATCCCCGTTGGATTTTGAAAACAAGGAATTGTATATAAAATGTTTTTCTTTTGACTATATTTAATTCGTTTTAATAAGTCGTTAGGTAAAATACCGTGATGATCCATTGGTATACCGGACAAATTTATATTTGCTGATTGAAAGACATGAAGTGAATATAAGTAAGAAGGTTGCTCGAGTAAAACGGTTGATTTTCTATGTAAAAGACCAATTGATATTAATTGTAATGCTTGTAGTGCACCAGAGACGATTAATATAGAACTCGGTGATGCGTGTATTCCAAATGATTTTACGTATTTGCTTATTGCTTCACGTAACGGATAAAACCCTTTTTGTTCTTCGTATCCGAAATAATCTAATTCCTCACTGACGTTTTTTATTATAGATTGCATAATTTCGAGCGGGAAAAGATGAGGTGCAAGTTCACCTTTACTAAGATGGATAAGTGTTTTATTTGCTTCTGCTTCGTTTATTTCTCGCACCATTAATTTGCTTGGTTTATGAATACCAGCCTTTACATATTCACTCCAATCGGGCGGGGGATTAGTCGCTAATAATGACCATGTATTATTCGTTACAATCGTTCCTGCTCCAATTTGTCCTTGAATTAAACCATCTGCCATAAGTTCATCTAGCGCCGTTATTATAGTACTTCGATTTACATGAAATAATTTTGCTAACTGCCGCTGGCTAGGAATCTTACTCCCAATTGGCCATTCTCCGTTTTCGATTTTCTCTTTCATATAGTCTATTATTTGCCGATATTTGGGCACCTTTTTATCGGTTGTCATATAAAAAAACTCCCTCGTTTATTTAAAAAATGCAAAGTGGTTGGTTTTTTCGATACATAACTGGTTGAAGACATTGTATCAATTATTAAATATGATGAAAAGAAATAATTGGTAATAAATAACGAGTTGATTTATTAGAGAGGGAGAGAAAACATGCTTAATAAAAAATGGGATTTTCGAATCATATGTGCTCACGCTTTCACGATTATAATATGGGGAACTGCTTTTCCAGCAATTCGTATGGGGCTTGAATCTTATACACCTGAGCATCTTACATTACTACGCTTATTAATCGCTTCATCTATACTTCTTCTGTTTTCCTTTATATACAAACTCCGATTACCTGATTTGAAAGATATTCCAGCAATTTTTATATTTGGTGCTTTAGGATTTACTATTTATCATATTGCATTAAACTACGGTGAAAAAACTGTAAATGCTGGATCTGCAAGTTTAATTGTTTCAGTCACTCCTATAGTAACGGCAATTCTTGCTTCTGTTTTTTTAAATGAAAAAATGAAATTAAACGGTTGGATTGGTAGTGTAATTAGTTTTATAGGAATTGCTTTAATATCATTCAGTCAAGGAGATTCTATTCAATTAAATAGTGGAGGATTATTTGTACTATTAGCAGCAGTTTCGGAAAGTTTATTTTTCGTTTTTCAAAAATCGTATTTAAAAAAGTACGGTTTCTTACCATTTACCGTATATACAATTTTGTCTAGTACTATATGTATGCTTATTTTTTCACCAGGAGTTTATCAAGAAATACTGGCATCTCCAATTGAAGTGAATTTGAGCGTTATATATTTAGGTGTCTTTCCAACGGTACTTCCGTATATTGCATTGGCCTATATCATCTCTCGTGCTGGTGCTTCTGAAGCAACAAGTTCGCTATATTTGACGCCAGTAACTGCGTGTTTCGTTGCTTGGATATGGTTAGGGGAAGTTCCAACTTTCGTTTCAATAATTGGTGGAGGGATTACTATACTTGGAATTGTGATTGTTCATATACCAGTATTAAGAAAAGAAAAACATAGGAATCTAGCAAATAATCAATCAGTATAATGTAATTCAATAATAATTTTATGATACTTTTTTATATAGTTTCTTTCTTATGTTGATAAATATAATATTTTGTATTTCAGTTAAATATTGTATGTTACATTTTATGTAGTAAGCATTTTAAAAGGAGATGACAACATAATGAATGGAAAAAGAAAAGTTTTCACATGTATTTCTATTATAGGAATCGGACTAGCTAGTTTTTCTACTTCTAGTTTTGCAGCAAATGGAACGGACAATTCAGTACAAAATTCTATCTCCGTAAATAATCAACAAGTAGCGACCACAAAAGAAATGAAACCATTTCCTCAACAAGTTAATTATGCAGGTGTTATAAAACCGAATCATGTTACACAGGAAAGTTTAAATGCTTCAGTAATAAGTTACTACGATAATTGGAAAAAGAAATATTTAAAAAATGACTTATCTTCTTTACCTGGTGGTTATTATGTAAAAGGAGAGATTACAGGTGATGCTGATGGGTTTAAGCCACTTGGAACTTCAGAAGGTCAAGGGTATGGAATGATTATTACCGTATTAATGGCTGGTTATGATTCAAATGCCCAAAAAATCTATGACGGTTTATTTAAAACAGCAAGAACTTTTAAAAGCTCTCAAAACCCTAATTTAATGGGTTGGGTTGTAGCAGATAATAAAAAAGCACAAGGCCATTTTGATTCTGCTACTGATGGAGATTTAGATATTGCGTATTCTCTTCTTCTTGCTCATAAGCAGTGGGGATCAAATGGAACGGTTAATTATTTGAAAGAAGCACAAGACATGATTACAAAAGGTATTAAAGCTAGTAATGTTACAAATAATAACCGACTAAATTTAGGAGATTGGGATTCTAAAAGTTCACTTGATACGAGACCATCTGATTGGATGATGTCACACCTTAGAGCATTTTATGAATTTACAGGTGATAAAACTTGGCTTACTGTTATTAATAATTTGTACGATGTTTATACGCAATTTAGTAATAAGTACTCTCCAAATACAGGGCTTATTTCAGATTTTGTTGTAAAAAGCCCACCACAACCCGCACCTAAAGATTTCTTAGATGAGTCAGAATATACAAATGCATATTATTACAATGCTAGTCGGGTACCGTTGAGAATTGTAATGGACTATGCGATGTACGGTGAGAAGCGAAGTAAAGTCATCTCTGATAAAGTTTCTTCATGGATTCAAAATAAAACGAATGGAAATCCTTCTAAAATTGTGGATGGTTATCAATTAAACGGATCAAATATCGGTAGTTATTCAACTGCTGTATTTGTTTCACCATTTATTGCTGCAAGTATAACAAGTAGTAATAATCAAAAGTGGGTAAATAGTGGATGGGATTGGATGAAGAATAAGAGAGAAAGCTATTTTAGTGATAGTTACAATTTATTAACTATGCTATTTATTACGGGAAATTGGTGGAAACCTGTACCTGATGATAAAAAAACACAAAATCTAATAAATGATGAAATGTATGAAGGATATGATAAATAATCAAATTTGAGAATAGTTACCTAGGGAAAGGAATTAGCATATGCTAGTTCCTTTTTTATATCTTGTAAAACATAATCTATTTTAAACTTTGCATAGATATACTTGCTTTTTTCATATAAATAGCTATTGATGAATCTATTTTTTATGAGGGGAGAGTATTTCTTGGAAAAAGTATTATTTTTCGGAGACCCAGGTATTGATGACTCATTTGCTATTATGTATGGTTTACTGCATCCCGAAATTGAAATTGTCGGTATTGTAACTGGATACGGAAATGTTGAGCATATACATGCTGCACATAATGCAGCGTATATTTTACAGTTAGCAAATAGACAAGACATTCCGGTAATTAGTGGTGCAACAAAACCACTTACAGAAGAAATTACTACGTATTACCCTGAAATTCACGGGTCAGAAGGATTAGGGCCCATCCATGTTCCAGAAAGCGTATTATCTATCCCAATATACAACTTTGGTAGTATTGCTTCGATTCTTATAAAGTATGGAAAAGATTTAACGATTGTCGATGTAGGAAGATCTACCTCGTTAGCGATTGCTTTTAATTTATGGAATGACTTAATGCTAAATGTAAAAGGAATCTATTTCATGGGTGGCGTCTTTTTAGAAGTAGGAAATGTAACACCATTAGCGGAGGCAAACGTGTATGGAGATCCTATAGCAAGTAAAATTGTTTTTCAGCAAGCAAAGAATTTATTAATATTCCCTTTAAATGTAACAAACAAAGCAGTTTTAACACCAAATGTATTTAATTTCATCCAAGCTAATACAAAGAATCCATTTCATATGATAATGAAACCAATGTATGATTACTATTTATCTGCATACCAAAAACTTAATCCATCTATTGAAGGACCTTTGCTACACGATGTGGTTGCTATAAGTGGATTAGTAAATCCAAATTTTTTTGAACTTGTGCATCGTACAGTGAATGTAGATACATACGGAGATACGAAAGGACAAACATTTGCAGATTTTCGCCCTAACTCTATATCTGAAGGAGCCCGTATAGCTTTAGAAATAGATGCAGAAAAATTCATTCAAGATTTTATAAAAACTATGTTATAAGTTGTTGTCGAAAAAGGGAATTATTTCACTACGTTGAATATAAAAATACATCCTCTATATAAAGGAGCTTACAATATTGAATGTCCAGTTAAAGGTTGTTACAAGAGACAATTGGGAAGATGCATTAAAGTTACAAGTTAAAGAAGATCAAAGGAAATTTGTCCCCGCCGTAGCAGTTTCACTTGCTAAAGTATATATAAAACCAGATGGTGACAATGTAGAGTACATGCCATTCGCTATATACGATGGTGGCCTTATGGTTGGTTTTGTTATGCATGCTGTTGTTAGAGAGACATCGGATATGTATTGGATTAACGGATTTATTATTGATCAAAAGCAGCAAGGTAATGGTTATGGAAAAGCAGCATTGCAAGAAAGCATTTATTTAATCAAAAACACATGTAAGGCGTGTAAAGAAATTAGATTAACAGTACATAAAGATAATATCTCTGCAAAGAAACTATATGAACGTTACGGTTTTCAATCATTAGGCCATGATTATGATGGTGAGCAAGTGTATCGTTTATTTGTTTAACTATTATAGATTGAATGACTAGGAGGAATATCAATTGAAAAGTAAATTCCATCATATTGTACGAGCAGTCGTGATAAAAGATGAAAAATTATTAGTCGCTGAATATATTGGCCATCATTATTTCTTGCCAGGGGGGCATGTTGAAATTGGTGAATCAGCAGAGAACGCATTAATAAGAGAGTTAAGAGAAGAACTTGGAGTAAACTGTAGTATACAACAATTTTTAGGAGTCATAGAAAATCAATGGCAAGATAAAGAAGTGCTTCATCATGAAATTAATCACATTTTTGAAGTAGATTCACAAGAGTTACATACGGATTTAACACCACACTCTAGCGAGTCTCATTTAGCATTTCATTGGATAGATTACAGTAAAGAATCTTTAACTACTCATAAAAACATGCCAACGCCTTCAGTTAAAGAATTACTAGAAAGAAAATTAAATGATGAACTACTAAATTGTTGGATAAGTAATTTTTAAATCCCTCTATTTATAGTAAATACGTCCATCGAAAGGATATAAAGAAAATAGGCTGAAAAACAAGGTACATCACCTAGTGTAAGTTCATATTTTGTTGATGTACGCATTTAATCTATAGTCTTGTTTCTATTTCGTTTACAAAAATATATAAACTTTAACGTTTGGGCGGAATTTATATTTATAAATGGAGGGGTTCGTAATGAATCAGTTTCAACATGAACTACAAACATTAAATCTTAATGATTATCAAACTGGTAATGTTGTGTATTGGGATCAACAACAAAGTCAATATCCATACTATTACATTCAAGGTGATGTACGTCGTTGTGGTGGATGCGGAGGTTGTGGTGGACGCTGTGGCGGTTGCGGCGGCGGCAGATGTGGTGGATGCGGAGGCTGTGCTGGATGTTTTGGTTGCTTTAATTGCTGGAACTGGTGGGTTATTTAAATATAGTACATCATTAATATTTCATATGAAAGAAAGGTGTAAATACTGTTTATACTTTTCTTTCATGTTGTAATTTTGTATTAGTATTAAGGGGGATTTATTTGTATACATACGAAAAGTTGATTTCTTGGGTAGAGAATATAAAAGAAAAAAGTCATAGTTCTGCTACAGCACTATGTATTATAAAAGATAACAAAATTGTGCTAGAACATTATAATGGATATCACTCAAATACATTTAATAGTAAAAAGGTAACAGCATCTTCGCAGTTTAATGTCGCTTCTGCGAGAAAAAGTTATTTAGGGTTAATGATAGCGTACGCTCTTTATGAAGGGAAAATAAACTCCATTGATGATGAGGCAATAAAATATTTTAAAGACTTTAATCCTCTATTACTTGGTAAAACAACGATAAGACATTTAGTAACTCATTCGCATGGTCTAGGCGAAATGGATGACGGGACTATTTTTCGTGAATTTGAACCTGGACAAGATTGGGCGTATAGAGATATTAATGTAAGAATGATGACAAGTCTCATTTATCAGCTCTATAATAAAAGCTTTCCTGATTTATTAAAGGATCGTGTATTTAAACCTGCTAACTTCAAAGAAACAGGTTGGAAGATTCAGCAAGATGAAAATTTAGTTAAAGTTGTCAATGATCCAAATAAAAACGCGATTAGTGAAATTGGTACGATAGATGATGGTACTGAAAAAAATCTATTTGTTTCAGCTAGAGAATTTGCGTATTGGGGCAATCTGCATTTAAATCAAGGTATGATACATGGTAAACAACTTGTACCAAAAGAAGTTATAGAAATTGCTACAAGTTTGCAAAGCCCGTCTTATAAAAATTGGGACCTGCCACAAAATGGGTTGTTTTGGTTCGTCCAAAATGAACCTGCACAATTAAGTGAGCTTGGCGAACGTGTTCCAAAAGGCTCTTATCAAATATTAGGAATTACAGGACCGACTATTTTAGTAATACCTGAATATAATGTAGTTGTTGCGAAAATGTATAATAAAAGATATAACTACGGCGGCGGAAATTATTTATATTATTTACGTGAATTTAGCAATTTAGTCGCAGATACATTTAGTAGCAGTAATAGGGCATAATTACTCCTATAACAAAAAGGAGTGATTTAAAGTGAAAGATAAAGTGAGTAAAAATAAAAAGCAAAATATTAAAGATGTAAATACAGAGCAAAATGCAATTTATAGCGATCCAAAAGATGCAGCTAATATGCAAACTGTACCGCAGCCGAAGGATTTTGATGAAATCGAATATTAATTTCTCATCCGACTATATGATGAATGAAAAATACGTCTTAAGTCCCATCACATATAAGAAATCATTTGATAACATATATACATAAGCATTTGAAAATGTCTTATCTTAACAAAGCTTTCTTTAGAAATATCTGATATAACCTGCAAAAAGGCACTTCTTTATGAAGTGTCTTTTTGTGTATATAAATGTAATTTCCATTTTCCGTACAGTATCTTGTATTTTTCAATGGATATACTAACTGTGAAAATTCATGTCAAGATAAAAGAAGGGGACAGTTAGTATGAAACAAACTTCTATAAATCCTCTATTAATTGTTCTAGGTACAATTATTGTTCAAATTGGCCTTGGAACAATTTATACATGGAGTTTATTTAATCAACCCCTTGTAAGTAAGTTTGGATGGAACCTTAATTCAGTAGCGATAACTTTCTCCATAACAAGTTTTTCTTTATCATTCTCAACCTTATTTGCAGCAAAGTTGCAGAAAAAATTAGGACTTCGGAAACTCATCGCTACTGCAGGAATTGTTTTAGGACTCGGTTTAATACTTAGTTCACAAGTTTCTTCCTTACCACTACTATATTTATTAGCTGGTGTCGTTGTTGGTTATGCGGATGGAACAGCTTATATTACATCACTATCTAATTTAATTAAATGGTTTCCAAATCGAAAAGGACTTATTTCAGGTATATCTGTATCAGCATATGGAATGGGCAGCTTAATCTTTAGATATATAAACGGAAATCTTATCGATAACCTTGGTGTATCACAAGCATTCTTATATTGGGGTATTATCGTGTTACTTTTAGTATTAATTGGATCATTCTTCTTACGTGAGGCAATTGTAAGTAATGCTGTAACTGAAACATTACACAATGACTATACTCCGCGTGAAATGATGCGAACGAAACAAGTATATCTGCTATTTTTTATGTTATTCACCTCGTGTATGGGGGGGTTGTATTTAATCAGTATGGTAAAAGATATCGGCGTACAACTCGTTGGACTTAGCGCAGCAACCGCTGCAAACGCCGTTGCTATGATTGCAATCTTTAATACAGTAGGTAGAATCATTCTTGGGACGTTATCAGATAAAATCGACCGAATTAAAATTGTCTCTGCAACGTTTATTATTATAGGATTGTCAGTCTTTACTTTAAGCTTTATTCCGCTAAATTACGGAATCTATTTCGCTTGTGTAGCAAGTGTCGCCTTTTGCTTCGGCGGTAATATCACTATATTCCCAGCTATTGTCGGAGATTTCTTCGGATTAAAAAACCATAGTACAAATTACGGGATTGTATACCAAGGTTTCGGGTTTGGTGCACTTGCAGGTTCATTTATCGGAGCAATACTTGGTGGATTTCAACCAACCTTCATCATAATCGGTGTTCTAAGCGTTATTTCCTTTATTGTTTCTATATTAATTCGTCCGCCGAATGTAGAGAAGAAAAAGGAAATAAAACATTTACATCGAAAAATAGCTTAATTCTAAAAAGGGTCCTTATGCTGGGGCCCTTTTTTATTACGTTAACTTTGTTTCTTTACTAACTCATGAAAGACAGGACAATATCATTATAAAATTGAATAGATAAGTGAAAAGGAGCGTGATACTTAAAATGAAAATAGCGCAGCAGTGGGTACAAGAAGATAGTGATTACATAAGAGAGAAAGTAATTGAATACAATCAAAAATGTCTCGCATATGAAGAAAAAACACCTTCAGAAAAGGTTAGTTTTATAGTGAGAAATGAAAAAGAAGAAATTGTAGGTGGGGTAACAGCAATAACTTTTTGGCACCATGTACACGTTGAATTTCTATGGGTTTCGGAAGAATATAGACACGAAGGATATGGAAGTAAACTAATAAATCGTATTGAAAAATTTGCAATTGAAAAAGGGTGTAGGTTAATCAATTTAGATACTTTTAGTTTCCAAGCTCCTGATTTTTATAAGAAACATGGATATAAAGTAATTGGAGTAAGTGAAGATCATCCGAAAGGACATAATCATTATTATTTAGAAAAAAGGCTATAAAGTATATAGAATGTATTAACGTTAGTAGTTAGAATGTTATCCTTTTTGATTATGCGTTTAAAAGAGAATCTTGAGTAAACTTATACATCTTGCTGCGAATTAGAAGCACTCCTAAAGCAAGAAAAGATAGGATTGGAGTAATAGTGACGGGAAACTCTTTTTTTATAGCGAATATATCTAAAATAGGAATATAAATGTGGGCATTCAGATGAAGGGGGAATTCTTATGAATTCATTTGTAAATGACAAGTTTTATGAAATCAGAAAAAATCTATTCGAGGAAATTACGATGTTAAATGATGCTCAATTCAATAGTAAGCCAGACAGTAATCAATGGAGTATAGCACAAGTATGTCATCACGTAGTTTTATTAGATGAGAGGGTTATAAAGGTCATTTCATCTGGATTAAAAAAGGTTGATAGCACCTTAAAAGAGCGTCGAGAAATTCATTCTATATTACAAGATAGATCGATAAAATTTACAGCTCCAGAAATGATTGAACCAAGTTTAGAACCATTTGTAGTGCAGCAAATGATAGATATGTTAAACGAATCAAGAAAAGAATTGATGCGTTTCCTTAGTACAATAGAAGATGAATCTAGACTCACGAATAAATCAGTGATGCATCCAGCTCTTGGAGAATTACTTCTTGATCAGTGGATAGAACTGATCTATTTGCATGAACAGCGCCACATAGAACAAATCAAAGAGATAAAATTACTTTGTGAAATTGGGAAGTAAACATCTTTGTCTATTAACAAAAAATAATGGTTTCATATGTATGTATTTGAAATGAATCTAAAGAAAGATTAATTTAGAATCCAATTTGTTGTATAAGTTTAACCCCGTCTCAAAATAAGGACGGGGTTATTATTAATACTAGTGTTAATTTAATCAACTTCTATTCAAAAACTTCGAGAACGTATTTAAGAAAATCCCCCTAAAATACGTTCTTTTTTTAATCCAAAGGTAGCCATTTCTTATTAATTCCCCAAATAACGGTAAAGGCAAGACACAACTAACTTATATATATTAAAACGAGTTAATGGTAGAATGAACAGAAGACAGAAAATTCCTTTTATTTAAAGTAGAGGAGGTACTTATGAAAAGAGTTAATGTTACATACGCGCTTTTGTACGATAAAACTAACGAAAAAATCTTAATGGTAAAAAACAAAGGGGAAAATGGTTCTTATTACACATTACCAGGTGGCGCAGTTAAATTAGGAGAAACGTTAGAAGAAGCAGTAATTCGAGAAGTAAAAGAAGAAACAGGGCTACATATAACCGTAAATGGGATTTGTTCTATCAGTGAAGCCTTTTTCGAGGAAAGAGATCATCATGCAATTTTCTTTAATTTTTTAGGTGAAATAATCGGCGGAGAGACATATATATCAAGACCAAAAGAAATCGAAGAGATTACGTGGATGGAATTACATAAAGCAGCACCATATTTACGCATACCAGAACATTTACTAGATTTTTTGCAAAGGAAAGAAACAGTACCTTACTTTTTTAATGGAACAATCGTTCATCAATCTTCATAAAAATAGTATCTCATGTAAGGCGGGGGAAACATGGAGTTTATCGTTAATCACAAACAATTCACTCAAGCACTTTCAGAAGTCAATAAAGCAATATCAACGAAATCTTTAATTCCTATATTATCTGGTATAAAAATAACTGCAGATCAATCTGGAATTACTTTAATTGCAAGTAACTCTAATATTTTTATCGAAAAATTCATTCCTGTTTCAATTGAAGACGAAAAGATTGCAACTATTTTAAAAGCAGGAACTATTGTTGTACCTGCAAAGTATTTCATTGAAATAATAAAGAAAATGCCAAGTGATATAGTAATAAAAAGTAAGAATGAGCAAACAATTACGATACAATCAGACGAAATTACATTAAGTTTAAATGGATTTGCTGCCAATGAGTTTCCGAATGTACCACTTATAGACAATCATGCAGAAATACAAGTAGAGACAGAGCAATTGATTGAAGTATTTAAACAAACTGTCTTTGCGGTAGCAAAAAATGAATCTAGACCTGTTCTTACTGGGGTGCATATAGAGTTATCTAATAATAAGTTAATTTGTGCTGCAACTGACTCACATAGACTAGCTATACACGAAACATTACTTTCTTCAGATGTGAAAGCAAATTGTATTGTACCAAGCGCAACCATTAGTGAACTTCTAAAATTAATGAACAGCAATTCGGAATTCGTATATATCTACCTTTCAGAGAGTCATATTATATTTACGCTCGGAACAACTACATTATATTCAAGACTAATTGAAGGGAAATATCCTAACATTTCTAATCTCATTCCAAATGAATTTAAAACGGTTATTAACGTAGATAGAAAAAAGATATTACAAGGCGTAGACCGATCAAGTTTATTAGCAAGTGAATGGACCAATAATAATGTTAATTTAGAAATCATAAACGAATCCACAATAAAAATTTCTTCTAACGCTTCTCAAATCGGGAAAATATCTGAGACGCAACAAATAGATGCGATTCAAGGTGAAAAACAATTAAATATATCTTTCGATGGGCGTTTTATGGTTGATGCTTTAAGAGCGTTAAAAGAAGAAACGATTACTTTAAGCTTTGGTGGTTCTATGAGACCGATATTGATTGAAGCAGGAGAGCAATCTGCAGCAGTACATCTTATATCGCCAGTAAGAGCTTATTAAGGATAGAGGAAGGGATTTCATTATGTACAAGTATAATTTATGTTTTATCGAATCATAAATTAATAGATTATAAGAATGAGGTATTGGTAAAGTAAAACAGTTTACTAAATCATACATAATATAATTCATAGACAAAGCAGCAATGGTAATTTGAAATACAAAGTAAAATAATAATAACCTAAATATAAAAGCCATAGATTAATCGATATGGGGTGAGTACGATGAAGAAAATAATTGTTTTACTCATTGGTATAGTTTTAATTATTTTTGCTTTTTATCAATACAACAAAAAAGACTATGCATCTAAAAGTACTAACTTGTATGTAGAAGACTTTAAAGGGAAAAATGACTCAATAAAAATACAATCTGCTATTAATAAAGCAGAGTCTAGTAAAATTAAAACAGTGTTGCTCGATGATAAAAAGTATAAAATCACGTCACCAATCATTGTTAAAAAAGGTGTAAAATTATTATTTGGTTATGGATCACAATTTGTGGTTGAGGGAAACTTTAGAGTTCTAGAACTAGAGAAAAACGCATCCATAGAAGGAGCTTATATAGCTATTGACGATCCTAAATTTAACTCTGAAGTTATTTATTTAGACGGTAAAAATATATATTATAATACTTGGAACAAAACACAAATAAAAGATATAAATATTATCAATTGGACGGAAACGAATAAAGGTACCGGAATTTCTTTATACTCCGCCGGAAAAGAAAATGAAATTTCGTTTGTTAACTTCGAAAATATTAAAATTGCAGGAATGGAAACTGGACTGAAATTAGTAGCGAAAAAACCAAATACTGGACAAGCTTGGATAAATGCTAATCGTTTTATGAACTTTTCTTTAGAAGACTGTGTAAATATGATTTATATGGATAGTCAAGTAACTACGCCAAATGAAATTAGTGGGAATCAATTTACAAATCTTCAAATACAGCCTTCAAATAAAACGAAAAGTATTATAAAGGTAAGTGGTCAGCATAATGAATTTCATGGAATGGTGTGGGACTTAAATAAAATAAAACATGAAAACGAACTCATTGAACTAACTGATAAGAGCATGAATACAGTAATTGAAATGTCCAGTGTACCTACAAATAGAGTTTTAGATAGTGGGAAATCCAATATAGTAAAGTAATATTTTTATTTATGAATTCACTTCTAAAAAGCAGTTAGAAATAAAAATTTTAGACAGGAGATTCAATATGTGGAAAACAAATATTATCAAGACTACTAGAGGCAAGTTCGAGTATTTTGTGAAGGGAGTAGGTCCGCCTTTATGCGTTACACATATGTATAGCGAGTATAACGATAATGGAAATACTTTTGCAAACCCGTTCACTGATTTTTATAGCGTATATTTAGTTAATTTAAAGGGTTGTGGCAAGTCAGATTTAGCAAATAACGATTCTGAATATAGTATGACGGAAACGGTTAAAGATTTAGAAGCGATTCGGGAAGCTTTATATGTTAATAAGTGGGGGTTTGCTGGTCATTCGACAGGAGGGATGTTAGCTCTTGTATATGCGACTGAAGCACAAGAAAGTTTAACGAAAATAATTGTTGGTGGCGCAGCGGCGAGTATGGAATATGCATCTCATAAAGATAGTATATACTGTAATAAAAATGGAAATTTTAATAGAATCGTATCAATTATGAATGCATTAAATGAAGATAGTACATTACAAGAAGAAAGAAAAACATTAAGTAGAGAGTGGGCACTTATGTCTTTTTATTCTGAAGAAAAGCTTGAAGAGGCATTAAAATTGCCGAATAGCGGAAAGACAGTTGGCAATCGGTTAAATTATTTTAGACAAGTTGAATATAAAGATTATGATGTTCGTCAGAAACTTAAATTCGTAAAAATCCCAAGTTTTATATACTGTGGTAAGCATGATGCACAATGTCCCTACATATTTTCTCGTGAAATAGCAAATTTAATCCCGAACGCAGTATTAACTAAATTTGAAGAAAGTAATCATAATCCATTCGTTGAAGAAATAGACAAGTTTAATCAGTTTGTAAACGATACATTATAAGCAATAAGTAAAAAGCGAATCTTCTATATAAGACAGATTCGCTTTTTATTATAATTAGACTTTTCGCCACCAAGCATACCTAGGATAGTCTGTAGATTTTAACGTAATAGATTCGCCAATTTGAGGCGTTGTAATTTTAACTCCTAAACGGTTGGCTTCTTGCGTAACACGTTCTATCGGGTCACTCCATTCGTGTAATGCTAACGTAAAAGCACCCCAGTGAATTGGAAGAAGTAATTCTCCTTTAACATCAATATGAGCTTGTACAGTTTCTTCAGGCAACATATGAATCGCAGACCACCTCGAATCATATTGTCCGCATTCCATCAATGTAAGATCGAATGGACCGTATTTATCACCAATTTCCTTAAAGTGAGGGGCATAACCGCTATCACCACTAAAGAAAATTTTAGTCTTTTGACCAAGAATAAGCCATGAACACCATAATGAACAATCTCTATCTGTCATACCACGTCCAGAGAAATGTCTTGCAGGCGCACATACTAACTTAATATTATCAAACGTAATTTCGTCCCACCAATTATGCTCACTAATTTTACTAGGTGAAACACCCCATTTAATAAGATATTGTGCAACTCCGGTTGGAACATAAAAGTGCTTTGCGCGATCTTTTAACTGCATAATACTTTTGTAATTCAAATGATCATAGTGATTATGAGAAATGATAATCGCATCAATTTCTTGAAGGTCATCACGTTCTAAAGGAAAAGCACCACTATAGCGTTTACTATTAAACAGGGGAAATGGGGAAGAGGCATCTCCAAACATCGGGTCTAATAACAGTTTTTTACCTTCTATTTTCAAAAGAGAAGCAGAATGGCCAAACCATGTAACACTCTCTAACGATTCATTATCTTTATTTGATAAAACGATAGGCAAATCCTTTATAGGACGCAGCTTTGATTTTATTTTAAAGTAATCCGTCATTAAACTTATAATATCTTTCGGTTTAAAACTCATATCAGTATGAATTTGATTTGTATATTTCTTATTCATTCGTTCTCCTTTTTACGATTAACAATATACGTATGTTGTTATTGTAGCTATTTGTAGTTTAAACTATATCATTTTACCTTTCATCTAAAATGCCTTGTATTTCATAAATCCGTCAAATTCATTATTTGTATCTATAAAGTACAAGTCGCACAGCAGCAGCTAAGACAAATATTAAGTACATGTAAATTGTTTTTATTTAGTAAATTCCTTCTTATACGCAAAAAAGAACGTACGTTTCATTGTATGTTATAGAAGAAAATATGTCTCTAATATAAGAAAGGAAGGAGAGGATGTAAGTGCAAATAGAGAGAAAAAAGAACTCAAAATGTAAACTATCAAAATCGGAAATAACGCAGCAATATGCAGAAGGAAAGAGTACTTCAGAAATAGCTACACTTGCTAATGTATCTGCAAGGTATATTCGTATGGTTTTATCAGACAGTAACGTTCCAAGGCGCGCTATAGGGAGTTGGAAGAGAAAGTATGACATAACGGAAAATTATTTTAAAACGTGGTCAAACAATATGGCTTATATTTTAGGGTTTATAGCAGCAGATGGTGTTATACAGAAAGAAAATCAATGTGTCAGTATATCTCAAAAAGAAAATTACATTTTAGAAGATATAAAACAAGAACTAAGCAACAACCAGCCACTATATCGAAATAAAAAAACAGGCGTATATATGCTAAACATTAATAGCAAAGTAATAAAAGACGATCTAATGAATATTCACGGAATCATGCCATGTAAATCTTTTGACATTGAATTTCCTTTAGTACCAGAAGAATATTTACATCATTTTGTTCGTGGATATTTTGATGGGGATGGTTACGTCAAGTATGAAACTTATACAGTAAGCTTTGTAGGAGGATCATATAACTTTATGAATTCTTTAAATCAGGTACTACAAAATCATAATTTACCAGCCGATTTACTAAATCAAAATAAACATTATCGCGTCATTTTAACCGGAAGAAAACCAATACAACTATTTTCAAAGTGGATTTATAAAGACAAAGATATTTATCTGCATAGAAAATATGAAGAATTTCAGAAAGAAAGACTAAGTCTAGATCAATTAAAAGATCGAAAGCTAAAAAGAACTCAAGCTGCTGTTAAGCAGAGAAAACAAAATTTCCTTAAGGAATATATGAAAAATAAATGTATCGCTAAAACTTGTTCCATTTTAGAAATAAAGGAACCAACTTTTAAAAGTTGGTTAAAAAATGATAATCAATTTAAAAAAGACTATGAAAGAATTCATTCATTATAAAAATGCAAGAAACCTTAGTATATCTATGCTAAGGTTTTTAATTTGGGATTATTAGAGGACACTCATTTTCGTTTATAGAACTTAATAAATACATAGATTTTACAATGAATTTATTAGTAAGGGAGGGAATATGAAATGCTCACTAATAATAATCCGGAGAATATATTACATACAGCTTATGAAGCAAAAATGATTTCGTCTGGAGATAATTCGCCATCTATAAAAATAAAGGGAACGAAGCTTCAATATTTACTTGTAATGCTTCATCTTGGTTTTGAGTCAAATATTATGAAAGTGGTGCTAGGTTGGACGAATGAGGAATTTGAAGAGCACATTAATTCATTAGAAGTAGAGGGGCTATTGAAACAAACAGGAGGGAGGTATTATCCAACGTGTATGGTGATAACAGCTACTGAAGGAAAAAAGCTTTATAACCTTTGTGAACCTCTAATTAAACCAACACTTAAGATCATTGAAAGTTATTCAAATCAAATTGATGCTAGTTCTAAAAAAATAGAGACATTTAATCATTTATCTAAAGAATCTTATAGTCTATTACTATATAGCGGTGTGTTATTAGATTTTGGACAAATAAATAACATTGAGAAAAACTATTTAAAAAAGGAAAGACCTCTAAGAAATAAGAAAAGATACTATTATTCAATTCCAGAACAAGAACAAACAGATATAGAGGCGTTCGGGATGTATGGTAATACGTATTTAGATTTAGGAGAAGTTCAAATTGGTCTTTATGGAAATGCTCGATATTCAACATTAAATTTAATAACAGCAGGTAACGAAACATTTGAAGAATATTTTCAAAACACTAATACTGATATTAATTATAAGAAAAAGCAATTAGTAAAAGGTTACGTAGCAACAGATAGACAAATAGATTTACATTTAAATATAGTTTACGAAAAATTAGGTTTATATCAAAATTCAAAACCTGTTATCCCTGTATTTAAATCAACAGACTTATCTATACTTAACGAAATTGCAAACACAATCAGTGAAGATTTAGTCTTATTATTTAAAGAAAACGATAAACCTTTAAAAGAATACTTTGCGAGCAGCAGATACTCAAAAGAAATAACTTATGAAGAGTTTTTTATCTGGTGGTATCATTTTTTCTATACAAAAGTAACTGAAGAATTAATAAAACAAGGTGTAATTATAACTAGTGCTCAAAAAAATCAAACGTACATAATCTATTAAATCTATTACAAACTCATTTTAACGAACTTTAAATAACAGCGACTTATATAATTTCACATATGTAGCAGCTGAGTGTATGTGGAATTTTTAGTAATTTGTAAATAAATGATCATTCAAAATTAAAATCTAATATATAAAGAAAATAAGATATTAAAAGGAGAGAAAAATCGTGCAAAAGAAATTTATCAATCCAGAAACGATGCCACCAACTTTTGGATATTCACATGTAGTCGAAGTTAGTAACGCTAAACGAACAATTTACATATCTGGACAAGTAGCAATCAATACTGAAGGTCAGATAGTTGGCATTGGTGATTTAGCTACACAAACGCAACAAGTATTCGAAAATATTAAAAGTGCATTAGAAACTTCGGAATTACAATTTAATGATGTAGTAAAATTAACATTTTTCTTAACAGATATTTCTCAAATGGCCATTGTTAGAGATATACGAGATCAATACATTGATACTAAAAATCCACCAGCAAGTTCAGCTGTAGAAGTTAGAAAGTTAATTAACGATAACTTTTTAATTGAAATCGAAGCAATTGCTGTAGCAAACTAATTTTAAAAACTTATTATGAATCATATCCATGCAATTCGTTTAATGCGTTCATTTAAAACGAATTGCATTTTTTATTGTCTTAAATATAATTTATATCTGGAGACATTATCATCAACAACTCATAAAACAACAACAAATAAGCACACAATCGATTACACAGAATGAATCCGATGAAAAGGGAAGCGTAACAATCTAAACTAACATATAATAAGTTTATTACTTTTATCCAGTTAACATAATATATATTATAGGCAGTTATAGAAACAAAGCGATTTCAGGTATCAAAAACCAAGTAAACTATACTTAATGAGACGAAATGAAGATTTTCAATGAGATTTACATAAATTCTTTATTACATGAATTTCTGGTGTTTTTATCATTAATTTTACAATTACGCATTTACAGCAAATCAAACTTTAAAATTTATGATCATAATTTAATAATCCGCAAATAAATTTCATCAGCGTGAAAAATTTTTATAAGAATTATTTTGTTGCACACAACGTTATTATTCATTTTATTTTATGATTAACATTATAATTTTAGTTCAATTTATATATGTTTTATTCAATGTATATTTTCTTCGAGTTTTTCTATATAAACACTTGACTTCTAATCTACATAGTATTTTTTATTCTAGTTAACATAACACTTATTTTGAACATAAAAAAATCCTCCTCACCTTCAGGAAGATTTTTTGTTTGCTATTATTTTATTTATATCTTCTAGTAACAATCCCAATTGTAAATAACATTGGGAAAATCTAGATTTAACAAATCTTCCTTACGTATAAAGAAATTAGCAACGCCAGAATCTCCCCACATAATATTTAATGAATTGTCTGTATCAATTTGTAGCAATAATATGTCATGCTGTTGGTATTTTTCTTCCCATTCTCTCGGATCTGTCTGTGTGAAAAACGGATATCCACCAATTTTATGCCCTTGATCCTCGCATAGAACATTATATAGTTCACCTAATTCTGTTTCGTTTTCTTCATCAACAATTTCTTCCCAATCAATGTTATCACGAAAAATCATTTCAAATCGATAATCTCTTGGTGTTACTGGTTGAAAAGCCAACTCAAACTTTAGCTTTGCTGCTTCGGGTATGATAAAATTTTCTAAATCTAAAGTGTTTAAATAACTAAAATCAGTAATAACCTTAGTTAAATCCGCTGTGATTGTAGAATGATAAATAATTCGAAAGTCTTTTTGGCTTGTTGGATGATCAAAATCTGCTCCAAAAAGATCTTCTTCAGCACTTATGAAAAACTGTAACATTCCATGTTGAGGCATATGTTCAATGTGTGGTATTTCTTCAAGGTTTAACTGTGCAAGTAGCATCATAGGTTGTCCGTTTGAGTCTTTAGGATGCTCTTGATTTATAGGTACATACGGATATCCACCAAACTTACTTTCAAAAAGAGTCGTCTCCGCTTGCATTCCAGACACTTTAATATACGGTTTCACACTTCTTTCTAAAATACTACGATACTGTTCTAGTTCTTTCGGAATTTGAAGTTGATACGTATTCTTCACAACATTTGCCTCCCTTTAGTAATTAGTTGAAAATGCCTTAATTAATTATATAGTAAGCGATAGCTTAATTGAAAATCGTTAAAAATCCGTTTTCACCCTCATTTTTTGCGCACTTGGTGGACAAAGTAAATTATGCTCTAAAATCTTTTTATTGATAGTTCGGATTAAATCCGCTGCTTCTGCTGTATTTGTATTTTCTTGTAGTTTTTCTTTTAAATCGTCAATTTCTTTTGAAAGCTCAATCCACCTAGGTAAAACATGATTATTTGCTAAAGTTCTATAAAGTTGCTTTTCAGGATTGTACGAAAGGTCTTTATCAAGATTAAGAGGTTTCCCTTTACCAGGTAAATTATCGAAAGCTCCTTTCTTTTCTGCTTGTTTCACGATAGAACTAATATGATCCTCATACGTATACGACCAAACTTTTTCATCTTTTACTAAAATCTCTTGTTTCTTTAATTTTTTATCTAATTCTTCTTGATTCATAGATTCTCTCTCCTTTTTACTTTATAGTGAGATTTCTGTCTGTTTCAAAGTTTTTAAACCATCAAACGACTTTTCTCGCCACCACACGCTATCATGACCGCCTTGAAACTCTTCATAAGTAATTTGGTACCCTTTATCTTTTAAAGCTCTGTATAAGCGCTTGTTAGCTGTCAAAAGAGGTTTGTTTTCAAGTTGTCCTGCTGCTATATAGAAATGAGGTTGAGTCGTATTAGAATTTATAGATGAAATTTGATTTTCAATCCACGGAATATCGTTTTCGAAAGTTAGTTCTTTTAGCTGATTAATATGATCTATAGCAATGCATGGCGGGATTCCATTTTCGTAAATTAAATAATTGAGTGTTTTTGCGATTGAAGATTACTAAATGCATTGGTTTTTATTAGAGATAGTGAAAAGTTCTTGAAGATGTGAAGTTTGAGAATAATTATGAAGTGGATCAAGCTGCTTTAATCTTACTGTAATGTGACAGTAAGGATATTTAATTTTAATAGAATGATACAAGAGCCTTGCTACACTTTTGTAATAAGACTCTTTAAATGAGTTATTTACTAGAATAATTATCTAGTGCTTGAATAGAAAGTTCCAACGATTTTATTCTTCTTTCTAAAAGCGTTCTTTGAGGACTTCCAAGCTTTGACTTAACATAAATCTTTTCAATTGATGGAAGCAAACTAATCAGAACATTACGAGCTTCTGCTAAATCTTCCTTAGTATAATGATGGGTTTCTTGATTCCAAACACTTTCTAACATAGCTAAGCCGATACTAGCTGCTTTCAGTCTTTTTTTCACTAAAGTAGTATTTGATCCTTTTTGAGTCATCTGTGATAAGGCATTTTCAAGTTTACGGATTGTTGACTGTAAAGATTTTATTGATTCTACTTTATCTATATTTGATACGTTTTTCATGTTAATGTTATCCCTTCTACGGTGCGGACTTGTTTTGTTATTTCACTCGAAATATTTTAACATAAATAATTAACTGTATTCGAGTTGGACAATAACTTAAAGGAAAACAACTCCTCTTCTCCCCTTCCCTACATCATTCTATAATATGTACTTCTTTCTTCTCATTAGAATTCCTATATAAACTAGTTTTTAATGTTGAATATTTTATGAACAAAAATACGCACAAGTAATGTAACTTGTACGTTTTTGCTTTTATTCAGCAAGGTAATAAAGTAATAGCTTTCGGGTCTTTTCATAATTCATGAAATCTCTATACAAAATGGGATACTTAACAATTTCTGTTTCTAGAAAACGATATTGCGGAAACCACTCGAAAAACGATATCCTTAGCCACTTTATTTGATTAAACATAATCTCCTGTTCATTATTATTAAGCACGTAACTTAAAGTACCTGCTGTATGCATCCAATAATAATTTAAATCAGCGCTTATACAATCATCTTCTGTAAACATATTATTAAAATCTTTTCTTATTTTTCGAATGTCACAATTCGGAAACGGTTTATACAGCAGACTAGGCATTCTCTGCAATTCATTAAAAATAACCTTTTTACCTAATAGCAACTTTCCACCCCTTTATTTCTCTATCCAATTTAATAAGTTTTCATAATGATATTGAGCATCGATATACCCAAGATTATATAGATTAACAAGCTTTTCCTTATTTCTTTCTATTCCGCTTATAGGAAGCTGTACACTTGGTTGAATTACATAAAAATTATCTTTTTGTTCTTCTTGATTCATATAAGATATCGTCTCATTATAAAAACGATAATGGTCTACTAAATTCTCTGCGATTTTCGGATATTTTCTATATAGAATTTTAGCTAATCCAGAAAATTTATTCCGCTGCTTCTCGTACCCTTCTGGTTTCGTCATAACAACAACGTTCTTTTCATAACCATCCTTTTGGGCTTTCAAAACTGGTATAGGGTCTATAATCCCTCCATCTAACAATTTTCGATTATTATATTCGACAGCAGGTGCTATAAACGGCACTGAGCTAGATGCACGAATGATTTTTAAAATATCATTTCCGTGTTCTGTTTTATTATAATAAACAGCTTGTCCTGATTCGCAATCAGTCGTCCCTATAACAAATTGTTCATTAGAATTTAAGAACGTTTGAAAATCAAATGGGACAATTTTAGTAGGTACTTCGTCAAATAAAAAGTCCATTCCAAATAATTCACGTTTACGAATTAAATTTCGATAAGATATATACCTGTGATCGGATACTAGCTCTGTATTTACTTTCTTATTTCTCCCTTTTTGACGCGACAAATAGGTTGCTCCCATACAGGCTCCAGCTGATACGCCGACTACATACGGAAAGAATAAGTTCTTCTCCATGAAATATTCGAGTACACCTGCAGTATATAAACCTTTCATTCCTCCGCCCTCTAATACTAAACCGATATTCTTCATGCTAAATCCCTCTGCTTCTATTTTCTTAATTCCATATTAGCATAAGATTTTAAGATGAGGTTATATAAACTAATTACAACAATAACCAGAAACTACTAAAGTAATATCGTAATTTCTTTGTGAGTAACGTGTTACAATATAAGTAATTTATTCCACATATATTAAAGGAGGAATTTTATATGGGTTTATTTAGCGGTATTTTAGGAAATGCATCAAATACGAGTTCTGAAAGTGTAGAACGTGATTTAGAGAAGATTATGCTAGACGATGAAAAGGTAGAGCATGCTTATAAATTAATTCGTGATCTAATCGTATTTACAAATCGTCGTCTTATTTTAGTAGATAAACAAGGAGTAACTGGCAAAAAAACAGAATACCATTCTATCCCTTATAAAAGTATTACACAATATAGCATCGAAACGGCTGGGCATTTTGATTTGGATGCAGAACTTAAAATTTGGGTGTCTAGTATGGAGGATCCAATTACGAAAGAATTTAAAGGTGACGATAGTATTTTAAGCATTCAAAAAGCATTAGTAACATTTACGACAAAGTAGTAGTTTTTGTATTTTTATTCACTTTCAAAATTACTAACCCGAGTATTTTGGAAGAACATACATTATTTTTGTATATTTAATCTGAAATAACATAAAAAGGTAAAGCGTTTTTTAAATGCTTTACCTTTCTTTTTTGTAATAAATAAGTGTAGTTTTATTATTTAATTTCTTTTCTAATTGTGTTCTTTTATAACCCATCTTTTCGTATAAAAAACAATTTCTCTCTTCTTCTAAAATAGTAGCAAGTTCCCAGCTTGTTGCTTCAAGAAACATTTCCTCAATTAATGTAAGCGTCTTTTGAGCAATTCCTTTTCCTTGATAATTCGGATGAATAAACATTGGGCTGATCCAAAATTTAGAGGGTGTTTCTTTTTGTGAAATACATATCGCTCCAACGAGATTCATATCCACTATTATTTTATAGAAGCCACCATCTACATGATTTATTCTACAAATAGTTTTTTCGATAGTTTCATTTGCTGGATTTGTTTCATAGTCTTTATATGTATTTAATAAAGGACTAAATGAGTCTATTTGCATTTGAAATATAACTTCTGCATCAGTTTCTATCGCCTTCTCTAATATAATCTCCATGTTACCAATTTAGACGCTTTCTTAAAGAAGAAATATGAGCGGTATGGTGACGACCATGCCATGCGTATAGTCCTATCGCAGCAGCAAGTTTTGTTTCACCAGTTTCAGGGTGATTAAATGTCTTTTCTAAATCTTCAACTTCTAGAGAATATAAAAGGTTAACCCATCTTTTATGTAATGAATCTAGCATTACTAGTGAAACATCTACCGGTAATTTTGAATCGGGTAACTCTGCCCACTTTTCTTCTTTATACGGCTTAATAGTTGGATTCTTTTCTGTCAGTGCTAATTTAAAGCGTATGTAGCTATTCATATGGCTATCAACAACGTGATGAACAACTTGGCGGACAGTCCATCCCCCAACGCGATACGGTGTGTCTAACTGCTTCTGATCTAAATCTTTAATTGCCTTTGCTAAATTATTGGGTAAATCCTCGATTTCTTGAATCCATGTATCAATCATTTCTTCAGTTATAGGACGTTTGTATGTAAACTGGCCAATTGGATAACGTAAATCATTCATGAATAAGTCCCCCTTATTATAAGCGTGAAGTATTTCTCCAAATATAATGTACAAACTTCACATGTTCCCCATTTAATTCTACAGATGTTGTATCTGCTTCGTTTTGATAAGAAGAAAATCCGCTTTTTTCTAGTACAATTTGTGATGCAAGATTATTAGTAGTTGTTTTAGCATGAACCTCATTAATTTCATTGTTTTTCGCTACGGCTAAAATTAATTTTACTGCTGCTGTTGCAACTCCTTTTTTAGTAAATTTTTCTCCGACCCGATACCCTAGCGAACTGCTTCGAGTTTCTGTATCTATATCTACTAAATTTATTCGTCCCACAATTTCTTTTTCTTCATTACGAATTAAATAAAAATAAGAATCTCCATCCGCCTGTTCTATTAATAAATCGTCTAGTAGTTTTTGAAAATATTCAAATTCAAAATATATCGAGCCGCGATTTGGTACCATTGTTTCAAAAAAAGATTTATTCGTAAGTTCAAACGTAAATAAATCCTTAGCATCTTGTTTCTTTAATTGCTCTATGTATATTTCCATCCCGTATTCTCCTTCTTGATTTACTAACTGTTATACATTCTTTTTTAATCAATTATATTCCTGCTATTTCTTTCGATTAAGTAATACAGCTAGTAGTACTTTCGGATGAAAAAGATGAAATGGACTACGAATTAAATTCATCACTCTTACTAGTCGAATATAAACGTTAGAATCACTTGCTGAAAGTCGGTATATTTGTTTTGTATACCATAGCTGGACATACTGTTTCATCGTTAACTCTCTCTTGAGCTGAGGATGACGTGATATTTCCGTTGTTGTCATTTCCCAAGGAGTTTGTATGATGTTAGTAGCTTTTTTATAAAATTGTTGTGTAAATGTTTTATCAAGCTGTTTTTTACCTTGCAGAAGTAATTGCAATTGGTGTGCCTCCATAGCTGCGACTGAAACCCCTTGGCCGAAAACGGGATCAAAACGACATTGTGCATCTCCAACTACTAACAATCCTTCTGGTAAATTATTCACTAAATCAAATCGTCGACGTACTTGATAAGGAATTTTGTATATCTTTATATCAGTAATCCCCTTAGCTTTGTTTAGAAAATCTGTAACATTAGAAATTAATAGATTTTCAGCAAAATCATAAAACTCATCATCAGTTTGTGGTGCTTTCTCATTTGCATATCCACTGAAAGTAACGAAATAACGATTATCTTCAATCTTTTGAACAAGAACACCATAAGGATTTTCTGGAAAACTTGGAGACATCAGCATATTACAGTAGTCTAATTTCTCATTTTCTTTGAGTTTAAACATTCTAGTTGCGTAAAATAAATCAATACGTACTTTTTCTTCTTGCACGTCAACATTGTATGCTCGTAACCACTCTATACTTTTTGAACCAAATCCACTCGCATCAACAACAATATCTGCATGGATCTCTTCTTTATTTCCTGTATGTAAACATTTCGTTTTTACTCCGTACACTTTATTAAGCTTTTCATTTACTACTAACCCTTCAACCACTGTTTCATATTTAATAGTAATATTTGAAACTTGTTCAATTCGTTTTTGAATATGTGATTCGAGCATTGAACGACTTTGCTGAATCATATGCACATCTCCTATGAATGATTGTTTCCATAAACCAAATTGATGCCATTTCAAATCATGCGTAAAGTTATTTTCGATGCTGCCTGCTGCTATTAACTCATTCGTAATAGTAGGAAACAATTCCTCAATTGCTTTTTCTCCGCCTTTTAATAACACATGAGGATGATTGCCTTGTGGAACTCTTTTCCTCGAATCTTTTCCATCCCATTCTTCATCGGCTTCTATAATGATTACTTCTTTAAAAAAACTTGATAATGCTTTCGCTGCAAGTTTCCCTGCCATACTTCCGCCAATAACAATAGCCTTATTAAACATATTTCCCCCCCTTAATGAAAAGAGATCCTGTCGTATTTAAATGAAACAGGATCTAAACGAATAAATTCTAAATTAAAATACATTAGTAAATTGCAACGTTAAAATTAAAATACCTAAACCCCATACGTAATACGCGAATACTTTTAATGAATGACGTTTTAAATATTGAATCATCCATGAAACAGCTATGTATCCAAAAAATGCTGCTGATAACGTTCCGACAATTAAAGATGTATTAGAAATAGATTCTGCTTTCCCTTGAAAAACATCTACAAATTGCAAAATGATAGCTCCGACGATTGCTGGTGTCGACAGTAAAAAAGAAAAGTAAGCAGCCGTTTCACGGTCTAATTTTCTCCATAATGCAGCGACAATTGTCATACCAGAACGAGAAATCGCCGGAAAAATAGCTGCTGCTTGAAATGAGCCGATAATTAATGCGTCTTTATATGTTATGTCATCCATTTTTTTACGACCATTCTTTTGTTTATCTGCCATGTAGAGAAAGAATCCCGTCACTAAAAACTCCCAACCAATCGTGATTCCTGTTTTTGAAATATCTTCAAAGAAGTCTTTAAATAATAAGCCAATTACAACAGCAGGTATTGTCCCGACGATAAGTAATAACATTAGCTTTGAAAATGGATTTTTAATTAAATATATAAATTCTTTTTTGTAATAAATAAACACCGCGAGTAAAGTTCCAATATGCAGCATCGTATCTAAAAACAATCCCGCTTCATCTAATTGAAACAAATGTCTTCCTAAATAAAGATGTCCTGTACTACTGATCGGCAAAAACTCTGTTAAACCTTGTATAATTCCTAATATAAAAGCTTCTAACCAATTCATGATGGTCCCCTTTCTCGTTTGCTTGTACCAATATATGAAGGTTAAATTTTCGATATGAAAAAAACTATATTTCTCTATGAATTTACTTTTATTTTATGGATATATATGTAAAGAGTATTAAGGAGGGTTAATATGTGGAAGCACACAAAATTCGGTAATGTATTACTTTGGGTGGGACCTATCCTTGTGTTTTTAGGGTTATGTATGACAAATGTGATTTCAGATATTCCTTTCTTTGAGGGAAAACATAAAACGCTTGGTATTGTACTTATATGTATAGGTGTAATCTGTTTTATTGCTGCGAATCATTTAAAGAAAGGGGAAAAATATGAAGAATGAAGCTAAACGAAAAAACAATCCTGGCATATTACCTAGGATTGTTTTTTGTTAATGTTGATTATTTGTAGAATACTTTATCAACGTTATATTTCGCTTTGTATTCATTAATGATATATGTTTCGTAAATTTCTCTTTCTGTTGGGTCTTCTACGATACATGCATCAATGCGGTATACTTCATCACGGTGATTTTTAATTGGTGAAACATTATCTTCAAAATGCTTTTTAATACGTTGTCTAATTTTACGAGCTTTACCTACGAAAAGCAGTTCGTCATTAATATTGTAAAACATAAAAATGCCGCCTTTATCTCTAGGGAACAAGTGGAAATCGATAAATCCATTAATTGGAGTAATGATTGGCTCGTCTCCTTTAATAACTTGTTTACGTTCAGTAATTGAAACATCAGCTTCAGGAATATTAATTTTAATCAAGTTCATTCACGTCCTCTTTTATTATAAAGATAAATAATAGCATACATAAGTGAGAAAAGCTATGTTCAGAGGTATATTTCATTTTATAATTCAAATATTATAGGTGTATCATGTAAACTGTTCTTCCAAATCATATGATCACTGGATTCTCCCCAGTAATCTTTCAATACATAGCTAGGTTTTCCAAACTTTTTTGTCCATATACTTTGCGCATTTTTGTATCCACTATCTAAACAATATTCTGTTATTCCTCTGCTTTGTAATGTAAGAAACATTGTATGCAGTAATAAACTCCCTATACCTTTTCTTTGATACTCCGGAAGTATGAATATAGTTCCTATTTCATACAAATTCTTAAGCGCACCACCTGTACAACTAGTAATCAATGTACTTGCCGGACCGATTTCAATTGTCCCAATGATTTTATCGTTACTTGTATCTATTGCTAACAAAAAGTAACGATTTTCTCCATTACTATCAAAATCACTTTTCAAATATTGCTTTTTTGAGTTAATTTCATTTTCTATGTCATCCAATAATTGTGATAATCCTTCGTCTTTATATGTATTCGTAATAACTATACGGAAAAACAAGTGAAGTTCCTCTAAATCATCCGAATTCGGTCTTCTAATTCCAACGTTATACATGATTTAAATCTCCATTCTATGCAATTGTTAAAACCATACTTTATTTACTCTATTCAACATTATTCTACAAAGCCCTGCATAGATCCAACAGTATAAAAAGCTCAGTATAAATATTGATAAACTAATTTTTATATCCATAGTTGTATGAATAGTAGGACCAAGTACTGGAAAACGGAAAATATCTAGAACAATCATAATTCCTATAAGTAGACAAATCGCAGAAAAGGAAACCACCCAAATTCTCCTCTTGAATTGTATAAAGGAAAGTCCTAAAGCTATACCTAATAAGCCTGTAGTAAAGGGAAACACAATTAGTTCACTCGGCTCAATAATAAATAATAGGAAAATAGTAAGAATATAAGAAAGTACCCCCTCACGAATAGAGTAGCAAATAGCAAAAAAAATTGGTAACGTCGCAAAAGGACTAATGAATAACCCTATACCAGGAATTAAGTTCCCCGCTGCTTGAAACATGGTGGCCAATGCACTCATTAATGCTGTAATCACTAACTTATTTGCTAGAGAAAATTTTCTTTTATGAACAAAGTTCGTATCATACTCTATCATCAGTTGATACCAATAACGTACAAACCGATTCATTAAAATACCCCCTAAAGATACCTCATTCATTACTTTCTATATTATTCATACACTTATGGTTTATGAGTTACTTTCTGCTAGTAATGAATGACTATACAATAGATGCTTATACATTGAAGATTTTTAGGGGACAAGTTAAGTCGCGCGTTTTGGAAACAGAATAAATACCTTATCTTTTTAGACTGAGAATTTATATTGTATTAAGGAATAATTTCAAAAATGGTACCTTTATTAAAATCAGTTACTTTCATAGAACCGTAAACCCCTAAATATAATCTTGTTTGATCCAAATTTGTTCCTAGACTCATATAATAAGCTGCTTGCGTACCAAAATCATAATTGGTTTCAATAGTATGAAAGTCAGCATGTTTACCGTCTGTACCTGCCCTAGTATAGGCTAAAACACCCTTAATTGGAGACTGAGATTCTTCTTTCTTGGCGAGGTCAGTAAAAACAACACTCCCTGTCAAATTTGGAATTGTATTTCCCATATATGGCTGAACTCCTGTAAGTGAAGTTCCTCCAAACTTATCGGGTCTGGAATCTTTATGAAAATAACTAAGTAGCGGCAGAATACGCCTCGCTGAAATTTGTATTGTTTCATCATAATAAGCCATTGTTCTCTCATCCAAAGTCTGATTTTCGGAACAATGCCGTATAAAAGAAGTAGGTAAATCCCCTTCCCATCCTCTCCAACCAAAATTGATAAACCCCTCTTGATTGAGAGTGAGCCTCATAAAATGCATTTGAACAAGTTCTGTAACCGGTATAGGTTTATATTGAACAAATGAAAAAATAGACTCTACAATATCCTGTCCGACATTTCCAGCATATTTCACATATTGATTATAAAACCGTTGAAATGAAATACCCGTTATATTACGTACTCCTTTTGCGATTACTGTAAGTGTTTCTTGTATAGATAAAGGAAGTTCATTAAAGCGTGTAACTACTGGAGGATTATTTATAAATGTATTTTTACTTACATCTATTTCAATTATTTTACCTGCTATTTCTAAATCATCTTGGCTTAAATTAAATGGATCATAGCCTGATCCACCATCTCCATTTGTAAAAACAAGTTTTCCAGTCTCAGGTGAAAAGTTTAAACTATTGACTCCGTTATGATTAAAAAATGGTCTTCTTACATTCAGTAATGTTCGTCGCTTTTGAGCTTGATCATTAGATTGTAAAGTCCATTCTTCAACTGTATCAATGTGATCATATTGCGTATTTCTATTAACCCACTTTAAGTTTAACGTTTTAGGGTCACAAGGATTCGGTTTAAATTGTTCAGAAAGTGCACCTGGCCCTTGAGTTCCAGCTACTGAATAATGAAGATAAAATAACCCATTTTGATAAAATTGTGGATGAAATGCTAGTCCGAGTAATCCTCGTTCATCATACCCACTACTAGAAACACCTTCTTCAAATGTACCTAATTTGATAATTCGTTGACGAATATCTAAAAATGTCTTTATAACTCCATCTCCTATGTGAAAAATCTCTCCTAATTGGGTTGCAATAAATAGTCTTTCAGTTGAATCGCCTGGAAGTATACTTGTTTTCAATACAGTTGGTAAATTTACGTTATGAACAATGGGTCGTAAACTAACTTTAACTTTTGTCAACTAACTGTACACTCCTTTTTTCTCTTTTTTATAGAAGAATATGATTAGAGTAGTTCTGTTAGTATCAAATAAATCACATTCCTTTTTATTACAATTTTGTATATAATATAATTATAAATAATCTGGGGGACGAACTATGACAATCGTACTACAAATCATCTTACCACTAATTTTCGCAATCTATTTATTTACCCTCCATCGCCATACGACTATTGGAAAAGCCGCTTTTCTTTTAGCAGTCATTATAGGGATTTTCGGTTTAGAGAACATTTTTCAACATGCTAGTCTAACAGATCATGCTATTTATCCATATTGGGGCAGTTTGAAGGCTGTTGTTATCGTTTTATCAGTCGTATTTCTATTTAAAAAAGGGGGTTTAACAGGGAAATATTGATTTGTAATGCTGTACATATTTTCTTGTTGGATTGCTTTTATTTTATAAAAGAAGAAATATTTATGTGAAAACAAGAAGGGATGTGTTACATATGTCTATAAATATTATTTCAATAGTCTCTATCATAATATGGATTGTATTAATTACAGAACTTATAAAACCTTCAAAAGAACAGAATGGACGAAAAATAGTAACTTTAGTAACTGCTGGTTCCGCATCAACACTAATTTTGACGGTTTCATTTATTCAAGATATCCCGTTTTGGAATTGATAGTGATATAACTAACAATAATATGTATAAATAAAAAGATTAGGATTCACTCCTAATCTTTTTATTTTTGGGTAGCACCACATACCTAGCAAGCTAAGGTCTTGAAGTAGCCCCTAAACAAAAATTTTAATTTTTCTACAGTAATTTATGTGAATTCAACTCGTTTTTGGGAACAATGCATTTCTTAAGTTTATGGCGATGTAGCGGGACACCCATTTGTTCAATTGGATACTACATGAAATTATAAAATTAGTACCGTACATATTGGTTCACTTATCTAGTCTAAAGGTAAGTATGTGGTCCTTTTACAATTTGAATTTCTTTTTAAACTTCTTATATTTTCTGTACGAACGTCTAACAATGTTTAACATAAAATACGGTATTTTAACAGGGAAAGGCAATTTATAAATGAAAGGAAAATAAAAGGTGAAATATGCCTTTTCTAGGTCTTTCCACTTACTATCTTCTTTTGTTTTTAAGAAATCAGATACATCGACTACATATCCCCTTCCTTTTTCCATCATCACATTTTTCCCGTGAACATCACAAGGAGTTAATCCTTGTTCCCTCGCATACTCTAAAGCCTCATTGATATCAAGTATTACCTGCTTAGGAATTTTAATCCCCTTATGAATAGCATCGTATAAGGTAATTTCTTTTAAACATTTCAATACTATGAAATTTTCTCCTTTATATATAAGCTTTGAATAAGAAGGATGATCTCCAATTCTTCGGTATACTTCTGACTCTTTTTCAATTCCTTCTCCTTCTCGCACGTAAACTTTCACTACCCAATCTTTGTATTCTCTGTGCATGAATACTGCGGCATAATTACCTGTTCCTAAACACTTCCAAAGTCTAGGAATATCTTTAACTACTACAGGCTCGAATTCATCCTCACTTCTTATGCTTACCTCTTTTAATAATTCGTCCTTTATCAATCTCACAAAACTATTTATACTCATCATTCCCACTCCGGTTTTGCTAAAAGGGGGTCCACCCACATTTTAACGAAAATATACACTAAGCGAATTTTAGCATAAAACGAGTCATCTTTCTTCTTAAAACAAAAAGCTACCTCGTTTTATTTGAACTGTTGAATACTTAATATTTATTCCGTTATTCATAGCCAAAAACCGTAAGACATAAAAATATTTCTAACTATTTTCATTTTTTCAGAGTCAACTGTATAGGGCTTTTCTTAGTGCAAGTTCTCTTAATTCATTTCCCATGCTAAATCTTTTATAATCTAAAACATTGTTTAGAAGCGTAGCAAGGGTTTGTTAATGGTTCAATTCTTGTTCCGCTACTATCTTTGTTAGCTAACACTTTTATTGTTTTAATAATCTTTTGTTTAATTCCCACAATGCTGTTTTGTTGCTATCCCATTTCAAAAACATTACTGCTTCCTCAAAACATAACCATTTATAATTGAAGTATTCTTTAGATAATAATATGTTTTTTGTAGGGACTTTAACTCCAAAAGAAAATTCTTTTATTACATAAACCTCTTCTCCCCAAAGGAATCCTCCAACTACATCCTCTACTGGTAGTGAAGACACAGAATCTAATTGTATATATGGACATTCTCTTGTAATACCAGCCTCTTCAAACGCTTCCCGTTTTGCTGATTCAATAGGAATCTCACCGTCTTCTCCGCCACCAGCTATTCCTTGCCAATAACTATAATCACTTCGGTTAAAAATGGCATATTGAATAGAATCGTCAGTTTTTATATAAGGAAATATCAATACTTGATAGGGTGCTCTCATTACTTAACCTCTTCTCGAAAATAAGTTTTAAATCAATATGAATAAAGAGCCGACATCACAATTCTACATTATTAATGCAGATTTATAATGTCGGCCCTCTATTTTTAAAGAATTTTATTTTTCATAAACAGGCTTACTCTTAACTGAGGAAAAACTGATTATTCCCTGTCGAATGTGTATAGCATGGTTTTTCCTAAATGTTAGCAATGCCCCATGTTATTCAATTGCGCCAGCAACGTCATAATCATTTAAATCTAATTCAATCGGCTGTCCGAGCGCTAGTTTAGCAAGTTCCGCTCCTAGGTATGGACCAGCTGTTAAACCCGAAGCTCCTAATCCATTCGCAACGAGAATTCCTTCAAAGTTAGGTAGTGGTCCGATAACAGGTAAGAATCCTGGCGTGAATGGTCTGAATCCAACTCTCGTTTCAAGCATTGTAGCATTTTCTAAGCCAGGTGCAATTGCTAATGCCTTATGGAATACTTCATGTAAACCACCTACTGTTACACGATGATCGAAACCAGTATCATTCTCATGTGTCGCACCAATTACGACATGACCATTGTCAAACGTTAAAATATATTGATCGTTTGGTGGCATAACAACTGGCATATTTTCTGTGGCTGTATTTTCTATTTGCAGATGAACAATTTGTCCTTTTTGGAACGTAACTAAGAAATTAATTCCTAATGGGTTCAAGATTTCGTTCGCCCATGCGCCTGCAGTTATAATAACCTTTTCTGCTAAAATTGTTTTATCGTTTACTGTAACTCCCGTAATATGATTCCCTTCACGTACTAATACTGCATCACCTTTTATAAAAGTTGCACCATGTTTTTTCGCAGCACTTATTAATGCGTTACGTAATAATCTTCCATTTACTCGTGCAGCACCACTAATATGAACCGAACTATATTCCTCTGATAATGCTGGGAATAATTTTTTCGTTTCTTCAGCTGATAAGCGAGTGATTTCACCAATCTCTGGTGCATCTTCACGTCGTTTATAAGCTCGCTCTTCCATTTGATCTAACTTTTTCTCATCAGTATGTAAACTAATTGCACCTACACGGTTGTATCCTGTATCCGTTTCACCGTCTTCTTCTAATTGCTGAATTAACGAAGAATAGTAACGTGCACCGCCTTTAACGATTTTATACCACGCTTTATTACGACGCTGTGATAGCCATGGACATACAATACCTGCTCCTGCATCAGTTGCTTGCCCTAATTGTTGACGATCCACGATAGTAACATTCGCACCAGCCTTAGCAAGATGATAAGCAGTAGACGCTCCTAAAATTCCAGATCCAACTACAATATATGATTTCATTTCAAACACCTTTTCTCTTTTGCTAATTATATAAATATAAGAACATTCCTTAGTATAATGGAAGGAATACTTTTTTCAATGTACTCATCACAATTAATTGTTGTAGCATTGTGACTTTCCTAATCATTATTTTTTCTTCTTACGGAATAATTCAATTGTTTTATAGCCTTGTGAAAGGATTTCTATCATTTTCTCTAGACGTTTTTCACGTGTTTTTTCTTGTTTTACAGAAAAAAGATTACGTGCCCAATCTTTCTGATATCCAGGCGTTAAACTTTGATAAAACTTAAGTTCATTTGGATGATTAGCTAATAATGCTTCAACATCTTTAATTCGATCTGCATAATCGGCAACACATTGACTCATAGCAGGTGTTTTCGTTGCTTTTTTCTTTTCACGTTTTAAACCTATAACAGTAAAGACATCATCCATACTTACCATTCGAGCAAATTTAATTTCGCTTTCTCCCACATATCCATCTTCCCCAACGCTTAATGCCGGAAACATCTCATCACGGTGAATAAAAGTACTATAACGAGAATTACCTTTTTTCGGATATGCGAAGAACACGTAACCTTTTTCAATTAGTAATTCTTCATTACTAATAATAAAATTCGTTTGTTTTACCATTTCATCAAGCGTTTCTACAAAAATAAAAATAGCATCGTGTTCTTTTGAAAATGCGGTTTCTTTACCTGTAAAAATCTCATAATCACTTGGTTCGTTAATAACGACCATATTTGTATACTTATTAAGTTTCAATTTATCAATAACTGACATAATAATCTTCCTTTACATTCAAAATTCATTGTACATACTTTTTCGTACTGTTCTAGTGTATTATATGTATTAAGAAAATCAAACTTTAAATCGTATCATTCTTTTACAAAAGAACATGATTTTTTACTAAAAGGAGTGGTTTTATGCCATATGTAATCCGAGATGAAGGGCTAGTTTTACAAGGGGATGATGGAAAAGAACCAGTTTTTCATACATATGAAGAAGCTGAGGAAACATTAAAAACATTAACTATACCGCAGTTTCCGAAACATATTAGATCAAAACCATTTACACCAAAAACAATAAAAATAGCCGATTCTGAATAAGAACCGGCTATTTGTTTATTCATAACTTAATAGAAAATAAAGTATATAAAAGCTCTCTGTATTGCTCTTCTGTAACCTCACGCTTAGTTTTTGCTCCATAAATAATTTCAGTTACACTATTATTCGTTAAAGAGACATGGCCAGAGTCCGTCAATTTCACTGCAATTGGTCCTTTATTAAAAATAGACTTCTCATCTTCTACCACTCTTCTTTGAACATCATTTACTACTATCTCATCAATAATATGTTTATAAAAAGCATGACAAACTTTCCATTCTCCATCAGTATCTATTCTTTCTAAAACATAATTTCCTTTACTCGTATCTTTTCGTCTCACCCGGTACGATCCATTTTTTGAAGCAACAGACTCACCAGTAAAAGGTACAGGAACAAGAGGTACTAACGAAGCTATACCTACATCAATTAAATACTGTACATTATCATAAGTTAAAATAATTGTTATATGGCCATCCTTAAGTGCCCATGCATTTCTATCATTTTTATAAACCGTACCTAGTGCCAGTTGTACATCATAGCCACAGCCTTTTAAAAAATAGTAAAAAAGAGTATTTAATTCATAACATAGGCCACCACGACAGTTCATTAAGATTTTCTCTTGTAAGTTTTCTTTGGAAATTACTTTTGCATTGCCTGCTATAACATCTAAATTCTCAAATGGTATAGTATGTGCAAATGCAAAGAGTATTGTATTTAATTCTTCAAACGTTACTTCAGCACGATTTTCAAGGCTCAACCGTGTAAAAAGCTTATGTTGTAGACTCGTCATATTCAGCACCCCTTAAAAATTTATAAGTTTAAATAATATATGCTGATTGTAAATTTTAAGGGGCACTGTAACAACGTACATTTCATTTAACTGTACCGGTACAAAAATTATAATCAATGAGGTAACTTAATGTGAGAATTAAAATAGGAGGCATCATTACAAATGCTTTTCTGTAATTACTTCTTTTTGGAGCAAACCAAAAGCTACGAATATAAATTTAATAGTTTATCTATAGGCAAATTATTAATATCACTTAAATCAACAAAATATTGAAGTTGCCACATTTGGCTCTTTTTAGCTTGATTGCTAACAGTGGTATCCCAAACAGGATAAATTCTCATTGCCATTTTCCCTGTTTGACTTTGCGTTCTCAATATTTTTTCTTTAAGAAGAATCTCTTTAGGAAAAATAAATTGTCCTAGTTTATTCTCGTTAATACAAGTGATAACTAATAAATCAGGAGCAGCGTCATAAGAGAAAGCTTTATTTCGCATATTTTCATCTTTCTCCCAAAAAGAAACAAATTGCCCAACTTTATTAGGCGTAATTTTTGATACCCTAAAACGAACGCTTTTGTTATTTAAGTAAAACATTCCACCTGCATACTCTGAGTTTTGCTTTTCTTCTTTTAGATTCGTAATCATTAAGTTGTTAGGTTTGTAAACTATATTGTTTAAATTTTGGATTATATTATTTAAATTGTGCAAGAAAACTCCCCCTTTATTCATCTTTTAGTTTATCACAAACATCAGTTCTTATATATCGTATAGGTTGCATATAGTCATGAACGACGTGAAAAAGAGGAATTTAGTAGGATATGATTATCACTTTAATTTACTTAATTTTTCAATAGCTTGTTGCTCAGTTGCTAAGTAAAAAATGTCATTCCCTTTATTACATTCATAAATGAAGTCTTTTAAGCTTTTACTAGTGTAAATAGCGAAATCCCCAATGATAGCAATCTTTACTTTGTAGTTTATAAACTTTTGAAGTATATCACCCGCAAGACGTGTTTTTAGGTTAAAGAAATCTTCACTTATTAATGATTTATGGATGATAATATGCTTTGAATCTACTTCATATTGAACTGTTGCCATAAGATCCAATGCAGATTGAACATCTGATATCACTACTGTATCGTTTTTTATGACTGCTATATTTATTCCACTGGTTACTATTTTCTTTATTTCCATAGTCTCACTCCTTTACAATGTTTAAGGCATTTATTAAACATGTTTTGCAACTCTTCATTAATACACATAAATGATTTGTCCTTGCTTAATTTTCTCCCTATGTTGTTGTAAATTTACATTGTTTTAAATATTTTCATACGGTCAATGAAATTAAGGATGATCTATCTTTTAACTATTTTTGAAAATTTATGTCTCCACAATAACATAATAAACTATCAAAAGTACTAATTTCGGCATACGGTTGTATTTCGGTATTATTCTTAGTCTTCTGAGGGTTAAACCATACTCCCTTTATATTCGCATTTTGACAACCAGCGATATCCTTTTCTAAGTCATCTCCAACAAAGAGCACATCTTCTGGTTCCATATTAAACTCATTTAATGCTAATTCAAAAATACGCTTGTCAGGTTTATTACATCCTGCTTCTTCAGAAAAAATGATTGTTTCAAAATATCTTTTTAAATTCGTGTTAAATATTTTAGCTTTTTGCCTCTGCGTTGAGCCGTTTGTAATAATACCAACTTTAATATGCATCTTGATACTATTTAAGAAATTAATAGTATTTTGGTTTATAGAAAAACATTTAGGGAAATTATGATTCCAAAAATCTTGAATATAATCCTTTGGTAATCGATATTTCGGTGGAAATTCATCAAATAAAGACTCCAAAACTGTCGTTTTATCACCAATGCCGTATTCCCTTTTATCGTATTCTTTGAATTTCTGTAACATATTGTTTTTAACTACATCATTAACATCCCCATAACACTTCTCTAAAACAAATAAAAACAATTTATCTACTGCCTTATCCCTATCAAGTAACGTATCATCTAAATCAAACAGCATAGCTTTATAACTCCTCAAATCATTCTAGCATTATGTACATCTCTCCAAGTTCGTACCTTTAAACTTTTGGTTTAGCAAGAGCACTGTTATGTAGTGATTAAAGATTAAACAGAAACTAGACAAAAGAAATCTAAAGTTTGTGGTACATACTTTAGTGTTACGGTAACTTCTTCTATATTGAAATTCTTTTCCCTCTTCTGGTAAAGAAGCAAAAGTATATTTTCACACAGTTTAAGAAATCATATATATTTTACATTATTATACATTGGTTCTTCGTACATATTAATCGTACATCTTTTCATACGGTAAGTTTTTTTCAAGCATACAATTATTTCTCCATAACAAAGTAAATGGAGCTAATACGTTAAACATCCTATGAAGTTTCCTACTGTATCTCCACATAAACTCCAGATAGTACGGCTATAATGACTACCAGAGGTGATATTATGAAAAACTATCATATTCTCGTGGTAGAGGACGATCAAGAAATTCAGGAATTAATTAAACAATTTTTAATGACACAGCATTATACAGTGGTAGTCGCTTCAGATGGACTAGAGGGTATGACACAATTTAATAAGCAATCATTTGATTTAATTCTTCTAGATGTCATGATGCCCAATCTTAATGGGTTTGAAGTTTCTAAAATGATTCGAAGTCATTCAAACGTACCAATTATTATGCTAACTGCGTTGGAAGAAGAGGAAGATCAAATGAAAGGATTCGATCTTGGAATCGATGATTATATAACAAAACCCTTTTCATTTCATGTTTTGATTAGACGAGTCGAAGCTGTACTTAGAAGAAGTTATGATAAAAATGTAAATAATCATTTGATATTTAAAGAAGTACGTATCGATGCGGATGCATATAGAGTGTATGTAAATGACGTCGAAATTATATTAACGACAAAAGAGTTTGAAATTCTACAACTACTATTTCAAAATGAGAGAAAAGTACTCACAAGAGAAAATATCGTTGAAAAGGTTTGGGGCTACGATTATTTTGGAGAAACACGAATAATTGATACACATATTAAAAACCTACGCAAAAAATTAGCTATCCCTTATATTAAAACAATAAAGGGTATTGGTTATAAAATTGATGAATAGTATTGTGAAACTTATGAAAATGAAGCAAATTACTTATAAACTCTTTATGACTACATCTCTCATTTTATTATCCTTTGCAGTATTGATTTATTTAACTTTATACTTCTTTCTCCCTACGTTCTATGAGCAATACAAAACAGATCAACTTCAAACAGGGATAAAAGAAATAATTGAAAAGTCTAAAGATCTTACGTTTCAAGATGCGATACCACTTTTTGATGAATACGCAAAAAAAAATAATGCGATGCTTTCGCTTCAAAATAAAGACGGAATAATTATTTATTCCCCTTCATTTTCTTTTATTCAAAGTGGTAGGCAAACCACAGTGGTTACTAAAGCAACAAGATTAGAGAATGCAGGTACCCTTAGCAATTCATATAACGTTACGAAACCAATTCAATTCCAAGATGGTAGTTTAACTCTTGTAGTGTTCGCTACATTTCAGCCGATTGATGAAGCTTCACAGGTTTTAGTACGTTTCCTTCCCTATATTAGTATCATTGTACTCATAATTGGTGTAGGGAGTGCTTATTTCTATTCTAGGTTTATTACAAAGCCACTTATTTATATTAATGAAGGTGCACAAAAGATGGCTAATTTAGATTTCTCCGAAAAAATTGAGGTTCGCTCTACAGATGAGTTAGGAGAATTATCTAATAGTTTGAATGACATGTCTATTAACTTACAACAAGCAATGTTTGATTTAAAGAAAGCAAATGAACAATTAAAAAATGATATTGAAAAAGAAAGAGAAATAGAAACAAAACGCAGAGAGTTTTTTGCGATTGTAGCACATGAATTAAAATCTCCTCTTACTGTAATGAAAGGCTACTTAGAAGGAATGATATACAATATTGGTCCTTATCAAAATCGGGATCAATATTTAAAGAAAAATCATCAAATTATTGAAAGTATGGAACAATTAGTTCGTGAAATTTTAAGCGTATCAAAATTAGAACAACACACCTTCAAACTAAAAGTAGAAGAAGTTAATCTTTCAAAGTTAATTGGTACAATCACAAAAGATCTCGAATTTTTTGCTTCTCAAAAAAACATCGACATAATAAAAAAAATTGATTCTTCCCTTTCTGTTTATACAGATTATGCCCTTTTAGAAAAAGCATGTAAAAATATTATCCATAATGCGGTTATGTATTCACCACATAATGAAAAAGTCTATATAAAGTTAAGTGAGGATTCTAAACAAGGTCAAATCGAAATGCAAATTATAAATACAGGTGTCAATATTAAAGATGAAGATATACAACAAATTTTCAAACCATTTTATCGAATTGAAAAATCAAGGAATCGAAATACTGGAGGAAGTGGTTTGGGGCTATATATTGTTAAACAAATTCTTGAAACACTAGATATAAAGTATTCTATAAAAAATATGGAACATAGTGTTCAATTTTGCATGAGCATTCCATTATCTAAACACCAAAACAAACTCTCCTCTAAATAGGACGAGTTTGTTTGTTTTTGTAGTAAGTATAGACTTATTAGGAACGAATTGACTGGCTGCTCGTTTTATAACGTGTACTATTTTTTTAATGGCGATCGTCATAAGTAGTGACAACAATTAAGGATCGCCCAATCCACTGTATCCAACTTAAATATTATCTTCCTACTATACAGCAAACAAAGCGAAATTCCGATTAGCGGCAAATTAGATTCCCTTATTTGGGATGCATTTAATCTATGAAACTGAAAAGAAGGATGAAAAATGTATATTCACCCCCATTTTTCAGATTAATTTAGAATTCTTTTATGATAAGCTGTATGTAAAGATTAAATATAAAGGATGATTCGTATGCAAATAAGACCAAAGGTAAGTGAATATAACCCCTATTATGCAACGTATATCAACTTAGTATCAGACGGAAATATCATACATATTCTAGAACAACAAATGAAGGAAACGAACCTTGTATTAAAGGAAGTTTCTGATAGTGAGGGACTTTTCCGGTATGCTTCTACTAAATGGAGTATAAAAGAAGTAATCGGTCATATAGCAGATACAGAACGTATTATGGCATATCGATTGCTATCTATTGCTCGAGGCGAGACAACAGAACTTCCAGGCTATAACGATGATATGTATGTTCTTAGAGCTGCTTTTGATAAGCAATCTATGCAAGATCTTCTTGAGAATTTAATAGTTGTTCGCCAATCTACCTTGTATTTACTTAGAAGCTTAGATAAAGAAGCTTGGTTACAAAGAGGAAATGCGAACAATTCTGAAGTTACAGTTCGTGCATTAGCATACATCATTGCTGGTCATGAACTTCATCATCTTCAAATTATAAAAGAACGTTATCTTGGTTCTGATGCATATCCAGCAAGTTAATACTTGAAGAAAAAGAGTCCTATTTATGTAGGGCTCTTTTTCAGTATTTATAAAAGGTTAGCGATTAGAGCTATGGGCAATTAAACGTCTTTATTTATAAAATTCACCATATAATATATAAGCTATCCCCTTTTATTCTGTACATAATTTTCTTCAGGCTGGTATACTATAAACACAATAGTTCTGGAAAGGTGATGATATTATGTACGAACAACAAAATAATAGGGATAGAGATCAAAAAATGATGTTGTCTATGCAAGGAGTTCCCACAAATAAAATTAACATGAATCAATTACCTAAATGGATTAGAATTTTTGGCTATTGTGCGTTTGGTTGGATGATAGTATTTAGTTTAATTATGATTGTAGGTTTAATTCTGCAATAACTATACAAATACAGTTAAACGGGACAGTATTTAGATCATATATCTAGGTACAGTCCCGTTTTTTATATGTAATTCCTCAATGATATAGGTAACCGATCATAACAAAAAGAACTTGTAGAATATTCTACAAGTTCTTTTTCAAATATTGTTAAAAAAGGAACAACAAACTATCTTAACATTCAATACAGGGAGACCATTTTGATTATGGCTTGATTTTATTATAAATCAAATATAAGCTTTAGAAAGAAATTGATTTTGAAAATTATGTGAATTAAAAACCACGATGTTTAAATTAGATTTCATTTACGACCAACTTCTTCTTACTTAAATAGACTGCACGATCTGATTTTTTTGCAACTTCCTGTGAATGCGTCACAACAATAATGCATTTATTCTCTTTATGTGCAAGTTCTTGAAACAGTTCTATAATATCCATTGCCGTTTCTTCGTCAAGGTTTCCTGTCGGCTCATCAGCAATTAGTAAATCAACATTACAAGATAACGCTCGAGCAATTGCTACACGCTGTTGTTGCCCGCCACTTAGTTGCAGAACGTTACGTTTCACTTCTACTTCTGTAAGCCCTACCTTCTTTAATAATTCTAAAGCCCTTGCCGTTTTATTTTGTACTTTAACACCTGTAATTTCCATTGCTGTTAAGACATTTTGAAGAGCAGTCATATAGGTAATCAAGTTATAAGACTGGAAAATGACAGATACATATTGATTACGATATCGATCCAAACCAATTTTTCTAATATCCTTGCCATTATACAGCACATAGCCATTTTTGGGGATATCTAGTCCGCAACCTAAGCTTAGAGTTGTGGTTTTACCAGATCCAGATGGCCCTAAAATCGTGTAGAAATGCCCTTTTTGAAAAGAAAAATTAACATTATCTAGTATCGCTACATTTTTTCCATTACTTTCATAATAATAATCTAAGTTTTTAAATTGTAAAATCGTTTCCATATCGAGCCTCCTTATTCATCTTTTAAAAGAATTTGTTTTGGGTTTAAGCGTAGAATAGATAATGCCGGAAGAAGCGTGGCTATTATAGCAATAGCTAGTCCAATTCCACCCATTTTCCCTACATCTTCTCCTGTTACACTTACATCAATCTTATCAATTGGATCTTCTTTTTGATTTTGTAGAGTACCACCAGGTCCAGACATCATTACAGTACCATTTTGCGGGGTGTCTGTTTCTTCGCTTGCTGTAGCAATTTCATTCGAAAGTAAATTATCCCCTATGAATTGAGAAACTTTAGTTCCCGTTGTTACGGATAATCCAAATGCTAAAATGGCGACACAGACTACTTCTACTACGAATTGCGCCATCAGTTTCCACTTTTTCTCTCCAATGGACAATAGAATCCCCATTTCCTTACGACGACCTTTAATTGATAGCATAATGATTAATCCTAAAATGATCGAACCTGCAATCGATACAATATAAATAATCATTTGAGAAGTCGAAGAGATATTTTCGATAGGACCAATCATTTGCTTGTACAATGAATCATGCGCATCTAATTTATAATAATTAAAATCAATATTAGATTTTTTTGCTTCTTTTTTAAATGCATCAATATATTGTGGATCATTCAAGAAATACACGACTTGAACACTACTTATACCTGGATCTACTTCTAATTTTTTCATAGTTGAATGCGGCATATATAGTTTATTAGCAGGATCCATTATAGGCGGAGCCTGTTGACCCATTGCTTGCTCATTCGTTTCGTAAATACCAATAATCTCAACATCAAGGGTTTCCTTCTTATCCCCGGATTGCACTTTAACTTTGTCTCCTACTTTCAAATTGTTTAATTCCGCTAATCGTTTTTCCATTAAAGCAACATTCTGATCTTTCATTTTCTCTGTAATTGGTTTTCCATCAATGATTTTACTTTTTCCGTTTTTAAAGCTTTCTTGTAATGCTGTCTTGCGAACTCCCTCAATTATAAAAGAAGCATTCATATCCATTTCTGTACCTGAGCTTGAACCGCCTCGTACAGCCGCCATTCCCAATTTACCTTTCCCTCCTTCTTCTCCTTCTGAAGCTCCTACTAGTTTAAGTCCATCAGAAATTCCGAAAGTGCTGCCTATGTAATTATAGTCTTTTACATATTTTGAATTCGCTAATTGATCTGTTTCTTTTGAATTTAGCTGCGGCGGATTTGGCATTTCTCCAGTTTCCTTAGCTTTTTGACCTAATTTGTCAAAATCAAGACCTAAAGTAACATCTGCACCAAGTTTTTTTCTTGCAGCATCCGCTGCTTTTTTTGATGCATTTTGGATTGTGAAACCTGAAAGAACCAAATTTGTAACAATTAGAAAAACTGCCATCAAAATTAACGATGTTCCTATCCTTTTTTTCATACTGAGAATTGCTCGTTTCATAAAATTCATTTTTTCTTACCTCCTTGATACCTTGTATTCTATATAGGTTATCTAGAGTTTATATGGAGCTCATCGGTAGTTTAACTAGAGATATAAGGAGTTTATGTGTAGTTATTCATTTACCTGTTCAAGAAAAGCTAGAACATAAATTCAAAAACGCATTCGTTCTTGAATATTGATAAGGAGTTATTCCGTTTAAGGAATTTATAGAGTGAAGGTTATAAGGTTAAGATTAATTTAATGTATGTAGCACAAAAAATATTTACTGTGTAATTTCTATACAATAAATATAGAGAACCCTATTTGGATATCTATAGGGGTTTTTAATGGTTTAATATATCTCATACAAATCACGTCACTTTAAAATAAGCAAGTTAATATTCTCATTTATATAAGAGAATATTAACTTGCTTTTTAGATTTTAGTATAAATTATTTATAGTTTTATTTTATTGCAAGCTTTATAATATGATATACAAATTTATCATCTACTATTAGGAAAAGAGAATATTTTATAATTAATTTTTAACATAAATTTTGTCCATGTTTTAAACAATAAGTATTTTGGAGGAGGTTAATTTGATTTTTTCAAAACTCATTGATCGGTACGCCTTGTATGATTTACATAAGAAAAGAAGTGTAGAGTTTCAGTATACTTCCCTTTCTAACACTTCATTAAATATAAAGGACATAGAATCTTTTTATAAAGTAAAACCATCTGATATTCATTTTAACTTTAAACATTCAAAACAGGAAAAGAAATACATAGTTGGACAATTCAAATATAAAAGCTCGGTTCAATCTGGTGATTCACGCAACGATTCTGTAACTGGGGAATTATTCTTACATAAAAATGAAGATGCACCTCATGTTATCTTTGTTCACGGTTGGAGAATGGATTCTAACGAACGTGTAAAAAAAATATTCCACGACCATATGACCAGCCTGAAGTGGAATATGTATTATTTCACTCTCCCATATCACTTTGAAAGAAAACCCAATCAATCCCTATTCAGTGGAGAGTACATGGTAAGTGCAAATATTGAACGAACAGTACAAGCAACTAGACAAGCGGTAGCGGATTTACGAGCTTTGATCAAATGGATTAAAGCAAATAAAAATGGTCCCCTGATTCTAATAGGAATCAGCTTAGGTGGATTTATTACTAACTTAACCTCTCTTGTTGAAGCGGAAATTGATGTGTTAGCATCCATTTTCTACGCGAATCGACTCTCTTATTCAATTTGGAATACAACTCCAGGTAAATTTATTAGAGAAGACTTGGAACATCATGGTGTAACGTATGATGATTTAATAGATTATTGGAAAATCACTGAACCGAGTCAAGCATTACCAAAAGTAAAAAAAGAAAATATTTTATTAATTTCAGGTAAACAGGATTTATATGTGCACTCTGAGGATACGGACTATTTGTGGGAATCTTGGGAAAGACCTACACGATATATTTATACATGTGGGCATGCCGGGATAGTTCTTAAACGTAAAAAAATTGCCGCTGATACTATTAATTTTATTCAGAATCGATTGAACTCCCCACATTTATCCAATGACAGGTCTTAAATTGTGAGATTACTAAGTATAGAATCTTATACTTGTAATGTTTCATTTTTAGCCAATCACACATGTAAATCGTCGTCACACTTAACCTTCCACGATTGGAAAATGAAATAAACTCGCCATATGGAAAAGCATTACTCATCATTTTCACCGGTGGCACCTCTATATGCAATGTTACATATAAAAATCTTTATTTATTCTGTTATAAATTTAAGGGTAAATTATTCGTCTATTAATTTACCCCACCTATACCTACAATTACGGATACCCTAATTACACGTTAAAAAGGAGAAGAACCTTGATAAGTTCTTCTCCTTTTAGTTATTGTTGTTAATTAAATTGTAATTTAATTACAGTATGTGAAATTATATTGATTTAACTTTAAAAACGAAGTGATAATAACCGTCACTTCGCTTTTTACATGTACAAACCTTATTTAATTTACTTAATTCAGTATACACTTTCACATTATTTGCTTTTATTTAATCGGTTTTTCTGATTTTAAAACAAATGAACTTAATGCAGGAACTTTAATTTTATTGTCATGGACAACATAAAGTGGTTTACTTCCCGCCTGCTTCCCGTCTACTAGTACTTTCCAAGGACCTTGCGATGGAAGTGCTATTTCAACCGCTTCTCTATTTGCATTGTGAGCCACCATAAAGTATTCGTTTTTATTCCCCTCTATTGTATAAGCTACCGTATTTTTCGGAGCATCAATAAATGATACATGTGTTTTTATTTGCTCTACAGTTGTCATTCGAAAAGCTGAGTACTTCTTCCGTAAATCTATTAAGCCTTTCATATAATCTACTTCATTATTAAATGAAGCACGGCGCAACCAATCCATCTGGTTAATTGAATCTGGAGATTTGTAACTATTATGATCACCATATTTCGTACGCATAAACTCTTGTCCTGCATGTAAGAACGGAATACCTTGTGATGTTAATAAAATCGAAGAAGACAACTTGTGCATTTGTTTTCGCACTTCTTCGTTATCACCTGAATTAGTCAACTCAAGTTTATCCCATAATGTATGATTGTCATGTGCTTCCACATAAGTTAGTACCTGTTCTGGATCTTTATAGGTAGACGAATTTGTATCGTAGTCAATACCTGCCGTAATACCTTTTTTAATACGGTCTTCCATATTTTCCTTTCCATTTACAAATCCATTTTCTTTCTCCTCAAATACACTACCTTTCAATCCATCACGTATATCATCGTTAAAATGTGCAATCCCTTTCATTTTCTCCGCATTTTTTTGATTTGCTTTCAACTCAGCTGCAAGAGGTGTATTTAAATCCCAGCCTTCTCCATGCAGTATAATAGAAGGGTCAATTTGATTAACAGCTTTACGTATTTCATTCATTGTTTCATAATCATGAATACCCATTAAATCAAAACGGAATCCATCTAAATTGTATTCTTTTGCCCAGTATGCTACAGAATCAATCATAAACTTCCTCATCATTTTTCTTTCTGAAGCAGTATCATTTCCTACACCGGTTCCATTTGCAAATGTTCCATCTTCATTGTAACGATAATAATAACCTGGAACTAACTTATGAAAATTAGATTCAGCAGCATTATACATATGGTTATATACTACATCCATCACCACACGAAGATTATTATCATGCAGTGTTTGAACCATTTGCTTTAATTCAGTTATTCGAACAGTCGGTTCATAAGGATTTGTAGAATAGGAGCCTTCTGGAACGTTGAAATTTTTCGGGTCATATCCCCAGTTATATTGTGGTTCATTTAAAGTCTCTTCATTTACTGAAGCATAATCAAATATCGGTAAAAACTGAACGTGTGTAACACCAAGATCCTTTATATGATCAAGTCCTGTTTTCACACCTTCAGGCCCTCTTGTTCCTTTTTCTGTTACACCTAAATATTTCCCTTTCTGCTTAATGCCACTTTCAGGTTGGATGGAAAGATCACGTACATGCAATTCATAAATAATAGCATCTTCCGGATTTTTAAATTTTGGCTTTTTGTTTACTTTCCATTTTTTCGGATTTGTTTCTTCTAAATCAATAACTGCACCTTTATCTCCATTTACAGAAGCAGCACGTGCATACGGATCAACTGCTTCAGTCCACTTATCACCAATTTTGACTTTATACGTATAAAAGAGCCCTTTTTGGTTCCCCTTTAGTTCTGCAGTCCAAGTTCCTTTTTCACCTTGCTGCATGTTTATTTCAGTACCTATTTTATCGCTCCATTTTTTATATGTAACCAACTTCGCTTCACTTGCAGTAGGGGCCCATACACGGAACTTTGTATGTTGCGGGGTATATATATTCCCTAAATCATTACCACTATAATAAAATAAATTATCAAATTCCTCACTACGAATGACTTTACCAATTTCAGTATTCGTATTAGCTAAGTTTTCTACTTTAACTTTGTATGTTTGTTTTAAATCCATTTTCTGTTCCGTAATTATTTTAACCTTATTAGTAATGTCTCCACTGTTTAAATCATAAGGACTAATATTCTTAATTTTAATGCCTTCAATTTCAATTTTCTTTTCCCTAATATTAAACGGGACATTAGTCGTTACAGTAATTTCATGGAAACTTTCAATAGTTGCTTTTTGAATTGAGAGATCGGAAGAAGGCTTAGAGTTATATACTTTTTCATCACCCGAAAGAATCCATACTTCAGCACGACCGTCCTTTATATTTTCAATCCAACGATCCCCACCATCTTTTTCCCATTCATTTGTTCGAACTATAAATCCTACACGATTATAGTCGCCGTCTATTTTTATCTTAGCGTATTTTCCAAATTCATCTTCACCAGTAAATTCATAAGATGCACCATTCGCATTTTCTCCCCATAACCAAAGATTCCAGTCTTTTGTATTTCCAAGCTTTTCTTTGTAATGAATGATAATTTCAGTTGTTTTCGAATTTGAAATTGCCTTCACACTCTGAAAGGAGAAAACAGATGATAACATAACGATTATAGTAAGTAATAAGAATGATTTATTAATTAATCTTTTTGTAATTTGCACCACATACACCCTTTCTTCAAATATTACTAGCGATTTATTATGCTTACACTACATAACACTACTTAAATTAATCTAGAAATCTCTTTAATTTCACCTCCATATTGACTATTTTCACGTATGTATTTCAATGACCTTTTGATACGAAAGCGTTTGCATTAATAGTTAAAAAAATAGATTTTCCTATGCCTTCATATATTTGTAAATACTAAAAGATCAGGGAAATCATTTTAAAGCAATCGTTTGTTATCGCTTTCATTTTATAGACTTTCTATCGAGAGGTCAATATATTATTAATTTTCTGTTTTTATATACTTTAAACCTTATATATTTGTCGCAACTTCTTAAAGGTAGAGCGCCTAATTATTGCTTAGTAAGTGTATTTTCAATACTACATTGCTACGTAAAAAAAACAGCTAATATCATTAAAATGTCATTAGCTGTTTTTCATAATGTATTAATATATGAATGAGGACTATATTTCTAAATTACTTAATTTTTGCTGCATCAAATGCCTTTTGAACTGCTTGAACTTCAGTTGTATTCGCACCATATTTATTAGTTGCCACTCGAATACATGCTGATCTCAATTCTTTGAAATTAGAAGTCATGTTTAACTCATCTGTATTTGCATAATAGAAAATATCAAACATTTTATCTTCACCAATTCCTTTAACAGTTACTCCGTTATGAGTTCCGCCTTTTGCAATGAGATATGCAACTTTATTAATAATGCTTGAATTAAAATGAACACCGCCTTGATCCCATCCATTAAAATCGTTAAATTCACTATAATCATCTGGATAAGGTACTCCAAGTGAAGATGGAACAGAAGCTGGGTTTTCCATATCACGGAAAACAGATCCAGTTTGTTCTCCCATTGTCCAGTTAAAGCTTCCATTATTTACGTATTTCTCAATAGATGTTCCCATAATATCAGATAGCGCCTCATTAATCGCACCAGATTCACCGTAATATTCAAGATTAGATTCACTAGAAGTAACAGCATGCGTAAATTCATGTCCAGCTACATCATATGCTTTAACGATAGGATCGCCATATACAAGCATACTTCCATTATTAGCACTTAACGCATTCTGCCAATTTTTCGGATCATTCGTCTCTTCAGAATCCCAAGCGTGTACAACTGAAACTACCTTTTGCCCCTTATTATCAAAGCTATTACGCTTGTATTTATCTTTATAAAAATCAAATACTTTTGTTGCTAAGTAATGAGCACTTACTGCTTTTGGATCGTTAAATGTTGCCGAAGTACTAGTTGCTAATGTACCAGGATAATAGCTTTCTTCTTTAGTAATATCTTTGTAATTCACATCATATGTTTCAATTCCTTGCCCTCTTGTATAATCAGCAAGAGCATATTTGCCATTACTTTGTTTAGAGATACCAAATGAACGAGAAATACCTAAATCATCTTTTCCTGTTCCAGTTAATGATGTAAGACTGCTTTGTTTACTTTTCTTTAAGGCTCCAACTAGTTTTTCACTTGCTTTTAAGTTAGATTCTTTTACCATATTTTTTAACATATCACCATTTTGTGCATTTACTAAATAAGTACCCGATATATAGTTTGGTGTTGCAGCTTCAAAGGTAACTTGGTATGCATTGCTAGCTTGTCCATTATTTTCATCAACAAAAATAACCTCTTTAACTTCTGGCTCAGAAATAAACTTGATATCGTTCCCGTATTTCGTATAAATATATTGTTTTGCTTCATCTTTTGATAGATTAATAGGTTTTTTCAATTCTTCTTGTTTTAAATTTTGCGCGCTATCGCCTGAAACACTTTTAATAACACCCTTATTATCTACGTGTGCAGTTAATTGATGTCCATATACTTCTTTCCCTTCGTATGTTTGCTGCATACGTACAAGTGTAGTTCCATCATACGAACCACGTTTTTGAAGGACTTTATAATCTACTCCTGCTTCTCCATTGACTTGTTTTTGAGACAGAGCTTGTTCTGCTTTCTCCTTAAGTGCATCCTTTACTACATTTTCTGGTGCCTTTTGTGACGGTTGTGTAAGTTCACCTGAACGGAACGATTCCTCCTGAATTTGAACTTGTAGTTGATCTGTTTCTTCTGCATGACCTACCCCATATGGTGCCACAGCTGTTAAAGCTAATCCTGTTGTTAATGCTACCTTAGTTAATGTCTTTTTGTTTTTCATTATTTCACCTCGTATAATTTTTGAAATAGAAAGCTTGTACAAAGTATACTGTCTATTACTGTCGGAAAAAAGAGAAAATACACAATTTATGTAACATTATGCAAAATTACATAAATTAAGGATGATGCTATAAATAAAGAACAACTCATATAAATGCATTAATTTCAATAAAAAAAGAGCTCCCTAAGGCGCTCATCCAATTGATTAGTTGCTAATTATCTATATTTCATTCTAATAAAAGTACACTTACATCTAAATAACAACATAAAAACCCACTCTTTACTTTTTTAAGAGTGGGTTTCATGCTATTAAAATAACAATTACTATAAGAAACTTTATATTTTATATTTTTCTAGTAATCCTACTAAGTTTTTTGTAGAATTCACCTTTTGTCTTTACATGATTAAACTGATTTGGATTAATATTTGCTTTTTGTGAGAGTAATATAATCTCTTCTTTTGAAATTGAGTCTTTCGTATTTATAGATGCTATATTTGTGTATTTTCCGTCTTCTGTTTTTGGAATTTCTAAAATCCCTTTATTCACAAGATCAACTACGGCCTTATGCTCTGAAGAATGTATATCTACACCAGTAATTTTCCAATTACGCATAACTTTTGGCGTGTATACACCGTTCTTTACCTCTTTTAAATATGTAATAGCGAGGTTACGAATGGTTCCACCTGTTTCTCCGAATGCATTTTCTTGTTTAGATGACCAAGTTTGTTCAAATTTACGTCCCTCTAAAGCGCCCCCTTTTGCCTGAAGAGCCTCCATTCTATATGCATTCATTCCCAGCGTCATAACATCGCTCATTTTGATTGGTTTGTTTGTACGAATAGAGCGTAAATTTGTAATTCTACTTCCATATGGTTTTGTTAAGTCAATTTCGTATTTTACGCCTCCAAAGAAATCGTTCGTACTGTATTTAGATGCACGGCGGGTTTTATCAAAGCTAACGGTTACATCTCCGGCACGAGATGAGTTAAAATATCCTGCTGCCCACTCCATATAATCTTTTAAATCTTTTCCGGTTATCTTATATACTGTAATTTCTCCCAAAGCATATTGATAATTATACGCAATATCTTTCTTCTTTATAGGCCCAATATCCAAACGGGCATAATCATTATCAATTTGATGGGCTACTACATCCGCTTTACTGTAATAGAGCATGACTTCATGAAAGAAATCTGATAAAGGTGTTTCTTGAATCTGAACACTTGGAATACCCTTTATTTCATTTTCAGGAACAAGATTTCTACCCTTTAATTGAGCGACTACAACATTTGCATCTCCTCTCGCGTATTCGTGAAAAGGTGTTAGTGTTTCTTCAAGTGTAGGATCAGATAATATCGTTGTTCCATCAGCATTTTTTACAGGTATAGCGGTAGCAGTTTTATCTTTTAAAACTAACTTCCCATCTTGCTTTGTAAAAGTAAGATCAATACGTGAAATATGTGTTCCATATTTATCTGGCTCTGTAATAATTACGCCATTTACAACTTCTTTTTTTACAAGTTTATGCATGTGAGCCGCAAAAATAGCGCTTAGTTCCGGACAAGCATTTGCAATATCTTGAACACCAGTACCAGGGATACCATTCTCATTTTCTAATCCCATATGCATAACTCCTACCATTACATCTACTTTACCTTCTAATTCCTTAATTGCCTTTTTCGTCTCTTCTACCGGATTTTTCACCACTAAACCATCTAAGTGATCTGTCCCTTTTTCAAAATCACTAATCATTGGTGTATTCATACCAATAATCCCAACTCTAATTCCACCTTTTTCTACAATTGTATATGCAGGAAGAAAGCGCTCTCCATTTTCCTTATAAATATTACCTGCTAACGTTTTTCCCTTATATTGCTCACTAACTTTTTTCAATGTATCTAATCCAAAGTTGAATTCATGATTTCCAAATGCCCAGGCGTCATATCCCATTGTATTCATCGCTACCATCATTGGCGATTGTGGCTTATCGTTGAATAATTCTACTGAGTTTCCTTGAATTGTATCCCCGGCATCTACTAATATGGTATTTGGATTTTCTTGACGGACCTTCTTTATAACCGTATAAAGCTGCGTCAAACTTCCACTCATATTTGCTCCATCAAGTGCATAATCCCACGGCATAAATCTACCATGAATATCTGCAGTACCTAACAATGTAATATTAACTTCAGATTCCTCAGCCTTAGAGATAGGTGGTTTGACTATTACTGCTGTTCCGAGCAGTAATAGAATTACAAAGTAACATACATAGTTCTTCCATTTCATTCTTTGCATAATAATAATATTTCTCCCCTTTTTGTACTTTCGTAAAGTTGTTTGAACTTTAAAAATGTAACTTATTATTCGGGAAACTTCAACTACAAAAAATAATTTTGAAGGTGGTTCTGCTACAAAAATAAAGAGAATAAAATGCATGCGCTTTTGACTTGCTGTTTAACACCTTCTATATACTGCAACAACTATTTTCTTAGATTTCTATAATCTTCTGATTCCGAAATGTCAACGGACCGAATCAACCTGTCAAACATCATTAAACGATGCATTCGTAGTAGCACTATATATTTTTAATAAGCGTTGTCTTATTCAATCGAACATTACATAAATGTAAAAAATCACCCTATTTATTCATTTTTCATGCGTATGTATGTACATTTGTTAATTTATTCGATATATTATGGGTATTGAATGATTACGAAAAGTGTATAGGTCGCTTATATAACACCTTATATTTTTATATCCGTGAAAACTACAAAGTGTATGAAAATCCATTTGTCAAATGAATTTAGTGCGGAAGGAGGTTTGTGGTTACTTCATAGGGTATAATAATCAGTTTTTTACTGATAAAAATATAGGAGGCGACATAATGTTTCGTACAATTTCAAATTTCATGAGAGTAGCTGAGATAAGAAGGAAAATCCTTTTTACACTAGCGATGTTAATCGTTTTTCGAATTGGCACGTTTATTCCAGTTCCTCATACTAACGCAGAGGTATTAAAAGTACAAGATCAAGCTAACGTTTTAGGTATGTTAAACGTATTTGGCGGAGGAGCACTGCAACACTTCTCAATCTTTGCTGTAGGTATTACACCATATATTACAGCTTCTATCATAGTACAATTACTTCAAATGGATGTTATACCTAAATTTTCGGAATGGGCAAAGCAAGGAGAAATGGGCCGTAAGAAATCAGCTCAATTCACTCGATACTTTACAATCATTCTCGCATTCATACAGGCCATCGGAATGTCTTATGGCTTTAATAATATAGCAGGTGGACAATTAATAACAGATCAAAGCTGGACTACATACTTATTTATTGCGACAGTTTTAACTGCAGGTACTGCATTTTTACTTTGGTTAGGCGAACAAATTACCGCTAACGGCGTCGGTAATGGTATTTCGATGATTATTTTCGCAGGTCTTGTTGCCGCGATTCCAAATGTTGCAAATCAAATTTATTTACAACAATTTCAAAATGCTGGCGACCAACTATTCATGCACATCATAAAAATTGTTTTAATTGGACTCGTAATTTTAGCGATAGTTGTTGGCGTTATTTACATTCAACAAGCTGTACGTAAAATACCGATCCAATATGCAAAAGCTGTTTCAGGAAACAATCAATATCAAGGAGCAAAAAACACTCATTTACCTCTTAAAGTAAATAGTGCTGGTGTTATTCCAGTTATCTTTGCTTCTGCATTTTTAATGACGCCGCGTACAATCGCGCAGCTCTTCCCTGATTCAAGCGCATCAAAATGGTTAGTTGCAAATCTAGATTTCGCACATCCAATTGGAATGACACTTTATGTCGGTCTTATCGTTGCTTTCACATACTTCTACGCATTTATTCAAGTGAATCCTGAACAAATGGCTGAGAATTTGAAAAAGCAAAACGGATATGTTCCTGGTATTCGTCCTGGTAAAGCAACTGAACAATATGTAACTAAAATTTTATACCGTTTAACATTTATCGGTGCAATTTTCTTAGGTGCAATTTCCATATTACCGCTCGTATTCACAAAAATTGCTACATTACCACCTTCTGCTCAAATTGGTGGTACAAGCTTACTTATCATTGTTGGTGTAGCGCTAGAAACTATGAAGACGTTAGAAAGTCAGCTTGTAAAACGTCATTATAAAGGTTTTATTAAAAAAGTGAATTAATTATAAAAACACACTATGGTTTAAAGACCTAGTGTGTTTTTATTTCATATAAATATCGCCATTGATTCTCGATGTTAAGATCCATATTATTGCGCATGTAAAATACCTTGAAGTACAACTTCTAATCCCCAGCGGAACCTTTCTTCTCCACCAGACAACATATCATCTTTTAAGCTTACAATCATCGGATACTTTACTACATCTAATGTTTCATACGAAGCGCGAATTGCGTCAAGTGTAGTTCCCTTTTCTTTACGTGCTGTTTGTTCATATGCGACTGAAGCAGCATATAACAGTAGAATATCTACTCCCCATGCTGATGATTTCGCATTCACTCCTCCTACTTGTAATTGGCGCAAAATCTGTTCGGTAAGAGCTAACGAATTTGGTCCAATTGGAATTGTCATTAAAGCCAATTCCGCCATTCCAGGGGAATTGAACAAAATTCTGAAATATGAATATATAAGTTCAAATAATGCTTTTTTCCATGTCTCATTTTTGACATCTATTTCTTCAATCTTTCCTAGACCATAATCTAATACAAACGCTCTTAATTCATCAGCATTTTTAACATAAACATATAAAGAGGATGGTCCTGTATCTAGCACTTTTGCAATTTTCCTCATACTAAGACCTGATATCCCTTCAGATTCCAGGAGGTTATATGCAGTTTTCACAATAATTTCTTTACTCAATGGTTCTTTTGCTGGCCGTGAACGACGGCTATTCGTTGTATTTGTTTTTTCTTCCATAGGTCTCCTTAATTCCATTCATTTTTATTGTTGTTTATGAAGTTGATTCATAAGATTGTACATTTTAACAGCAGCATCTTCTGAAAAGCAAATTTCAAGGTTATCATTTGAGATAGCGGCAGACTGTGAAGAATAATCGTACATTTTCCCTTCATAATTTTTGATCGCTTCGTTCAAATCGTCATATTTTACAATAGCTAGTGCAAGTTCTGCTGCATCACGCATAGCTAGGTTCACACCTTCCCCAGCAAATGGAGACATTAAGTGAGCAGCATCACCAATTAAAGTGACACCAGGCGTACTATTCCAAGTTAACCCCACAGGTAACATATAAATTCGTCTAGGAAAAATCGCCCCATCTGCACATCTAATATAATTTTTAAGTGTTTCATCCCAGTCCTCAAAATATTGTAGAAGTTGACTCTTTGCTTCTTCTAAATTTTCAAATGTAATCCCACAATTATCAAGCCATTCTTTATTAGTTCTAAAACTTAAGTATACTCGAATGCTGTCATCTCCATTTAACTGTGCCAAAATACCTTGATGATCCGAAAGTGCAAAAACTTTGCCACGTCGATTAAATTTCGCCATTTCCGGATGATTTTCCGTGACATTTTGCAAATTCAATTCAATCATACTAATTCCAGTATATTGCGGTATAGAATCGGTGACAAGTGGGCGAATTCGTGAAAAAGCCCCATCTGCCGCTACAACTAAATCAACAATATCTTCATGTCCATTTTCAAAATAAAGTTTATGCATACCGTTTTCTAGAGAAACAGTTTTTATTAAATTATATCCCCAATGTATACATTCTGAATCAACAGAGTTTAACAGCAACTCACGCAACTCACCACGATCAATTTCAGGACGATTCCCGCCAGTTGAATCTGCTTCTTCATCTAAATATATTTTTCCACTTTTATCAAATAAGCGAAAATCTTCTCCCTCATATCTAGCAGATTCATAAAATTTCTCTAACAACCCTGCTTCTTTTAGCGCTTCTTGACCAGTATCATTATGAATATCTAATGAACCTCCTTGCTGACGACTCATTGGTGATGTTTCTCTTTCATACACAACACTTTTTAAACCATGCTGTTGTAATATACGAGCTAATGTTAATCCTCCTGGTCCAGCCCCTATAATCGCAATTCTTTTTTTCGTATTGTTCGTTCTTTCCATCATTAATCACACCTTACATGTTTTTGAATTACTTGTTCTATTTATAACATAACGAACACTGTTCGTAAAGTACACCGTTCGTTGTTTTTGCAAGGAAATTATGGTAACTTATCCAGTAAGAAAAACATGCTACAAATTTGTCATAGCATGTTTTTTGTATCACTTATTTATTTAAGTTCTTAAAATACGTCAGTCGTTTCTATTTAAAGCTCTTTCTTCAATAACTTCCCTTGCTTAAAATAAGCGCCAATTGTTGTACGATTGGCTAAAAATACACCAATCAATATGAAACAAGCTCCAATTCCCATTGTAGGATTTAAAGGTTCTCCTAAAATGATATATCCCACAATTATTGCAATTAATGGTGATACATATAACCATGTTGATGGAAATACTGGATTTGTTTTTGATAAGAGCCAGTAATATAACCCGTGTCCACCAATTGATCCAATAAATATGAGATATAAAATAGGCCATTGTACACTCCATGAAGTTAATACAGTTACATTTGGTTGTTCTAAAATAATAGATGCGATTAGTAGTAAAATTCCTCCATAAAACATTTGAATACCGTTAATAAGAAATGGTGATACATTTGATAAATCTGAAAGTATTTCTTTCGAACGAATAGAACCTATTCCGTAAAATAACTCTCCTATTACTAAAACAATACAAGCAATACTCCATATAAAACTCACTTTTTGATGCATTCCTGGTAAAGAAACAAATATAACACCTATTAGTGCAATAACTAAAGCAACGAGTTGCTCCTTTTGTAATTTTGTCTTATTCCTCTTTGCTTGTATTAACAAAATCATCATTGGTCCCGTAGCAGAAAGAACAGCAGCTAATCCTGAAGAAATATATTGTTCTGACCAGTACAAACTTGCGAATGTCATGAATGTTAAACAAAAACCAGCATACATAATCCGTTTTGAAAATATATGTGGCATAATTTCTTTTCGCTTTAACTTAAAAATAATCATAAGGATTATACCCGCTAAAAAGAAGCGAATTCCTGCTGAAAACAATGGTGGTGCTCCTGCTTCAATTCCAATTTTTATCGTTAAAAATGTTGTTCCGAAAATAATACATACTAAAATGTAATTAAAAATGACCATTTTGCTTCCTCCTTTTTCACTCTTAACATGAGTATAGAGGGTATGGTGTATAACAGTGTATCGGCACATATAACAGTTACCTCAACTTGTAGTTGATTCCCTATATGTTTTTCGATTTAATTAAATTAAAAAGAAAACTAGGTGAAACTATGAAGATTGTGCTACGTAAAGAATCAAACATACCGTATTATCAACAAATATATATGCAAATTGTTGAACGAGTACAAAGCGGCATGCTTTCACATGGCGAATCCCTTCCTTCTTTACGTTGTATGGCCACAGATTTACAAATCAATGTATTAACTGTTCGTAAAGCGTATAAACAGTTAGAAACGAAAGGGTATATACGCATCGAACAAGGAAAAGGTGCTTACATATATAAACGTGTAAAGAAAGATTTCAAACCAATACCGTATAAATGGCAACAATCGAAATCTATTAATGTTACACGCTCTCAATATGCAATGAATACGCACCGTAAATATTATGATTTTTCACAAGCGATTCTGTACCCTCGTCTATTACCAAATCCATTTTTGGCAGATGAAATGCACAAATTGCTGGATAAAAATCCGATGTTGTTAGCAACTTATGGGCCTGTGCAAGGTGATATTGAACTAAGAATGGAAATAAGCAACTATCTAAAAGAACATCAACAATTAACGATAGATCCATCTCAATTATTAATTACAAGTGGTGCCCAGCAAGGAATTGATTTAATTGCTCAAACATTATTAAAAGCTGGAGATATTGTACTAGTAGAGAGTCCTTGTTATGGCGCAGCACTTGATGTTTTTCTTAATAAAGGCGTTCAGATTATACCTATTAGTCTTGATAACAACGGCATTCGCTCAGATTTAATCGATGACGTTTGCCAAAGAAAGAGTCCTGTTTTGTTATATGTGAATCCTACTTTTCAAAACCCGACGGGTACAGTAATGAGTAAAGAACGAAGAATGGAAATTATTGAACTAGCGGAGCTCCATCAATTTTTTATCATTGAAGATGATTCTTTCGGAGAAATATATTTTGAGGATACTTTCGTACCACCCCCAATCAAAAGTTTTGATAAGAATGGTCATGTTATATATTTAAAGGGATTTAGTAAAACATTAGCACCAGGACTGCGTATCGCAGCACTTATAGCCGAAGGTCCTATTTTTGAATGGTTATATGCAGTGAAGGGTTCGATGGATATCGGTAGCCCTTTATTAACGCAAAAAGCACTCCTCCCTTTCATACGTGCAGAACGTATGAAAAATCATTTAGAAAAATTACGTACAGCTTTACAAATGAGACGTGATTTAACAATAGACATATTATCGCCATTAAAAGAAATAAGCTTTAACATGCCAAATGGTGGCTTTAATTTATGGGTAACACTTCCTGATTCTATAGATCCATTTACTTTATTACAAAAAGCAAATGAAGTAGATGTCTCTTTTTTACCAGGAACAGCTTGTCTATTAAATTACGAAACAAATGATAACCAATTAAGAATTAGCTATTCAATGTTAAACGAGAAAGATATGGCGATTGGATTAGAGAAATTACATGATACAATACGAAACAGTATAGGTTAGAAGTACTATCACAATGGCCAACAATAAATAATATCCGAAAATGAAAATGTGTAGTATGGGATATTATTTATTGTTGCGTTGTTGCGTTTTTTCGTTATTCAAATCTAGTCATTCTATAAATTATAATCTTCATTATCATTTCACTTTAATTATAATCTTTCCTCTAACATGTTGTCCTTCACTCAAAATATGAGCTTCTCGAACTCCTGCTTCATTAAATGGCACAACTTTACTTATGATTGCTTTGATTTTTTCTTGTACAATCAAAGCTGATAATTCTTCTAATTGTCTTCCGCTTGGTTTTAACCATAAAAATCCTGATTTTATTCCTTCTACTTTATGTAGTGGTTCATGAACAATCGAAACTAGAACACCACCAGGTTTAATAATTCGAAAACTTTTTTCTTGCACTTCGCCACCTATCGTATCTAGTACAATATCAAAATCTGATACTAGTTCTTCAAATTTATCTTTTTTATAATCAATAACGAGATCCGCTCCTACAGACTGTAAAAATTCTTTGTTTTTACTGCTTGCAGTTGTTGCTACAAAAGCCCCAAATGATTTTGCAATTTGGATTGCCATACTGCCAACTCCACCAGCTCCAGCATGAATGAATACGCGGTCATTTTCTTTTATTTTTGCGTAATCTACAAGACTTTGCCAGGCTGTAAGTCCTGCAAGAGGAATAGAAGCTGCTTCTTCGTAGTTCATATTGTTAGGCATATGTGATACTAAATCTGATTGTACTGCAATGAATTCAGCATAAGAGCCCTGCCCAATATTTTCAGGTTTCGTAAATACTTTATCTCCAATTTTGAAATACGCTACATCTTCTCCAATTGCTTCAATAACTCCAGCTACATCTAAACCTAAAGTGATTGGAAATGAAAAGCGTAACTGTTCTTGTAAGTCACCTTTTCTTATTTTCCAATCAACTGGATTAACAGATGTTGCATGAATGCGTATTAATACCTCGTTTTTCTTAACAACCGGTTTTAAAACTTGTCTTTCTTTTAATTCTTCGACACTACCGTATTGATCAATAACAATTGCTTTCATTTCCTCTCCTCCTTGCTGTTTATTTTAATAACATACAATTATTTCTCAAAATTTTTTGCCTTGAATTATCATAAACTTATTTTTGGGGGTAATTATGCATGAATCATTGTGAATTCCAAAATGAATCTTACACACACCTTAGAATCATTCAAAATTGTATTTTTAATTAAATTCAAAAGAAATGGAGAGAACTCTATGAATGAAAAGATATTTAAAATAAACGGTATTGATATATGTACAGAAAGCTTTGGTAACTCTAATGATCCCGCTATTTTATTAATTATGGGAGCTACTTGTTCAATGATATATTGGGATGAAGAATTTTGTGAACAGTTGGCAAACACAGGGAAATTTGTTATCCGCTTTGATAATCGTGATGTTGGACGCTCTGTTACATATGAACCTGGCACTTCAAATTATTCAGTTACAGATATGGCTGAAGATGCAATCGGGGTATTAGACGCTTATCATATTGATAAAGCCCATCTTTTTGGTATGTCATTAGGTGGTATGATTGCTCAAATTGCAGCTGTAAAATATCCTGATAGAATTTTGACGCTAACTTTACTAGCGACTAGTGTAATAGGATCTGATAACAATACTCGTGATTTACCCCCAATGGATGAAAGAATTTTAACACATCATGCAAATGGCACAAGTATAGATTGGACAAATAAACACGATGTGGCAGAGTATTTAGTTTCAGGATCTCGTCTATTATGTGGATCAGAACGAATTTTTGATGAAAATAGAGTTTACACACAAGTAAAACAAGAAATAAAACGCGCAAACAATTTATTAAGTATGTTTAATCATGCTTTACTTCAAGGTGATGATGCATATGAAGGTGTACTCCACTCCATACAAGCATCTACATTAGTTATTCACGGAACAGACGATACAGCACTCCCACTTGAACATGGTCTCGCACTAATTGATGAAATTCCAAACTCAGTACTATTAACTCTAAAAGGGGCAGGTCATGAAAATCATCCAAATGACTGGGAAAGCATAATTAATACCGTTTCTAAACATACATCTGAAATTTAGACAAACAAATAATTAAAAGAAGGGGCACAAATTGTATTGTGCCCCTTCTATTTACAAACAAAAACCCATCACTGTATTCGTATGTATAGTGATGGGACTTCCTATATTTTTCTATGTTTAAAAAAATGGACAATCTAATTGATCAACAGATTCCCATAATTTTTTTTTTGCATTTTCGGTGGATGTATTTGTTTCTAGTGGCATGTTTTTAAAAGGGTTTACTTCGACTTTTAATAAGGATGAAGGCTCCACATATAACGAGAAAACATGGCTGCTTGGTAAAGCTTTTGAAACGTCAATATCTCCTACTTGTTTAAATAGTTGCTGCGCAGCAAAGAAAAAGAAATTAGTTGGATTTGATTGTTTATTCAGCCATGCAAGCATTTCAGGTGATACTGATTTATGAATACTTATTTTTACTCGATCACCACGTTTATATCGCCTAGATCGCATACTTCCACCAACTAACTTATCGTTAAGTTTGTAAATCCTAACTCTTTTTGCTTATGCTCTCTATATTTTGGCGAACAAGTATAAACTAATAATCCCCGTGCATTTGTAAATAGCGGATTATCTACAAAGATTACATTTTTTAGTCGTCCTTTTTGTTTTAAAATCATTTTTAAACTGTTTTTAATAATTACTGCGCCCCCGCCATAAATAAACACGTATGGATCGTCTTTCATATCATCAATTTTATTTATAATATCTGTTGCGACACGCGCTGCTAAACCTAATAGTGCCGGCTGTGATTCCTCAACTAATAAGGTATTTCTCGGATGCTTATCATTTAAATAAATTTGATTGAACTCTGTAATGCTATCAATCGTCTTAGTTGGATACTTCCGGTTCCATCTCGTAATAATTTGTAGTAATGTTTCTTTTACACCATAAGATAAACCTTTACTTAGTTGCGGACGGAAATTTACCCCTAATGAAACAACTTCTTCTGTCGTCCCTGCACCAATATCAAAAGAAAGTAGAGTTTTATCTACAAAATCAATTTCAGAAACTTGATTTTGCTCACATTCTATTTTATGTTTCACAACATTTCCTTCTTCATCGTATACAATGCCCCACGTCCCAGAAGCACCCTCAGGCAGGCATTTACAAAACTCAATTGAAACATTAATTGTCACATCGCGTCCGTTCGGATAATGGAAAATAACCTTATGATTTCCCATATAACGTTTTGCATTTTCAGCAGCTATTTCTTGTGTAATAAGCTGCATAGGAAGAGCGACAGATAAATCATAACGAATATTAATATGGCTAGAAGTTGGACTTTGACGCATAGCGCTTACCGCTAAACCTGATAGTATTGTAATAACCATTAACTCATCCGTTGACTTATTCGATTTCTTCTCTACCTCAGTACCTTTTAATTGATCTTGAATGACTTTTTCTCCAACGATGTACCGTACATTATTTAGCATTAAAGATGGCGAACTTATAGTCACATCAATATGGTTTTCTAATTCAGACAATGAAACATCTACCTCATCTAAGAGTCCTGTAGGCTCACCTATATATAAAGAATAAATACTCGGAATAAAAATAGGGTCTTGCCCTTTCACCATTAACTTCAAACCGTTGTTTCCTGCATCTGCACCAGCTTTTAAAAGTATAGACATAACTACCCCCTAAATTAATCTGACATCCCTTCCAAATATATGCGAGCCCATTCTTTTACATTCAAATGTATTGTAATTTTTTACTCATTATAAAAACAAGATATTACATAAATACGCGCCACATGTAAAAAATGTTTGACACAAAACTTCCCTACTTTTATACTATAAGTGTAAATAGTTTTTTACACTTATGGAGGTGCAATTATTTATTGAATACTAAAAAAACTATTTTTATATTCATTGTTTTAGCATTAATTGCAATACTAGTACATGGCGCATATAAATACATAACTGAAGGTTCTATTTTGGGCGGTACGATTTTCGCTGGTTCTTTAATACTTGGTAATTTAATTAATCATCTTACATGGGGAGATCCCCACGGTGTATCAGAAGAAAGTCAAGATGAAATGGGCCAACAAATTACATATAAAAGTTTTAAAATTGCGTATTTTGTGCTTGTAGTTGTAATGTTCCTTATTTTAATCTTCACCGAAGGATTTTCTATGGGGGCTAATTTAGATGGAGTTAAAAACCTTCCACTGTTCATCGCACTTTGTTCTTCATTCTTTATTTATCCTATTGTCGAACTTATAGTTGCAAAACAATATAAATAAAAGATGGGGTTTTCTACATATAGAAAACCTCATCTTTTTATATTTACATATCCTCTACAATTGCCTTTAATTTATTCACAGTCCGCCAATTCCTGACTGTAGCTGGTGTATGTAACTTTTGAAACTGGTTCATTAATCTAGAATTCCGAATGCTATTTTTGAAAAACAAATATACAACCTTCTTATCTACATAGCAATCTTCAAGTTCACTTTTGTACATAAGTAACTGCTTCCTCTCATCTTCAGAAAATGGATGAGCTAAAAAGGCAACGTGTATACTTTCTCCTTCTAACAAAGCATCGGCCTTATAAGGGGAATATTTTATAGTATTTATAAATTCTTCTTTTGTTCTAAGTATGACTGGAACATCAAAATTAAATTCCTTTTTAATTTCAAATTCAATTTTTACTTTTAGAGTGTTTTTATCTTCCTCAGATTCAAACACGATATTACCGCTTTGAATATATGTTTTTACTTGTTTTAATCCTATGGATTCAAACACTCCTTTCAAATCTGCCATTTTGATTACTTTATGTCCACCTACATTGATTCCCCTTAGTAATGCAATATAAATTGTCATATAATTACTCCTCGCATATGCATTGACCTTTCAACTATATATGTTGAAACCTTGATCTTTTTTGGGATACCTACTTTCGTTTTTACTAACATAGCACAAAATAAAAAAAACTTACTACATGAATATTCAAGAGTAAGTTTTCCATCTTATCATTTCATTATAGGCAAATGCATTATTATTTGTTGACCAATTGGTCCCATTCTTCTAAATCCTTTATCTTGGAATCCGACTTTTCCATATAAATTTTGTGCAGGAATATTTTTTTCATTCACAGCAAGTACAACTTCATTTTTTATTGGAAAATAACGTTTTACAAACTCTTCTAATAATAACAATGACTTTTTGGCGTATCCCTTTCTTTGTCTATTGTGATCAATAGAAAATAACGTTAAAAGTAAAGCATCCTCATTATCTGTGAACTCCTGTACTCTATCTCCTGTTTGCAATGCGAAAAGACCCACCGGTACCCCCTTGTAATCTAAAATAACAATCACATTTTTTGTACGATCACTTTTTGCTTTCTCCAGTAATGCACTTGGATCTGATGTAAACTTAACTTGTTCACTTGGTAAAGTAAATGTTTGTATAACTTCTTTATATTTCTCCTTATACGGAACTAATTGAATTTCCCCTGTGTGTATGTTCATGCTAAACTCTCCCATTTTTAGCTTATTAACTTATACCTTGCTGTGCTTTTGAATGCACTCTTCCATCTAAAAAAGTAATTTCAACAAATGAATTTGGATCGTTTCCTTTCCAAGCAAAAATTTGTTTTGTTTGTGTAGAATGTTCTACCCCTTCTTCTATAAGTAAAGCCCCTTCAAAACCAATTAAATCTTTCACTTCTGTATAAGTCATTCCTTCATTTATGTTCGAAAAATGATTTATATTGATAGAGTCTTTCTGCTGCCTTTCCACCACAGTAGAAGAAGTTGCTGTTTGCTTTTTCACTTCTTTTCTCTGCTCACAAGCTGTCATACTGAAACCTAAGCATAAACTAAATAATATAAATGCGCTTTTTTTCATCATAACAGATGTCCCTCCCATCATAATTAAACCATATATTCCCTTAAAAATAAACTGAATATTTAATATTGCATTGAAGAAACCTCGTACAATTAAGTACGAGGTTCATTTCATTTCTTCAAATGATTATTTGATTGATCATCCTGTTCTTTTCTTAGCTCTTGTTCTTCATCTTTTGGTAATTGTTTATCATTTTCTTTAATTGGATTCGTTTCTCTATTTTCAATCATATCATTTGGAACTTGTGGCATTACTCGGCCCACAATAGCTGCTAATTCATCTAGTATACCTTCACCTGTTTTTCCTTTTTTAATTTGCTTTCCAATTTGTTTGAGGCGTTCATACGTATCAACATCAGCTACAACGACTGCATTAGCACCGTCAGGGTCATTTTTTAAGCTTTCCGCAACAGAGTATTTAATTGATTCAACACGAGTTCGATCAAGTTTTGCTTTTACGTCAATGCCTACAATAGCATATTTCCCAACAACTACCGCTGTTGCATCATTCACACCTGGTATACTTGCTGCTAAAGATGCTAAATGATCTGCTGCTTTTTCATTTGGTTTATTTGGCTTATTTGATTTATTCGTATAGTTAACATTTTTCATTGAAACATTTTTTTGTTCCGGCTTTTCGTTTGGATTGTCTTTTTTTCCAATGCTGCATCCCGTTATAACGAAGCAAAGCATCAATATATATATTAGAGTTTTCATTATTTTCACCACTTCACTATTAAGGTTTAATCATAAATTTTTTCAACAGCTTGCATTTTCTTTACCTTTTCCTCGGCCCCGCTATTAGCATTAATGAAAATTTGGTACGTATCTTTTCCTAAAGTACCAACAAATTCATAGCAAAGTACTTCATTATGCAAATCATTGACTACTACAGCTTTACGTTCTTCCATTACTTTTACATCCGGATTGATTTTCTTTCTTGCTTCTGCTGCCGTTAGCTTTGCAGATGGAATTGTTCGTTTTTGATGGGACGATAAATATTCCTTTGCGGAAAATCCAACGATTGATCCATCATCTAAAGCGATTTTCATTTGGATTGCTTCTGGATAAATACGTACGCCATTCTCATTTACTACATACGTAAATACACCAACATTATCATATTGAGAGCTATCATAAAGCTCCATATTATTAAACTTATGGTCCTTTAAGAATTTCAATCCTTTACTACCTGCATCGTTTAAACTAACTTTCTGTTCTTTAATTTCTCGATTATTCATAACCCAAATTGGATATCCGCCTTTTCCGGTAATATCCATATAGAACTCATTGTTCGTTGCTGAATCTTTAATTTTCACACTATAGAACGACTCTTTTGCACCTTTTCCGCTTTTCTCAACATCTACTTGTTCATTTCCTTTTAAATTTAAAAATGATTTTGCGATTTTTGCCGCTTCATCCTTAGTAATTGCTTTTCCAGTTGCTTCAAATCCACCTTTATTCTTTTTTTGCGCACTTGTAAAGGTCGGTCCAAAATTTGTGGAAGAATATGATGTTACGTTTTTCTCTACAGTTTTCAATCCATCAATAATTGTGTTATCTGCTGGGTCGCGATTTGATGCAAGTGCCATTTCTACATCCATCCAGCGTAAATTATTTTTCAAAACAAGATGTTGTACTTTTCTTAGTTCATCTTGTATATTTCCTGCATTTGAATATAAAGTTTGCAGTGTTTTATATTCTTGCTCATTTAACGGCTCTTTTTCTAAATCACGAATGGCTGCACGGTAACTAAAATCACCGATATTCGCTAAAAATTCTTCCGTTTTATTAAATGGCATTAATGTTAAAGGAAGTTGCCCCACATCTGAGCGAGCTTCAGATGTTAAACGCCATACATCTGCTAATGCGGGTGATAAAGATGAGCGTGAATTCATCGCAAGTGTTGTGCCAATTTTATCGTGTAATAAATCGACTTCGTATGCTAAATCATGGAATGCACGTTGATAACTATTTTCCGCTCGAATTAAAACCGCATTTTTCTCTTGGTGCTCTTTATAGCCCCAGTAGCCTGTTCCTACTACACCGACTGTTAATAATACAATGATAATACCTCGTAACATTGTCCCACCTCCGCTCTATTTACAGAAAATATGTTTACCGATTTTTTTAATTTGTGGACGAGTCCATATCCATTTACTAGTCGCAGTATCTGGATTGAAATAATATAAAGCATTTCCTGTTGGATCCCATCCGTTAATCGCATCTAAAACCGCTTTTTTTGCTGTTTCATTTGGTGTTAAATATATTTGTCCATCGGCTACGGCTGTAAATGCTCTAGGCTCAAAGATTACACCAGAAACAGTATTTGGGAATGATGCACTTGTAACACGATTCAAAATAACGGCGGCCACTGCCACTTGTCCTAAATACGGTTCACCACGTGATTCCCCGTATACTGCGTTTGCCATGAGCTGAATATCATTTTGAGAATAACCGTTCGGAACATTTGTCCCTTTATTTTGAGGTGGTTTATTTTCTTGTGCAGTTCCACCACTATTTCCTTTATTCGTTGTCGTTCCTTTATTAGCAGTTGATTTATCATACTTCGTTGCCTTTACGAGCATTTGCTTCGTTTTAGCACCCGCCAAACCATCAACAGGTAGTCCGAATTTCTCTTGAAAATTTCGAAGCGCCCAGTATGTACCCCATCCAAAAACACCATCTACTTTTCCTGTATAAAATCCGTTATATTTCAAACGAGATTGCAATTCAATGACATCTTCTCCAGATGCTCCTCTTTGAATGACTTGATTAGAAAAAGCTTCTACATTCTTTAGTTGTATACTACTGACCATCAAAGAAAGGCCCAAGAATACAAGCAAAATTGCTATTTTAAAAATAGCTTTTTGACGCATAGTTTTCCCTCCTTAATTACGAAAATGATTTCTTGGTTATGTTTTGTAAAACCATCGCTTTTATGTAAAGAAGACAAAAAAATCCAAACTTATATCGCCGAAAGAATATGTAAACAATATAGAAAAAGGATAAAAGGAGTTCATTATGAAGCCATTATTAAAACGTATCGCACTCGTATTTCTTTTCATAACAACATGTTCAAGTGTATCTATATATTCATCAACTGTTCATGCACAGCCGCCTTATGCTAAATGGGGTAAACTTGCCGTAGAAAAGACGAAAGAACAATACCCAAAAGCAGAAATTATTGACTATCTACATATAGGTAGAAAACCAAAAACAGTTCAAATAACTGTTGAAAAATTTAAATTGTGGTTACGTGAAGATGGAAAAGAATATGGTGTTTTTGTTGATGTAGAATTTGAAACGAAGACGGAGAAATTTATAAAGTTGTCGTTTCAGAAGACGAGTAGATAAAATGAAAACCCCACTGTTAAAAACAGAAACAGTGGGGTTTCTTGCATTTCTAAAATTCTTTCCTGAATTTTCGATTCCCTAAAAACCTTACCAATATACAAATAGCTCCAATTACAGCAGTTATCCCTATACTATATAAAAGTACTCTACCATATCCTCCTATTCTCGGATCTAAAAAAGGATATGGGTACCAATTTACGATTGGACCACGTATTAAGCTATATACAACGTAAAAAAGGGGAATAAGAGCCAGCTCGCAGCATGTTTCCAAGTAATTTTCTTAACAGGTGGATTTAAAACCCAATCTAAAAGCATTGCAATCGGCATGATATAATGTAGCACAGTATTTACCCATGGTATTGCCGTTTGAAGTGACTCTTCTAATCCTCTTAATAACAAAAAATAAATGAGTCCTGTCGTAAGTATGTATACGGTTGCCGCACCACGAAGTATACTAAACTGTTCTAATCGACCAAATGTAGCGGTTCCGATACTACTTAAAAGGAGAAGACATGCAACTAAAATATTACTTTCGATGGTGAAGAAACTAAAAAAGTTAACTGGATTGAACGGTTTCACTTGTGCCCTTATTATAAATTGCGTAATAAGGGCGCTACATGCTAAAAGACTTAAACATAGTCTAATAAAGATAATGTTTTTACACCTCTCATACATTCTCTCCTCTTCTTATATAAACTTATAATTCTCTTGTACATGCTCAATAAATAACTTCAGTGGAACGAGCCCCCGTTTCGGCATATGACTACTTATAATAGCTACTAGTTCTAACTGAGGAATGATAACGATGTATTGTCCGCCGTATCCCATAGCAAAATATATACAATACGGTATGTGAAATCTTTCGTTATGTAATACCCACCAGTGATATCCATATGCACCGACATGTTCATATGTTTCAAATAGAGCCCTACTTGACTCTTCTAACCATTTTGCTGATACAATTTCGTTCTCGTTCCAATATCCATTTTGTAAACATAATTTTCCTAATTTTAATAAATCGGTAGATTTCATTTTCATACCGAAGCCGCCGACATATATACCTTGCGGATCTTGTTGCCACTCGTATTCGGTAATTTCTAATGGATCAAATAAATATTTCTTTGCAAACCGCTCTGTCGACATTCCAGTAGTTTCTTGAATAATATAGCTCAGTAAATGAGAAGAACCTGAATTATAATTCATTTTTGTAGCGGGTTCTTCAATTATTGGTTGTTCTAATATGTACTGCATCCAGTTTTCTGATTCTACAAAATCATTCGGGAACACAACTCCATTCCCAAACTCTTTCCAATCCTCACCGGTAGTCATTGTTAATAAGTGATAAAGTGTCAAACCATGTTTTTCCCCAGGTACATTTTCAATCCACTCTCTAATCGGTGTATGTATATCGTTTATATAGCCCTTATCAATTGCAATACCAATTAATAAAGATACGATGCTTTTTGTAATCGAATTTATTTTATATAAGTTATTTGCACATTCGGGTGTTTTATAATACTCCGTTATTAATTCACCTTTTTGATAAACAAGAAATGTATTCACTTTTTTCTTTTCGAATTTATTTTCTAGTTGCTTGAAATCCAAAAACTTTACCTCCATTTAAATAGTTACTTCATTTATTATATCTTGTTCCTTCATTTTAAACATAATTGTGTTCAAATAAAAATAAACCTGTCAGCCATAATGAACTGACAGGTTTATTTTTATAATTTCGTACGAACATTCCAAAGCTCTGGGAAGAATCGTTGATCAAGTACTCGTTTTAAATAAGAAACACCAGAAGATCCACCTGTTCCCATTTTATGTCCGATAATCCGTTCTACTGTTTTCATATGACGGAAACGCCATTGTTGTAGCCAGTCTTCAATATCAATTAACTTTTCAGCAAGCTGATATAAATTCCAATATTTTTTCACATCCGCATACACTTCTAACCACGCCGCTTCTACTGTTGCATCTTCTTCATAAGGTTGCGTAATATCACGGTTTAACACATCTTTATGAATAGGGAATCCTTCTTTTACTAATGCTTGAATCGCGACATCATATAGACTTGGTGCATGTAGCGCTTTATGAAGTCTCGCATGTAATTCTGGATCCTTTTCATAAATTTTTAATGCGTGCGGTGTCTTATAGCCAAGTGCATACTCAATCATACGATATTGATACGATTGAAATCCTGAAGCTTGACCAAGTGAATCACGAAACTCAATATATTCTGATGGTGTTAATGTCGCGAGAATATCCCAAGATTGGATGATTTGCGATTGAATTTTTGATACGCGTGCTAACATTTTAAAAGCTGGTTGTAATTTATCTTGCTTAATCGATTCAATTGCTGCATTAAGTTCATGTAAAATGAGTTTCATCCAAAGTTCGCTTGCTTGATGAATAACGATAAATAACATTTCATCATGATGATCCGATAATCTTTTTTGAGAAGATAGTAAACTATCTAATTGTAAATACTCCCCGTAAGTCATATTCTCTTTAAAATCCGTATGAATCCCTTTTTCCATAATTACCTTTTCATTTTCTTTCATATTAGCCAAACGCCCCTTTTATATGATTCTACTTATATTGGTCTAATAACGGCTCGAACCGGACTTCCATCTGCATCAGTTAATGCAAGTGGTAATGCAATTAGTTCATAATCACCGTCTGTTACATGATCTAGTACGACATTTTCTAAAATATGAATTCCATGTTTAAATAATTGATGATGCGCTGCTAATTCTTTATCATCTAGCGGATCAACTGATGGTACATCTACTCCGATTAAACGAATACCTTTCTCTGAAAGAAACGACGCTATGTCTGCACGTAAATGAGGGATCACATTTGGAAATTCTTCAGCTTTTCCATGTGAAGATGTACGTAATAATAATCGTTCTACACCTTCTAAATGAAAGCTTTCTAATTCCTTTTTCCCGATGCTTTCAAGATTAGAAACGTCAATAATCCGTGCTGGGCCAACATAAACTTGAACATCTAAATCCAATACTTTCTTTCCATCATTATCAAAATGAAATGGTGCATCAATATGAGTGCCTGTATGAATACTCATCGTTAACTTTCCGACATTTACCGAGCCACTTTCTTCTTTTGACCATGAAACTTCATACGAGAACGGTGTGTCTCCTGGCCACGTTGCAATATCATTATTTAGCGGTTGCGAAATATCTATCCACTCTGAAGTTTTCATGCTTATGCCACAACCTCTCGCTTATTGTCAAACTGCTTATATTCTTCATCTTTCATGATTTTCTTTAAAATTTGAACAGATTTCCACACTTCTTCGTATGTGTTATATAAAGCGACCGGCGCAAGTCTCACCCCATTTGGCGCTCTAAAATCTGGAATTACTCCATTTGCCTTTAGCGCTTTACATATACGTGCTGCTTCTGCATGCTCTAAATAAATGTGCCCGCCTCGACTTTCATCCTCTAATGGATTTCCAATTGTAAATTCGAAATCTTTTAATTCATGATCAATTAAATTCAACATGTATCTCGTAATATGTAAAGACTTCTCGCGTAAACGTTCAATACCAGCATCTTTGAAAATTTCAAGAGAACCAATTAATGGTGCTGTACTTAATACGTGAGGTGTACCAATTTGATAAGCACCTACATGATCAGCCGCGGTTAATGTATGCTCCATATCAAACTGCTTATCTTTTTTAGAACTAAACCATCCAGATAATCCTGGCAGTCTATTAAAATGTTTATTATTTACATAAAGTCCTGCAACACCACCCGGTCCTGCATTTAAATATTTATAATTGCACCAAACAGCAAAATCGACATCCCACTCTTTGAAATGATGCGGAATAGATCCTATTGAATGGCATAAATCAAATCCGATATGAATGCCGCGTTTATGAGCTTCCGTTGTTAAACGTTTCATATCCAGAATTTGACCACTTCTATATAAAACAGAAGGTAATAAAATTAAAGCGATATCATCTTCCATCGCATGAATAATATCTTCTTCAGAAAGTGTTCTACCGTCTCGGCTTTTCACTCTTACTAGATGCTCCTCTGGATCTAATCCTTTTAGACGAATTTGACTTTGAAGTGCATAAATATCTGACGGGAAAGTTAATTCATCCGCAAGTATTTTTGTACGTATTCCTTTTGGTTCATAAAACGTCGCAATAACTTGGTGTATATTCGTAGTCGTAGAACCCGTTACAATAGTTTCTTCGGGTAAAGCTCCAATAAGAGGGGCTGTAAGTTTACCTAATTTCTCTGAAAGAAAAAACCACGGGTGCTCACCTTCTGTCCAGCCGTCAATGCCATATTCTTTCCAAGAATCTAGCAACGTAAGTAATGATTTCTCTGCTCTTTTTGAAAGTAGCCCTAATGAGTTTCCATCTAAATATATAGTACCTTCTTTTTTATAGAATTCAGTTTGAAAATCTTTCAGTTCATCATGTTTATCACATTCAAGCGCATACTCATAAGTTGGTTGAAATGGTTCTTTATACATGGTGTCACCTTCTCTTAATTTTCTTTTTATTCTAACTAATTGAAATATATCACCTTAATTGATATAACGTCAATGATATTATGTCAGTTGACTTTATATATGAACTTCTTTTACAATACAGTTATATTTTCAGACATTTCAGTATAAAGAGGTGATTCTTTGAAAAACTCTACTCTTTCATCAAGAAAACACCGCTCCTTAGAAACGAAGAAGAAACTATTACACTCTGGTTACACTATTTTTATAAATAACGGATTTCAAAAAACGACAATTACACAAATTATTAAACATGCAGAAACCGGTTACGGAACAGCATATGTATACTTCAAAAACAAAGATGATCTCCTAATTAGTTTAATGGAAGATGTTATGAATCGTTTTTATAATATCGCTGAGCGCTCTTTTTCTCCACAAACAAAAGAAGAAGCACGTATAATGATCCAAAATCAAGTTAGAGCATTCCTGCAATTAGCAGATGAAGAACGCGCTATTTTGCAAGTTGTAGAAGAAGCAATAGGATTATCAAGAGAAATACATCAAAAATGGGATGAGATTCGGGAACGTTTTATAAAAAGCATTAAACAGGATATTACATACTCTCAAGAAAGTGGATTAGCACAACCTAATTTAAATAAAGAGATTGTAGCACGCGGTTGGTTCGCGATGAATGAATCGTTTCTTTGGACTATTACGCAAAATGATAAAAAGATTAACTTAGAGGAAATTGTGTATACGTTAACTGAGATGTATACGACAGGGTTATATAAATAGCACACCTTCAATAAGTAAGGTGTGCTATTTTACATCTATAAAAATATTTTATCTGGGTATGGCAATGCTAAAGGAGGCTTTTCAGATAAAGGGAAATATTTTAGCTTTAACGATTCACCATCTATCGATTTCAACTCGCCACCGCTAACTTCACACTCAAATACAACAATAATATATTCTACTTCATCTCCATTCAAATATGTATGACGGTACTCTTCCCCTCCAAATACCCCTTTTAGCTTTTTCACTCGTATTTTCAATCCTGTTTCTTCCCAAACTTCCCGAACTACTGCTTCTTCTGGTGTCTCTCCAGGCTCAATTGCTCCAGCTGGCAAACTCCAGTATTCCCCTCCAGGATATTGAAATAAAATATCCCCATGCTCATTTTTTATAATAGCAGCTACACTCGGCATGAATATTAGTTCATGTCCTAATTGCTCACGGATTTTTTTATAATATAGCGACATCGACATATAATTCTCTCCCACTCCAATAATAAACAACTGTATTTTCTGACATCTATTGTATAATAATACCAATAGCAATTTCTATATAGAAAGGATAAGAAAATGACCCAAGTACAACTAGTAAATAGCTTTCTATCATTTTTAGGTACGACAAAACAGCCTACTAGCTTAAAGTTTTTAAATGAGCTTATTAAAGCTCATCAAGAAAAGGTAAAGTGGGAAACGCTTACTAAAATAATTGACTGGGAAAAAGGTAATGAAACAGAGGATTATTTTCCTTACATTGAGACATACATAAACCGTATTACAACAAAAGGTCTCGGGGGTACTTGTTGGACGCACTCAATTGGATTCCATTGGTTATTATCAAATCTTGGTTTTGATGTACATTATATGTATATGGATCCAGGGCATTTATGCTTACGCGTTCATTTAGAGCAACCTTACTATGTTGATGTTGGTTACCGTGCACCTTTATTTCAGGCTTACCCACTTTATGAATCGTTTCAAGTAAGTAATGTAAGAGAAACTTTTACTTATCAAGTATCAAATAAGGAAATTCATATTACTAGAGATCCTGGTCCAGTAAAAACTTTAATTACAGAACCGATACAATTAACAAGTATGAAAAAACAAATTACAAAGTCTAATGATTGGCGTACATCTCCTGTATTAAAAAAGATTCAGATTTTCGGTTATGTTGACAGTGTCCCAACTTCTATTAATGGGAATGTATTAAAGCAATATTTCGCAGATGAGAAAATGGAACATATCCTTAGCACTTCTGAACTTACTTATTGGATAACAAAAAAGTTTTGTATTGATAAAGAAATATATGAAAGAGCTATTGAGATTTTTAATGAAAAGTCTTCAAATAGTAAAAGTGGTACTCAATAAATCGAGTACCACTTTTATTTTTAACCTTTTTTATGATAAGCAGTTTCTACACATTCTGCTAAGCGTTCAAGTTCTTCTCCATACATTTCGCGTGATACCCATTCTGTTAACTTATGAACAATCTTATAGTAAAAATTACTTGGTTCAAATTCTGAAATAAGTGTAAGTACTGTACCTTCATCAGATTCTTCTAACATATAAGTTGTTGCTCCATAACCTTGTTTCATTTCACTGCCAACTGAAATAAGATGTGGTGCATCATAATCTAATATTTCTGCTTCAACTTCAAATGTTTTCTTTCCAATTTTTTGAACAGAAATATACTTATCTCCTACACAAGGGTTATCTATATCAATATTTTTAGGATAACGGTTTTCAACTATAAATGTATTCCATTCTTTTATTTTTTCCTCTTTATCTATATAGTCAAATACCATTTCAATTGGTGCGTTAATTACTACTTCTAATGCAAAACTCATTAAGCTTCTCCCCTCAAATAACCTATATATTTCTTTTTCTATAACGTCTAAATCATTATGTCATATTTTACATAGTGAAATACAAGTGTTATTTGAAGTTTTATTAAAGACTTATTAGAGAGAAGAAAAATAAAAGGCACTAATCGGTTAAAACATTTAAACAAACAATTCATTTCAAATATTTTACTAACGAAACAATAATACAAAAAAGAGATACAAGTAAAAGAAGAATACCCATATGTCTATTTCCGTTTACATCTTTCTTCATATGTTGTAACCCTATCCCAGTCAACATAAATCCGATAAGTAATTGTAAAATCAGCATACTTTGTTTCGAATCATCATTCCAACTATAAATAGAAAACCCCATTACAATTATTGCAATTACAATCGTTAAGATCCTGATCATACGAAACTCCCTCCCATTTAAAGAGAAGCCGCTAAGATTCCCTAGCGGCTTTACTAATAATTTATATTTGCACAAACTTCTTTTCATGAATCCGATACTCTATATGAGCAGCGCGATTAATAAACGTTTCATCATGTGATACGAAAATAATCGTTCCTTCATATGCGGTTATAAAGCGTTCTAGCACTTCAATTGCATACACATCTAAAAAGTTAATCGGTTCATCTAATAATAAAATATTGTATTCCATATAAGTAAAAAGAATTTCCATCCAATTTTAATTATGTATTTTAGAGCACTTTTTCTTCAGTCATCCTACTCACAATTCCAACAATAAATTTATATTCAATCCTTCTCTTCTTATCTTTCTTAAAACCCTCTTTCGTATCAAAAATAAAACACGTTTTCCGAAACCAAATACGTACGTATAAAGACTCAAAATAAATAGGTTTTATAATTCCTCGTTCTTCAAATTCTGTCCCATCTTTATTTTCAGTTTCCGTTCGAACAAACCACCTATTCCCGATTCCAATTTCAATATACTTCACATACTAACCCCCATTAGGAAATTTCCCTTCTAACAATTCAATTATTTCCCCGGTAAGCGCACATTCCGACAGAACGTGAGCCCATAAAGAAAAAGTAGATTACAAAAATCTACTTTATAGCTTAAATTTTTGCATTCGCTTATAAAATGTACTACGGGGTACATCTAATAGTTTTGCAGCTAATGAAACATTTCCGTTTGTCTTTTGCAATGCTTCAATCATGCTATCACGCTGTATTTTTTCACGAAAATTCAATGTATGTTCTGTTTTATTTTCAACTTGCAACTCAAGTTGTTGTTGATTTCCCATCATTGTTTGTAACAAAAAAGCGACTTGCTTTTCGCATATTTCCCGCCCTTGCGACAAAATGTAAATGCGTTCTAATACATTTACTAATTCTCGAATATTTCCGGGCCATGTATGTTGTGAAAATTGATTGCAAATACTCTTCGGAAATACAACATTCCAATTCTTCCGTTCGCAAAAGTGTTGTATAAAATATGGGATATCCTCTTTTCTTTCTAGTAACGATGGAACATATAACGGATAAACGTGCAAACGATAATATAAATCTTGACGGAATTTCCCTTCTTCTACTAACCGTAGTAAATCTTTATGTGTGGCAGTAATAATACGAATATTTACTGGTACCTCTTTTGAACTTCCTATTGGAGTTATCGTACGTTCTTGTAAAACACGCAATAATGCTACTTGCATCTCTGGTGGTACTTCACCAATTTCATCTAAAAACAATGTTCCTCCATTCGCTTGTTCAAATTTCCCTTTATATCCTTGACGTCGCGCACCTGTAAACGCACCTTCAGCATAACCGAACAATTCACTTTCCATTAATTCTTTAGGCAAAGAACCGCAGTTAACAGATATAAAGGGCCCGCCTTTTCTTGGACTATTTTCATGAATCGCTCTCGCAACATATTCCTTTCCTACTCCTGTCTCACCACATACATACACACTAACATCAGTCGGTGAAACAAGCTTAATTTCTTCTAATGTGTGTTGAAATGCTTTGCTTGTCCCAATCACTCCTGGAAAAGTAATTCCGTTTATACATGGGAAAGTGGAATAGATATTCTTTTGTTTGTTTTCCTTTAAATACATACATTTCCCAATCATTCTATCATTACTATATACCGGTATCTCTAATTTAGTTTCCAATCCATGGTGCACTAAATCTTCAAGTTTTATTCTTGACCAATTAGTTACTCGTTCCCGAACGCTCTTACTCGCAGAAACGATAACATCACGATGATTACAAATAACTACTTGTTCATCACTATCAATGACATCTAAAAAACGATGGATTAAGTGTAATTCATTTTGATGAACTCTTATGCTACATTCACGTTCAATCGCATGTGCAATTGAAGTTACCATACCGAGCATATATGGATGCGAAAATTCAATTGGACAGGAGAAATCTAGAATACCAATTAATTTCCCGTCATCGTTATGAATGGGAGCAGCCGCACAACTCCAGCTATGTGATGCGACGGAGTAATGTTCAGTACCACTTATCATAATAGCCTCTTCAATTTCTAACGCTGTTCCAATTGCATTTGTGCCAACAGCTGCTTCCGTCCATTTTACACCTTCAATAAAATTAATATGTTTCGCTCGCTTTAACGTTTGTTTATTTCCACTTAAGGATAGAACGTAACCATCTGGATCGATTAATAATGCCATCATTTGTAGTTCATCAATAGTTTTTCTCATATTTTGTATTTGAGGTAATGCTATATCAAGGAAAATTTCACTCTTTTTCTTTTGTTCTTGAAAAATATTAGAAGACAAAACTTTCTGACCTTTATTCATGTAAGGATTAACATTAGCCTGTTTACATCGATGCCACGATTCTGAAATTCTTTGATTTATGCGATTTGAATCAAGAACACCTTCATTAACAAACTTTTTCCATGTATGTAAGTAAAATGGTGAAGCTAACATTGTATCATCTCCCTTTTAATTGTTTTGGAGATTTATAAAACATACTTTTATTATAAAACTGAATAAAAGCGTTTTCAATACAACTAGCAAGACGACACAAATATGTTAATAATTTGAATATCCTAATGCACTTCTTTATTCTTTTTTAGTAGCACTATATTTTGTATAATGGACGCAAAGAAAATACATAACCAAAACCACTTTTGTGGATTACCATTTATAAAGAAAACAATCACGGCTATTGCAAATAAAATAGTGGATGCTAAACTAAAATATAATTTTGTTTTAATTTCTATTATCCCTCACCCCTCTGTTACTTTACAGTACATACTAACTCTTCATTTTTCATCTCTACTATGTACTCCTGTAAAACATACTCTTTCCCGCCATGTTTTTCATACCAATCATGTATTCTACTAACATGCATCTCGTCACTTCTAATTTTCGATTCAATTTCTTTATACTGTTCATAACTATTATATTCCCATATCGCGAATATTTCAGTTGTACCATTCTTATTATCTTTCATCCAACGTCCTATTAGTCGCGATCCATGCTTTAACTGATTAGGTAAGTTCGTGTTATTGAAGTGATCATTAAATACTTCTATGAATTCATTTTTTACTACATAGTACTTCCTTCTGTAAAACATACTTCTTCACCTCTTTTATGAAAAGTATCAGTAAACCTTCCCATCACTACCGTATTATAATACTTTCCATCCGATAGTCTTTTGTCATTTTTTAAAATGCCTTCTACTTCAAAACCTAATTTTTTATAAAGATGAATAGCTTTATCATTTGTCTCTAATACTTGTAAAGATATTTTATTTACTGCATTTTCATCAGCCCATTTAATAGATTGTTGTAATAGGCTATTACCCATTCTATATCCCCAAAACTCTTTTAAAATGCAAACGCCAAACTCCACCTTATGAGATAATCTCTTAAAATTTGACCCTTCACATCTTGAAAATCCAACGATTCGATTGTGCACTTCTGCAACTAAAAAGAGATTCTTCGTCTCTTCACTATCTGTTTTTATTATTTTTTGAAACCCTAGATTATCTATAAATCCCTCTCCAGCGTCCCTATCCATATTTTCAGTTTCTCCATCAATTTGAACTCTAATTTTCGATAACTGCTCAGCATCTTTCTCAGCTGCAGAACGAATTGTATAAGTTAATCCACTTATATGAAACTCTTGCTCTTTTATAATCATGTCAAACTCCTTTCAAATGAGTATACTGGTGCTATTACAACTTGTTTACCTTGTTTCTCAAAGTCTTGAACAGTTTCTTTACTAGCCTCTTCGTCAGTTATAATAAGGTCAATTTCTTTTAGAGACTCTCCTCTTATAAAACAATCTATTCCAAGTTTATTATGCGGAGCTAAACAAATATTTCTTCTAGCAATTTCACTTACTCTTTTACTAAAATAAGCAACTTCAGGTGTTGCTGTACTTATACCTTCTAATGAAATACCTCCACCTGTAGAGAAATAAAGATCAATAGAAAATCTACTTATCAATTCAGAGGCAAGTGTATCAGTAATATTTCCTGAAGGTTTTACTTTTCCGCCAATTAAATACGTATCAATGTTCTTATAATCTCTTAGATGACCAGCTATTTCTATAGAATTCGTAATAACCGTACATGATACTTCCGGGAAATATTTTAGCAGTGCATAATGAATGGAAGCCCCACCAATAAAAATTGAATCATCTTCTTGTATATAAGATGCCGCAACTTTTGCGATTGTGTCCTCATATATTGAACTATCACTATAACGCTTAGCTGGTTCCACAGCTAAGTTTCTCACTCGTGCAAGTTCAATTGCACCCCCATGAGTTCTTTTTAATAAACCTTCCTTCTCCATAATAGACAAATCTCTTCTTATAGAATCGATAGACATATCGAACCTTGCCGCAAGATCCTTTGCAATTACTCTTCCATCTTTCTTAAGTAATTCTAAAATGTTCTCTCGACGTTCTTCAGTAAACATGTTGTCACCACCATTATTGAAGATTCAGAAATTTAAACTTTATGTTAATTATATGCACGTTTCTTCCGTTTCACAATGTTTTCAATCCTTTTCCTTCCGTTTTTATGCAGGTTTTTCCTCTCTTTCTATTTCGTTAACTTTAACACCGAATAAATGCACATTTGCATATTTTACTAAAAGGCTTCTATTTTTTTCCTTATTATTGTAAAATTATTCCTATGTTTTACTTTTTAATACAGAAAGGAATTACTATGAACTCTTTAATCAAAGTAACTTGTACAGCATTATTATTTACAGGAATATTAACAGGATGTACTAGCAATACTTCACAAAAACAAGAAAAGAGCGCTCTCGAAAAGAATGCAATGCACTATGGAGAAATAGTTAAAAACGAATACTATAGAGCGACAGTTGAAAATGCAAAGTTTGAAAAAATAGACAAAGAGCGGCGCCTTACTACACGTGTTATGATTAATAATGTTCGAGACGATGGACAAACTATTGACCTTTCGGAAATTAAATATTTCATACAAGATGAAAAAACTGGTCAGAAATATGAAGGTGAAGCTCATCCGATAGGTTACGAGCACTATAAAAATGTTCCACACGAATTCTCTTTAACTACTGACGTTGTATTTGAAATGAAAACTTCACCAAAAGATTTAAATAATATGTATTTATACATAGATAGCAAAGCTGCGCCGTTAACAAATACATATTGGAAGCTTGATAATTTAGTATCTAAATAGAAAGACCAGTCTTACATGACTGGTCTTTTTACATTCATACATTTAACTTTCATTCACATTTACATTGATTTGCTAATAACAACTTGAATAACATTAGCTAAACCAGTGTGCCCTTTCCCTTCAATTCGCTCTTGTTCTCCATTAAAGAAATGAATTACCTTATGTTCTTCACACCAAGTAAGGATATCAATTGGATCATACAGCATATCAACATCTTTTGGTCCACCAGTACCATAGTTTATTTGTTTTTTTGAGTAAACTTCAAACATAATTAATCCACCAGGCTTTATCGTTTGCATCATTTTATCTAATATCATTTTTTTATGATCATTATGAAAATGTCCAAATACCATAATTGCCGCATCATATTCATTTACTGGCAAACTATCAGCTAATAAATCTACTTTTTTTGTATGCACGTTTACGTTATGCTTCTCTGCCAATTTTTTTGTCTTTTCTAATCCATCTTCCGAATAATCAATAGCTGTTACTTTATGCCCTTGTCTTGCTAGAAATACAGCATTTCTACCTTCTCCCTCTGCGAAAGCTATTACTTTATTGTGATTTACTAAACGAAATGCTTGTTCTTTAATAAATGTATTAGGTTCTTCTCCATAAAAATATTCATCTGATTTATATCGATCATTCCAAAAATTATTCATCATCTTCTCTCCTTCTACATATCATTTTCTAGTTAGAACCGCTCCTCTGTAATATCACTATTAATAGCTATTGCGGCTTTATTCCCATGTGATGCAGCAATAATTAATGAGGATGGACCTTGAGTCATTGTTTCTCCTGTTAAGTAAATATTTTTTTCTGAAGTACGCCCAAAATCATCTATTACAAAAGTTCCATTACTTTGCAACTCACAACCTAGTTGTTCTATAAATTGATTTGGTCTAAAGAAAGTAGGCACTATAAATCCTCCAGCTCTTTCAATGCGTAAACCTGAATAAAACTCTACTTCATTTAAATATCCTCCTTCACCTTGTAGTGCACGTATAGGTTCTGTAATGACAGTTATATTTTTATTAGACAGTTCATCCATAATAGTTTGACTTAGCTCATTACCATTTGTTGCGATTACCAAATCGGTAGACCAGTTATAAACTAATTTTGTCATATGCAACGTATAATCTTCGTTTTCAGATATAATAATGAGAGGTTGATCTTTTAATTCCCACCCATCACAATATGGACAACTAAATAAGCTTTTTCCATAGTATTCTCGAACATTAGGAATAGATGGGAATTCTTCCTGTATACCCGTCGCTAATAAAACTCTTTCTGCCAAATATGTTGTATGATCGTTTGTCACAACCTCAAATAAACCGGTGGATTGTTTCGTTATCATTAAAACTGTTTTTTCATAATAATGAACTGATGGATACTTCATCAATTCATTTAATCCTATTTCCTTGAACTCTTCAGGTTTAACCCCGTCCCGCGTAATAAATCCGTGAGAATTTTGTGTTACACGATTCCTATTCGTTTTATTATCAAATAACGCTATTTGTTTACGAGCTCTCCCTAAAATTAAACTTGCATTAAGTCCAGCCGGTCCTGCACCTATTACTGCACAGTCTATATATTCCATAAGCAAATATCCTCCATGAATAAATTAATTTAACTATAATTAAAGATATTAAAGAGTCTTTTTATCCTCAATTAATTTAAAAATAAAAGCAGATTAAAAATCCACTTTTATTTTTTTCGCAAGATCTACGATTTTTTGATTTCTTAACTCTTCTTCCATTTTCTTTTCTGCTGCAAGCATTGCTTCATTAATTAAACATCCCGGTTTATCATGTAAACAACAGTCAAACAATGATGTTTTGCCTTCAATTGCATGTATAATATCTAAAAATGAAATATCTTCCCATTTATTACCAAGCGAATAACCACCTTTTGGACCAGATGATGAATGTATCATCCCTTCCTTCGTCAACTTAGTTAATATTTTAGACAAGTACGTTGGTGAAACATTTTGCATTTCTGCTAATTGATGAACACTAACTAACTTATTTGGTGTAGCTTTTGCCAGAAAAAGCATTGTATGAAGAGCATAATTTGTAGCTTTAGAATATTTCATAGTACAGCCCCTATTGTAGACTTCGTATATCTATAATAACTTTAATTTTTCGTTATGTCAAACGTTTGTAATACTCCATACAAAATTATTTTTTCTCAAGTAATACATCTGATGCGCAAATCGTCACTTCTCTAAATGGACAGTCAAATAGAACACTCAGTTCAAAACCATCTTCAGCAAGAGCTATTTCATGATATAGCCACCAAGCATCTTCAAAGTTTTTCGGCATAGAACACTTTGTTACTCCTGTAAAAGTTACTTGAAGTTTATCAAATTCACTAAAAGTACCACTGCAATCCAACACTATAGACAAAGTATCTTCTGATTCCTTTTTTACTATATTAAGCCTACTGTCATGCAGTGAAAATTCATGTAACTGAATAACGTTTAATGGGAGTTGTTCCTTAATAAAATTAAAGTGTTCTATATATGATTGATCTAAATGAGTCACTCTTCTCTCATAACCCTCTATCCACTCTTGCATAGTTTTTTTAATTCATCTGACGGTTATTCTGAATTAATTATGATATTTTGCATAATTGAGTATATCGATTCAGGAAGGAATTTTAATAAATCTATTTTCCTTTCCTCAATTTCTTCCTTTAAACTTTCTATATCCATTTCCGACCATTCTTTTATAGAATCTATAAAACTTACAAATTCTGAAACTTGCATTTCTTTATACCAATCTCTTGTAAAATATTTCAATGACACCTCTCCTAAAACATCTTTACATCCAACAAAAACAATATATCTACTTATTATATCATTCCAATAACCATTCTTTCTAAAGAAAAAATGTAAAACTGAAAAAATTCCGCCTTTTATTTCTAAAACTTCAGAATATTTACAAAACTAAAAAACTAGAATACATTTTACATGTACAAGATTCACCTGTACAAAAATCTAAACAAAAAGGGATGGTTATATGTTGAAGAAATTAGTAGCAGGGACATTAGTAGCGGGTTTTGCATTAACTGGCGGACTAGGTGTAGCAAGTGCTGAAGAAAAAGGTAACACAATTAAGTCTTTTGATTATTTAAAAGTGGATGAACAGAATGTTAATTCACTTACAAAATTAAGTGATCAGGATAAGAAAGACATCCAAATTACTATGGTATTACCAGAGCAAAATGAAAATGGAGATTGGCTAGCTTATGGTTTTACTAGCCGTAAAACATTGGATGCTTATATTGAAAAGGATAAAAAAGTACTTAAAAATAAAATTAATCCTTTAGGTAGCGGTGCTGGTAGTACTGATTTTTATGAACATATAAACAAAGGTGGAGAATATATTTACTGGAGCAGCGGTTTTAAAAACTTACCTTCTAGCTGGAACGACAGAATTTCTTCTGTAAGTACAGCATCACCTTCTGCAAGTTATTCAACGACACTTTGGGAGCATACTTCTACACAAGGATATGGAAAAGGTGTTGTATTTAAACATGCTGATTGGTACGGTAAAACTGCTAATTTAGCTGCTGATTGGAACGATATTACTTCAGCGATTGAAGTTAAAAAATAATAAGATATTATTAAAAGTCAAACCACTATTCTCTTATTTATTTAGAGAATAGTGGTTTATTATATTTCCATCTAAGCATGTACAGCATGTCCTACTGCTTGCAATAACGCTTCATGAATCGCCTCAGATAAAGTTGGATGCGCTGCAATATAATCTCTCATAATATCAGCGGTAACTTCTGTATGAATCATTACGGTTCCTTGACCAATAAGTTCAGTTGCACGAGGACCGATAATTGAAATCCCTACAATTTCTTGGTATTTAGGTTCCACAATGACTTTTACTTTACCCGCTTGTTCTCCTAAAATAAGAGCTTTTCCGTTCGCTGTAAATGGGAATTCTCCAATGAGAATATCACCATATTGTTCTCTTGCACCCTTTTCACTTAATCCGACACTAGCTATTTCTGGAGCTGTGTATATACAACGAGGCACAGCGTGATAATTTACTTTCACATCTTCTCCACTTGCGTGTAATGCTGCTGTCGTTCCTTCATGGAAGGCAACGTGAGCAAGCTGGATTCCACCAATCACATCACCCGCTGCGTAAATATGTGATACATTCGTTTGCATATGCTCATTCACAGTAATTCCTTTATTCGAAAATTGAACTCCTGCTTTTTCTAATCCTAACTCTTGTACACGTGGTTTTCGACCTACAGAAACGAGAACAAATTCTGGATTGGTTTCTTGGATACTTCCTTCATATTCAAATGAAGCCTGCTTCTTATAATTATTTAATCCTTTTAAAGCTGCTCCTGTAAAAATTTCTACGCCATCATTTTCTAGTTTCTCTTTCAAAATGCTTGCAATATCTTCATCTTCACCAGGTAGTAATTGCGGTGCCATTTCTACAATTGTTACTTTCGTTCCAAGCCTACTATAAATGCTAGCAAACTCACAGCCTATAACACCCCCACCAATGATTAATAATGAAGAGGGTATATTTTTAATTGATAACGCATGACTACTATTTAATATCCACTTTCCGTCAAATGGAGCAAAAGGTAATTCAGTTGGTTCTGAACCTGCCGCTATAATAAACTGTTCTCCATCTACTACAGCTTCCTTATCATCGTGCGTAACTCGCACACGATGATCCGTTTCAAATTTCGCTTTCCCTTTTATAAATTTAATTTTATTTTTCTTCATTAAATATCGTATTCCTAGTACGAGCTGCGTTACGATTCGTGACTTCCTTGCCTGTATTTGCTTCCAATCAATAGATATACTTCCTTTGTTAAGCGCAATTCCATAATCATTCGCTTTTTTCACAATATCGTGTACTTCAGCACTTTCTAACAATGATTTCGTTGGCATGCATCCAACATTTAAACAAGTTCCGCCAAGATCAGCTTCATCAATAAGAGTGACGTCTTTCCCATTTTGAGCTGCGGTAATTGCCGCTACATAGCCAGCAGGTCCGCCTCCAATAACAACTAATTTACTCATTCTCTCACCTTCTCTTTATAAAAGGATTGTTACAGGCTCTTCTAAATATCGTTTAATTGTGCGTAAAAATGCAGCTGCTGGTGCACCGTCTAGTACACGATGATCGAATGTTAAACTTAAAGGTAACATACTACCTTTTTTCAATTTTTTCCCTTTATATACAGGAACATGTTCAATTGCGCCAATACCTAAAATGCCAGTTTCAGGTGTATTTAATACAGGTGTAAAATATTCGATACCGAAGCTACCTAAATTACTAATTGTAAATGTCGTTCCTTGCATATCATCACTACTTAAGTTACCTGCTCGTGCCTTTTGTGCCACATTCTTAATCTCTTTAGATAACTCTACTAAAGATAAATTATTTGCAAAGCGAATAGCTGGAACGACTAACCCTTTTTCTAATGCTACTGCCATTCCTAAATGAACATGCTCAAATTGATGGATTACATCATTTATAAAAGCGCTGTTCATCTCTTTATGCTCTCTAAGAGCTAATACTACAGCACGTGAAACGAAATCAGTAATTGTTAGTTTGTTATTATATCGTTTTTGTACAACTTCCGCTATTTCTTTATGTAAAGCAACTAAATCTGTAACATCTACTTTCATCGTTAACGTTAATTGCGCGCTATTTTGTAAACTTGCGTGCATACGATTTGCGATTGCTTTACGCATACCAGTAACAGGAATCTCTGTACTTTCTTCTTGTTTAGGTACTTCTAGAATGTTTACTCTTACCTCAAGTACTTTTAATACATCTGCCTTTGTAATTCTTCCGCCAGGACCTGTACCAACTAATGCCTTGATATCCAGATTTTCCGACGTTGCAATTTTCTTCGCTACAGGTGAAATTTTGACTCTTTGCTTCGCTACTTCTTTCGCATATGGTTCTTGATGTTGTACATTTTGTACTTCTATATTAGATGTTTTTTCTTCTACAACATATGTGCTTTCCTGCATCTCTACTTTTTCATTCGGTTTACCGATATAGCAAATTACAGTACCAGGTGGCACTCCTTCATCTTCACTTACAGCTATATCAAGCACAGTACCATCAGCTGGTGCTTCAATTTCCGTTTCAATTTTTTCCGAATTAATACTAGCAATCAGTTCTCCTTTTGCAACATTATCGCCTGCTTTAATATTCCAGCTCGTAATAATACCTTCTTTCATCGCCATACCTAACTTCGGCATTACAACTTCTACAGCCATGTTTCTCTCTCCCTTCTCATCGTTTCATTACACATGTAATAAAGATTGGTCTCCAATCATTTCTGATACAGTTTCAATTACTTTCTCTGGCGTTGGTAAATATAGTTTTTCAAGTGGTGGTGAGAACGGAACTGGTGTATGTGGTGCTGTAATTCGTTTAATAGGTGCATCTAATAAATCGAACCCTTTATCCGCTACAATTGCTGCAATATCCGTCGCAATACTACATCTTGGGTTTGCTTCGTCAATGACGATAAGACGATTTGTTTTTTCAACAGATAATAAAATAGTATCTTCATCAAGCGGTGATAAAGATCGTGGATCAATTACTTCTACTTCCAGCCCCTTTTTCGATAATTGCTTTGCAGCTACAAGCGCTGTATGAACTTGCTTTCCGATTGCGACAATTGTTACATCAGAACCTTCCCGTTTAATATCTGCTTTTCCTAATGGAATTGTATAGTATCCTTCTGGCACTTCACCTTTCATATTGTAAAGTGTTTTATCCTCAAAGAAGATTACTGGATCATCATCTTCAATTGCCGCTAATAATAAGCCTTTTGCATCATACGGTGTGGAAGGAACAACAACTTTAATACCTGGTATGCTCGTAAATAATGCGTACAAACTTTGTGAATGTTGAGCTGCTGCACTAAAACCAGCGCCATGCATCGTACGTACTGTAACGGGTACTTTTGCTTTACCTCCAAACATATAACGGAATTTCGCACCTTGGTTTAATACTTGATCAAGACAACTACCGATAAAATCATTAAACATTAATTCAGCTATCGGACGTAACCCAGTTGCTGCAGCTGCCATCGCAGCTCCCATATAACCCGCTTCAGAAATTGGTGTATCCAATATACGATTTCGGCCAAATTCTTGTACAAGTCCTTTCGTAACACCAAGAACACCACCCCAAGCTTCATCATCTTGCAGATGATCAACTTGTGCACCGCCTGCAACATCTTCACCTATTAAAATTACATTTTCATCACGACGCATTGAGATTTTCATCGCTTCATTAATTGCAGTTGACATACTTACTGTTCTAGTCATAATTTTTCACCCTCCTCTTATTTGTAAGAAACGTATACATCTTTTAATAATTCTTCATCGTCTGGGTATGGACTATTTTCACTAAATTCAATGGATCTTTGTACTGCATCATCTACTGCTTTTTCCATATCAATAAGTTCAGATTCCGTTAATAAACCTTCATGAATTAAATGCTTACGGAAATTCACAATTGCATCTTTTTCATTTAAATGTTCTTCTTTTTCTTCTGATGTTTTATATGTTTGCGCTTCACCTTCGAAATGACCGTAATTACGATATGTCATACATTCAATAATTGTTGGACCATCACCATTACGCGCACGTTCCACCGCTTCTGCAGCAGCTTTGTATACTGCAAGTAGATCTTTTCCATCTACTTGAACACCTGGAATATTATAAGCTTTTGCACGATCAGCAATAGAATCACAACTTGAAGCATATTCAAATTTAGTTGCTTCACCGTAACCGTTATTTTCTGCGATAAAAATAACTGGTAACTTCCAAATCGCTGCTAAGTTAACGCCTTCATGAAATGTTCCTTCATTATTTGCTCCGTCACCGAAGAAACAAACACTTACATCTTTCGTTCCTTTATATTTAGCTGTTAATGCCGAACCGCAAGCAAGTGGGAAACCGCCACCTACAATGCCGTTTGCACCAAGCATTCCTTTATCTAAATCGGCAATATGCATTGAGCCGCCTTTACCTTTACATAATCCTGTCGCTTTCCCGAAAAGTTCAGCCATCATACCATTTAAATCACAACCTTTTGCAATACAATGTCCATGACCTCTATGTGTACTTGTAATACTGTCACTATCCGTTAAGTGGGCACATACACCAACCGCTACCGCTTCTTCACCTGCGTATAAATGAACGAAACCTGGCAGAACGCCTTGCGCGAACAATTCATGCACCTTATCTTCAAACTTACGAATCTCCAACATTTTTTCGTACATCCAACGAGCTTGTTCTTTCGTAATTTCATTCCCTTTACTTTCAGTTGTTTTTAACATGTCCAGCCCTCCTATTTTCTTGTTCATCTTTTATATTGCAAGTAGCGTGCCAAATTCTAACCCTTGATTTAATAGACTTTCTCTTCTTTTTAAAAGTAAAAAAGTGGACAAAACGAGACAGCTGTCTCGTTTTGTCCACTTTTGTTCACCTTACTAGAGATCATTCCCTTATTCACTATCAAAACTTTTTTGTAATTTCCGAATATAAATAATTTGACCAATATGATACGCATTATGAGTAGTTACATTACCTAGCACTTCCCACCACTTCGCGGATACAGGAAATCCAACTACATCACTCTCAACCTTGTCTTCATTAATGAGATTTTGCCATTGTAACAATTTCTCTAATAATTTTTCTCTTAACTCTTCGAAAGTTTGATTATCTGAAAGCATAAAGCTTTTGTTATTGTCACCAATAGCGGGTACCGCATTAACATTTGATTCTTTGTACCTAGTTTGCCACGTTGAATTCCAATACAGTAAATGTTGTACAATTTCAGCTATACTATTACTCTCTTCATTCGGTTTCCAGAAAGCTTCTCTCTCAGATAAATCCTTCACTGCATCTGAAAATGGCATATACCAACTAGGATCATTCGCATTTGCTAATAACTGATCTGCTAATACGTCTTTCACATGGACCATTTTTCTTCCCTCCTGTTAAAAAGATTCATTTCATGACAAGACTCACTTCTCTAAATACGCTGAGTTTGTAAGATTTCCTCTTTTTAAACGCAATCCCATACATATGCAAATAAAGAAACTGAAAGCACCTAATCCATAAGCTGCTGTATAACCACTTTGCTCAATAACCCAGCCCGCAAGTCCTGGTCCAATCATTTGACCAACTGCATAGAAAACAGAAATAAAACTAATTGCCATTGAAACATATTTCGGAGATACTTGCTTTGAAGCAGCAACTTGAATTAACAAAAGGATTCCTCCGAGGCTAGAACCCCAAATAATTGCTGACACGATAAAACCAGTTATATTTTCAAATATAATTGGAACCATATCACCTATAACAGCTAATAAAAGTGCACTACATAAACTCTTCTTTATACCAATCCGATCCGAAATAAATCCCCAGACAGGTGCTCCTACGATTGAAAAGGTGCCAGCAATCGCATAAACAGTTCCCGAAATTGATGCTGATATACCACTATCAATCATAAAACTAGTTTGATATAAATTTGGAATTAAATATACAACACCAACAGTAAAATACATCCATGCAATGATATATAGTTCTTTCGTTTTCCATAAAAACGATTTATTACTCCTTTTTTTCTCATCTTCAGTAACTTCAGGATTTTTCAAAACAACTGAAGCGGCGAATACAACGATACATGTAATAACTCCAAACAAAAACCATGCACCACGCCAACTATACTCAGGAAATGTGCGCACTACATAAGGAACAATTATTCCACTAAATAGCATACCTATACCTGCACCGCTCAATAACAGCCCCATTACAGTTCCCCTTTTGTCTGGAAACCACCCTACCGTTATTGACATGAGTGGTGTATATACAAGAGCACTACCAGCTCCAGCACATAGCATACAAAAAGCAACTATCCAAAATGAAGAAACAAATGCTAATCCCATTACACTTATAACGACTAGCCAACTACCTATTAATAAAACTGATTTTGCGCCGAAACGGATAGTAAATATTCCAGATGTTCCTACCGTTAATAAATATCCTAGAAAGAGTATAGTTCCTAATATGCCAGATTGAGCTGTAGACAAGTGAAGTCCTTCCTGCATAAATGGCAGTATAATTCCATATGCCATACGGGCGAAACCCGTTGTTGTTATAATAAGAAACATCCCTATTAATACAAATATCCAAAAATGACTTTCATTCCGCGCTTTCATTTAAATTCCTCCATAAATAGTTATTTCCAATTGGATGTTGATTGTAATTATAGTGATTATGATAAAAAGCAACTACCCAATGGCGGAGGAGTTTACGGTATAACGGATTTTTAATACATACGTAAAATTTCAGAAGGATTCATTCCATATTTCTTTTTAAATGACTCTGAAAAATGACTAATATTATTGTATCCAACAGCAACTGCCGTTTCGGTCACATTACTAGTACCCGAACGTAATAAAAGCATTGCTCTTTCCATTCGCTGTTCTCTTAAATATGCAAATGTGGACGTGCCAAATAATTCTTTAAAACCAATTTTTAATTTATAATCATTTAATCCTACTATTTTAGCCAATTCTAACAATGATGGAGGTGACTCCATTCTTTGAAGTAAAATTTCTTCAGCTTGTTTTATTTTATTCAAATCCTTTTTGGATAATTGACTCCTTTTATTTGCGTCACGATCATTAAGTAATACTTTCCCAAAGTATATAGAAAGCAATTCGAGCGCTTTACTTTCTATTTCGAGTTGATTAATACGATCCTTTTGGGGATTCTCTAACATTCTCTTAATAAGATTAGATGTTAGGGCATCAATGGGGGTTTGAAACTTTTTAAAAGATAGATTTCCTATTATAGTATGAAAATCATGACTTTTTTCAATAGCACAATTTAGCATAAAATGATTAAACAACTGTACAGGAATTCCAATTGCTAATGAATATAGTGGAGTTTCTTTTTCATATTCAAATAGAACTTCAAAGTCATTCATAAAATATAAATAGCTATTCCCAGCCATTAATTTATTTGTAGAGTGACCAACTTGTACTTCCCCTGATCCGTGTAAACAAAAATTAAGTTCCACCATTGCTGCATCCGATGCAAACTGGATGTGATGATTATTATGGAATTGAAAGTTTGAAAACACAATTTCCATTCCAGAAAACGAGCTCCATCTTCGTACTTCACCTTTACCTATTATTTTTGGCAAATTCATATGTCTCTCTTCTGCAACTTGTAACCCATGAAAATATTTATGAAAAATATCATGAAAACCATTAGCCCTCATGAAATCCACACTCCTTTTATATACAAATAACGAATTAATTGATAATCTTTTTCAATTATAACAAATATCTTTATACAATAAATAGCTTTTCCCTTTATAACTCGTTATGATAAAAGAAAAAGAAAGCGGGAAAAAAATGAATAAAAAAATCGTGGTTATTACCGGATCCTCAAGTGGATTCGGCCTATTAACAACGCTTGAACTTGCGAAAAAAGACTATTTAGTCATTGCTACAATGCGAAACCTAGAAAAACAAGGAAACTTACTATCTCAAGCTACTAAACTCAACTTACTGCAAAACATAAAAATTCAACAATTAGATGTAACCGATCAAAACTCTATACATAACTTTCAATTATATTTACAAGAAATAAACAGAGTAGACCTTCTCATTAATAATGCAGGATATGCAAATGGAGGTTTTGTAGAAGAAATTTCAGTAGAGGAATATCGTAAACAATTTGAAACGAACCTTTTTGGAGCAATATCAATCACTCAGCTTGTTTTACCATATATGAGAGAACAAAAAAGCGGAAAAATCATTAATATAAGCAGCATTAGCGGCCAAGTTGGATTCCCTGGTTTATCTCCTTATGTATCTTCAAAATATGCATTAGAAGGCTGGAGTGAATCCCTTCGCTTAGAAGTAAAACCTTTCGGAATAGATGTTACTTTAATTGAACCAGGTTCTTATAACACGAACATATGGGAAGTTGGTAAACAATTAGCTGAAAACCAAGTTGATACTACCTCTCCCTATAACAAATATATGGATAAAATACAAAAACATATCAATAGCGGTAACGATACATTTGGTAATCCTATAGATGTTGCCAATAAAATCGTTGAAATTGCTGAAACAAAGCGTACTACATTACGATATCCAATTGGAAAAGGTGTAAAATTTATGATTTTCGCGAAGAAGATTCTTCCTTGGAGATTGTGGGAGTATCTTGTTTTGAGAAGCTTTAAGAAGATGTAATTACCTTTATTGAAAACCATTTTGAAAGAGGTGCTAAACAAATGCTAGGTTTACCCTATGGTAAAGTATTTTTAGTTCCGTGGACTGGAGAGTGGGCAATTGAATTTGTAAAAGAGAAACAATTCATTGAGAAACAAATTGGCGAACATATTTTAGCAATTCACCATATTGGAAGCACTTCTATTCCACATTTAAGTGCAAAACCTATTATTGATATTGCAATCGAACTAGAAGATTATACAGTTGGCATACAATGTATCAAAAAGTTGGAACTATTAAATTATAAATACAGAAAAGATGTATTGCCTGAAAGGTACTATTTTAATAAAGGAGAGCCACGAACTCATCAAATTCATATGTATGAACAAGGGAATAAATATTTAATAGAACAATTACAATTTCGAGATTACTTAATAGACAATAAAACTGCTCGTATACAGTATGAACAGTTAAAGACTCAACTTTCACAAGCTACTCCCAATGATAAACATCAATATGCAGAGGATAAAACAAATTTTGTTACATCCATATTGGCTAAAATAAATGATTGAATTTCATACACAGAATAAGAAACCATTTATGCATAAGTAAATGGTTTCTTATTCATTAGTTATCTCATTATGTATACTATCAAACATTATTGTGTTATACAGCAGGTGGAACAAAGTAAAATAACATCGAAATCATACATATATATGTAACCAATCCAATTATCGAGAGAATATATTCTTTCGATTTTCTATCATACTTCCATTCCATCCATGCTCTTAAGATCACTGTTATCCCTAAATAAGTGAAAATGGCATAAGCCATTTTAGAGTTTTCAAATTTAAACATATAATAACAACTAGCTATTACATACATAATAATTAGTCCTATTTCCAATTTTACGTGTAAACTATTCACATACCTATATCCAAAGAGTCCCCTCTTCTCCATATTTAACTTTCTTCTTAAAAACTGTTCTAAAAAATAACCCACTATACAAACTCCAATAATAATAATTAAAATTGTAGAGATTCCCATTGTTATCCCTCCTATTACTTTATTTATTTTTAGACATAAAGTGGACTATATTTCGGTTATTCTCTTCTAAATAACTTACAATTCCTTCAGGATATGTTGGTTTCTCCTGTAATTCGTCTAGACTTTTCCAAATTAATATAATATCTTCATGTTCTTTATGCCTTATTTCATTTGTAATTATCTCTTCAACCGTTCCCCAATGTATTAATGTACAATGATGTCCTTTTTCGTTGTTCCACTCGAAAATATGCTCATTTACAACGGCTAGTTCTTGGACATCAATCTTCAAATCATATTCTTCCATTAATTCTCGTATTATCGCTTCTTTTGCCGTTTCACCAAATTCAATAGAGCCTCCTGGAAAACGATAAAATGATTCGTTCTCATCACATTGTACTAGTACTTTCGAATGCCCGTCGTTTACAATCATTACTTCAGCACGTAATTTAGGATTTTTCATTTTGTCTCCCCATTCATTCCACATATGATTAAATCCAATAACTATAAAAGAAGAGATTAAACATAATTCCTGTTATTATTAATAATGGAACTGTTCCTAAAGAAATGACATATTCCCTCGATTCTTTATCATATTTCCACTCCATATATGATTGAAAGCAGTATAAAGTTATTAAAAATAATATGGGTAAATTACTAATATAAATGGGATTTAAAGTGGCACATATCATTGTAACAATTATATAAGTAATGATAAGAACCCTAGTACCCCATTTATGAGAGTTGTTTACATATTTACTATTCCAGTCAGTTTGTTTCGGTATATTTAATTTTTTTCTCACTACTTTTTCCAAAATAACTACAAATATGATCCATAATACTAATAGAATTACTTTAACTAAAAACAGTGATGTCTCCTCCTTTACCTTTTATCCGGCTGATCACTCGGATATATAGCATTCTCTTTGTTTTCTATGTCCCAACTAATAATCGTCGCACTATCTCGCCCTAATTGCTGATGAACGTGTTCTAAAACATTATGAACATTTTCTTTAAGTTCTACATTACTTCTATTCATATCGTTATACAGATTTAATGGCGTTTCATAACGACGTTCGCCGCACTCTAATACCCCGTCTGTAACCATTACAATTCGATTGTTTCCAGTACGTAATTCACGAATTCCTGATGAATAGCATGGAACGCGTAACTCAAATGTATTCACATTACCAATCCATTCGTAAAAATGACGTTGATTTAATGTATATTGTCCCAATTTATGTAACTCTTCATGAAATACATAAATTAAGCAATCCCCTATGGAAAGCCACCATATATAATTTTCTTTTCTTACACATATTAAGCAAGCTGTTTCACCTTTAACCTTTTGGCACTTTTCTTTAAATGAAGAGGATTGAAAAATCGTAAGTATATGATTTTCCACAGATTGAAATACAGTTTCAATTGACTCTTTCATAATCACTTTTATATTCTCATATTCTTTTTTAATTGTATTTACTACTAAATCCACACTTTCTGCACTATTATGTCCGTCTAATATAAACGCAAATTCCCAATCACCATTCGACCAAACTAAAGCACCGTCTTCATTCTTTTTTGCTCCGGCACTTTTATTGCCACCATATTTACCAAGTACGATTTCACCATATTGCTTTACCGAAATTTCGTCTAAACACATTTCCCTACTTCCAACCCATGAATATTGTGTATTATTTGTTGTATGCATACTTATTTACCATATACTTTCGTATTCTTTCACATAGTTTTTTAATTTTCTCTTCATCACCATATGGCGCACCAGTCCAGTTCGCTACTTCAGTTGGTGACCAAAACTCTTTTGGTGTATTCGGATAACGCGGAATAATGTGCATATGCATATGTGGTACACCATTCCCTGAAACAAAAGTGTAAATATGTTCTGCACCTTCGCTTTCTTTTAGAGCTTTACTTACTCTACTTGTTATAAGTCCGAATGCTTTCGCCTCATTTTCAGTTAATTCAGCGAGGCCAGGTACATGCCTTTTTATATCAATCATTACGTAACCAAGATATGTTTCTTCTGCATCCCAATAGACATGTCCAACATATATAAGATCATCTTCATAAATAGCACCGCCTGGAACTTTAATATTTCCCTTATGTTTTTCGCAAATGAAGCAGTTGTTTTCTACTTGATTGTTTATTGACATATCCATCACCATCCTTTTTATATATAATATCACAAATAAAGGAAAAACAGGTTTTACATTCCGAAAATTCAATCTTTTTATACAGCAATTTTTGAAATGAATTTACACCTCATTATTTCTTCAAAAACGCAATCCCAATTACAATCCCAATCACAATTCCGATTACTAAATTATTTGTAAAGTACCCTTGAAATACACCGATTACAACCCCTATACCGACACCTATTGCCAAGGCATCATTCCTTTTATTATTTTTAGCCAAAATTGCATCTCCTCCTATCATTTCTCTCTAAATAACATAAATTCAATTGAATTTATTAATATTTTCACTATCCCACTTGAATATTTCCAAAAAATGCACTTTAACTTTATATATAATATTTTCCATTTTCTGTACATACTCCTTTTATAATGAAAAATTTTCAAGTCACCATTAAATATACATAGGCATTTACTATAAGAAAGATTCGTAATTTATTGAAGGAGGAGCGATTCAAATGTATCCTCATTGGAATCCAAATTCAAATCAACAATATGTTTATTCCCCTCATCCTGTAAGGAATACAATGCATCATGATTCTCACTATATGATGCAGCGTATCGCAAGTCTTGAAAGTCAATTAGCTAAATTAATCTCATTAATTGAAGAAAATAATCAATTAATTAAATCCATGGAACAACAGCAAAACCAAGTTTGTGCGCCGGCTGGAGGTTCTGTTATCGTTCGTATGTAATCTGAATGCAATAAAAAACACACTTTGTAGTATAAAAGTGTGTTTTTGGTTATTATTTTCTTTTCGTATGGAACCCTTGTGTAATTCGGTCTAATATAATTGCGATTACTACGATAGCTAATCCAGCTTCAAATCCCATTCCGATATTAACTTGTGTTACAGAGCGGTATACATCAACTCCAAGCCCTGGAGCTCCCACAAGTGACGCTGTTACAACCATTGATAACGAAAGCATAATACTTTGGTTCACTCCAGCCATGATTGTTCCCGTTGCGAGTGGTAATTGGACTTTAAATAGTTTTTGTGATGCTGTGGATCCAAATGCATTCGCTGCTTCAATTAAATCTTCTGGAACTTGTCTAATTCCTAAGTCTGTAAATCTAATTGTCGGTGGCATTGCAAAGATTACTGATGCAATAATCCCAGGTACTACACCTACTCCGAAAAATGTAATCGCCGGAATAAGGTATACGAATGCCGGCATTGTTTGCATAAAATCTAATGTCGGTTTTAAAAATTTTGAGAAGCGTTCATTTTGAGATGCTAATATACCAATTGGAATTCCGACAATAATTGAAATAATAACAGACGTAAGTACGAGTGCTAATGTTTGCATCGTTTGTGCCCAGTAGTTAATATTTAAAATAAATAATAATCCAATAAGCGTAAAAATGACTAAAGATAATTTCCTCGTTGTGTACCAAATGAGGAAACACAAGATAATAATCATCAATATGGCAGGTATTATTGTTAAAAAATTAGTGAGTAAATCAACGAATCCGCCAATAATATAAGAGAACCCTCGGAATAACCCTTCAAAGTGCTCATATAAACTTGCCACAAATGAGTCGACCCATTCCCCTAATGGAATACGCGGTATACTATTCATCGTCTTTCACCTCTTCCTCAATGTTTCCTGCAAGAGCTTGAATGACACTTTCACGTTTAATAATTCCTCTTAGCCTTTTCTTCTCATCGATTACTGGTAACGGATATTTCATCTCTGCCATTTTTGCATACGTCTCTTCCAGTAAAGTATCTAAATATACATGCGGAATATCATTAAGTAATAAATCAGCAATCGGCCACTGTTTTTGTACTGCTTTACTCGCATCATCCGCAGTTAATATACCTAAAAATTCATACTTTTTGTTTACAACATATACAGTAGAAACACCAGCATTCCTCATAATTTGAAGGGCTACACGAGGTCCACGATCGATTAATAAAGTTTCTGGTCGTTTTAAAATAGACTCCGCTGTAATTACTTTTCCTAAATTCACATCCGCAACAAACTTTTCTACAAACTCATTAGCGGGGCTCATCATAATTTCTTCCGGCGTTCCAATTTGGACAATTTCTCCATCTTTCATTAATGCAATACGATCTCCAATTCGAAGTGCTTCATCTAAATCATGCGTAATAAAGATAATCGTTTTCTCCATTTTATCTTGTAACTCTAACAATTCATCTTGCATTTCTTTTCGAATAAGTGGATCTAACGCACTGAATGACTCATCCATAAGTAATACATCTGGATTATTCGTTAATGCCCTTGCGATTCCAACGCGCTGCTGCATACCACCACTAAGTTGACTTGGATAATTATCTTTATGATGATCGAGTCCTACTAACTGTAGCGATTCTAATGCTTTTTTCTCTCGTTCTTCTACTGGAACTCCTTGTATTTCTAAACCATATGCAACATTTTGTATAACCGTACGATGCGGAAATAGAGCGAACTTCTGAAATACCATGCTCATTTTTGTTCTTCTTACTCTCCGTAACTCTTCTTTTCCCATCGTTGCGATGTCTTCACCATCTATGTATATATGACCTGCGGTTGGTTTAATCAATTGATTTAACATACGAACTAATGTAGATTTCCCGCTACCAGACAAACCCATAATAACAAAAATTTCGCCAGAATATACTTCAAACGTTGCCTTTTTTACGCCAACATTCATTCCAGTCTCTTTTAAAATTTCCGATTTACTTTTTCCTTCTTTTATTAAGGTAAGAGCTTTTTGCGGGTGTTTCCCGAATACTTTTGTTACGTTTTCAACACGCACCTTTGTATTATCCATGTCACTACTCCTTTTCTACCCATCTATTCACATAGTGTTGCGATTTTACAAAGAAATATTACATAAAAATGACATTCATAAGATTTCTTTAAAATTCTCGTTTACGTTCATAATAAGAATGCTTACTTATACATTTATTTAATAAGGCAAACGTTACTTAGGAGGTTTTCGATGCGAAAGAAAATATGGCTTATATGCCTTACATTATGTATTACTATGATTTTCACTTCATGTAATGCAACAAATGCAAATTCGAAAGGAAAAATTAAACTTGGTGTAACAAGTTGGAAAGAAAATATTGCAACCGCGAACATGTGGAAAGTATTACTAGAACAAAAAGGCTACACAGTTGAGCTCATGTATTTAGAAAAAGCTGCGATTTGGACTGGAGTCGCTCGTGGTGATGTTGATGCTAATTTAGAAGTATGGCTACCCGTTACGGATAAACCGCTAAATGATCGATATAAAGATGACATTGTTTTAAAATCAAAATGGTATGAAGGGACTGGACTAGGTTTAGTTGTCCCTTCTTATGTGAAAAACATTAACAGTATTGAAGACCTAAATGCTCATAAAGATGAATTAGATAATAAAATTGTCGGTATCGAACCCGGTAGTAGTCTTATGAATTTAACGAATAAAGCAATGAAAGAATATGATATAAAACTAAAACTTGTCCAATCTTCAGAAGCTGCGATGATGAGTGAGCTGAAAAAAGCATATACGAAAAAGAAACCAATCGCTGTTACGCTTTGGAATCCGCATTGGGGCTTTTCAGAATTTGACTTAAAGTATTTAAAAGACCCTAAGAAAGTATATGGTGAAAAAGATGACATTTATTACTCTGTTCGTAAAGGTTTCGAAAAAGATCATCCTGATATTGTAAAATACTTTGATAAATGGAAAATGAACGATGAACAACTTGGAACGTTAATGGTCATGTTAAATAAAACGAAAGATCCCGAAGAAGCTGCACGAAAATGGATTGAAAAGAATCAAACATTAGTCGATGAATGGATGAAAGATTAAAAAAGAAGGCTAGAGAATGTATTATAAGCTCTAGCCTTCTTTTTGCTATTTTTTTGTAACGACATCATCTACAATCCCATATTCCTTCGCTTCTGCTGCAGTCATAAAATAATCTCTTTCAGTATCATGCGCTACCCTTTCAATCGGTTGCCCTGTCTTTTCTGCAATCATTTTATTAATATCATGTTTTAACTTTAGTATTCTTTTTGCTGTGATTTCAATTTCCGTCGCCTGCCCTTGTGCACCACCAAGCGGTTGATGAATCATAATTTCACTATTAGGTAGCGCAAACCGTTTTCCTTTTGCTCCTGATAATAATAACAATGCACCGAATGATGCGGCAAAGCCCATACATAGCGTTTGTACATCTGGTTTGATTACATTCATCGTATCTAATATTGCAAAACCTGCTGTCGTTGAACCGCCTGGGCTATTGATGTATAAAAATATATCTTTCTCTGCATCTTCCGCTTCTAAAAATAATAATTGAGCTACGACACTACTCGCTACTTGATCATTAATTTCTGAACCGATCATAATAATGCGGTCTTTTAATAACCTTGAATATATATCATAGGAACGTTCTCCTAATTTCGTTTGTTCTACAACATATGGAATTGCATTCATTTTAAATCCCTCCAATAATTGTTATGCGGCGAAAAACATACAACTGTAGGAAGAAGGTTTTTTTGCACTAAATAATAAGACTGGCTGTTTAGATGGTAACTTTGTAAAATCTATTGCCGGAAGAAGTTTGGTTAACAATTCCGGTTTTTCCTCACGAATAGATGTTACAACAACTTCAATATTCTCTGTGAATTCGACTATCTCAATCCCTTCTTCACTTACAGTTTTCAGCCTATTTCTACTCCGAAATAAAGAAGCTTTCACTGCCCCTTCCGATACAGAACATACTTTAGCAATGTCAGCAATGCTATATTGAAAAACATCTTTTAATAATAAAATTGCGGATTGTTGTACATTTAATGATGATAATACTTTCCCTACTATTTCATGCAAATCTGCAATTGTCTCATGTGGTTCTTCAAAATTGATTTGTTCTCTTAGTTTTTCATGAACTGACTTTGACTTCATCTGATCTAACCAACGATTTCTAGCTATTTTATAGACGAGTGTCATACAAATATCTTTATTTCTATATTTTTGAAGCACTTTACAAATTGTCTCTTGGGCGAGATCTTCCCCATCCCATTTGTTTTTCGTTAAAAAAGTACAGTACCTTTTTAACTCTCCATATTGCTCAATTAAAAAGTTTATATTTGAATGATTCATATCGATATGATTCTTTAAAACATGAGTTACTTTTGTGCACAAAATAACCACTCCTTTTCAGCGCTTACTTAATAAACGATTCAACATTTAAAAAAGTTACGGGCATATAAAAAAATAATGTTTATGTTCAAGAATTCGCGGTCATAAATATGTTATGTACAATTTTACGTGAGGAGGAACAAATTTGCCAAAATTAACAATTGAAGGTGCGGGAACTTTTGATGTGAAAGAAGGAACAAAGTTAGTATTAGCAATTGAAGATAGCGGTGTCAACATTCTTCATCGTTGCGGTGGGAATGCACGTTGCACAACTTGTAGAGTAGAAATTATAGCAGGTGATTTCTGTGAAGCAAGTGCAAATGAAAAAAATGCGATGGCGGAAAAAGGAATTGAAGATCAGTTACGATTATCTTGTCAAATGCGTGTACATAAAAATATAGTCGTTCGTCCGGTACTTACAGTTGAAAATTCAGGTCTTGATGCAGGGCCACGTCCGGCGGAGTAAAGCGATGAATTTAAAACAGCTCGCTGGTGAATATGCTGCTAACTTTGTAAAAGATGGCATGAAGATTGGGCTTGGTACAGGTTCTACTGTATATTGGACGATACAAAAGTTAGGAGAACGCGTACAAGAAGGTTTATCATTTCAAGCTGTACCTACATCTAAGGAAACTGAAGCATTAGCACAACAACTATCTATCCCGTTAATTTCTTTAAATGACACCGATACACTCGATCTTACAATCGATGGAGCTGATGAAATTGATTCTAATTTACAACTTATAAAAGGTGGCGGCGGTGCATTACTTCGCGAGAAAATTGTCGCCTCTTCTTCTAAAAAACTCATAATTATTGCTGATGAATCAAAACTCGTTACACATTTAGGCGCTTTTCCATTACCTGTTGAAATCATCCCTTTTTCATGGAAACAAACCGAAAGTAAAATTCAATCTTTAGGATGTCAAACAACGTTACGTTTAAAAAATAATGAAACCTTTATAACCGATAATAATAATATGATTATCGATTGTATATTCCCTAATCATATTTCTAATCCTGCCCATTTACACATTCAATTAAAAATGATTACTGGTGTAGTTGAAACAGGATTGTTTATAAATATGACGAGTAAGGCAATTATCGGAACTAAAAATGGAATAAAGGAATTATAATAAAAGCTGACTTTTTAAAGTTGGCTTTTTAGTGTGTTCTTTTTCTCTTAATAGCGCTTTATTATGATATACTATGAAAACACATCATACTAGAAAGGACTGAACATTTTGCAATCCAAACTCATAACAGAACTTACAGATTTAGAAACTGCCTTTCACATTCGAAAAGAAGTATTTGTAAAAGAACAAGCTGTCCCTCTTGCAGATGAATTCGATTCGTTCGATGAAATCGGAGAGCAATGTAAACATATTTTAGTTTATTATAATGAGCTTCCTGTAGGTACAGGGCGTATACGATTTATTGATGGTACTGGAAAATTAGAACGCATTTGCATTTTAAAAGACTATCGTAAATATGGATTAGGTAAAGTCATCATTCAAACATTAGAAGAAATTGCTCGTAACGAACAAGCTACAAAAGTGAAACTACACGGGCAAACACAAGCTGAAGGATTCTATAAAAAATTAGGTTATGAAACTTCTTCTGATATATTTATGGAAGATGGCATTCCACATATACTTATGACAAAAGTGTTATCGTAATAAAAAGGGTAGTATATGAATCTTATGTATTCATATACTACCCTTTTTTATTAATAGAAAAGTGAATTCTCAAGATTCCATTTTGCATCAAAGCCCATCATCTCTTAGTTCATACCTAGGTAAAGCTTACACTGTTTTCCATAATGATAATGCATAAATCCAGTTTGGATCGCCATTTCCTTGATAACTCTGGACTGCTTCATATACTTTTCCTTCGTGTAGAACTCTGTCTCCCTTTTTATATGCTTTCTTTGCATCCCACGCTTCATATGAAGCGCTTTCAGTTTTGGTAGTAATTGTGAAAATGTCACTCTGTACAGATTCATTTCCAGCTACATCAACAGCTTTCACTACATATTTATAAGTAGTATTAGCGAGTAAATTTTTATCCATATAAGAAGTCGTATTGGATGTTGCAATTTTTTTCATTGATCCTTCTGTTTCTCTATAAATATCGTAATGGTCTACACCAATATTATCGTCAGATGGACTCCACATTAGATCCACACTTGACGATGTTGTTCCCATGCTATGTAATCCTTTTGGTTGTGTCGGTGCTTCTGTATCAGGAGCCTCAACTGTTGTTTTTACTGTAAGCGCTGTACTTTCTTTCGAAACATTGCCAGCTGCATCAATTGCTTTTACAGTATACGAGTATTCTGTACTTGGTTGTAATTTCTTATCAATAAAATGAGTTCCTGGTACTGTGTCAATCATCTCTCCGTTACGGAAGATTTGATACTCTTTTACCCCTACATTATCCGTAGAAGAGTTCCATGTTAGTTCAACACTATTCGCTGTTACTTTTTGCGCCTGAAATCCATTTGGAATACTTGGAGCTTCTGTGTCTGGTTTCACATCATTAATAAGATTAACATCAATTACATTATAGAATGCATTAGCAGTATCCGCTACATCCCATACTGCTAAAATCACATGATATCCACTACGATCAGTAGGTACATTAATTTTATGAGTTACATTATTTGAAGCTGCAGAACCATCATGTTGTACAGTTCCAATCGGCTCGAAATCTGCTCTTGTTAGCTCCTTATTTGGATTCCAACCTATTTTAGTAATGTAATAGTGCCATTTACTTGTTAAATGTGGCGCTGTATACTTCCAAGTAAATGTATTTTCCCCACCAGTGATTGTATTTTTAAACCAACGATCTGCTGTTTGTTGATCCAAAGTACCACCAAATTTTCCGCCTGCAGAAGCGATTTGTCCATCAACTGGGCCATTTTGCGGGAACCCTTTTGGAGCTTCTAAACTTTGTGGTTCATACATAACACTTCCGCAGTTTACATTTAGTGCACCATAAGTTGGACTGCATAAAGCGGAACGGCTACCAGGCTTTTCAACAAAACCATGTGCATAAGCATTTTGAGGAATAAGTGTCGTACCAATAATTCCAGCTGTTAATGCTACAGCCCCTAGACTCTTCTTGTTCATTTTCATATTTTGTAGTTGTTTTAAAAATCGATTATTCATGTTCATGTCTCCTTCTTGTTATACTTTGTAGTGGAATGTGGGCTTTGATGTAAAAGAATAACAAGAGACAAGCATGTACCGATGTATATGTTAGTTATGCATACACCGTAGTGAAAATATATCCATCAAGTTAAATATTTTACTTGATGGATATATCATGACATAGAAATCATCTAAGAATGTGCAGAAGTGGTGCAGAAACAGTGAAATCATTACTAACACATAAAACTAAGTCATAACATATTAAAATAAAATTTAAATTTATTTATCTATTACTTTGCTATGTAATTTCTTTTTACTGAATGCGGATGATCCTGTTTAGTTTTTCATTAGTAAATGCTATATTTAAAATGATTGAGCATTCTTGAAAATACTTTCACAGGCGTTTATAGCGATGTCAAAGGAGGTTAAACATGAAAATCATGTACTCTATTTCCACACAATCATATGGAATAGAAGTTAATAAAGCTTTAAAAAAGTGGTATTGGTATTTAGGAATGTTGGCTCAATGTTTGTGTATCACTATATGGACGGTTGATTATTTAATCTCTAAAAAAACATATAATTCATCTGAAATAATACTTATTAATATACTGACCATTGTATTCCTTATATTTTTTGTGATTATGATTCATTTCCTATTTAACACTTGGCTTCCAAAACTGCACAATAAATTTATAATTAAAAAGAACAAAAAAACATTGGGAACATTACACTTAGAATTGATACAGACTATTTACATATAACTTCTGGTGAGAGTACGGTGACATTTAAGAGAAATAAGGTATTAGCAGTAAAGATATTAGATGCATCACATTGTATTATATTCTCCCAAAATATTTATATTGTAATTCCAAAAGAACCTGGGCGAAGTGATGTAAGTGAACAGCGGTATACTGAAGACCTTCCTGCTCTAATAAAAGAAATCGAACGTACTTCAAAACGCAAGTGGAATTTTTAATAAACGAAAATAACAGATTGAAAAAGGACAATACGTTTAATCCCCCTTACTATCCATGAATCTACCCGTTTTGACGAATGGATATTAGGATTATCATTACTTTAATAATTGATTTCTTGCAATTCAATACATCTTATTATTAGAATGCAGTTTAAAAAATCATCACCAAAAGAATTTACAAGTGTGCAGATTCTTTTTTTTGTACAATAAATTTCATAACACTTAAATAAAGCAGAGGTGATAATAATAGAAAGTTTAAAATCTTTAAAACGAAACTTATACTTATTTATTTCAATGTTTATATATTTTTCTATCATCTTTACCTCAATATTTATTATGGACAATACATTTAACTGGTTAAGTTTTATTCTTGCACTAATCTCTCTCAGTGCCTTGGTATTAACGATACTAGATATTAAAAATAAGAATCACAACATAAAATAAAAAGCATCCTATTTGGAAGCTTTTTATTTTGTAGTATATTGACACCCAATTCCACACAGCTATCAAGTTCGTTTCATATTGAATCTAACAAACTTAAAGATTTCATCAGCTGCTTGCCTATATCCACCTGATTTCCGGAAAGACTCCTTCATATTCAAAGCGACTTCTTTAAATGACGGATTGTTTAATACTATTTCTACACTTTCACTTAGTTGATCCGCAGTTAATCCTTGCATTTGTAATTTTACTCCTGCCCCAAGACTCTCCACTTGTTTTGCGATTACTGGCTGATCTGCACTTTGCGGTATTACAACGAGCGGAACCCCGTTATATAGTCCTTCATGCGTACTGTTCATCCCGCCGTGTGTAATAAATAGTTTCGTATAAGTAAGCAGTTCGGTTTGAGGCACATAATTTTTCACAATGAAGTTTTTAGGAATTTCACCTAGATCACTTATTTTCGTTTTATTACCAATAGACATAACAATTGTATGCTCACTATTCTCAAAGGCCTTCATACAAAGTTTATAAAAATCAAGCGCTTCATTAAAAACAGTACCTAATGAAATATAAATCGGGCTTTTTTCTTCAATTGAAGTAAAATCAAAGTCTCTGTTTGTTACTTGTGCAGAGATAGATGGTCCTACAAATTTATATGTTTCATCAAACGTATCACCAAAAGGCTGGAACTCCTTAATTGTATACACAATAGTAAGTGGTGCAGGATTACAGAAAACTTCATACGATGATTTTATTTCAACACCATATTTTTCAGCAATTCCCTTCGTTAAGTTTTGAAAATCATTCTGTATTTTATCATGAATTTCTACTGGGATATTTTTTGACAGATGACCTAACATTTGCTCAAATGATTTTTCATCCTGCGCAAAAGATGTGCATGAATTTATAGCTGGAAGATTTAGAATTTGAGCAATTAAATGCCCACAGCCAAACATGGAATCATGAATCATGTAATCAAAGTGTTCCCCTTCAATTTGTTCTAAAACACTTGGTATTACAACATCCACTGTATGTAGAAGGCCGTTTATTCTTTCCTGTAAATAATTTCTGCCTCCAGATAGAAACGCTTTTATAAATTTTTGATCATCAATCGTTCGTACAGTAGCACCTGTCTTTTCAATCCGCTCCCTGAAAGCTTCTATTGAAAAATAAACGACCTCTTCACCGCGAGAAATCAATTCTTCAACAACTTGTAAAGTTGGATTTATATGTCCTTCTGATCCAGCGTTAATAAATAAAACACGCGCCATTATAAACACTCCTTACGTTAAATCGTTTCTATGTTGGCAAAAGTACGGATTCTCTCCATACTCTTTTCTTAGTTGTTCGTATCATGGTGTCTACTAAATTGACCTAGCAAGTCTAAAACCGAGATCATCTATATGAAATGTAGGATGGCTTCGACGACGACAAGTAGCGCCGCAACCTCTCGCTGCTTCAGCCCAACTACCACCACGAAAAATGCGGTATGATCCGTACACTTTTTCATCATACAAATCATAGCACCATTCCCAAACGTTCCCTAGCATATCATAAAGTCCCCATGCATTCGGTTCTTTTTGGCCAACGGCATGAATTTGTCCATTTGAATTTTCATTATACCACGCTATATCATGAAGTTTCCCATATGTATATCCGGTTGCACCTGCTTTACATGCATATTGCCACTCTGCCTCATATGGTAATCGGTAGCCATTTGAATCTAAATTACATCTCACAATTTGACCATCATCACTAATAGAATAATATTCTTTTAATCCCGCTTTTTTTGAAAGTACATTACAAAACGCAATAGCATCATTCCATGAAATATTTACAACTGGTTTATAATTATTTTCAATAATATTTAATGTACTATTTGTAATAGCATCATATAGTTCCATTGTTACAGCATACTTTGCAAGAAGAAATGGTTCAATATGAACGTGCCATTCTTTTTTTATACGATCATCTCTTAATGTTACTTCTCCATCTGGTATCTTCACCATATAAGAATCAATCGAACGAATGAATTTATTCAACACTATCCCTCCGTATTTCTCCTTTTTCAACCCTAACTTTTCATGTATATATGTATACTTACCGTACTTCGTTTAGAAATCTTTTCACTTCATTTGGAGATTTCAAAATAATTACCTTTTTATCTTCATTTAATTGATCTAACCCTTTTAAAATGGTAGGTTTTTTCTTATTAGGATACTCCCATATCCATTTGAAGAATTGCAAGTCAAACCTTTCTTCACATCCTTCCCCCATATCCGGCCTCGTTGTATTTCGATATTTTACAATTCTTTTAAAAGCACGATAAACGCAAATCGTTCTATGAATATCAAGAAAGATAATTGTGTCAGCTGCATTTAGTCTTATATCCATCGTCCCGCCGTAATTCCCATCAATAATCCACTTCTCATCTTTAATTAAGTTATTTTGAACTGTTCTTTGTTCTTCTCTCGGAACACCTTCCCAATTCGGTTTCCAAAATAGTGCATCAAGATGATGCACCTTAATGTTTAGTTTAGTTCCTAATTGCTTTGCTAATGTAGATTTTCCTGAACCACCAGAACCGATTAATATTATTTTCTTCATAACAGTCTCCTTTTTAAAATCGATTATTTCTTCCGTAATATAAACTCACACAGCATTCCGACTCCAACACCCATTGTATAAGCCACTAAATCACTCCACAAAAACCCGTATCCCAACACCAGTCCGCCCAAAGTCGTTGCACGAATGCTGTCTATCCAATTTGCATGATACAATTGGCTCACTTCAATCCCATAGCAAAATATTAAACTAAAAAAAGCCAACTTCTTTGTTGTCATTTTAGGAAACACAAATCCAAATCCAGTGAAAATCATTAATGCCCATAAAGCATCACCTAAGTAATCATTTAATAGATGTGGTAGTGCAAAAGAAAATTTTCTTGAGCTAAGACCTAAAATAATAACAACTATAGTAAACAGTGCATATAATAATCTGTTTCGTTTCGTATTCATTTTAAAATCTCCTAATATATAATGTGAAACTGTAAATAGCTAGTAAAATAAAATTATTTTACTAGCTATTTATTAGTTGCTTTAATGATAAGAAAATGTGGATTCGTATTTAGATAATAATATGATTTTTCATCTACTTCTTTCATTTTCCCAACGGCCTTCGGTTCCACTACTTTTTCTAATACAAAATAATTTGTAGTTTCATTTATTATGTCTTGTAGTGACCTTCTGAAAAATTCGACTTCAATTGTAATGTTTGGTTTAACCCAAGTATCTATTAATAACTGTGTTTCAAAATAACTTTCACATGTAAACTTTGTGAAATCCATAAAAGGATGATGAATAGAATATATAAGTTCTCCACCTGGCTTCAATACGCGACGAAACTCTTGAAATACTTGATTCCAATTTTCTAAGTAATGAAGAGTTAACGAACTTACAATCACATCGTACGTATTATCTTCAAATGGCAATGTTTCTTGCAGATCATGACAAAGGAACATTGCTTTTTCTCCTATATTTTCTTTTGCGGCTTTTACCATTTCAGGACTTACGTCAATTGCTGTAACGTTTGCTCCTCTTCCTACGAATTGAGAAGTATACCATCCAGCTGCACATCCAGCATCTAATATCTTCTTTCCTTCTAGTTCCTTTGGAATAATCTCCATCATCGCCGGTCTTTCATAGTAGCTATTATATGGATTTGCGAAATCTAGATTTTCTTTATATGTACTCGCTAATTTATCATACGTATCTTTAATCGAATTTTTCATTACACCCACTCCTAATACATATTAATCCATTAACTCCTGCTGCTTTTTCTTTGAAAATGATTGTAGTACTAAATCATACGACCAATCAATCATTTTATTAATTTGCTCCTGTTCTATACCCTTATGTATATACACGGTATTCCAATGTTTTTTATTCATATGATACCCTGGAATAATTACTTCTGGATAATCGTCTCTTATTCTTAATGCGACTTCTGGATCACACTTCAATGTAATGGCAGCTTTTTCACCTTCTTCATGATTCACTATCGCAAATATTTTATTATTAAGCCTCATACATGTTGCACTCCAACCATCTGGAGAATCTTCTGTCACTTTTCTTTTCGATAAACAATACGCTCTTGTTGTATTCATTTTAATTTGCACCTCTTATTCTTTCCCGATTTGATTACGATGCATCACAATTTGCTTCGTCGCTTGAAATTGCTGCTCACCGTAAAACTTTATTAGTTTCTCTCCGCAAAATAGACTAACAATATCAATATGAGATATTTCTCGAAGTAACATTGTTAGCATCTTCTGTCCAATTCCTTTATTCCTTACACTTTCATGTACGACAACATCTTCAATGTATGCTCGAAAAACACCATCAGAAACAACTCTAGCAAATCCGATTAATTCATTTTCTTCCCATACCCCAATGGCTATACTATTCTTTAACATTTTTTCAATATCGACTTCTTTTCTTTCTGGCCACCAACCGACAGAACCATAAAGATTTTTTATTTTTTCTGCACAGATTGGCTGTTCTTGTTGCAATTTATACGTGTACATATTCTTTCTCCTATCAACCAGTATACATAGTATTATTATCCCGCTTTAACGGGCAGTAAGACCCCCACTGATTAAAGTTTCACTTTATAATCTCTTTTCAAAAAAGTGCTGACTATGACCTTTCGGGTGATCTTCAACGACACCATACTCCCTGTAACCGTGCTTTTTATAAAATTCTGGTGCTTGGAAACTAAATGAATCTAGCAATATTAATCTACACCCCTTTTCCTTTGCAATACCTTCAATTTTATGTAATAGTTGACTGCCATAACCATCATGACGAACTGATTCATCAACCCATAAAAAGTCGATATGAAGGTGATAAAAATACATCGTACCTGTTACACCACCAAAAATTTTTCCTTCTTCATTTTTTACTACGAGGCTTACTTCTTCCATCGGTTGTCTTGCCTCATCTGTTAAGATGGACATATTATATTGAATAACTTTATTTTTAATATATTCTCCTTCAGTACGTGTACCGTTCTCTATATGTTTCATATACATTGCTTCCTTTCAGCTTAGTAATCTACATTTTATTTTTTCTCTTTAAAATACTAATACATACGAATCCACCATATGTAACAAAGCATGAAAAGCCAATTATCCCTGGTACAGAGACATAGCCTATCCTTATGTAACTTATAACTGCAAAACAAGCGATAGACAATATAATAGATGGCCAAAATAGAAGAGCTGTTTTTCTTCGGCCTCGTTTCGATGTACTTTCTTTCTCTTCAGAAACACGTGTGCCAAAAAGCAGTACAATACAAATAAGGATCGCGGCAAAGTAAATTGTATCTAATGATAGATTGTGATCATATAGTGCGATTCCAACTTCAAGAGCAATAATCGTTATAATTAAAATAATGATTGTTGAAGTCTTTAAGTTTTTTTCAATCGCTCACCCCTAGCACGCTTTCACTATATTCTTTGTATATGCATTCCAAAGCTACTGCAAAAGCTTCATCTACCTCATTATTTTCACGTCGACTAGGTAAATCTTTTCCCCCAATAACATAAAGAAACGGGAATTCGTTAAACATTCCTATTATACCAATATTTATTGTAGCTGTAGGCAATCCACCTGTCATATGAGCTAAATGATGATATGGGATTTCTTCATACTCTCCTTGCTGTCTTACCATGCCGCTAATAATTGGTTCCCATAGTTCTGGTTCTGATTTATAACCTTGAAAAATTTGTATTAAAAGTGCAAGAACTTCATTTAATTCTCCAACATTTTTCTCATCTCTAGCATTCTCTTGTATATGAATTTTTGAAAAGTACGTTTTTGCATACATTTTCACAGCATCCCATCCACCACAGTGCATTACAACTGACTGTGCAAATAACTGTCGTGACAAGCTATCATCACCTCTACCGCTTTACTAAGCACCAAAGCGGTTCTTCCTTGCAAATGCGGATATAGTTGCGCGCTATCTTCATTTGGATTAAATGTAATATGATGAAGTATATCATTCCAATTATGTTTATTTTCCTTCACCATTTTCGTTACTACAAACCCAATGACTAATTTTGCTGCTGATGCTAACGGAATATTTAATTCACTATTGTATGAAGCAACTATACGATTGTTTTTTGTAGAATAAATTTCCATTCCCACATAATTAGATTGTATCTCTTTTATTTTATTAATGACAGTTTCCATTTCCATTCCTCTTTTCACATCGTTATATCACTTTCTAATAATTCAATATCGAATATAAAAAACCTTTTTAGCAGATCATTTCAGCTATTAAAATAAGAAAAAGGTAGCATGAATTAATCCTTGCTACCGAAAAACATTTATTCTTCTATAGGATTTTCAGGCCCGTTAAGCTCCAATTGATAAAAAGCTAAATCTAGCCATTTATTAAACTTATAACCAGCTTTTTTTATTGTACCTGCATGAGCAAATCCATAGTTTTGATGCAAGGCAATACTTTTCTCATTCTCTGCATCAATACCAGCAATTAAGGTCATATACTCTCTTTCCCTCGCAATTGTGATTAATTCTTTCATTAATGAAGATCCAATTCCATTTTTTCTATATGCCTTATCTACATATACAGAATGTTCAACTGAATATTTATAAGCAGGCCACGCTCTAAATGGGCCGAATGTCGCAAATCCTACTACTTTATTCTCTAATTCGTATACGAAAATTGGATACCCTTCGGCCTTTTTTTGTTCATACCAATCTATTCTATTTTCAAGGGTTACAGGTTTATAGGCATATACAGCTGTTGTATAACGTATCGCATCGTTATAAATATCTAAAATGTATGCTAAATCTCTTTTAGTTGCTTCCCTTATCATTATTTTCTTCCTTTCATAATGTTTATCTTATTTCACTATCTATTTAATAGCTTTATTTTACCGAAATTTCTGATTCATTTCCACATACGAATACTAGCTTTTCGAAAACCATCAAATATATTTATTGCAGCAGATAATGTGTAAATTACAATTCCACCGCCAACTAACCACGTTTTAAATCCCTCTTGGGAAATAGTAAACACATTTGCCATATACGTAATAAACCCTTCGTTAAATAAATGTGGATTTACTACAATTACAATGAATACTATCGTTCCGCCTATTTGAAGAATGGCATTTCCAATTGCCAATCTTTGCGTCCATTGTCCTTGCACTAATTTATAAAGGGATATACCTATTTCGAAAACGATTATAATGACAACGATTGGCCAGTACTGCAGTAAAACATCTTGATTAAAAGTTGGCGCGACAAACTTCAGTCCATTTGCTGTACCATTATATACGCCAACCAGATGATTCGCATAAAAGTAAAGTGTAGCCCAAACTGCTGTCCACATTAAACCTCCAAAAACTTCAAACCTTGAAATTGATTTTTTCTTTGGAACATACGAGATATTTTTCAAATCATCAGCAGTCCATTTTTTAAAACTTGTCGTCAACGGTTGCGTACCTTTGTCTTTATCCGTTCTTTCTAAAATAACAAACACAAGTGTCAACCAGAAAAATACATGGAGGCCCACTTCAAAAATTTCTCCAATACCTTTACCAATCGATTGTAAAATAACATTTAATACCGCTTGATCACCACTATAGCCTATAAAATTTTCTGCAACCATTGATATGAGTGTAATGACAGCTGCGATTGGTATAATCATTTTTAACAACGTTGTATATACATCAAAATAACGTGGTCCAATTAAATGCATCGGTCTATCCAAATAACCATTAGCCAATGAAACCGGACTCCCCAATTTTTCGAGAACGCTCTTTACGTCTCCCACATTATAATCAGCAGGTAACATATCCTCTATAGTTGACCTTAGTTCAAGTGTAATATCTTCACGATTTTTTTCAGGTAATCTCTTCGCAACCTCTTGGATATAGAGATCAATTAAATTCATTCTCTTCCTCCTCCTTTAATAAGTTATAAAGTTCTTTCGAATCCTTTATCCATTCCTTTTTTAACTGCAAAAATATTTCTAATCCATATTCACTTAAAACATAATACTTACGAGGTCTACTCTCCGTTTTATCCCAACTACTCGTTACTAGCTCCTGCTTTTCTAATCTGCGAAGTAGTGGATATAAAGTACTTTGATCAATTGTAATCCCTGATTGCTCCAATAATTGGACAAGTGAATATCCGTACTGCGGCGTTCTTAATTGACTTAAAACAGCTAATGTTAACGTCCCTCTTCTTAACTCAGTAATTAACGAATTTAATAAAGTATCCATTCACTCACCTCATTTCCATTACTATATGTCATACAGTATGTGATTTATACTATGTATCGTACAGTATTAGTGTGACAAAAATAGATAATAAAAAGCGCAAACTATATGATTTGTGCTTTTCTAGCTAAGTTATATATCTATAACACTCTAAAAGGTAACAACATTCACCACTAATTTTGAAGTTCTTTATTAAGTATTCTATGTTTTATTACTGCCCCCTTCAAAATATCCCCATTTTTTATTGATAAGCCAACAATAGAAAAAAATTTTTTTATAAAAAAGATGCCTCTTATTTATAAATATCGTAACTTCATTTCAAAGTTCCAGTAATGCTATATTAAGTTACACATATCGTATACATATGATGTGAACATTACGTCTCACTATAGGAAGCTATTAAAACGGCAAATTCCCATAACTGAATGACTCCCATTTTATTCTTTATGTACTGTTGATTTCACACCGTTTTCAGCACCTAATCACCGTTATTTTCTTCATAAACTTTATCTTGTTAAATATCTCTATTTTTGTTTGTTTTGTTAGAGAAAAATATAAAAAAACAATTAATTAGGTTAATTGTTTTTCAAATGCAAAACCTTTATTTTTTTAAATAATCTTTGATATTCGAAAAGACAAATTCTCCAAATGCAAGTGGTATATAAATAAACCATAACTTTAATATTGCCTTCGTTTCTTTGTGATCAGAATCCCCCATTAAAACCAACCCTATCCTTTATTTTCAAATATTTTCATTTTAATCCCAATAACAAGAAAATTATACCATTTATCAATATTATAGTCTATATTTTCAAAAAATAAATAATCGTATTATCCTTATATCTCCTCAATGTCCAGCTTCATACAATCACTTTTTTTCGTTGCATCTTCAAAGTCTATATTGAGTCCTGTTAGAACCGCTACATTACCAATCGATTAGATCCCGTGACCAATAAAATCCACCTTAAATTCTTCCCACTCTAACTCTCTTTTGTGATTCATCGTCACATTATGATAAGTCATTCATATATTATCTTGAAGTAAAAAACCCTAATTCACTTTTCTCTTAAAGAGCACTATTCAAAGGTGCTCTTTTTTAGATTGTCCGAAAAAATTCAAAATCCTACTGATAAACAAAAAACATCGTTTAACAGTAGGATCCATTCACTATATATAGCGATTATAACGAACTCCATCGCCTATTACTAAAGTAAAACTGCTTTAAGTAATATAAATTACCCTTTTTCTTTAGAAAATGAAATCACTTCTACAACCGCCTCAACATGAATTACTCCGTAAACATGCGGATATTCTTCACCGTTTGAGGCAAGTTCATATTTTACTTCTACTTTTAATAGGGCTGGATCAATTGTAAGTAATAAAACATCTTCTTCATGCTTGAAATATTTTTCTGCAACTTTTAAAGCTTGATCTAATAATGAACAATGAATAAATCCCTCTTCAATAAGGGACTCTTCATTAATTTCTCCAATTGTTTTTGCGATTTCCCAATTCCTTTTTGTAATTACTTTTGTAATCATAGTTACTCTCCTTTTTAAATTTATGTAATGATATAATAATACTAAATTTTCGACACATGCTTAATAGATTGGGGACTTATAATGAGTAAACATCACACTGCATTACAAACCATTATTATACATATGAATACAAATGAGCATTGGCATGATTTTATTTCTTACTGTAAGCAGCTCGAAGCGGGACTTCGAAAATTAGCTTTTAAACATTTAGAGACATTTATTTCAAATGCAAAGAAATGGGAATCAAAAGATCAAGAAGAGTTTGCCATTTCTCTGTTTACTATTTTAGATGTATCAAACGAAAAAGATGAGGTGTTAACTTTCCCACTAAATAGTTTTCTAATTGACATTCTATATAGATGGACAGAAAATAATCCCTTTGATTCAAGACCTTTTAGATGGATAGGAATTTATATGGATTCTAGCAATAAAGATAACGATTTAGAAAAATTTCTCCGAAAAGCAATTGAATTAGGTGGTGATACAGAACAAGAGGCCATGATATACCTAGTTTCTGATTACATCGATACTTTAGAGTTTGGTACACATGAATTCCCGTCAGGTTATTGCGGAGATTTAAGCGAATGTATAGAAAGACTTCCCTATATGCTTCAATTAATTGATAGAATTCAGAATAAAAACTTAAAGGAGCAAAACATTTTGCAAGTGCAAGAACAACTACACTTAATTCTAGATTGGTTAAAACATACACAAAATCCAGTAGATGCTGTTCGTATATGGGAAAAAGAACAAACCCAAAAATTAGAGAAGAGCATCGTATATTATTTAAACAACAGCTCAAGTCATTAATTCGTCTACCATTTCAATATAAAAAAGAGGATTTTCATACACTACTAGAAAACCCTCTTTTTATCTTCATCCCGCTATTTGTGGGCAATAAAGCCCGATTAGTGAGAGCTGATAATCAGTGATGGATGAAGCCCCCACTGATTATCATTTCACCTTATTTTAATCCTTTAATTAAAGGTGACGCTTCTCCGTTATGGAAAATCCATAAATCATGAAGTGATCTCGTACATCCGACATATAGTAACTTTGCATCGTGTTTTGTGTTTTTGTAATGTTCCTCATCCACATCAATTAAAAGCACCGCATCAAATTCTAAACCTTTTGCTAAATAGACAGGTACAACTGATATACCACCTTCATATTTACTTTGGTTTGCTTCAATGACGTTTACAGTCAATCCTGCATTTGTTAATTTCTCATACATATCACGGCATTCATCGTCTGTTCTTCCGATTACCGCAATTGTTTTCACATCTGCATTCTGCAAATGTTTTATCGTCTTCACAATTTCAGTAAATTGATCTTCAGCATGAATCACTTTCACATCTTCTCCACTACGGAAGACTGGTGTTGCGAGTCCTACTGGGATTTCTGCATTTTTAATTATTTCATTCGCGAATTCAATAATTTCTTTTGTAGAACGATAACTTCTCGTCAATTCAAAATAACCTGTTTCCTGGAATACTTCCTTAAAAGCGTTCCAATCTTCAATTCCTTGGTAATCATAAATCGCTTGCGATAGATCACCTAATATAGTGAAAGAATTACCTAGTGTAATTTCCTTTAATACATAAACTTGGAATGGTGAAAAATCTTGCGCTTCATCGATAACGACATGATGAAATTTTTGTCCAATTTCAATCCCCGTTATGCAATGGTGTATGTAAATTAAGGCTGGTAAATCTTCTACATACATTTCTTTTTTACGACAACTCTTTTCTGTTTCTCGAACAAGTTCTTCAGGTAATACTTCGAGTATTTCTTTACTTTTTAATATCGAACTATATAGTGAAAGGGCAGTCATTTTCGGCCAAAACTTCATATATGCGTTCAATCTCTTAGTCGCTTCTTTTTTAAGTAATTTTTTCTCGTTTGTTTCTCCGAATTTTTTTAGTTCAATTTCAATCCAGCGCTTCATTCGTCCTACTAAACGTTCTCTTCTTTTCTGTAAAGGATAATGTTTATATTCAACCTGCATCCATTTCTTAATGTCTTCTACTGGGATAATCGCTTTATCCCACGCCTCAAAATCGTTTGTCGGAACTAACTCATTTTCAAATTGGATCATTCTCTCTTCAATAAAAGCCTTAAATTCCAACGTACCCTTTAATTTACCTAGCATTACCTTACTTTCATCACGATTAATTGAAAATGCTTCTTTCAATTTCTCTTCTGTCTGCTTCAGTTTCACCGAATCATCTAATATGCGTAATGCCCAATTTTGAAACGTTGTTTGACTAATATTTCCTACACCTAGCTCCGGAAGCACACTCGAAATATAGTCTAAAAACAAGCTATTCGGCGCAAATACGATCATTCTTTCTGCTTCTAGTTGTTCCCGGTATTCATAAATTAAAAAAGCAAGGCGATGTAAAGCAATTGTTGTCTTCCCGCTCCCTGCAACCCCTTGAATCAGTAATGGTAAATTTCTTTCCGCTCGAATAATATCATTTTGTTCCGATTGAATCGTTGAAACAATATCCTTTAACTTATTATCTTTATTCTCACCTAATCGATATAGAAGAAAATCATCGGCATGCGATACATCTTCATTTCCTTTTACATATGTATCAACAACACGTTCAAGTTCTCTTTTTCGAATGGAAATATTTCGCTTTAAATACACATCACCCTCTACTAATCCATCTGGCGATTGATAAAATGCTAATTCTTCTCCACCGGTAAATGAATAAAACATACTTGCGACAGGCGCCCTCCAATCAATAATGATTGGTTTCATCGTATCCATATCCGAAACCCCTACTTTACCGATATAAATCGGCATAACTTCTTCCTTGCCATCTTCCTGAAAATCTAACCTTCCAAAGTACGGCTCTTGCACACCAATACGTAAGTTTTGTCTATTTGATTCCCTCATACTTTCAAGAATTTGCTCTTTAAAATCTTCTCCATAATAAACTGGGATTTTTTCAAGCTTATCCAATTGCTCATCCATCGTATGTAAAGTATCCTTCATTTTTTGTAACTCACCTTCAAATATGTTGCTCATTTCGACGATTCCCTCCTGTCCGTTCTAATTTTTCAGTCGAAGTACCATTGTATTAAAAATTCAATCGTAAAGTCAATAGTTTCAGTTTAAATTTTCCGAAAAAACTTACTTTTTCCCTTTCTAATTTAAAAAGAATATGCAACATCTAAATCACACGACTACACATATATTAAAGTGATATATACAAAAACGACAATTATTCACACAATAAAAGTAAAAAGAGTAAGGATTTAATCCCTACTCTTTTTTACTTTTATTCGATATGATAAACATTCATTTAAAGTTGCTTGCTCTTTATATTTCCCGGCTTCAAAATCATATGCTCCTCCCGGGAAAATCCCAACTATACTTAAACGAGCCTCTGCACATAAATTACTAATCTCATTTACAGTATAACAGCGTAAAGATTGTGTCACGATATCATTTGAAGAGTCTATTTCCCACCAATGGTCTAGCATTCTTGCATTTTCAGTATCATATTCATACTTTCGCATTGCAGAACCTATCGGCATTTCTTGTCCATTGGCTTTTTCCCAATATAATGGCTGATAAATATCAATGAGTGCACATCCATCATCCTTCATCCAATTTTTAATTCTTTTTAATAGAATCAATTGCTCCTCATCTGTTCCTACACCAAATCCGTCTAAATAACTAACAACATCAAATTTTTCCTCAAAGCTAATTTTATAAAAATCGGCGCAATGCATCTCAATGTCATTAATAGCATGTTCTTTGGCAAACATAACTAACTCCGGTACAAGCTCAACAGTAGTCATTTTTACATCCAACTTAGACATCGCCCTTGCAAATCCACCATTTCCTGCCCCTAATTCTAACATCGTCTGAAATGGATATCCAACTTGTTCCTCTACTTCCTTCGCAACTTCCTGTAACCAATTTTCATTGTTTATATCATAGCTTAGTAATTCAAATTGTTTTTTATAAAATTCTTTTACATTTAATTCATTCATCATTTATCCCCCTATAATAGTTTTTCTGCTTTAGGCTTATATGTGAAATTCTAATTTTATCCATATATTACTTATAATATCATAATATCTAAATAATCGGAATTTAAAAATACTCTCACAATTCCTCGTTCAATGTTTTTATGCTGCAACTTCCTACTAAAAATACAATAAAAAGCAGATAATGAATTCGTCATTATCTGCTTTCCAGTTTTCATAACTACCTTATTATATTTTTTGATATATAAGCCAGTCACCAGAGTCTATCACTTTCTTTAACATCTTTTTATCCTGAGCAATATATACATACGCATGTATTTCCCTATTACCAACATACACCGTTTGCGTTATTCGATCATATAAATCAGTCTCTGCATTACCTGTATATTCTTCAAGTTCATCTAACTTATGTAAAACCTCGTCATTTACTTTATAAACTTCCCCATATACCTTTTCTTCATAAGAACAAATCATAGCTGGATATCCTTCGTTCGTATCAAATAATTTTCCATATGTCCAAGCTCTATCTGCAATGCATATTGCACCTTGCATATAATGAGCATTCGTGTGTCCTATTCTTAACGTGCCATACACGAAAACATGATACATAAATCCTTATCCCCTTTACATGTCTCTACTTTCTTATTTGTAAATAAGAACGGATCATAAAGTAACTCACTTCATTCGGAAGCTGTTCTTTAATAGATTTCAGACCACCCTCTGCATTTTGAACGGCAGTTTCAATAAGAGATTCATACTCTGCTGGAACAAAGCTTTGCCAATCTACTTCCATTTCATCCTCATAGCAGCGAATTAAATGGTTTTCGATTGTTTGTCTTGATAAGCCACGTTCTTTCGCAATTTCATCTAGATCAATGCCTTGTTTATACATTTCATACGTTTCTAGATGAGAATTTGCGGAAGCTTTTCCTGACTTCTTACGCTCTGAAACAACTTCTGTCTTAATCGTTTCAGCATAATTTGGATTTTCCTCAATAAAATGCTGAACTGCTTGTAAGAAGTGCGAGCCATACTTCACAAGTTTGTGTTCCCCAATACCTTTTACCGTCAACAGTTCGGAATCACTCTGTGGCATTTTCACACACATATCTTTTAATGTTTGGTCAGAGAAAATAACGAAAGGAGGTACCCCTTCTCCTTGTGCAATTTCTTTACGTACTTCACGAAGTACTTCAAATAAAGGATGGTCTTGAACAATTTGTCTCGTCTCTACTCGTTCTTTTCGTAAAACATTCTCTTTACCAAGTAATACTTCTTTCCCTTTTTCTGTTACTTTTAATGTCGGATACGTACCATGTTCAACTGCAATTAACTCGTCTGAAATTAAAAACTCAATAAACTCACTGACCTCTTTTACACTACGGTTTGATAACAGGCCATACGTTGGTAAAGTATGAAAGTTAAATTCAATAACTTTTTTATTTTTCGAACCAGTTAATACTTGCGCAATCATTTGCTTTCCAAATCTTTGGTTCGTTCTAATCATGCATGATAAAACCATTTGTGATTCCCTTGTCACATCGATGCTCTCGCGGTCGTCTGTACAATTACCACAGCGTCCACAATCTTCTTTCGGTTCTTCTCCAAAGTATTGCAAAATGAATGATTGTAAACATTGTTCTGTATGACAGTAATCGGTCATATTTTGCAATTTTTCAAGTTCATTTGAAAAACGTGATTCTCCCGTTGATTGATCAATTAAAAAACGCTGTACTTGTACATCTTGAGAAGAATATAACAATATACATGTACTATCTAATCCGTCACGACCAGCACGTCCTGCTTCTTGGTAGTAACTTTCCATATTTTTTGGAAGCTGATAATGAATTACGTAACGAATATTCGATTTATCTATACCCATCCCGAATGCAGATGTTGCTATCATTACACTTACTTCATCTCGTAAAAAGAGTTCTTGTTGCTCATTTCGATCATGATCACTCATACCAGCGTGATATTTTGATACAGAAACTCCTGCCTTCATTAAATCTTCATATAATTGATCGACTACTTTTCTAGTAGCTGCATATATAATCCCAGACTCTTTTTGATTTTGACGAATATAATCCGCCAAATACGCATTTCGATCTTGTCCTTTAATGACAGAAAACGATAAGTTCTCACGTTCAAACGTTGTCATAATTGTATTTTCTTGATTAATTTCAAGTGTATTACAAATATCATCACGTACTTGCGGTGTTGCTGTTGCCGTTAATGCTAATACGAGCGGTTTTTCCGGAAGATAATCCAATATGCGGTTTATATGTAAATAACTAGGGCGGAAATCATGTCCCCACTGCGAAATACAGTGTGCTTCATCAATCGCAATCATAGGGATTTTCATATCTATCAGTTGATCAACAAACTCCATTGAATCAAGACGCTCAGGAGCGACATAAAGTAACTTATAATGTCCTTGTTTCGCTAATTGAATTCTATGATTAGCTTCTGTCATTGAAATAGAACTGTTAATATACGTAGCGGATATACCGTTTTGTAATAGTGTATCTACTTGATCTTTCATAAGTGAAATCAAAGGTGATATTACTAACGTCGTTCCTTCGAATACTAACGCGGGAATTTGATAACAAATTGACTTACCTCCGCCCGTAGGCATAATACAAACTGTATCTTTCCCCTCTAATACATTTTTAATTGTCTCATCTTGCCCTCTCCGGAATGACGAATAACCGAAATAAGACGCTAAAAGTTCTTGTGCTTTTGTAAACAAAAAAAACTCACCTGCTTTTCTTTATCTTTCATCTACTTCTATTATATCATCACTTATGCGACTTGAAAGCGATGAATAAATGCTTATTGTTTTTTCATTATTCTATGTTTCTCCTCCTATTTAATATGAATTAGCATCAGGGTTTTATATGTTTTACAACATTTATAACGTAAATCCAGTACACATAAAAAAAGGGTTTCAATTTAAGTATTCATTTTATTTCCCTTTCTTGAATACTACTAATCGTATACATATAAATTCAGGGGGTTACTATATGAAACATCGTAATTTGAGTTCCATCAAGGCAGAAACGAAAACAAAACAGCTCCAATTCTCTAATAATGATGCGTGGAAATATGAATCATACTATAAGTACCAGCCATTATTTTCTTATAAAAAGCTTTTTAATTTTCTTTCTCAACTTTTTAGACGTTAATATATGTGCAAAAAATATATCATTCACAGAAGTTTTCTCAATATGAAACGTATAGACTTACTACAATTCAGTTGTTCATATATAATAATCTGTTGGATAAACCCCTTAAGTTGACCTGCTCATATTAGCAGGTCTTTTTCATGATTACATACTTCTGTGCACTTCAATCTCACTTCCAATTCTTTTCTCCATTTTATAACCATATTTAAATCCTAACAATTAATGATAATCATAAATTTTTGGGATTTAAATTGTTCACATATAATTATGCAATTCTTCTTTCTCAATACACAAAATGCATTTTACTTGTTACTATAAAAGTACTCCAGATGAGTTTTTGCTCATCGACATTATCTAGTTAATGGGGCCTGCCGCGGGAAGCAGGTCCCTTTGACTTTATTAAAGTCCCACTTTCATTTGGACACATTTACCAGGTTTTTTTAAAAGAATTTTATGATAATATTACGTAGTCGAGTCCGACATCTCGGCAATACCCTTTTGAGGCTCTGCAACTTCCCTTGCAGAGCCTCTTTTACTTTATATTCATTTTATTCATATATACCACAACATCATTCATTGAATTTCTCCATTTCAAATTCCCTGAAAATAATCTAGGACACGTAACTAAAAATAAATCTTTATCATACTTTGAGTTATACATGTTCAAAGGAGTGTTACTATTTATGTATTCTTATTGGCAATCGTATTACTCCCCCTATCATAACCCTTATGTAAACTATGATTTATCCATACGTAATTACCGAATTAGTAAAAACGAGAATTTTTTAAAAGGGTATATGCGTTCTTTATGGGAACAACACGTCGCTTGGACGAGATTGGCTATTATAAGTATTGTATTTAATTTACCAGATGTTAACGTTACTGTTGGACGGCTTCTACAAAACGCAACACATATGGGACTATCACTTGAGCCCTTCTATGGCGAGGATGCAGTAAAGAAATATAGTGCATTAATTAAAGATCATTTAGTAATTGCAGCCGATCTTGTGAAAGCCGCAAAAGCTGGTGATCAAAATGCAGCTGCCGCTATAGAGAAGAAATGGTACGCTAATGGTGATGAAATTACTGAATTTCTTAACAGCATCAACCCATATATAGATAAAGAAGAATTTAGAAAAATGTTTTATGAACATTTAGCACTAACGAAAGCAGAAGCACTTGCCTTCCTAAATAAAGATTATGAAGCAGGAGTAAAACTTTACGATAAAATTGAAAAAGAAGCATTAGAAATGGCCGACATGATAACAAACGCAATCGTAAAACAATTCCCGCAAGTATTTCAATAAACTGAAACGTTAACCAGTGATGGTTTTGTACATCTCCACTGATTACTATCCCCATACCAATCAGGATTTTACGAGCAGTTGATCTCCCGCCTAACTTCTCTACTTAAGCTGAATTTCGAGTTGTGATTATTCCTTCTCGTCAATGCGGGATAAAAATAAGCCGATTTCAAAAAACAAATCGGCTTATTAAGCTTTCTCTCCATGATATTTCACCTCTCCTCTTTACATTTAGCTTATATCGATATATTTTATTAATATCCGTTTTTTATAGGAGGAAATAGTTTGATTAACGCCATTGGTCTCGTTTTTATACTCACAAATAAACACGAGAAAAAAAAGAAAGTTTACCTAAATGAAAAATTTGCACTAATAGATATTATTGATTCTAAAGAAGTATTTGATGATGAAGGTAATCCTTTAGTAGAACTAACATGTAAATACAGTATATATTTAGATGAAAAATATTACTGTAAATCTCTCGATGATTATACTGGACAAGTATTTCCTTTCTTAAGTGCAAAAATAGGAAAAGGTCTTCTAAGAAACTTAAACTACTACTTTTCTTACGTTGATGCCTATGATAAGAAACCACCGGTTAAAGAGATACGACCACTTATGAAACAAGTAACTAACAGATAGTGGAAAATACAAAAAAAGAAAGCATCTAACTCTGGATGTTTTCTTTTTTATTGAAAATTCATTAACTCTCATTCTCTTCTAAAAGTATGTATCCAAGCATATTTTAAATTAAAAACATTGGAGGATTAGACTGAATGAAATACTCAGAAACAATTATAAGTAAACGACTTCGAATGCTTAAAATGACGGGTATGTTTTTCATGCTAGTGTTAATAGCATGGATTGGATATACAAAATTACTTTATGAAAACGGCTTTCTTCAAGAAAAAAAGAATTCAGTAGAAGTAATGAATACTAGCATTACAGGAGAAATAGAGCAGGTTTTTCATATAAACTTGCAAGGCTATCGTAAAACGAACCTTGATACCGTTATAGAAGCAAGTAAAACCGATCCAAGCGAACTATCCTTAATTGAACTGGTCAACAAATCCTGTTCACGAGATTGCATAGGTGAACCAGTAACATATGTAAACTCAAACAATGGATATATCTTTTATAAGGAATCTAATGGAACTAATGTAGCTATAACGGTTAAAAAGAAAGACACATGGGTAATTGTAAAAAAATCTGTTCAAGATGGAATATAATCCCCAAAAAAAGAGTGCGATACGTACTCTTTTTTATTATCTATACCCTTCCTGTTCATGCCTACAATGGCATTTTTCACATTCACATTCCGGTTTTTCTTTGCAACGACATTCGTGAAAATCTCTGCGTTTACATCTACATCTCCCAAACATTAAATTACCCCAAAATTTATTACAATCTCGGGAATGCCCACAATGATAAGTGTTCCCCATAAATACGCCCCCTCCTTAATAGAATTCATCATATTCTATGTTTGAAAGTATAAAAGACTAGTTTATTAGTCTATTTCTACGTATTATAAGTAGAGTTAGAAGATTACATAACAATAAAAAACCGTCCCATGACGGCTCTTATTTTTATTTAGCAAACTACTCTTTTGTATAAAAATATTTAATTCCTTTCGTATCTAACCAAGCCGTTGCTTTGTCCAGTTCGTTCCCTTGACGATAATCTGTCTCGAAATACACAAGTCCTTGATTATTTCCACGAGATATTATTTTAGAAGTATATCCAAGCTTATCCATCATTTGAATCATGTCAGGAATTAAATTTACACCAAATTCATAAGTAACTACTTTATTATATTTATTCACTATAATTCCAACCCCTTCTTGTTTTTCTATTGGCTCAACCGTTTGATTTGTAAACCAAGATAACGGTTTATTTCCAATTAACTCGTTTAAATCACACGTTCCGATACCAGCTACATTCCCTGTTTCTGTATATTGCCACATATCACAAGGATACGCCGGTTTGTTACCACCATAACGAGGAATCCATACAAAATCAGAATTAACATTTGCCATTCCAAATGGAACATACATATGGTGAGCAATATATAAACCAACCTTCTTAGCTCCTAATCTACGTAATTCATCTATAAAGGCTTGTGCACCCACTCTCATATCGTTCATTGTTTTTACTTCTACGTCAGCTACCCAAACTGTGGCACTTTTATCACCACGGCCCCAAAAGTCTCTCGCCTCTATCCGTGCATCCTCTACTGAAACAAAACGACAGAACGCATAATTACCAAACGGAATGTTTTTTGCTTTCATTGCTTGTACATAATTTTTATATAAAGGATCTACATAATTTGAACCATCTTGCACTCGTGCAATTACAAAATCTAATTGCAGTGCTGCCACATCCCAGTTAATATTGCCATTCCATTTCGAAACATCTACAATGTAACCCAATATTCATCATCTCCTTTATTATTATTATATTCACAGCTTGTTTTTTTGCTCTTATCCCTTAAACAATCAAATCAGTTTTTTAATTGGCAGTAGAGATTTTGTATTAGTTAATAATGATTTAAAATTCAACTTATATATCGAAAAATAGAATATGATTCCGAATTTAAAATATGATTATTCAAAAAACCAAAGTATATAATTAAAACCACCTTTTTGATAGGTGGTTTGGTGCACTATTTTACACATTTGTAGTTATATAGTATATTTTCACTTTATATTACCGTGAACCATTGAAACAGTATAAAACAACTTTTATTTTTAACCCACTAATCATTAGTTTTATTTCAAATACTCATAGTACCACTTACGTGCATCTAGCCAAGCTGTAAATTTATCGATATTTCCGGACGGAAAGCCATTCGTTATAGCGTAACCAATGCCGTCTTTCTGAACGACAATTTGTCCATCAATACCTGCATCAACCATCGCTTGAGCTAAAGCTTGTAAATTACTAAATCCTACACCACCAGTTTTCACTTTGAGCAAATCCACTGCACCACCTCCTCCAGTTTGTCCTGTAAGAGCAAATACAATAGAATTAGCGATTTTATCAACATTCCATTTTGCCATATCGGATTCATTATCAATAAATCCTAATTCGATAAGAATAGCCGGTGCTTTAGTCCCATTTAATACCGCTAAATCTGTACGTTGTTTCGCACCTCGATCACGCCATCCAATATCTTTTGCTAGTTGAGCTGAGATTTTAGCCGCCAAGTCTTTCTGATCATAATACAGAACCTCAACACCCTGTCCATTTCCATCGCTTGCATTAAGATGAAAAGAAATAACTAAATCCACAGCATGTGAATTACTATTCCGAATGATATTATTTAAATTTTGTGATTGAGTTGTCCCTACCTCGTCCGTATCGTCATAAACCGTGTGCCCTAAAGCTCTTAACTTAGCTGCCACAGCATCTTTAACTTGCCTATCCAAAATGTGTTCTTTCCGATTCCCGAAATTAGCACCTTGAACATTACTATTGTGTCCTCCGTGCAAACTATATCTAGCCATTATTCATCAACATCTCCTTTCTTAATATCATATTCAAAACTTGTCTTATTGCTATTCCTACTTGAAACCTTAACTGTACCCATTAGACCCATATATCCTGCATTTTCTAAAAGTGGAAGTAATTCATTTTCGATATAAAATAAGATGGGCGTCATAAATCGGATTATCTACTCTCTAAATTTCATTAACTTGAATGGCGGCACGAACAAAAAAGCATCACCTTTTTGGCGATGCCTAAAAAATCTATTTTACGTTTCAGCTCCCTAAATAAATAGAGTTTAAGATCCAGATGACTGAAAGTATACCTATATTTCCTCCCCTTCCTTCACAGCCTCTTTCAACCTCTGTAACATATATCCAATGCCTTTACATCCTTCTAACGGATATGTAATCATTTCTTCTGGATATAACTTTGTCACTACTTTTTTATGCTTTTTCCCTGCTAGTAAGACGATTTCGTCAAACTGTAGTAAATTTTTATCTATCATCTGTTTTTGTAATTGCTCTATATTTATAACCTCATCGCTTTTTGAATCAAATGCAAGATCATAATTTTCTAATACAATATCATTTGGTCTTAAAAATCCATGCTTCGCTGATAATATAACCCAGTTTTCGAAAAACATAGTTGCGTACGCCTGACACGCTTTTCCGAACGGACTAATATATACATCTTTCGCTTCCATCGGTCCGTAATCTGAATACTTATCCCAAATTTTCTTTTTTCCACATGGAATTATACATAGTCTTTTCATATATATTTCTACTCCCTTTACTTCCGTATGGAAAATTCGTTATTTTGTACATTTTTCTCTCGAAATACTATATAATAATTCCGAAAGTTTAAATTACATGTTTTACCATATATGTACTATGAATCACTTTCTTTGCAAGTATTATAATACCATAAAATTTTTTCATTTTTTCAAAATAATAAAACTAAATTGTGATATCGAGACGTATAAATTAAAAAGGAGGTTCATAAAAATGAAAAATATTATCCCTGCACTATTAGTCTATTTTATCGTTTGCGTTATTTCCGTTATCATCCCAGCATCTGAAGGCTATAATTATGTCGGCTGGAAGTTATTTGTTGGGCAAGTGTATGCGATACCTATTTTCTTCATTACTGCTATAATTACATTTTATATAAACAAGAAAAAATCTTACGAATAAACGATTATAAGGATAGCTAACGCTATCCTTATTTTAATTCGTTAATCAAATCTAAAATAGCCCTTGCAGAACTTTGTATCCTTTCTTCCGAAAAGTCAAACGCAACACCTGTATTTCTATATATTTCCTGTATAGGTAAATTCCAATCTGAACTCGCTCCCTCTTTAAAGAGAGCAATTGCTTGTTCTGGATCCTCTCGATAAATTTGGAACAATTGCATTGCTCCTATTTGCGCAATTGCATATTCAATTTTATAAAAAGGAAACTGAACAAAGTGAAATGTCTCTAACCAACTCGAACCGATTTCATTCTCTAATCCTGCAATATCGACTGATGAATGTTGATACCTTTTACATAGTTCAACATATTTCTCATCACGCTCTTCTGATGAATGGTTTGGACTTGTATAAAGCCAGTGCTGGAATACATCTCCTGAAACTGACGATATTAATAACGATAAAGTACGATATAATTGAACTCGCTGTACTTCTTTATAATCATCCTCTTGCGTATAAAAAATATTAAGCTTATTCATTAACAGTAACTCCAGGCTAAGGGAATAAAGTTCCGCCACCTCTTCACGAAGATATCTTTCCTGCATACTACTTTCATTGTTAAATTGTTTATCAAAATGCAATGCATGCCCCATTTCATGTATTAGTGCATTAATTGCATAAAATGAAGGACTAAAATTAGAATAAACAAAAACGTCTTTACTATGAGGTAAGGTAAAACAAGCAGCTCCTGGTGCTTTATTTTTCCGTTCTTGTACGTCAATTAATCCCGCTTTCCTTATATGAGTAAATTCCTTATGAAAACATGAATCGGTCACCCGTAACATTTCTTCAACCCCATCCAATAAATCAATGGCATTTTGAAATGAAGCTTTTTGCAAATTACAAGGAGCAAGATCCCAAGGACGATACGTTTTTACATCAAGATTCTTTTTAAAAAGACTACCTAACTGTTTCCAAATTGGTACAACACACCTTTCTATCGACTCATGAAACTTATAACAGTCTTCAATACTGTAATCTCTATTTTTTTGTTTAAAAGCATACTCACTATAATTATTAAACCCTGCATTTAAAGCTATCTGGTTCCGTAACTGTATAAGTTCATTCATAATACAATCCACTTCTGGTTTCACTACACTTCTTGCTTCACATAAAGCATACCAAGCTTTTTCTCGAATAGCTCTATTTGGGTTATCTAACTTTGCTTTTACGTATGCATACGTCTTTTGCTCACCTTCCCAATGAATAGATATGCTCGACATTATTTCTCTATACTTCGTAATAAGCTCTTGTTCTTTAATGAAGAGAGAAATGTTCTTTTCATTAAACATTTTACTCTTCACAAATCTTGCTTTTTTCATAAATCCATATTTCCGCTCATCTAATAAATCGGAAAACTGACATTCTCTAAATTTCTGGTCAAATTTCGCATTGTACCTTTTTAAAAGTGGTTGAATTGTATTTTGGTTATACATATGTACATCACGTATATTACTATCTTTTGTGTCTCTATACATAGCGATTAAATTATTCGTTAACTCCTCTTCTATTTCAGCGTTTAAACGCAGTTCCTCCGAAAGCCAGCTCTCTAACTCTGAAACAGACGTAATATTTCGCTCTAAAAGTGACTGTAATTTACTCTCCAAATCATTAAACATAAACAATCCTCCAATTTTAAAGTTTAAATTTTCTGTTTTTTATAGATAAAAAAGGACAAGTAGCCAATCTGACTACTTGTCCTTTTCTGTTCATCTGTACGCAATACGATTAAGCTTGGAATGCTTCTGTTAATACTGGTACGATTTGTTTTTTACGAGATACAACACCTTTTAAAGTAGCTGTGTTGTTTTCTAGTGATACGTTGTATGCTTTCTCAACAACGTTTGCTGCTTTACCGATCGCAAGACCGACAGAATCGTTAGTTAAGATATCAGTTACAACAAATAAGAATAGGTCTAAACCTTTTTCTTCTACTACTACAGAGATTACTTTTTCAAGTTCCGCTTGGTGTACTAGAACGTCGTTTGTATCAACAGCGTTTACTTGTGCGATTTCAACTTTCGCATTACCCATTTGGAATTCTTTAGCGTCAAGAGAGATTAGTTGCTCCATTGTTTTTCCGCTTAAGTCAGCACCAGCTTTTAACATTTCTAAGCCGTAGCTATCAGCATCTACACCAGCGATTTCCGCTAATTCACGAGCAGCTGCTACGTCTTGTTCTGTGCAAGTTGGAGATTTGAATAGTAAAGAATCTGAAATAATTGCAGATAACATTAAACCTGCAACTTCTTTACGAATTGTAACGCCATTTTCTTTGTACATTTTGTTTAAGATTGTAGCTGTACATCCAACTGGCTCACAACGATAGTATATAGGATCGCTTGTTTCAAAGTTAGCAATACGGTGATGGTCAATAACTTCTAACACACGAACTGATTCGATATCGTTAGCACTTTGTTGACGCTCGTTATGGTCAACTAAAATAACGTTGTCCACTTCGCTTGCTACTGTCTCAACAAAACGCGGACCTTCTACTTTAAAATAATCTAACGCAAATTGAGTTTCACCGCTGATTTCACCTAAACGTATAGGCTCAGCATTCATTCCTAATTCTTTTTTCAATTCTGCATAAGCAATTGCAGAACAAATTGCATCTGTATCTGGGTTTTTATGCCCGAAAACTAGTACTTTTTCCATGTTTTCCACCTCTTCATGAAAAGGATATCTTAAAGAAGCAAATATGACAATATTTAAAGCCGAATTTTTTATAAATAATTGCACTTTCTTCTATATTTTTCATCATTTTCATAAAAAAGATCATCTAAAATGAATTAGATGATCGAAATGTATGTTTCATTTAAAATAGTGTAGGAACTTGTACTACATTGTTAAATACGAAATTTGAGGCTAAACCACTATTCACAAGGTTTACATCTATAACTTGATAAAACGCATTTCCAGTATCTGCAATTTCCCAAACAGCTAAAATAAGATGGTATCCACTGCGATCCGTTGGTACATTTGCTTCATGCGTTACTGTTGTCCCCGGTCTAGCTCCACCGTCATTTTTAACATAGAATGGCACTAAATCTAAATCTGATCGTGTTAAAGGTTTATTTGGATTCCAACCTTTTTTCGTAATATAATATTTCCACTCTTTCGTACTATGAGGAGCCGTTAGTTTCCACTTGAATGTATTCGTCCCACCATTTAACGTAACTTTCTTCCACCTATCTACAGTTTGAACATCTAAAGCAGGAAAATGCCCCGCCCCGGCAATTTGTCCATCAGAAGGTCCTAGTTGCGGAAATCCACCTATCCCTTCGACACTTTGTGGTTCATATTGAATCGGTCCACAATTTACATTTACCCCTTGCTTACATAAATAAGATCGGCTCGCTGGTGATTCTACATATCCATGAGCTGAAGCCTTTTCTGAAAATCCAAATGTTAATAATCCCGTAAGTAATATCCCGCCACTTAATATAACCTTCTTCACCTTTTGTAAACTTGTCTTTTTCATTCTTTCATCCCCTTCTCAAAAATGAAACGAAAATAACTATAGTTGCCTAGTCATCTTCTCTACATTCATTATAAGTGGAAGAGTATTACTAAAAGAACCCTCTAAAAACTTTCTCAAATTCAATTAGTATATTAAATAAAGTTTATAAATAAATTACGAAATTAGCAAAGTTAGTCTAGTTATCAAATAACCCTCTCCCTCTCAGATTTGCGGAAACTGGCTCCTTTCCGATTTCACGTGCCCATATAGATAACTGGCCGATATGATGGATTTCGTGGACAATGACATGACGTATTAACTCTCCGTGTGTAGATTCAATGACTCGGCGCCTAATTTGTGCGTCTCTTGAGCTAATTGGCTCTTCATTGAAGTCAGCTTTTGAAAGTTTCCGAGAATCCATTTCATTTGTCCAAGAGGTCACAAATGGCTTCACTTTCCCGTGGTATTGAGCTGAAAGATTTTTCACTTTTTTTAAGCTAGCATACTCTTCAAATAATGGCTCCTCAGGCACTGATTCACCACGCAACCCTAAGATCCACATATATTCCACATCTACAATGTGAAATAGAGTATGTAGTATACTGTCGAACCCACCGACCCGTTTCTTTACTAGTTCTTCGGCCGATATGTCTTCGCACCATGTAAACCAATCATCACGAACTTGCCAATTATATTGAAACAAATTCAACATTACAGCAACCTCCACCTTTTAGATTAACATTTAATATTCACCAAAATACTTCAAAATTCCTATTAAAAAAATACCTCTTATAAACCTGTTAATACCTTATACAAATTAGTCCTCAAATTGAGCATTCAATATGAAGTTAATGAATGAAAAGAACACCCTATTATAGTGGGGATTATCAATCTTTTTACAAATCGATACTTAGACCTAATAACAAATTTTCTGTTTGAAAATATCCCTCTTTTTAAATAAAAATACTAAATCATCTTATAATAAATAACCGTTGCATCTAACTTTCCATTAGGAGACATTGCATACCCTGGTATTGTTCCAATTTCTTGGTAGTCTAATGATTTGTACAATCTATTGGAAGAGTCTCCTTCTCTAGTATCCAATACTAAAAGAGACCTGTTTTCTTGCTTTGCTCGTTCCTCAGCTTGCTTCATAAGCGATCGTCCGATGCCGTTACGTCTAAAGTTTGGATGAGTCATTAATTTGCAAATCTCGGCTCTATGAATTCCGTTAGGCTTTGTAACTAACTGTAATTGAATACTTCCTGCCACTTCGTTGTTTATTTTAGCCACATATAATATCACTTCTGGCGCTATGACTGTTTGCCAATACTTTGTTGCGTCTTTTTGTAACAGTGGAGGTAAAAAACCAATTGACGCCCCATCATCTACAACCGTTTTCAAAAGTTTCGAAAGTTCTACCGTATCATTTTCTATTTGCTTAATTTCTTCAATTACTAAATTTCGCATTACTTCCCCCCTTTTGTTACATTATACCAATTTTTAAAGCAGGAATAATGATATACTAAGATGAAATTCTTTAAGACATGATTTTTTAGGGAAAGGATAACGATATGAAATATATATTAGATAGAACATACGCAAGAGAATTGCTCGAATGGGCATATGAACAAAACCCCGGTCCTTGGTTTGAACATTCAATACATGTTGCTCATGCAACTGAAAATATAATTATAGAACTTATTAAAAACGGCTATAATCTAGATGCTGATATAGCATATAATGCTGCCCTTTTGCATGATATCGGAAGATACAAAGGTTTTACCAAATCGGTCATTCATTCCTACGACGGTTATATGTATATGAATGATTTAGGGTATACAGGAAACGCTGTTATATGTGTTACACACTCATTCCCATGCAAAAATGAACATATAGATATCGCAGCGGAGTGGAGTCTCGTTCCTGACCATATGAGAAGCCAGTTAGTTGAAATATTGAATGAACATTGTAACTACGATTTATACAACAAAGTAATTACTCTTTGTGACGCTCTTGCTGACGCGGAAGGTTTTACTACGCTGGAAAGAAGATTAATTTCAGTTGGTTTACGTCATGGTACAACGTCCCATACATCTTTACATTGGAAAGGGTTTTATACAATTAAGAAAGAATTAGAAGCTTTAATCGGTAAGAGCATATACGCAGTTCTTCCTGATGTAGAGAAATCGATTTATGAAGGCATTGAATATTAAAGTGAATCATGCTAAAGAACGAAAAAAATTATATACACAATTCTAAAAAGCTATTTAACTATGGAGGGATTACTTATCACTAAGAAGAAATTTGAAATAATAGACTTTAAAGAAACTTTAGATTTAGGATATGAAGAAATAATAAAATTATCAAGACAATGTAAGTTTTCTAATTGTACACATACAAACGAATCACATTGCGCAGTTAAAAAGGCTATTTCAAACGGTACACTTTCCGAACAATTATTTAACAATTATTATAGAGATTTAAGCGAGTCACAATATGTTTCTAAACAGAGTAATAAAACAAAAGCTATCGACTATATGAAACAATTAAAACTTTTTCAATAAGCTTAATAAAAAATCTCCTTAAAATATTTTTTAAGGAGATTCCTTTATTATTTAGCAATTTTGAGACCTAACGATTATTAATGTAACAGCACCCTCTACAAAAGATTTAATTTTCAGTTTTTTAATTAAGTAACTTTACAACTTCAAACTATCATCCACTTTTACTTTTTCTTTAGAGCTTTTCCTTTCAATCTCTTTACTTCTTTCTTCCCAAAATGTTAATCCTTCAATCCCCACATTTTTAGGATCAAATACTGGATCTTTCCCTTCTTTTTTCTGCGTTTCATAGTCTTTTAACACTTTTAATGCGATTTTACTTAATAGTAGAATCGCGATTAAGTTTAACCATGCCATACTACCGATTCCTAAATCTCCAAGATTCCATAAAAGCGACGCTGATTCAACGCTACCGATGTAAACCATAATTAAAAATCCAAGTTTTAAAACTGGTTTTAACCAGCCATACTTCAATTGACGATCTAAATAAGTAAGTGTCGTTTCAGCGATATAGTAATAAGCGAGTAACGTTGTAAATGCAAAAAAGAAAATCGCAATTGAAATAAATATTGGACCAAATCCTGTCATCACAGTTTCAACTGCTTGTTGTGTATATATTGGACCCGCTTCCACATTTCTTATGTTTTGTACAATAGCGGTTTTCCCTTCAGGTATAACATTATACATACCTGTTATTAAAATCATAAGAGCTGTCGCTGTACATACGACAATTGTATCGATATATACGGAAAACGCTTGAACTAATCCTTGTTTTGCAGGATGCGATACTTCAGCAGCCGCCGAACTATACGTCGCTTCTCCGACACCTGCAACATTAGAAAATACAGCGCGTTTTACGCCCCATGCAATAGCTGCACCAACAATTCCACCAAACATTTCATTTACACCAAATGCGCTTGAGAAAATTAAAGCAAACATACTTGGAATCTCCGTTACATTTGCAATTAATACGATACATGTAACAATTACATAGCCAATTGCCATAAATGGGACAAGCATTTGAGAAACGCCAGCAATTCTCTTTACGCCTCCAAAAATGATTGCAGCTAATAATATGACTAATAATATACCAGTTATATATTTGCTAATACCATTAGAGTTTTCGAATCCAACTGCGATACTACTAGATTGAATACCTGGTAATAATACGCCATATGAAAGTGTTACAACTACCGCTACAATGACTGCAAACCATTTCATTTTCAAACCTCTTTCAATGAAATATGGTGTACCGCCGCGATATTCATTCCCTATTTTACTTTTGTATACTTGAGATAATGTTGATTCAACAAATGCACTCGCTGCCCCTAACAAAGCCATTACCCACATCCAAAATACAGCTCCAGGTCCGCCGAAAGCGATTGCTGTCGCTACCCCTGCGATATTACCAATTCCAACTCTTCCTGATAAGGCCAAACAAAATGCCTGAAAGGATGATATTCCCGTCTCTGAACTCTTTCCTTCAAATAATAGTTTAATCATCTCTTTAAAATAACGAATTTGCAAAAAGCGTGTTGCAATTGTGAAATATACGCCTGCCCCTAATGCAAAAACAACTAAACCAATGCTCCACACTTGCCCTACTAACCATTCTACTAAATTCTCCATCCAAATCCCCCTTATCATTCTTTTGAAAAGCAATTTTATATATAAGAAAACGGACAACTATTATCAAACTTTCTAGTTGTCCGCATCTTTCATTATTTCATCCCTTTATTTATTGTTAGTCAAACTCCCTATTACTTTATATTTACCCAAACACTTTTCACTTCTGTATAATTATCAAGCGCATATGAACCTAATTCGCGGCCAATACCAGATTGTTTATATCCACCAAACGGTGCTGCTGCATTTTCTAAGTTATAATCATTAATCCACACTGTTCCTGCCTTTAATTTATTCGCCACTTGATGACCTGTTTTGATATTTTGCGTCCATACACCCGCAGCAAGTCCGTAAGATGATTTGTTCGCTCGTTCAATTACTTCTTCTGTCGAATCAAATGGAAGTACAACAACAACTGGGCCAAATATTTCTTCCTTAACGATTGTCATATCGTCTGTAACATCTGTGAATACAGTCGGCTTAACGAAATAACCTTTTCCAAGCGCACGTTCGCCACCAGCCGCAACTGTAGCACCTTCTTTCTTTCCTTGCTCAATATAATTTAGCACACGCTCTTGTTGTTTCTTAGATACGAGTGGGCCCATTTCCGTTCCTTGCTCCATACCCGCTCCAAGTTTTACGTTGTTCGCCATTTTCACAAGTGCATCTACTACAGTTTCATAATGTTTACGATGAACAAACACACGTGATCCTGCGCTACAATTTTGACCGTGATTATACATAATACCTTGGAATGCACCATGAATTGCTTCTTCCAAGTCCGCATCTTCTAAAATGATATTTGGTGATTTGCCGCCAAGCTCTAACGTTACATGCTTAATCATTTCTGCAGACTGACGCATAATATACTTTCCTGTAACAGTAGATCCTGTAAAAGCAACTTTATCAATGTCATGATGATTTACAATTGCAGCTCCTGCTTCAGGACCAAATCCTGGTACAAAGTTTACAACACCGTTTGGAAATCCAGCCTCTTTAAATAGTTTCGCTGTATAAAGTAAAGATAAAGGCGTTTGCTCTGCTGGCTTTAATACGATCGTACAACCTGTCGCCAGTGCAGCCCCCATTTTCCAAGAAGACATAACGAGCGGAAAGTTCCACGGAATAATCTGACCTACAACACCAACAGGTTCATGTCTCGTATAATTTAAGTAATCTTTTGAAATTGGGATTGTTTGTCCAATAATTTTTGTAGCCCATCCTGCATAATAACGATAATTTTCTACAGTCGCTGAAATATCATCCTCAAGTGCTACTTGATACGGCTTTCCATTATCTAAAGCTTCTAATTGCGCTAACTCTTCTCTATGCTCTTCAATTAAATCTGCTAATTTATAAATAAGATGCGCTCTTTCAGCAGTAGTCATTTCTGCCCAAGGTCCTGATTCAAAAGCAGATCGTGCTGCTTTTACCGCAGCATCAATATCTTCTTCTTGCGCTTCACATACGACTGCTAGAACATCTTCTGTTGCTGGATTGTACGTTTCAAACGTCTTTCCGCTAATAGCAGAAACAAATTCGCCATTAATAAACATTTTAATCTCTCCATTTAAAAACGCTTTCACTTTTGGTTTCAACTCAATATTTGTTGTTAACATATATACTCCCCCTTAATTTAAACAGCTGCATGGACTGCAATTTCTAGTAAAATAGTTTGAAGTTTTTGATCTTCTTCTTCAGTTAACCCTAGTCTTGGATAGCGAGAAGGTCCTCCAGCTTGCCCATGTAATTCCATGGAACGTTTAACGATCTGAACATATTTCCCTGAACCTTCAAGAAACTCGCAAAGAGGTAAAATAGCATCGTTTATTTCCCACGCTTTTTCTAATTCATCATTTTTAAAATGCTCATACATTTTCGTAACGAGACCTGGAACGATATTTCCTGCAACCGAAACCCATCCGGTTGCACCGACTAAATAAGATTCCATAACTAAATCTTCTGATCCGCAGAATACTTGAAAAGCACCTTCACCTTGTCTTACTAAATCTCTTGCTTTGCGAATATCTCCGCTAGATTCTTTAATATGAGTAACATTTTCACACTCTTTTCCAATACGGAGCATTAATTCTGTACTCATATCAACACCAGAAGTAAATGGGTTATTGTATAACATAATTGGTATATTTACAGCATTTGAGATTTCTTTAAAATGAAAATAGATTTCTTCTTCTTTCGGTTTACAATAATAAGAGTTAATAATTAATGCGCAATCTGCTCCATGTGCTTCTACATGTTTCGTATACTCAATCGTTTCTTTCGTCGTCTCTGCTGCAGTTCCGACGATAACGGGAATACGGCCATCAACTTCTTTTAAAACGGTTTCTACCATTTTAAATCGCTCTTCTTTTGATAAACTTACAAACTCTCCTGTACTTCCGTTAATGATGATACCTGCAACGTTTTGGTTGATAAAGTAATTTACATTTTGTTTTACCCCATCCCAATTAATTTCCTGAAATTCATCCATCGGTGTTATTAATACTGGAAATGCTCCTTTAATTTTTTGCATATTTATCTCTCCTTTTCATATTTTATTTTAATAAGAAACCTGCCGGAAACGGATCCGTAGGGTCTAATAGAAACGTCTGCATCCCTGTAATAAATCCTCTACTTTCAAATCGAAAAATGTAACCCGTTTCTTCCTTCTTCACTTTTTCAACTGTTATAAAGCTATTAAATATACTTTCATTTATAAAAGGTTTATCCACTATATAATCATTTTTAAATAACGCATGAACATAAGACACAATAGTAGAAACAAAACCTGGTGAACGTACGATAAAGTTATCTTTATGAAATGTAATCGACTTTATATGGTTCTTTTCTTTTTGCGAAGAATCTACTAACATAAGCCTTTTTATTAACGACTGTTTTTGTATAGCTTGTAGTGTAGCTTCTCCCCATTTTTTCAATTCAGAAATGTTTTCAATACGAATTTCTGGCGAATACGTATCCTTTTCTACAACTGCATATACTTTATCTGCTTGTATAAGAGAGTAACTTATATTACCAACCTGTAAATTTTTCTCAATCATATAACATAACTTACTTTCAAACGAAACAGATACAACCTCATCATTCTCTACATACGCATAGACTGAAAATATGCCAGATAACGTTTCGATTTTATATTGGCTCGTCTCTTTCTTTTTTAAATACCCGCTTTCTAGTAACATCGTTATGACTGCGACAATGCCTCCATAATGAAGCGGAATAGATCCTTCATGATTAAAAAATAATACAGCTGCATCGACTTCATTATGAATAGAAGGAACGACGATACATCCATTTAAACCGATAAAACCACGTGGCTCATTTAGTAAAAGCTTCATTTCGTCCGCTAATTCACCTGAAAATTGTTCATTTAAATGTTCTAAACTGTAGTAGTATTTGCATGGTACATCCTTCATTACACGAAATGCTTCACCATTTACATGTACGTCTACTGCTGTATACATTTTTTGAATGTTCATTTTATATCCTCCGTTTCATGTTCCATCGGCGGAATTAGCAAAAAGCCTTCTTTAAGTGGATCCTTTTCATTGTAAAAAAATCTATGCATCCCCATTAGCCAAGCTGAACCTGTTATTTTCGTTACGACAGCTTCAATATTTTCTACATATGTCGTATTTATGACGCGCCCTTTAAATAGAGAGCCAACGATACTCTCATGAACAAACTCTTCATCCATTTCGATTTTTTGATTTGCGTATAATACAGCTAACTTTGCTGAAGTTCCTGTACCACATGGAGACCGATCAATTCCTCCTGGCGGAACAACAACTGTATTTTTTACATGCGCGCTTTCATGAGTAGGTTCTGTATAAAACTCCACATGCGTTAACCCTTTTATAAACGAATACTCTGGGTGAATGATTTCAAATTTCTCATTAATAGTATTTCTTATAAGAATCGCTTTATCGATGATTGTAGATGCGCTTTCTGGTACTAACTCTAACCCTACCGACTTCGCATCGATAATGGCATAAAAATTCCCTCCGTACGCAATATCAGCCTCTACAGTTCCAATATCTTCGACGTGTACAGTAATATGTTTCAATAAAAAAGCTGGTATGTTACAGAAAGAGACTTCTTTCGCTTTTCCATCTTGAACAGCAATATCTACTTCAACTAAGCCAGCTGGTGTATCTAATTTTAAAGAAGTAACCGGTTCAACTACTGGAATTAAACCAGATTCAACCAAAGCTGTACATACACCGATTGTATCGTGACCACACATCGGTAAATATCCACCTGTCTCTATGTATATAACACCTATATCAGCCTCAGGATGACACGGATCTGTTAATAATGCCCCTGACATTACATCATGACCACGCGGTTCATTCATTAACAAATTGCGAATCCAATCATACTCCTTTTTCATATGTAACATCTTCTCTGCCATCGTCTCTCCAATTAACTTAGGAAGTCCGCTAATTAATGTCCTCGTTGGATTCCCGCCCGTATGTGTATCAATCGTCGTAAAGACTCTTTGTGACCTCATCCGTTTAACACCCTTTCTGTAAAACGACTCAAACGAAGTGGTTCAGTAGGAATGATTGTTTCTTTTTCATTTAATAACTCTTCAATTACTTTCCCTGTAACTGCTGCAAGGCTAATTCCATCCCCTTCATGGCCTGCGGCAATAAAGTAGTTCGGGATATGTTCCACACGTGAAATAATTGGTAAGTGGTCTTCTGTCCACGGACGTAAGCCTGCATAGGAACGGATTACCATCATATCCGCCATTTTCGGATAAAAACGGATTGCTCTATTTGCGATACATTTAATAACTTCATTGTTTATTCTCGTATGAAATCCTACAAATTCGCGACTACTACCAATTAAGAAATTTTGACTTTCAGTAGGCTCAAATACGAGCGCAACCCCGTATTTTTCAGTTAAAGCATCTACTTTTCGTTTTCCTCCAAACTTAGAAATTAAATAACCGAATTCCATTACTTTACGGCAACCTACGTGTTGTTGCCTTGAAGCTACAATAATATGCCCTTTTCTCGGTTCAATTGGTATATTTATATCCAAGATTTGTCCGATTTTCGGAGCCCACACACCGGCTGCGTTCACTACTTGTTTCGCAGTAAACGTCCCATTTGTCGTTTCTACAATAAAGAAACCGTCTATATCTCTTTTCATTTCTTTCACTTCCGTATGATTAAAAGCTTTCGTACCATATTTCTTCGATTCCGAAAGAAGTGAAAAAGCAAGAAGATATGGATTTACAGTCGAATCCGTTGCACATTCTAACCCACCTAATAAATCATCTGCGAAAAATGGTGATTCTTCTCTTATATCTTGTCTATCAAGCATCCGAAACGGTAAACCAGCTTGTTTTTGACGATTTACCCATTGCTGCGCAGCTTCCATCTCTTCGTCCGACTCACATACGAGAATACTTCCTGGTGCCCTATATTCAAATGAATGCTCTAACTCTTCACTTAAATCAGTTACTAATTTTTGACTTACTAAAGACATTTGACTATCAAACCCTGGGTCTTTATCAATAGCCAAAATATTCCCGTCACACCGTGAAGACGTCCCACTGACAAATTCCCCTTTTTCAATGATTGTTACGTCTCTACCGTATTTTGAAGTGTAATAAGCGATAGAGCACCCTATTATTCCACCACCTATAATTAAAACGTCGCAGTGCCTCACAATATACTCCTCCTTTCCCCTAAACCTCTCACTTTCTTTTATGCAATTGACGTGCCAACTCTACATATATACAATTTTTATAAAAAAATATTTTTATTTGTAAAAATATTTTAAATTTATAGTAAATAGGTGTATTATTTTTTTATCACTGTCAAAATTCTTATACATAACAGGAGGACATTATGGCATTTTCATTTCCGACTATACAAAAGTTTTTGGAAAGTTTGTTACTCAATCATCCATGTAGCCTTGATTACATTAAGCAAGTAGACGAAAGGTTTTATTACCACCCTTCTACTACAGAAGAATATAGTTGCGCCATTATTAATGTAGATGACTCATTCACTACATTAATTGACGCTTTTTCTTATGAATTAGCTGTTATCATCCTTAACGAAAACGACGAGCCAATATGCTGTATAACTGCTCAGCAAATGATTCCATTTCTTTATAAGTCTTACAATGAACTACAGTCGTTTTATGACACCGTAATACAAACAACTGACTCTTCTGTTACAGTCATTGATAATAAAGAATGCGTTCGAACTTGGACAGATGGTGCCGAAAAAATATTTTCAGTCAACCATAATGAAATTATTGGGCAACCAATTACTCGTTTTTTTGATTATAAAGACTTGGAAATTTTACAATCTTTACATGATGGAAAAAGCATAATCGCTCAGTTTCATCAGCCTCGTCCAGATTTATTCGTATTAATTAATTCAAATCCAGTTTATTGTAATGATGAAATTATAGGGGCAGTCGTTTCAGAAACAGATGTTACAAATCAAGTCGCTTTAAATGAAAAACTATTTAACATGTCACATGAAATGCACCGTTTAGAACAGGAAGTGGCAAAGTATAAAGATGAATCCGATCCATTCCTTGCGATGAATGGAAAAAGCCCTGTTATACAAAGGACGATACAATTAGCTAAAAAAGTTTGTTCGGTGAAATCGACTGTCTTAATACTTGGAGAAAGCGGAGTTGGAAAAGAAGTATTCGCGAAAGCAATTCATGAAGCAAGTGAAGCAGCGAAGGCGCCTTTCATTTCGATTAACTGCGGGGCAATTCCAGAAGCGTTATTTGAAAGTGAATTATTCGGTTATGAGCGCGGGGCATTTTCTGGAGCGAATAGTAAAGGAAAAAAAGGTAAAATTGAGCTCGCACAAGGCGGTACTTTGTTCCTCGATGAGATTGGCGAAATGCCGCTCGATATGCAAGTGAAACTTTTACGTGTACTACAAGAACGAAAATATTACCGAGTTGGTGGCGAAAAAGAAATTAATATTGATTTCCGCATTATCGCTGCTACAAATCGGGATTTACAAGAAGAAATGCGAAAAGGAACTTTCCGAGAAGATTTATACTATCGCTTAAATGTAGTTAGCTTGCATATTCCACCGCTGCGCGACAGACGAGAGGATATTATCGAACTCACATACTCATTCTTAAATGATTTTTCAATTAACTATAACAGACCGATTCGCGACTTACCTTCAAGCATTATGCATGAACTGCTTCATTACAATTGGCCAGGTAATATTCGCGAGCTTCGTAACGTAGTTGAAAGGCTCGTCGTATTTGCGACAGACGGAATTGTAAAACAAGAATATTTGCCATTTCATACAACTGAATCTTTAGACAACCATACGGCTCATTCCCTATTACTCAGCAACAATAATACAATCCTTTCTTTACAAGAAGAGATGGATGAGCACGAGAAAAAAGTTATTGAACGGGCTTTACGAATTTTAAATGGGAATAAATTAGAATGCGCAAAACAACTTGGCGTAACAAGGGCTACTTTATATAACCGTTTAAAAAAACTTGGACTTCAATAAAGTAAAATTTTAATCAGTGGAAGTTTTCTTCATCCCCCACTGATTATTAGCCCTCACCAATCGGGCTTTTACGGGCAGCTCTCCTCCTCTATATTGGCATAGTTTTTGCATATATAATTTGTGCAAACCGAACTAGAGGAGGAATACAGATGACAAATAAAAACAACTTAATCGTTTGTCGTTGTGAAGAGGTTACATACGGACAACTTCAATCGACAATTGCTGAATATAACTGCTCGGCAAGAGAATTAAAACTAAGAACACGTGCTGGCATGGGATTTTGCGGCGGTCGCACATGTAGAATGATGATAGATCGAATGATTGAAAATGCGAATCCTGACGCAATTCCTAATGAAATACCGTTAAAATATCAACCGCCAATACGTGCAGTTACTTTTGGATCGGTAGGTGAAAGTAAATGAGTAGAATTACACATCACCCTATTTTAGGCACTTTACAAAGTAGTGAGCGCATCACTTTTCAATTTAACGGTCATCAATACGAAGCATATGAACATGAAACGATAGCTGCTGCCCTGTTAGCAAATGGAATACGAACATTAAGAGTCCATGAAGATAGCGGAACACCGAGAGGTATTTATTGTAATATCGGGCATTGTTCTGAATGCCGCGTGACCGTAAATAATCAAACAAATGTACGAGCATGCTTAACTGTTGTAGAAAAAAACATGGTTGTTGAAAGTGGGAAACAGCATCCGAATATCGTAAGAGAGATGGTGAAAAAGCGATGAGTGATGTAATTATTATCGGTGCAGGGCCAGCGGGATTATCAGCTTCTATCTCTTGTGCTCGTTTTGGACTAAATGTGCTCGTTATTGATGAATTTATGAAGCCAGGCGGGAGATTGTTAGGACAGTTGCATCAAGAGCCTACTGGAGAATGGTGGAATGGAATAGAAGAATCGAAGCGACTTTATGAAGAAGCAGAATCACTTTCAGTACACATTCGCTGTGGTGTTTCGGTCTATAATTTAGATAAAGATGAAAACAATTGGTTTGTACATACTAATATCGGTACGTTAGAAGCGCCGTTCGTACTACTTGCTACTGGTGCTGCGGAATATTCTATTCCCCTTCCCGGCTGGACACTTCCAGGAGTAATGTCAATTGGAGCAGCTCAAGTTATGACAAATGTTCATCGCGTGCAAGTTGGAAAAAAAGGAATCATTATTGGTGCTAACATTTTGTCTTTCGCCATTTTAAGTGAATTGCAATTAGCGGGAATTACAGTGGATCATATCGTACTCCCTGAAAAAAGTGAGTTAAGTCAAAAAGCTGGTGAACCTGAAGCAGTTTTAAACTCACTATTAAATGCAGCTCACCTCGCTCCTTCTGCTATTTTGCGTATAGGTAGCCACTTTATGAAATATGATTGGATTCGAAAAGCTGGATTGACATTCTATCCAAACAGCGGAATGAAAATAAATGGAACGCCACTTCACCTTCGGAAAGCAGCTCTTGAAATTATTGGAACAGATCAAGTTGAAGGTGTACGTGTTGCTAATATTGACTCTAAAGGAAATGTCATGAATGGATCAGAGCAAATATATGAAGCAGATTTTGTTTGTATTGCCGGGGGGTTATACCCACTTGCAGAACTTGCAGCTGTAGCTGGTTGTCCCTTCCGTTACATTTCAGAATTAGGCGGACACGTTCCTCTCCATTCTGAAACTATGGAAACCCCTCTTCCTGGTTTATTTGTAGCTGGAAATATCACTGGGATTGAAAGCGGAAAGATTGCGATGGCGCAAGGAACAGTTGCAGGTCTATCTATTGCTAAATTTGCAAGTAAAAAACGTGATATAGTCGATCAACAATTATATCAAGCCATTCAAAACGTTCACTCTGTTCGTCAAAAAGCAGTTATTCAATTTAATCCAATGATTGATGCTGGTAGACAGAAGATGAATGATTTATGGCATAAATTCCAAACAAATGATAAGGATTTCTATAAACAACAAGAAATTATTTACTAAGACTTATTTGTCAAAAAGCTCCCCTTATCCAAAAACATAAGGAGAGCTTTTCAAATTATTTCACTTCAATTGTCCAATCACCATCAGCTTGAATAGTGAATATATGTATACCGTTTTCTTTTACAGGTACTTTTTTCGTAGTATCGGCTGCACCAATTTCATTAAATATCATGCTATCGTTTAAATCAACTACAAAATTACTCTCACCATTCTTATGTACACCATGCAATTCTTTCAAACCTTTTTCAAGCTTTACAAAAACAACATCAGATCCGTGACCACTAATTGTTCCTGGAGCTGTTACTACTTTATCCATTGGAATAGACTGAGACATATTCACTTTCCAGTGACCATCTGCCATTGGATTAATAAAATATTTTCCACTCTTGTTCAATAATACTACACGTTTTTCTTTTCCATTACCAATAAAATTTGAAAGTGAACCAGAGTCATTACCTTGTTCATCTTTTAACTCTAGAATTGCATTACTTTCTCCTGTATGTTCTACCTCCGCAATAACAAATCCGGATTTCAACTCAAAAAAATCAGAAGAATTCGCACCATCGCCTTCTAACGAAACACTATGATCTTGTGATAATCTCTCCACTGCACTTTTTTCTTTTATTTCTTTAGCTTTCGGGCTAGTTGTTGCTGTTTGCTGTTCAGTATTCTTATCTTTTTTTTCGTCCGCTTGTATATCTTTTGTTTGTTCCGTTGAATTACACGCAGTTAAAGATAAACATACTGCAGCCATTGTTGCTAATAATTTCTTTTTCATAATATCCTTCTATTAATATAAAAAATTCTTAATAAGAATAACATATTTTTACCAATGCATCAGTTTATTAATAATTGAATTTTATCCTAAAATAGGAAACATACTAATAATAGAAATTAAAATAAAAAACTGCTAGAGCATAAAGCCCTACCAGTCTTATTATTCGTCACTATTAAATTTCGCTAATGCGTAAATACCTTCTTCATCATCTAATTCAAGTTGTAATCTCGCTGCGAATGAATTGACATTATATTCTCTGTCAAGCAATAAACGTAATGCTTCGATTAAGTTTGCTTGAATTAAAATTTGCTGGCGACCATTTACCTCTACTTCCGCAGAGAAACCGTAGTCATCGTCATACATGAGTTCAACTAACACTTCTTCTGGACCCACTTGTCTTTTTTCAGCGATATATACGCAAAGCGCATTTATTAATTCTTGTTCAGAAATTTTTATTGTTTCCATGCTACTTCATCTGCCTTCTTTTTACGTTGGTCTTTGAAGTATTTAAATGCACGAACTGCTAACATTACGATACCAGCCATTACTAACATATTTACCATAAACGCTAATACAGAACCAAGAGCTCCCATATTTGCAAATAAGCTACCCATTAGTAAACCACCAAGACCACCTAGTAATAAACCTTTCATAAAGCTTCCTTTATTACTTTTTGGTGCTGTGTTTGTTGCTTTCGTTTTTGAATCTGGAGTCGTTTTTTGAGAATTTACATTTGAGTCTTTTTTGTTTAAATCAACTTTTGACTTTTGACCTGAACTTGGTGTAAATGATTTTTTACCAGATTTGTAACTTTTCGCTGCTGCATGATCTACGAACATAAAGCTGCTAGCCCCAAAGATAACCATGAATGCTGTCATTACTGCTACAAGTTTTTTCAACATATTATATCCATTCTCCTTTTATATAGATATATGTGAAATCTATCTTTCTAGTAAATTCAGAATGATAGATTTATTTTTAAGAACATTTTAAAGGTTCTTATGAACTTATTATATGAACTTTTGCCGAAATATGCAAGTATTATTTACTTTCAACAGTTTGGTGACAAAGGAAAAATTAAGCAAAACAGAATTGACTTTAAATGAAACAAAACATATTATAAGTTCATAAGAACTTTTTATTATTTTGGAGGTGAAAAGATGGAAACATTTCATCTCACACGAAACGAAATGGCTACTCTTCTTCTATCACTAAGAGGATGGAATACGAAAAAGCCTCTCGGTATTTTACAAGAAGCTTGGGCAAAGTCACATAAAAAAGATATTGAAAGCGGACAAAGCGTTACAGCTTTTATTACTACCGCACTTTCACCTATTTTTGAAAAGCTGATTAAAATTGACGATACTGACGTCGGTTTTTCTTTAAATGAAATAGTTGCGCTTGGCAATCAGATTGAAAACACAAGTTTCTCTGTAACTGCTATGCAAAACTGGGTGAAACGAGATATAAAAGAAATGATTGGCTCTCCTCAAAAAGGGAAAAAATATTCAATTGAACAAGCAGCCTTACTATTTATTGTCGAAGATTTAAAAACAGCACTTGATTTTGAATCCATTCGTAAGCTATTACGCCTTATTGTAAATGACCCAGCCGATCGAAGTGATGATTTAATCAATCCTGTTCATTTATATGTAGCATACTCTTCTCTATTTGAAGAACTCAATCAAGGGAATTGCTTACAATTAAATGCAACAGATACCGTTCATACAATTGAAAACATCGTAAAAGAAAAAGCTGATAAAATCGCAAGCAAGTTCGATCAAATTAATAACGAACAACGCGAAGCAATTCGTAACGCTATTATTATTGCGACCCTTTCTGTACATACCGCTTATGTACAAATGTTAGCAAAGCGTTACGTAACAGCAACTTTATTTTTACAGAACTTAGATGTGAAGCCTTAAAAAATAGGAGCAGAAATGCTTCTATTTTTTTTATGAGAAATTTTTAATAATCTTTTCATTATCCCTTCATGAAAACCGGGCTTATATCCTTTACTATAATACTTATGAGAGACATAAAAGAATTGAAATAGCAATCCCATATGTAAATAAGGTATAATCTACATATAGTGAAACTTTTATGTTATTAAATAAAAGGATCTTATATTCAAAAATTCATAAACTAGAAGGTGCAACAATGTTAAGTAGTTTTATTCATTCAGTATTAACGTTTTTTGAAGGATTAGGTTATTGGGGCATTATGCTTGGACTTATGATTGAAATTATCCCAAGTGAAATCGTCCTTGCTTATGCAGGATACTTAGTATTCAATGGAAGCATCTCATTTATAGGCGCAGTTATATTCGGTACAATTGGCGGTGTTATTGCCCAAATCTTTATTTATTGGCTTGGACGATACGGCGGACGCCCTATATTAGAACGTTATGGAAAATATATTTTCATACATAAAAAACAAATAGATGCTGCAGAGGATTGGTTTAATCGTTACGGAACTGGCGTCATTTTTACAGCACGCTTCATTCCAGTAGTGCGTCATGCGATTTCAATTCCTGCTGGTATTACAAAAATGCCTTTACTACGTTTCACTACATTAACAGCACTCGCAATCATCCCTTGGTCAATCATTTTCATTTATCTAGGTGAAAAACTAGGTGAAAATTGGGAGAATATAAACGATATTGCTGGCCCTTATGTGAAATCATTCGCAATTGGTGGCGTCGTACTTATTCTTTTATACTTCATTATTAAAAAATGGACAAAAAAGCGTAAAAATCTTGCTTAAGAATATAAATAAAACCGCTATAAATTCATTATGAATTATAGCGGTTTTGTTTATATATGAATTAATCTTCAGGAATTAGATGCCACCTTTCCATCTCCATTTACATGGATAAGCAACAATTCACTCACTCATTTCGTATATTAACTCAAAAAGGAGTGATTCCTCTATGCATTGGCAGCAAAAAATACCATACTTAATTGGACGCCCTGTCGGTATTTCCTTCATAAATGGGCAAGGAACTTCTGGTGTATTATGTTCAGCGCATGATGGTCAATTATATGTGTATGAATACCTTTACCAAGCTCAGTTCGCAATGAAACATTATGATTATAGACAAATTCAAGATATACATGCATTCCCAAATTGCCCTCACCAAAATCCTCTATACTAAAAAAAATCGGAACGGCTATAGCCATTCCGATTTCTGTACTTTATTTCTCAGAATAAAATTTCTGCACTGCTTCATCAAAATAAATCCAACCTTTCCAGCCCAAATGAATCGTATCTTTTAAGAAATACTTATCATATTCATGGCTAGAAAAATCAACTACTGGATATCCAGCTTTCTCTACTTGTTCTCGAACTTTATTATAATACAATTCACGACGCTCTTTCGGGAAGCCAGTGTAATCATACCAAGGTCCATTTACAGGTACAGAAATAAAGAGTGGTTTGACATTTTTCTCTTTAAATAAATCTAAAATAATTTGCAAGTCATCGTATTCTGGTGATTCATCGTATGTTTCATTCGCTCTAAAGTTTTTTAAACCTTTTAGTTTTTTCTTCAGATTATTCTTATGATAATACGGATTTTCAATTCCGAATGTATTTGTAGTAGACTCGGCTTTCCCTTCTTGTTCCGCGTGTTTACGTGCGTCTTCCCAAGAAATTGAACGAAGTCCGATATTTGTTTTCTCTTTCATCGGTTCGATCTTAAATAAAGAGTTAAATAAATCTCTATGATCTAAAATATTTCGATGCATATAAGCAAGTGGTTTAACTAAACCTGCTTTTATGTTATGTTTCGTATCATTATATACAATACCTTCTAATGAATTTTTTAATATATCATCTTCTTGAACAACTTTATAATCTAATAGGCGTTTCGCGATTTTCTTCTTCATTTCTGGATTTATCTCATCATTAAAAATAAAATGATATGCTTGTTGTTTGGAGAAATTATTAGTGAAATCCCCTTGCGATACACCAGTCTTTGTAAACCATTGTGGTGAAAGAACAAAGACTACTTTTTTACCTTCTAATTCATCCATTGTAGATGTCATATTCAAAATATGAGCTAAACTTTGTGTACCACCAGTTCCAATTAAAAATGGTGTAAAACCTGCTGGATTTACTTTGAAATAATTAGATGGGTGGTATGCATCCATTCGTAAAAATTCTGATGAACCGTACATCGGTAAATACTGAGAATTCTCTAACATTTTCTGCTGTAAGAAAACACTTTGTAATTTTTCTTTTTGTAAGGAAGTCGCCCCATCTTCTACTTTTTTATCGCTTATTAGCGATACTAAACTCTTTGAAGGAATAAGCAATACAATGAAAAAGAGTATACAGGCTAAAATTATGGGACCAAAGGCATGTTTCATCTTCATCGTCTATTCCTCTTTCTAGTGCTATTTAATTGTAACCCTTGTTTTTGACACGCCATCTTTTCTCTCCTTTTTCTCTATACATGTTCCATTCTATTTATCTATTATATACATGTATGTATTTCCTTCCTTGTTCTATTAATTCCTATATAAATAGCGCAAGAAAATGTTTCCATAGAAACACGTTAATTATACAAGATTCTACATAAATTTCACACTGGAATTTTAGTAATAATTTTATTTTTAAGTCGTGAAAAAACATATGAAATGTCTATGTTTTATTGCGAACTGTACAAAAAAACAGACTATCACATACGTGAAGTCTGTTTCTCCGTCACTTTATTTTTGTACATCTGCCCATTTTAAACTTGTAGCTGGACCGAATTGATGTACATATAAATCTTTCACATATGGTTTTTGTAAGTAAGATAATCCGCGCTGGAATACCGGTGCAATTACTGCATCATCAAGTAGTATTTTTTCAGCATCTTGCATTGCTGTCCAGCGAGCCTTTTCATCATTACCTAATCCTGTTTTAATCTTCTTAATTAACGCATCATATTCTGGGTTTGCATATTCTGTATTATTGACGCTACTTCCAGAAAGGAATACTTCTAAGTAAGTCATGGGATCTGGATAATCCGGTAACCAGCGTGATAACGACATTTCATATTCTTTCTTCTTCTCTAGCGCTAATTTTTGCGTATGTGGTTGCAATTTCACATTCACTTTTAAGCCTGGTAAGTTTTTCTCAAGCTGCTCTTTAATGTACTCTCCAACTTTTTTAAAGTTTTCTAAGTCATAGTTTAATAATTCTAACGTCACTTCATTTGTACCTGTCTCTTGTTTCGCTTTTTCCCAATATTCCTTCGCCTGTTTTACGTCTGTCTTATTAAACTCACCAGCCGTACTTCTAAAGTCTTTCTTATCTGGGCCTTTTAAAAATCCTTTTGGTACGTAATAGTTCGCTACAACCGAGCCGTCATTTAAAAATGAATCCGCGAGTCCCTTCTTATCAAAAACTGTACTTAGCGCAAGACGTGCATTTTTATTTTTAAGAATTGGTACATTTTCATTAAATCGGAAGAAGTACATAACTGGATCTGTATATTGTTTTAACTCTTTATTATTTTTATATTTATCTACGAATTCTGTGGAAATAACAGCTCTATCAACTTTATCTGTTTCATATAAATTTACCGCAGTTGAAATTTCTTTAACAATTTGATAGTTTACTTCATCTAACTTCACTTCTTTTTTATCCCAATACTTATCATTTTTCTTCATTGTAAAACTAGCTTCATGCTTCCATTCTGATAATGTAAACGGTCCATTATATACCGCTTTATTTGCTTCTAATCCGTATTTATCACCTTGTTCTTTCGCATATTTTTCGTTAATTGGATAGAAGGATGGTAAAATTAATAGTTTCGTAAAATACGGTACAGGATGTTCTAGCTCTACGACGAATGTTTTATCATCCGTCGCTTTTACTCCTAATTCATCTAGACCTAGTTGTTTTTTATTTATCTTCTCAGCATTTTTCACATCGTATGCAATGTATGCATATTGAGAAGCGGTATCTGGATTAATCAATTGCTTCCAAGCGTATACGTAATCATGAGCGGTTACTGGATCTCCATTAGACCATTTCGCATCACGCAATCGGAATGTATATGTCTTTCCATCTTTACTCACTTCATATTTTTGTGCGCCGGCTTCAATTACTTCATCATTTTTCGATAGTCGGAATAATCCTTCCATTACGTTATTTAAAACGTTAAACGAGACCGCATCTGTTACTTTCCCTGAATTTAACGACGGAATTTCACCCGTTTCTAGTAACTGTAATACTTTCTTCTCATCTTTCGGCTTTGTTGCAGTTTTTTCTTTTGCGCAACCAACTAAAAATGAAGAAACTAATAGAGTACTAACTAATGAGTAACGAACAACTTTTTTCATTTAAAAACCCCCTCTATTTTTAAGGTAAGTAACGACGAGCACCAGCGTATTCTTCTATATATCCTGGTGTATTTAGCGGTATAATCTCTACCGACCTTTCAGCTCTTGGTGAGTGAATCATATTGCCATCACCAATATACATTGCAACGTGATGGACACTACCTTTCCCTTGATCATGTGCAAAGAAAATTAAATCTCCTTTTTGTAGATTTTCTTTATCAACTGCAACCCCTGCTCTTGATTGCGGTCCAGAATCTCGTGGAATTGTAATGCCGTGCGATTTATAGATCGTATGCGTGAAGCCAGAGCAATCAAATCCAAAACCACTTGTTCCTGCCCATATATATGGTAAACCTAAAAACATTTTCCCTGTGTTAATTAAATCATCGGCAGTCGGTTTTGGAATCTCAGTTTGAGAACGATAAACAGTTCCATCATGTTTTCGTAACCATGCTTTCTGACCATTTGGCAACAACACACGATATGAAATTGTATCTTCACTTAATAGCGGCAGTCTTGTATTATAACTGACTTCAAGTGATTTATGTTTTTCAGAAGGATTTATATATAAAATTGCTGTTGGCTTTGTTATTAACACAAAAGGTTCATTTGTTTTATCTGCAAATTCTTGATTATATGTTAATTGTTTTTCAGGCATCCAGCCCGGGTAACCTTCTTCATTTCGTGGTGTTGGCTGTCCATGTACTAGTACCTTCACCCATTCGCCTTTCTTATCAATAACAGTTACTTCTTGACCGAGTAGCGCTTGTGTTTCTAATTTATTTGCATTTGTTAACCATAGTTTCTCGTCAAGTGTCATTGATTTCGTCCATTTCCATAGATCTACTGGATTTGTTGCGCTCGGTGTATCGATTGATCTTAATGAATCAGGTGCTGTCCATAACGTTGCGGCAGATACATCTATAAATGCTTTATTATCCTTCTTTTCTGCAGCATTTGCCGATGTAAACGATGAAAATATAAATAAAGTTGTTAAAAATGCAGTTCCTACTTTTTTCATATATATCCCCCTTAAAAGATAGTTTACTAGTCTCTTCTCCTAAGACTTACTATTCACTGTCGATTGAAGGTTTACCTTTGAACCAGAATATGTCATTCTTTCAGGCTCTTCCATTAACCACAGTGGTGCATCAAGATCAAAGTAATGAATATTAGGATGAGCTGCCGCTAAATGCGCAACAGCGCTAACGGAAACTGAAGATTCCATCATGCTGCCCACCATACATTTCACACCAGCTGTTTCTGCTATATCTGCAATACGCCATGCTTCACGTATGCCACCACATTTCATTAATTTAATATTAATTAAGTCTGCATATCTTCCTTGAACGAGCTTTAATGCATCTCTTGCTGAAAATATACTTTCATCGGCCATAATTGGTGTTTGCACACGATCTTTAACGTACTTTAACCCATCCCAATCTTTCGCGTGTACTGGTTGTTCAATGAATTCTATATTTAAATTACGATTTTCCATCTCTTTAATGATAAAGACCGCTTCTTTTGGACTCCACCCTTGATTCGCATCTAAACGTAACGTCGTATTTTTTGGTACCGCATTTCGAATTGCCTCAATACGTTCCAAGTCTAAATGCGCCTCTTTACCCACTTTAATCTTTAATGTTTGAAATCCTTTTTCTATATGTTTCTTCGCTTCTTTTGCCATTAATAAAGGCTCATCCACACTCACTGTAATATCGGTATGAATTTCTTTCTTCCCGCCTAACAATGCATATAACGGCACATTTTGATATTGGCAATACACGTCATATACAGCAATATCTACCGCTGCTTTCGCACTTGAATTTCTAATACAACTCATTTGAATGCGCTGTAGTAGCTGCTGAAACTGAATGATATCTTGACCAATTAAACAGGAACGCATCGGTCCTAAAATCGCTTCTTCCATTCCGCTGGTGAAATCACCCGTAATAACTGGCGTTGCTGCTGCAGCCCCCTTACCGATCACTCCTTCGTCTGTATGAATATAAACATCTATACTTTCAATTTCTGTTACGGTCCGAAGCGCAGTTTTAAACGGTGTATGAAGTTTTACATGTCTACGATTTACTTTTACATCTGTAATTTTCATTTTGTTCATCCTTTCGTTGTCCAGTGAAGTGAAACCTTAATCCACCGGAGATGTATACCCACAGATTATTAGTTAAATCCATTGGGTAGTTACTCTCCTATCTCTCTACTTTGCTTTTGATGTAGGACTTTAATGTGGAATAAAAAAATCCAGCCATAAGAATGATTCTTACGGCTGGATTTTGTCTATGATTGAGTAGACAAAGCAGCAATCTGATTATATTTTTTCTGTGCATCTTTTAGCGCTACAAGTAACGCCTTTTGGGATGAACCGAAATAACGGTTCTTCACTTCCATTACTAACGCTGGGTCATTTATATTTTTATGTAAAAATAAATATTTAACAAATTGAGATGTTAATGCAATTGTCGCTGAGCAATCTGCATCTACAATTTCCCCTGTATCCTTAACAAGAACAAATGCTACGAAATAGCTTTTAAACTTTTCAGTAATGGGATTATTTTGAGGTGCTTTCGCATCTCCTACGACATAAATTGTATTTGAAGCGTACACAGCTACCTTCCTTTCTTATACGAGGATAACGGGTTTCTTAATAGTCGTATGAGCGATGAACTCAACGTTGATTAAAAAATGTATCCGCTTACCTTGTATTATAATATAATTAACAGAATTTTAACAATATTTATTTCGGTGTATATTCCATACTTGTGAAAATATCTCAAACTCTTCATTTTTACAATATGTGATTGTTCCTTGTACCATGACATTTAAACATGAAAAAACAGTTAGCCATAGCTAACTGTTTTTTCATTTCTTTGGCATCACAAATATAGTTTCATTTGACTTAGAAAATTGATACTCTTTTCTCGCAAACTTCAAAATTTCTTCTTCATCGTCTGTTAGATTTTCTATGTTAGTCTTTAAAGAACCTTTATCTTTCTTTAAAGATACTAATTGTTTCTTTTGATCCATAATCGTATCTTTCTTTTTATCAATTATTTCTTGTTGTTTCGTTAAAATATATTGAACGTACAAAGTAGTTGCCGCAATAAAAAGGACCATTAAAATAAGTCGCCTTAACTTCTTTTTATTTACCCTACGCTTGTCACTAGGTTGTGATAATTGCTCTGGTATATTAGGAACATTTACTCGTTTGAGTTTCCTCATTCAAATCCCCCTAACCCATATTTTTCACTACCATCGGCACGTTTTCTTATTAAACTAAATTCTATTCTTATAAAATAAACTCCTTCACAAAAATATCCCATAAATTAACCAATTAAAGATAGCATTCGACGACATTTCCATATTTACACCGATTTTTTTTATACATGCTGCTATAAAATAGTAGTTTCTGTAATTCTTTTTCTACTATTGTAGCAGAGTTTTTTTACACACAAAAATCCTTCCCTACATATCCATGTTATAACATGCTTACAAGGAGGGAAATATGCATTACCGTACATTAGGTAAAACTGGAATAACTGTTTCTGAAATAGGTTTTGGGGCATGGGCAATCGGTGGTGATGAATGGGGACCTGTGAACGATAAACAATCTATAACCGCTATGAAAAAAGCAATTGAGTGTGGTGTGAATTTTATTGATACTGCGGATGTGTATGGTTTAGGACATAGTGAAAAATTGGTGGCTACCGCAATTAAAGGACATCGTAATGATATTATCCTATCAACGAAAGGTGGTTTAATCGGACATCACTACGATCCTAATGGAGTTCCTGTATATGATACTCCCGAAAAAATCATCGCCGTATTTGAAACAAGTTTACAACGTCTCCAAACAGATTATATTGATCTTTATTTTTGTCATATTTGGTGGCATAGTCGTAGAGAAACAGAAGCGTTTTTACGTGCATTTGACATATTAAAACGTGATGGAAAAGTAAGAGCGATCGGAGTTTCGACTCATGATTTACAATACATTCATCATTTCAATAAAAACGACGAAATTGATATCGTACAACTTGATTACAATATATTAAATCGAAAACCAGAAAAAGATATATTACCATTCTTGCAAGAGAAAAATTTAGGAGCTGTTATTCGTGGTCCATTAAAAATGGGCATTTTAACTGGAAAATTCACAAATAAAACAATCTTTCCAGATGGAGATTTACGCAAAGATTGGCCAAATGAGACTTGGTTTCAAGAAGACTTACAAAAAGTAGAGAAACTTCGGTTGCTCTCAAATAAAAGTCAGACCCTAGGGCAACTTGCACTTCGTTATGTACTCTCTCATCCAGCAGTAAGTGTTGTAATTCCTGGTGCAAAAACAGGAACGCAAGCACAAGAAAATGCAAATGCGTCTGTTCGCCCTATTTTGAGTCATGAAGAGCTTAGCTATATTCATTCAATATAAAAAGCCCAGCCCGGGCTTTTTAATTTTGTAAATTAATATCATACTCCATTCGCTTCGCTGTTTCCTCTGCAACATGCACACCTAACAAGTTTTTTACAATATGAAATGACATGTTAATTCCAGCTGAAATTCCGGCAGATGTTATAATATGTCCTTCATCTACAAACTTTACATTTTCTATAACTTCAACATTTTGAAACTCATTTTTAAAGTTTTCAATACTAGCCCAATGTGTTGTTGCTTTTAAACCTTCCAGTAAACCTGCTTTCGCGAGTAATAGTGCTCCTGTACAAACCGAAGTCATCAACTTTACTTCTTTCATTTGCTGACGAATCCATTTTATTACTATTTCATTTTTCATTTCATATTCCCTAGCACCTAGACCACCCGGAATTATTAAAATATCAACTGGCGGTAAACTTTCAATACTATAATCTGGCTGTACCTTTAATCCGTTCCTTGCTGTAATCATTTCCCCATTCTCACTAACTATATAAACAGTAAATGTTTTTTCCTCATTCACCTCAGTTACAGAAAAAACCTCAAATGGCCCTGCAAAGTCTAACACTTCTACATCATTGAATAAAAATATACCAACACTCCATTTATTCATCATATGTTCACTTCCTGTTTCAAATGATGTAAAAGGTGATCATATCCTTTTTCTAATGCAATATCATACGCTGTTTTCCCATCATTTTTCTTAATCATCTTATTAGCTCCATTTTTAAGAAGTAACATAATTATTTCTTCATTTCCTAATAATGCTGCTTCGTGGAGTCCTGTCCAACCACCACTTTGCACAACATTTACATCTGAACCTTTTTCAATTAAGAAAGCGACAAGTTCACTTTGCTTGTTCGCAATTGCCGCTTGCAAAGGTGTATTTTCATTTTCGTTTTTTGCTCTACTATGTATATCTGCACCGCTTTCTAAAAGAAAACTTGTTATTTCTTTCTGCCCAAAATAAGCTGCTAAATGAAGTGGTGTCCAGCCATCTTTGCTACATTCGTTAACCATACTTGGACTCGTCTTTATAACCTCCACTACTTTTTCCTTATTACCACTTATAACAGCTTGTTCTATTGATTGTAAGTGTTCCATTATAATCTCCCATCCTTCAAAATATTTAAGTATCTCCTTCAACATGTTCTATTAATTATTACATTTTCCTTTCAAATTCCACAGTTAACATAACAATATTACATTTTACTTTTTACTTAATACGGAGAAGCACTGATGTTAAGAATATGGCGCTTAAACAATGAAGACCATAATTTCATTAACATTACTGAAAAAGTAATCGGAAAAATATCTATATAGTCGTCACTAAATCAGGTAATTGTTATTCTGCTATTGATGCTTGCAACATATCAAATAATATTATTCCAATAAAAAAACAATCCGCTTTTAGAACGGATTGTTTTTTTATTTCCTTTTTATGCAGTTTATTTTATTTTCCTATTTTCTACAACGAAATAATTACATTTACAAAAATGAAATACTACTATTCAAGTGCCTCTCATGTTAGGTTTTTCGTTTGAAAACAAAAATTTGTTTTACCCTTACAATTGAAAAAGTTATATGTAAACTCTCTAAGTCAGCTGCCTTATCATACTAATCTATAGCAATTCTGCCTTCTACCCTTACCTGTTTCCTTTAACACATACGATTTTAAAACAAGCGCAGTTAATGAATCAGTTAATGTTTTATATGATAAATTAGATAATGCCAATAGATCGTTTGTATATAACATTCTATGCTTTTCCAGTAATAATAGTACTAATCGTTCAGATGGCTTTAATGTTTCATCACTTTCTAATATAAAATCTATATTTTTCATTTCTCTAATTATTACTCCTTATATAAAAAAATACTTTAGGTGCTAATTTAATATAAAAATAATACACAACAAAATTAGAAGTATATTAAAATAACACCATCTAAAAACACTATTATACTATAACATAGAAATAGTCTTTCCCGAAACGGAAATGCTTTTTTATATTACTTATATGATTCTTCCCAACCTACATTATTTTTCGTATCCATCCAATATTCTTCTAATTCCCCTAGCCATCCCTATGTATTTGTAAACTATTATTTAAACAAATTAAAACGGTTCGTCTATCATGCTCTAAACATGAATAACTAACCGTTTTCCTACTTCTTCTCAATTAACATGTTCTACCTTAAATATTTCTTGCAATATGTGGCTTACTGTAATGACTTGTTCCACCGCCACCTACTACTACTTTACCGCCTTGTTCGAAAATTAATAATTTACTTGAACCGTCTGCAAGAAGTACTATTACTTCAGCATTATTACTTGTTGCGACATAAATTACATAACCACTCTTTGATATACAAGTTTCCCAATTCGCATCAAATTCTGATCTTACTACACGATTTGAATACACTTGATTTTCAATTCTACCTTGTTCTTCGTTTTCCAAAGTCATCCCTCCTACTTCTCTAAAAAATTATTTATAATAAAATAGCAGTTCTATTTAAAATAGCGACTGCCTTTAACATAAATAGTATATGTAGTTAGCCGAAGAATGCTTGGACAATAAAAACGTAACAATATTTAAGTAATTTATAATCGAAACTTATCTTTAAATAAAAAATAAGGCAGCCGATTTCGTATCGATTGCCTTATCTTTATTCATAGTTTCAGTTCTATTCTTTTCGTACAGCTTCAAAGGTAATCATTTGATTTGCATTTGATGGTTCGTTTTCATAAACATAGTCAGCAGAACAAGTAATATTAGAGAAACCTATAGTTTCTAAAAGGAGTTTAAATTCTGCTATTCCATGCCAGCGCATTGCAAAACGTTGCAGTTCTGTTTGTACTAGCTGCCCTTTACTCCACTTTTCATATTTCAAATATGATACAGTAACTTGGTTCAGCCAATCTATTTCAATTGATTTATTTTCTAATGTAATCCCTTCTCCGCTTGGCAAAGAGAAAGTCGATGTTTGAATTTCACCCGTCTTCCAGTTATATGGGAGTATAAGATCTACAATTAAACAACCACCTGGATTAAGATGTTCATAAAAGCATTTCAAAGCGTTTATTGAATCATCACGATTCTCAATTAAACAAAAGGATCCTGTAGGAATGATAATCGCCTCATACTTATGCGGAAGTGAGAATTGTTGTAAGCTTCCTTCATATAAATTAGGATGTAGGCCCCTCTCTTTACATCGCTTACGGCAAGAATCTAGCATTTCAGGTGAATAATCTATCCCATCAACTTTAAAACCCGCTTCAAGAAATGGAATAATGACACGCCCCGATCCTACTGCTGCTTCGAGAATTCTTCCACTACAATTTTTTAAACGTTCTCGGTAATACTCAATATCACCATTTAAAGAATAGCCAACAGGTTTTGTGTAATCATACAGTTCTGTACAAAGTGTACTATAAAAACTAAACATTTATTTTCTCCTCCGTTTTTACGTACGGAAGATTTCAATTCGACTAATCTTCCTGTACCTCTAATTTTAATGAGTATTTGAAAGAGCTGACTGTCATAATATATCACTCGCTTTCCATAGAATATAATGATATTGTATTACATAACCTTCCAATTTTAAATATAAAAATTAAAAATTCAGACTACAAATCGAAGAGCCTACTTTAGTAAGCTCTTTGTAAAAATCATTTATTTCACAATCGGTAATGTTACTTCACTTAATTTCACTGTAAGCTTCGTGCCCGCTTTCGGTCTAATTGTATAATCATAGTCACTAGCGAGTAAAACAACCCCGATCTGATGCCCTGCTTTAAACACATAATCATCCGGCTACATGTCCCATGTAAATGTATAATCTTTGCCTGGTTGAAGTGCTGTTGAATTTTCTATATTATTTAAGTTTTGTGGATCCATCCAGCCTCTCGTTACAATTTCTGGCTTCGTTCCTCCATAATCAACGAGTAAAGCAGTTAAATTTGATACAGATCGATCAATATTTCCTTTAATTGAAATCTTTGGTGTACCACTTATGCGTGTATCTTTTTGAAGTACAGGCATTGTATATACTAATCGATTCGCTACTTCTAATTCTGGATTTGCTACTAATTGGTTTGATTTCATTTTCGCGTCATCTACGAATGAAAACACTTTATTAACAGACCCCATACTTAATGGTAAATTTACTGCTTTATTACTTAAATACATGCGAATTTTTGATGGCACAGCCGCTGGATCCGGCCAGTTTTTTAATTTTTCCCATGTTTTATTTTCACGTTGTACATCAACCATTGGCTCATCCATAATTCCATTTTCAATTCCGTATAACCAATAATCAAACCATTTATTTTGTGTTTTTTGCCAGTCATTCGTTGACGTTCCACCATGACCACCTTGGTGTAGCCACATTTTACGAGGGACATTATTTTCTCCAAGTGCTTCCCACCATTGTGAAAACTGTTTCGTTTTAACATTCCAATCGTTTAAACCATGAACGACAAATACACTCGCTTTTACATTTTTAGCATCTTTTACATAATTACGTTTATCCCAAAAATCATTATAATTACCTGTTTTCCGGTCTTGTCCAGCAGTGAGTTCTTTAATTATCGGACCACAAACTTCTGGATTCTTTCTTGTCAATACTGCTTCTGCCATATTATCTGTATCTTCCCCTTGATACCCACCTGGAGCAATAACCGCACCATTCGCACGATAATAATCATACCAACTACTAATCGCTGCGATTGGGATAATCGTTTTTAACCCTTCAACACCTGTCGTCGCAACAGCATTTGGTAACGTACCATTATAAGAGACCCCTGTCATACCTACATTTCCAGTAGACCAGTTAGCATTTACTTCTTTCCCATCTTCTGTATATGCCTTCGCACGCCCGTTTACCCAATCAATAACAGATTTCGTCCCTAATATCTCTTGTTCGTCGCCAGTAGTCGGACATCCATCTGATTTTCCAGTTCCAATACTTTCACCTAAAATAACAGCATAACCCCTTGGCACATAATAATTTCCGTACGAACCAAGATTAACAGCTCCATACGGTTTACCTTCATACGCATACAATTCTTCATCTACATTATATACAGGAACATCTTTTAAGCCAGATCGATATGGACTCATTTCATATATAACTGGAACTTTTACATTAGGATCTGTTTTTGGACGCATGACTTTTACTGATACTCGGTCTTTTTTGCCATCTCGATCACTATCTACTTCCGTCTCTACAAACAAATTTTCAATAATTGCTTCATCAAGCGAATAAATTGGTTTTGTTATTCCATTTTCTAATTCAATTTTCGTGTTGTTTGTCTCTTCCTTCTTCTCTGCATGCACGTCCATTGTAAAACTAGGTATAAGTGTTGCAGATAACATTGCCGAAAGTGTAATTGCTATTTTCTTTTTACTCAAAATGTTCCCTCCCCATAATTGTTCTCTTTTACTATATAACAAAATAACTGAAAATTCAGTTTTAATTTTATATAAAAGTTGAGAAACTTAGATACTTCTTACTAAGTAAAATTCAATACAAATGCGAAAGTATTTTTTCCACTCACTCTTTGCTTATACATACAGAAAAAGACAACCAATATTTCTATCGATTGCCTTACATTTATTATTTTTCTAGCTCTTTAAAGGTATCTTTCAAATCTTTATCAGTTACCTTTATGTCAGCATTTTTAAGTAAATCTCTAGTAACTTGTTGATGGAATTGAGGATCTTGTATACGTTGCTGTTCTAACTCTTTACGAATATTCTCTTTTTCTTCCGCATACGGTTTAAGCTCTTTTTTACCCGTTAGCTTAATAATATGATATCCGAAAGAAGATTTAACAGGTTCACTCACTTGACCAACTTCTAACTTATACGCAGCATCCTCAAATTCTTTCACCATCATACCAGGTCCAAATTCAGATAAATCTCCACCTTTTTCTTTAGAACCTGGATCCTCTGAATATTGTTTAGCTAATGCTGCGAAATCTTCACCATTGTTCAGTTTTTCTTTAATTTCTATTGCTGTCTTTTCACCTTTCACTAAAATATGGCTTGCTTCAAGTTTTGGTTTATAGTGATCTTTAATTTCTTTTTCAGTCACAGTTGCTTTTATTGCTTTTTCAAAAGCAAAAGTAAGCTTTAATTTCTCTTTCAGCTGGTCTTCATTTTTCACACCATTTGATTCCATATATGTATTAAAGTTATCGCCCATCTTATCTTTTAATTCTTTTAGTTGTTTCGTTACCTCTTCATCAGTAACTTTATATTTATCATTTAATACTTTCTCTACTACCATTTCAGATAGATTCTGTTTACCGTAGTTTTCTTTTAATTTTTTGTTAAAATCACTTTCTGAAATACTTCCTGATTTTGTAGTTACAATATTTTCTGATGAACCACATGCAGATAAAGATAACGTCATCCCCATTAAAATGCTACCAATTACTATTTTCTTTCTTTTCAAATCTTAATACCTCGTTTCATTTGATTCAAATATAACTATATAAATATAACGTTACCCTGTGAACTTCACGTGAATTTAATTGAAGTAGGATGTTTGCTAATTCTCCATGTAATCCCTCAACTTTGAAAATTGTGGTGATTTATCTATTTTTGCTAAATTTTGAAAATGCAAAAAGGACTAATATTTTCATTAGTCCTTTTTCATATTTATATAAAATTGAATTTCTCCATCTGTAGAGGAAACTCCATAGTCAAAATCATGTCTTTCTAAAATACTTTTAACTATCGCTAATCCTAATCCTGTACCTGATTTATCTTTACTTCGCGAAGACTCTAAGACGTAAAAAGGTTCCCAAATTTTATCGATATCTTTAATTCGTTCAGCATCAATACCATTTTGAATTAGAAAATTTACACTTTCATTTCTATCTTCTAAAATAATTTTTATATTTTGATTTGCTGTATATTTTATCGCATTAGAAATCAAGTTTTGAAACACCATTCTCATTTTATTTAAATCTGCATAAATGATTGCATCATCAACATTATAGTTCACTTGCAAGTTAATTTCTTTCGAATCCAGTTCAATCTTATGCTTATCTATTATACTTTGGACTAGTGGTTCTATAGGGAATGATTCTTTTTGTAAAATATCTCTTTCCAGTTTAGAAAATCGTAATAACTCTTCAATTAAGTTTGATATGTGATCTGTTTGTTTAATGATTGTATCTACGTATGTACCATCATCTAAACCATCCTTTATTCCCATAGAATATGCTTTTACTAAGGAAATTGGTGTTTTTAATTCATGTGTCACATCACCCATAAATCGTTTTAAATGTTCATTACGATTGGTTAAATCTTGATGTGCTTCATGTAGTTTTTCACTCATGATATTGATACTATTGGCTAAGTCGCCTATTTCATCATTTGTTTTCACTTTCGTTTTTTTAAACTTCAGGCGCGAAATATCCTGAGCTACATCACTTAGTTCTTTCAGTGGAGTCGTTATTATTTTTGAAAGTATCCACACAAGTAAAATAATGAGAAGGAGGGAGAAGCATACAATATATAAATAAAATGTATTCAATGTTTTTATTATTTCATTTGAATGTGCAATGGAAGTCCCCATTAAGATTATCATATTATCTTTCGCAATATATTTTGCGAAAAAGCTCGCTTTTAACTTCTCTTGATCATATAGTTTATTCGACTGCCCTTCCGTTTTCACTTTCGCGACTTCATCTTTCGTTATCCATAATTTATTTAACGTTACTTTCTTTTTCGTAAGTTGCATGCGTAACGCGTCGTTCATATCATCTTCTGACTGATTAATTGGCGTATACGCAATTGTAACGTTATTTTCACTTTCAATTATATGAATAACATCTTCTAAATCATTGACTGATGCATTTTGTATTTGGGTTGTAAATTCATTTAAGTTCTCACGTGTTTTGTAAATATTATATTTCGGCAAGAGATAGTTAATTAATAATAAAGAAATTGTAAATATAAGAATAACGGTTAAAGAAATGCTGAGAAATAGCTTTTTTCCAAGTTTATTCACTTTGTTCCTCCAAACTATACCCTAAACCGCGATGTGTCTTTATAATATTTTCTCCAATTTTTTTACGCAGCCTTCTTACATGTGTATCAACAGTTCTCTCTTCTCCAAAATAGTCAAATCCCCATACAATGTCTAACAATTTTTTACGAGTTAAAATCATGCCTTTATGATTTAAAAAGCACTTTATTAATTCTAGCTCTGTTTTTGTAATATCTAACTCTACATCATTTTTATATACTTTATTTTTTGCAAAATTTATCTTTATATCTTGTATTTGAATTACATTATCATGCTGAATAAGTTTTTTCGCTCGCGTAATTAGTACTCCTGGATGAAATGGTTTTTTTACGTACTCATCTGCCCCACTTTGAAGCGCTGCTAATTCATCTTCGCTTTCACTTTTCGCCGTAAGCATTAATACTTTTACGCTTGAATTCTTTTTCATTTCCTGACAGACAGTAATACCACTATGTTTCGGCATCATCCAATCCAAAATAGCTAAATCAATTTTTTCATCATAAAATATTTGAAGTGCTTCCTCTCCGTCTTTTGCTAAAAAAACTTCGAAGCCTTCTTTTTCAAAATAAGCTTTTAAAATCCTTAACATATCTTGTTCGTCATCTGCAATTAAAACTTTCATATTTTTTCCTCCATTGCTTGTAAACAAAAACCAATTGTATCATATAACATCTTTGTTACACGAATGTGACAGAAAAATATTTAAAACTTTTGAGGGAATAGTAATGGTGAGGTGTTGTATTATGATAAAAAAAATCGGGGTCATTTCTCTTTTTTTATTTCTATTATCAACAAATGCGTTCGCAAATAAAAATCAACAAATTGAAGTATTTGATTGTCAAAAAGAAATGGTCATTCAAAAACAATCTTTAGATCCAGTAATACAAAAAGAAGCGGCTCAATACGCTAAAGCAATAACTGGTCCATTTAAAAACTTAAATGTCGTTCCGAAAGATGGCTATATGATAAAAATCCCTTTATCTAAGCCCGTTTCTATTGCTAATCAATGGTTACACACTACAATAGACGAAGTACTTATACTACTCCCATTAAATGAAAAGCCTTATATTATGCTTTACGATGATGAAAATAATCCGCATTTTTATTATGTAAAGGGTAAACCAGGATTATTATTGAAACAAATGAAAGTTAAAACATAATTGCCTGAAAAGGAGTCACCTTTTAAGCTGAATTTTAAAAGCTAAGGTGCTCTTTTTTATAATAATAATTTGGTAAATGAAATTATAAAAGTTGTTTTTTAATATACGGTCGCAACTTCATATATATCAGCGATCTACCAAAAGAATAGCTGTCCGTAGCTATTCTTTTGGTAGCTACCTCTATAATACTTTGTAGTGACTCGATCCCTTATATAATCCCCCTTTCACAAATCCATTTGCAGTATAAAACGCATTCCCTTGCTTCGTGTCAGTATGTAAAACAATCACTTCAAAATACTTTTCTGCATGACATAATAGCTGGTTTAATAATACGTTCCCTAATCCTATACGCCGATAATCCCTTGAAATATAAAATCTCCTTAACCGCCCAATCTTATTGTCTTCTGTGTACGGGTCCTCATTTAAACCTCCAACTCCAATTAACGTATCCTCTTGAAAAATACCATATAAACATTCTCCAGTTTTATTGAATACATTTATTTTGTTTTTATATTCATTTATTAATTTTATTATAAAGTTAAAACCCTCTTTCTTACTGTCTTGAACGAGATGACTGAATTCATATTCCATTAAATTTTCTATTTGTTGAGTATGTATATCTTTCAAGTTCACTCCCCCTTAGTATGAAAACACATAAAAATGCCCGAGAATCATTTATTCTGAGCATTTTTATGATTGTTACTTAATTCAATTTGTAGTATGCGTATTCTTCACTTCAGATGTAAATCGATAATATAGTTGATTAATTTTTTTATGAAAATAAAGAGTCTTGCTACAATCTAGTGTGTGGTAGGGCTCTTTAAATTTATTTAAGTGTATACATTCACATTTATAATGTCTCTCAAATATAATATCAGTTTATAAATTCATCATTCTTCTCTAACAGGTATAAGTTAAATTATAATTTGTTAATTGATATGCTTGTGTAACCACTGTTCAAATATCTTTAACTGTTCTTCAGTATGAAAGTAATGTTCACCCGTATCCATAACTTCTAATTCACAACGATGTTTTTTGGTAAAATAGTTAATAGTTTCAAGTTCACACAGTTCATCCTTAGCTCCGTACATAATATATGTATCTGTATTCCATGTACTAATAGGATGCTCTTTTACATAGCATAAATAATCCCAATATAACTTTTGACCAATAGGTGTCTCTATAGTCATTTCTTTTTGTAAAAGCTCCGGTGTTACATTAAACCATTTCATCATATTTTCGATAATTCGTTCCATATTAACTACTGGTGATAAAAATAATGCCTTTTCTATCACATCATTTTGAAAAGCTAAAAGGCTAAAATACGCTCCCATACTACATGCAAACACGTTTATTTCTTTCCAATGTTCTTTTGCATAGTTCATAATTATAGATAATTCACTAACACAAAACTGTACTTTGCAAGGAGTATTATCATCTTTTCTTTCTCCATGCTCAGGTAAATCAAAGCTTAATACTTGATAACCTTTTTGTTTGGCTTCTTTAGCTAATATTTTAATAATTGTATCTTCCTTATTTGACATATTTCCATGTACTGCAATAAAAATTTTATCACTCTTATCTCCCCATAAAACCGCAGGAATATTACTAATTTTAAAATTATTTTTAATCATATTCCCTCCATAGAATAAGACATACAGGACTTGGCAAAAAACGCACACACACTTTATTTATCTCTGTACAGCAAGCAATATCCCCTTCAACTCCATTAAATCATCTATTACTACATCAGCCTGAGCAAGTTCGTCTTCTTGTGCAAAATCAAAATTGCATCCAATCGCGAGTAAACCGTTGTCTTTCGCTGCATTTATATCAGATAGCCGGTCACCAACTACCGCTGCCTCTTTTATATCATATTTGTTTAAAATATTTTTAACTAAGTCACCTTTATTTAGCGATTGTATTTGTTCAATACTAAACGTTTCAGTAACCCACTTGTCTAAAGCATAATACGTTACGATTGCTTGTAAATATTCTTTCAAACCATTACTAGCAATGTAAATGGAATAATTATTTTCTTTTATATGCGTAAATACTTCTTTTACGTTCGGATATAAAGCACCTTTTCCGCTTTTTATGTTTTCAATTAATCTTTCTAAAAAATATGCATCTGTTTGTTCTCTTACTTCAATAGAATGATCCGGTAATAAAGCTTCCCAAACTTTAGGCAGAGGTACACCCATAATTTCGCGATACTTATCAATTGGTGTTACTGCATCCCATAATTGTAGTGATCTTAAGTGATTGAAAGTATCATCTAACGATAATTCTAAAATTTTATCTGTTTGGAATAATGTTCCGTCCATATCAAAAATTAATGCTTGTAACATCTCATTCTCTCCTTTTGAACTATAGTAAAGTTTTACTCTTTATATTTTTAAGCATCTCAACAATGATTTCTGAACAATAATTCGCAGCAGTTTTTGCGAAGTCATCGTAAAAAATTTGGGCCTCATCGTCTGCACTATCGGAAATACATCTTATAACGAGAAACGGTATATCATTTATGTAGGCGACATGTCCAATTGCTGCGCCTTCCATCTCTGTACAATGAGGTGCATATTCCTCTATTAATTTCGCCTTTAATTTTGAATCTTCAACGAAACATTCACCGCTGACAATTCTTCCTTCATGAGCCTGAATATCGAAACTACTATTATTACAAGCTTCACGTGCTAACTCTATTAATTCCTTACTTGCTATAAATTCCTCTCGGAACGGAAATAAGTTTTTCATTTGAGTTTTACTTACATCATGATGAGTAACGTTAGTTGAAATAACTATATCGCCGACTTTTACATCTGAATGTAATCCGCCAGCAACGCCTGTATTGATGATAGATTCTACATCAAATTTATGAATTAATGTTTGGACACATGCAGCTGCATTTACTTTCCCTACGCCAGAACGTGTAATAATTACTTCTGTTCCCATGAATTTCCCAATATAAAAAGGCATTCCCGCTACTGTCTGTTCCTCTTGTATAACTAGTTTTTCTAAAAGTAAATCTATTTCAATTTGCATTGCTCCGATAATGCCAATTTTGTTCATGAATGTAGGCTCCTTTTCCCCTTATAAGTCGGCCAATATATTATGTAGTGCACCATAATTTTCAGCTATCCAATTCATTTCATCTGCAAAGCGTGAAGGTGGTACACTATGCTGATCCATATTGGCATGAACCCACCAAGTACTCTCCATGTACCAAAGGATTTGAATTGCCCGAACAATATTCCCTACTGGAAAGTCTACTTCATTGCGGTACCCTTCTAAGAATGATGCAACAAGACTCTTATTTAATACTCCGTCATGTAATGCGCACGATATAATTGCGCGCCCAATATCTAGCTCTACATAATCATAATCCATGCGATCAAAATCAAGAATTGCTGATACTTTATCATTATGAAACAAGAAATTATCTACCCATAAATCACGGTGCACCCATCCACATTTGCTATTATGAAATTGATCTACACTTACCAATTGTGTTGCATCTTGCTGTAATTTTATATATGGGAGAATGTGCTCTTTTCCTAGCTCCTCTGCTTCTTTCCTTTTATCTTCCCAATGTTTCAATCTTGTCTCTTTAGTAGGTGGAACAAATTTAGGATTTTCTTCTTTTATTAAAGATCCATCATTTAACAAGTTATGCATATGACCTATCGTCTGACCAAGAGAGTGAATTTCCTTTTGATTCAATTTTCCTGGTGAAACTAAGTTACCTTCTTTATGTTCTAATACTATAAATCTTTCATCACTTTTTGATACATGCATTACATTATTTTTATAAGTTAATACCCTTGGACAACTTACACCATTATTACGTAATCTTTGCTGTTGCTGTAATGCTTGTACTAAAAGTTCTGAGTTATACATTTTGTACCGTTCTTTATTGTATTGCTTTAATACAAAATTCCCTGCATCGGTTTCGAGTTTCCACTTCAAATTTAGCCAACCGCGATGAATAGGTATTGCATTTCGAATTTTAAATTCAAATAAAGTTTCACATTCTACTTTCAATTCTTGAAAAATCATTGTAGCTTTTTCATTAGATAACGGCTCTATCATCTTACTTGTCCTTTCTTAACTTGGCGTCCCTTTCATCCTCTCTAACATAACCGACAATAAAAATTTCGGAAGTACAAGTTGCCTCTTCAATCTTTTCGGCTGTGAGAGTAACCTATACAGCCATTCAGTTCCAGTATCCCTCATTATTTTCGGCGCTCTTTTTACAGTACCAGATATTATATCAATCATGCCTCCGATACCAATAGATAGCGGAATGTTTAATGTTTGTATGTTTTCATAGATGAACTCTTCTTGTTTTGGTGAACCTAATCCTACGAGTAGTAAATGTGGCTTGAATTGCTTAATTTTCATTTTTACTTCTTCTATTTCTTCACTATTTACAAATCCATGCTGTCCTTTAAACTGTGCTCCCAGAAACTGCTCATTTAATTTTTCTAATGCTTTTTTATTACTTTCTGGCGCAGCTCCAAAAAGAAAGACACGATATTCATTGTCGTTACAATATTTTATTAAATCGCGAGTTAAATCTGCTCCAGTAACACGTTCTTTCAAAGTTCCTTTTAATATTTTCGAGCCAATTATGACGCCAATCCCATCCGCTGTTATTAAATCCGCAGATAGTAACATCTTTTTAAACTGCTTTGATTTTTCCGTGTTTTCCTTTGCAGACATAACAATTTCAGGATTTGCAGTTACTACAAACCTTGGTTTCTCTTGTTGTTCATGTAGCCAACCTTTTAATAAACTTATAGATTTTGCATATTCTAAAGTTGAAAAAGGTATACCTTTTGTAAACTGCTGATCCACTATACTCTCCCCTTACATAAGCTGCAAATATTCATCAATATCCTTAGAGATTTGAATAAAAGCTTTATTCCAAAATTCATAGTTTGTTATATCTATTTCAAAGTGTTTTTTCATGAGCTCTTCTGCTGGAGCCTTTCCTGTTTCACGTAGAAATTCTTTATACTTTAAGTGAAATGTATTTGTGTTCTCCTTCGCTATTTCTAACAAACTAAAACTAGCTAAATAGCCAAATGTGTATGGATAATTATAAAATGGAACATCTTCAATATAAAATTGAATGTATTTCATCCACACGAATGGCTGATATTCACTTAAAGCATTTCCATATGCTTCTTTTTGTGCCATTATAGATAATTTCTCAATTTCATCGGCACTTATAGGACCTTCTTTACATTTTTCATAAAATGTTTTTTCAAACTGAAAAGATGCTCGTATCGCCATTACATAATTAAAACTATTTCTTATTTTCCAGCTAAGCAATGACTTTTTCATATCTTTACTATCCGTTGTTTCAATTAGATAATTTAAGAGTACCGTTTCAAAGAAAATAGATGCTGATTCAGCCGTACTCATTGGCAAAGAATCATCTAAAAAAGATGTAGATTGTTCAAAACTCATATTATAAAAATGCCAAGCATGTCCTAATTCATGAGCGAGCACTCTTACACTATCTATACTCCCATCATAACGCATGGAAATTCGTGATTCTTTCTCACTGAAAAATGGAGCACAAAACCCGCCCGGTGGTTTATTCTCCCTCAGTTCAGCATCTACCCATCCACTTTCTATCGCATTACGTGCAAATTCTGCTAATTCTTCATCTATATTCTTACATGCATCATAAACGTTTTGTACTGCTACTGAAAAAGGAATCATAACCTCATTATTTTCCTTTACTGTCATAAGTTCATGCCATGTAATTGAATCTTTTCCCTTCTTATACACGTTTAAAGCACTTGCTAATTTATCAAGATTTTCTTCTGTCACATTCCTTATTTGTAATAATACAGTTTCTGAAATGCCATTCGCATGAAAAGATTGTGTTAAAATCTCTCTATCTTCTATGTCATTACTCTTTGTATTACGCAATCTTCCTATTTGATTTAATACAGTAGCAAAGATTTCTTTTTCTTTATTTAATGCACTTGTTAGTAACTCGAATACTTCTAATCTTTCCTTTTCATTCTCACTATTCATTGCAATATTATTTGCTTGTCCAAATGATAATTGTTTATTATTGTGCTCTATTTCTATCCTATCCCGTAATTGTATGTACATATGTTCCCACGCATTAAGTTCATCTTTTATAAAACTAGTATTATCGCTAGTTTCCACTTTACTTTGTTGTATTACTTGCTGTACTTCACTTTTTAGTTCCTTCACTTTCACAGTCAATTTAGTAAGGTCAGATGAAACACTTTCTTCAGCCGATCGACAATACAAATAGTATTCTGCTTTTTCAATAGCTTGTATAAGATTTGAAAGAATTTCTACATCCTTTGTCACTATATATTGTTCTTTCAACTCCAATATTGGGAATATAATATCTTCATACGAATATAACCGATCTAAATTCCACCTAGCAATTTCTTTCATTTTTATAGCCGCCTCCTATTTTTACAAATAGTTACAGACATTTCTCCCTACACAATTATATATGAAATGACAAAATTTTAATATCTTAAAATATTTAGATTTCTATAAATACATTCTTATTTATACTCCTTGCTTCTGCTATTAAAACGCAAATAGCATAAACATAGGAATGATACAGCCACTGGAATAAGTATCACACCCCCAATAAAAGGATAAACCGCTATGCAACATGTAAAAGCTACTATAGAAAAAATTTTGCCTAACTTATTCTTAATTAACTTCATTCCGGCCGCAGTACCAACTATATATGTAATAATCCCTAATGAATTTGGTATTAATACGATTTTTTCTATACTAATTTGTAAAACGAAACTTATTAGCAAACCTATTGTTGCAATACAACCTACAACCTTTATTGCATTTGTTGGCGTTTCTCTTTTTTCATTAATATGCGCTAAATAACGTGGTGCAACTTCTTCCTTCCCTAATGAATAACCTAAACGACCCATGCTTGCGATAAATGCATTTGTCGTCCCTAAACAAATGATAAAAGCTACAAATCCAATTATCCATGAAAATTGGCCGCCTAATGTTTGCTTAGTCACAAGCACTAGAGCTGTAGTATTATCTGTATTAATATGATAGGATTTCGTTCCAATTACTGATAATGCGATACCAATATATAAAATTCCAATAATAATAATCGAAAATCCTGTAGATAAAATAATATTTCTTTTTCTAGGTGTTTTAAATTCTGGAGCTAAACTTGCTATTGCTTCCCAGCCGAAAAACGACCAAAAAATTAATAATGATGCATCTAAAATTGGAGTTACTTCTTTTATAGAAATATGTACATTTATATTTTTCATTTCAATATAAGGTAGCGAACTTATAATTGTTACGATTAAAATAAAGAAAGTTAATAATCCAACACATACTTGAAACAAACCACTCATTTTTAATCCCCATAAATTGAAACCAATTGAAATACTTAAGATAATTAGTGCAATAACGTATGAAAAATATGATGGTAACGCAAATACTTTCACTATATACGTTCCACCAGTCAATGATACAACGATTTGTCCAACGCTACCCGCAATAAAAAAAGACCAGCCTATAATAGCACCCACATTTTTACCGAAAGCTTTTTCTGAAAAAGTAGCAATTCCACCTGTACTTGGATGCTCGATTGATAAAAAAGCAAATGTGAATGCAAGTGGAATGCTAAGTAAAATCATAACAAGCCAAGAAAAAATGGCATTCCCTTCTGCTACACTTGCTGTCATACCAGGTAGTATAAGAATTCCTGATCCTAAAACCGCTCCGACATATAAAGCTGTTCCCTTTTTAATTGAAATTGTTTCATTAAAATGATTAGACATTACATGCACCTCCATTTATATTTAAATTATAGAAAGTTATCAGTCTATTTGACATTCAAAACTGCATATAATTTAGTATTAGATTTTATATTATGTATGTATTTCAGAGCTTTACTTTCACATTTGTAAAGGAGCATAATTCATGGATGAAATCGATAAGAAAATAACCCTATTATTACAAGAAGATGCCAGAATGACAATTACAGAAATGACTGAGCACCTACACCTCAGCCGTCCTAGTGTTACCGAAAGACTAAAGAGGTTACAAGATACTGGAATAATTGAGAAATATACCGCACGGATATCACTTGATACTATTGGAAAATCAATTCAAGCATTTTTACGAATCGAAAATTTAAAGATTCCATGTAAAAAATTTGAGGAGAAAATATACGAAGAACATAGAATACTTGAATGTCACCGAGTAACAGGTGAAAGTAGCTATTACTTAAAAGTAGCAGTTTACTCTATGAAGGAATTAGAGGAATTAATTGATATCGTTATACCATTTGGAACAGTCAAAACTTCGATGATTTTATCTTCACCAATACCATATCGACCAGTAATCACAGATTAAATAAAAAAGGATTGATCAAAAGATCAATCCTTTACTCTACTTCATTTAAGAAAAATAACGTTATAACGCCAGGTCCTGTATGTGCACCGATTGCTGCGCCAATTGTATTTACGATAAATACTTCACAGCCAAATCTTTCCGTAATTAATGCTTTTAACGCTTCAGCTGTTTCTAAATCGTCACCGTGAGTCATGCCGATTGTTTGACCTTTAAGGTCTTTACCACGTTCTTCCATAATATCAACGATACGGCTTAATACTTTCTTTTTCCCTCGTACCTTTTCAAGTGGTACAAGTTTTCCTTCTTCCACGTTTAAGATCGGCTTAATATTTAACAAACCACCAATAAAACCAGCTACTTTACTTAAACGTCCACCTCTAACAAGGTACTGCAAGTCAGCTACTGTGAAGATATGTTCCATATGGTTCATTAGAAAAGCGACACGGTTTAAAATATCTTCTTTTGATGCGCCATCTTTTGCCATTTTAGCAGCTTCTAAAACGACAAGCCCTTGACCAAGCGAAGCACATTTCGTATCAATAATTTCTAAATCTAAATCTGCATATGTTTCTTTTACTTCCTCTTTAATGACAACTGACGATTGATATGTACCAGACAGTTCAGATGAAAAAGCTAAATATATACAAGAATTACCTTCTTTTGCATAAGAAACAAATTTTTCTTGGAAAGTTTCAAGTGAAGGCAATGACGTTCTATAAACAGCGCCTTCTCTCATTTTTTGCAATAATGTAACTGACTCTAATGTTACTCCATCTAAATACTCTGTTTCTGCCTCATCATATACACGGAGTGGAATTAAATCAATATCATATGCTTGCAGCAATTCTACCGGTAAATCCGCCGCACTATCCGTAATGATTTTAACACCCATTTTTAAACCTCTATTCTGTTATAAATATAAAATAATAAAATAAAAATAGTACTTTTAAATTATATACGTAAAACTTAAATGAAGAAAGGAAAACACTTTATATTGTATGCACTATTCTTCAAAACTTGAACTATTAATGAAAATCATGTGATTCCAACCACTTTTTTTTCTGATATTATATTCGATATAATGAAAATAGCACAAGTTGTCCGAAGGAGGATGCACATGAGTATTCAACTGGCTACATCTAATGATCTAGAATGGATTAATAATCAATATGAATCGATAGGATTTGTACGAAGTGATTTAAAGAGAGATACAGTTGCAATTATTACATATAACAATGAATATGCAGGTGTTGGACGGTTAGTCCAAATAGATGAAAATACTTTAGAAATGGGCGGGATTTTTATTCTCCCTAAATTTAGAGGGCTACAATTAGCTGGGGAGCTTGTTTCTTTTTTAGTAGAAACTGCAAAAAAATCACAAACACATAATATATATTGTCTTCCTTTTGAGGAATTAGAAAACTTTTATAAGAAATATGGCTATACTGAGGTCAATACTACGAAAGAAGTTGTCCATCCAATTATTCTAAAAAAATATAAATGGTGCTTGGATAATTATGATAAAAATGTTTTATTATTTAAGTTGTGAGTTTTCTAAAATAGCATTTAATACTCGCTGTATTTCACCTCATATTTTAACAAAGATTTATCACCTTTTACCTAATTTTAAAGCAATACATCGTAATTATTCTCCCTCTCTCATACACGTTAGTTAACTTGTTTGCAAACTTGCTAGCACTTTGTAATTCCCATAAAATTACGCTTTATTACAAATAATAACATCGAACTACTTGATTGGAAGGTGGTTATTTATATAATTCGTACACGCACATCCTGTTCTTGTATTACTTGAATGATTAATTCTAATACAATATTTTGAATTAATTGATACATGTTATTATGAGATGCACTTTGTTCTACAATATATTCAATACGTTGAGAAATATAGCCTTCCACATGTAGATTACCTTTTTTCACTGTAACTATATTATGTCCAGTCCTTATTTTATTAGAGAATACAATTTCATTTTTTGTTAAAATAAGATCCTGTGATATTTCTCTAATTCCAATTACTTTTTCTTTAAATACCACCTTTTCTCTTAAACTAATTTCACCTTTATATCTACCAATTTCTATCGGTAATTTCGCTACTATATAATTATGTATTCCCTCTTTAATTTCTTTTTTTGATTGTATTTTATGGATAGGAATCCACAAAGATTTCTCTATCCACTCTTCTTCAATATTATCTTTATTCTGCTGACTAGAAAGCTCTAAAAGCATTCTCTGATCATAAAGATTTGAAGAAACTAAACTACAATAAACTTCTTCATAATAATTATTTACAGTCGCTGTTAGCTTTGCATCTAATTCGCAAGACTTTTTATTTTTCTCATTTTGAAATACATATACTTCTTGATTTTTATCACTTATATTTGGGGAAGTTGAAAAATTAGTTATTTCCGAAATAATAAAAAATGGAATTTTCACTGTCATAGAACGTATTAAACCCCCTTTTTCTAATTTAGGAACTAAATTACCCTCTATTTTTACCTTTTGGCTATAATTCTCTTGCGTATCCAGCTTTTCCACTTTGTAAATTTTATGCCCCATATCAATACCAATCCATGGCTTTTTCATCATCATCGCCCCCAACTAATGAATTTCGTAAAGATATGCGTCCTTCTGCACACACCATTCTCCTCATTATATATGTTCTACAATAAAAAAAGACATTGTCTTCTTTATCGAAGACAATGTCTTTTTCACTAGGCTTGTACTTGTTGTACTTGTAAAACTTTCAATGTAAGATCCAATACAATTTTTTCACGCAGTGTATCAAACGCATCGTTTAAAGGTGTCGGACATGGCGAAAAGTCTAGTTCGAAGAAATTAGCCGAAATCAATTCACAATATGGTTGTTCATTATAATAAACTGTGTTTTCAAAGAAATTTTTGTCCAAACGAGGCAAATCTCCATTCTTAGGGTTAATGAAATGAGAAGCTGCATCTGAAGAAGAAGCTATTAAAGGTGACGTAAAAAAATCATCTTCTGTTAGGTCCGCAAATCCAGTAAAATTAACATTTGCCACACGATCAAATAAAGGTGCATTGCATCCGGTAGCTGCATATTCTATATTTTTACGAATATAGCCTTCTACGAATAATTTTGCTCTAGTAACTCGGCGGTAATTTGTCCCCCGTATAGGTGTAAACGCTACTGGAACTAACTTGCATTGAGTTAAAAATACATTTTTCAATACACGTTTAATTTCAACAGCTGGAGGATCCAGCGGAATATTAGCTTCTACAACAATTTGTACTGTTCTCTCAGCTAAAACAACTGGTACTTTTATTAATGCATTTCGTGCAACAATAGGTTCTGCCGCCTCACTCGATAATGGCGTTTGTGTTTGTGACTCAACTTCACATGGTACATTAATCGGACATTCTTCACTCATATTTTATAGGCTCCTTTATATAGAGGTCTCAAGTTTTTTAACTCTCTATACTATATATGAATTTGTTCTATTAACGTGTGGTTTTCTATCATAGTTACTTTCATCATTTACATAGAACGGGTGTAATTTTCTTTTGATAGTTAAACACACTCAAATTAATAAACTGTGCCTATACAAATATGAACCTAGATAAAATCTAAATTTCTTAACTTTTGTCATAAAAAAATAGTAGAATCCCAGAATAATTTTTTAAAAGGGCTATTATTACATCTAATAACAGATCTATCCAGTATTAATAATTTTCCGATTAGAATTAATACCCACTTCATCTATTATCCACAAAATAAGTATCATATGCCTTATCAAAATCATAACCTAGCTTTTCTGCTAGTTTTGCAGATGTAGTATTCGCTGCATCCCAGTTTGGATATATGTCTTTTTCTAAACAATCCAATATAAGAGCTGCACTAACTACAGTCGCCAATCCTTTTCTTCTATGATTGTAATCAGTCGCAACTTCAATTTCAATCCCGTCATCATAAATACTATACGAGGATGCACCGCATACAACTTCTCCATTATATAAAATGCTATAACCTACACCTCTGTTTATATAATCTTCTACCGATTGAAATTGACCTATAAAATCTTCAGAAAGATTGTGTAATGTAGGATTATTAGCAATATGCTCATCTATTCTCCTTAACTCATATCCTTTTGGAAGTGTCGATATAAAAGATTGTAATTTTGGACGATTAAAAACTTTTGAATTTCGTTTGAACTTATAGCGTAAAAACTTATCTATTTTTCTTTCATAGAATGTTTCTAAACGCTTTTTCCACTCTTCACTATTTACGATAACTAAAATTCTTTCAGGAATATTACGTAATAACTCTTCTGTTTCTTTCACATTTGGGTCTCCAGCGTAGAATGTGAAAATCCCTACCGTAATTTGCGCTACTGTTGGATTTTCAAGATTATTTACCCAAGCAGTACCCATATGCCCTTGTAAATAAGAAAGTAAAACTACGCTATTGAAATCTTCAAACATAGAAACTAATTTTTTTCTTGTATGTATATTCGCTTCATATATCATTTACATTCCCGCTTTCTATAAAATCAATCTAATTTTAAATCTTTAAGAATCAACTTATATAATTTTTTTAGTCAAACGTTTATTGGTCATATAAGCAAACACTTATCAAACTAAAATTTTATATAATTATAAATTATTCGCAAATATAAAATTATTATAACATCTAATAAAAAAAGAATACTTCACTTTTCAACTTTCGAATATACATCTTATTATTTAAATGAAATATCGCAGGCGTAGTTACTGATGTTTGTGTTGCATTCCCCCGTGCCGTCAGCTGTAAAGGCAGATTATGAAGTGTTTGTTGTAACCGATGCATCTGGAACTTTTAGTAAACAAGTTGCTGATGCTACCCTAATGCGCATGGCTCATAGAGGAGTCCAACTAATGAACTGATTCAGCGCTGCAGCAGAATTGCAATGTGACTGGCGAAATGATATTGAGGGATTTGGAACTTTACTTGCTAAACATCTTCCTAGTTACCAAAATATCATCGGAAGCTATATGGCAGCTCAAAAAGAATTTAGTAAATAATTCAATTCTTGATCAAACATCATATCAATTTTGGACAACTATACAAAAACGATAAAGACCGCTAAGAGCTAATTACATAATAAAAAAGGGCTACTTAAATAGCCTTTTTTTATTTATTTTACCTATATTATACGTTCCGCCCTCACTATATTTGGATTACTTAAATAGTATTTTCCTAGCTTCACTAAAATGATTTAGTTTAATAAACCGTACCATAATAGGAAATTACGCATACCTATTAATAAATAACTTTCATATTAACAAAGTGATTATTTCGATATTACGATTCACCTCTTATATGTAAAAACCCTCAATATAATGTCAGAGGGTTAATCAATAAATATGTTATAACTCATTTTTATAAATAAAAGATTCCGTCTCACCGTTATTATATACTTTAGTCAATTTAACAACTGACTTGTACGTACTATCGTCTTCCTTTATCATTTTTTTCAGCTCTTCTATTTCGGCATCACCAGTTCCACTCTCTATTTTTAAACAGTTCGAAATGGAAAGATATCCGCTTGATGCCAATATAAAAATAAAAATTGCATCAGGAAAATTAATAAATAACAATCCGTAGTTTAAAGGATCTCCAGCTGGATGCGATAAAAGCAATCGAAAACCTAACAGTTCAGGTACTTGAACGAAATCTCTAGAAACAATCGCCTCGCCTACTATAGTAATTTGCTTTACTACATTCCCAAGTTCATCTGTAAATTCAGTACATCTAGGTGGATTAATTGTTGTTGCTTGGAAAGACACATTTAATTCCGGATTATTAAAATCGAAATAGATTGTACTCCCCTCCGTTAAACATTGCGGGCAAACATTTGCTAGCAAGCTAAAGTCCTCTTCAATATATTTAGCTTTCGATTTGCAACTACAAACTTTCCCTATTCGGATTGCATCAATTTTTGAGCAATCTACAAAAATAACCTCACTGTCTTCTTGTACGAATGATACAATCCCTTTCATCGCATTAAATGAAAGAAAATAGGATACAACGATTTCGTTTCCTGCTATTACAATACTTTCAACTTTAGTATACGGTTCTAGACTTTGTAAAAATTCACATATACTATTTTGGCAACATCCACAATCACGTTTCGGCTCACAATCCACTTACACTCCATCCCTTCTCTATATAGAATAGCTACTACATATATATGAGAGGAAAATAAGAAAAGCTTGGACAATATAACTTTAACGTAGCATTATCGTTACCTATTCATACATTAATATGGAAATTACACCAATTATGAGTAAAGACACATATTTTTTACTATAAATACATATAACAATTTCATCTTTCATGAAAAAAACGTTATAATGAAGTGTAGCCTCTACGATTACGTTATAAAGGAGATTAAAACAATGGCTAAAATTAAAGTATACCAAGTAAAAGAAGAAAATATGGAAGCAGTAAAAAACATCATTGATGTTGAGGAACAAAACCCAACTGCTGAAAACTTACAAAATCTATACGCATGCGTATTAGAAACTGAAGATATGGCATTGCCTGAATCATACATTGAAGAAGATATCTTAATCGATTCTATGGAAGTTATGGTTAACGCATCTCAAAACAAACTAAGAGACTTAGGTACATATGATGTAATCGAAGTTCAAAACAAAGGTAAGAAAACACAAGTTTTATTATTAGCAGACGAAGAATACGAAATTATCGAAGGCTAATCTAAATCCGTACATACGAAAAAGCTCCTTTCCAATTCAATTGGAAAGGAGCTTTTTCATTACGCTTTTGATGTTTCACTCTTTTTATTCGTTTGTTGTTTCTTAATTACCATGCGCTCATTTCCCATAAAGAAAATGAATATGAATGCTAAACCAGCTGGTAGCAATGCCCACATAAATGTTTGAACGATTGAACTAGAAAGAGCTTCAATAATCTTATCTAATATTTGCGGCGGAATTTGAGACCGTGCCGATTCTGATAAAATAGCCCTTGAATCCCCTATTGCGTTTGTATTCATTCCCCCGCTCATACCTTTAAACGCTTCTTCTAATTGAGCTTGGAAACCAGTTCTTTGGATCATTCCAAAGATTGTAATACCAAGTGTCATACCTAATGAACGAATGAAGTTACTCGTTGAAGTCGCAGACCCACGCTGCTCCATACCGAAGTTATGAATAGCCGCCATACTTAGTACAGAGAATGAGAATCCAACTCCAAATCCAATAATAATCATATAAATCGTTAATAATACACGACTAGTTTCCGGCGTTAACGTACTTAATAAGAATAATCCGATTAGCATAATAACAGCCGAGATAATCATAATGTTTCGGTAGCTAAGCTTTGTCGTTAAAAACCCGCCTAACTGCGCTGTTACGACTGACCCTAACATCATCGGTAAAAGTAATAATCCTGAGTTTGTCGCGCTGCCACCGTATACCCCTTGAATAAATAACGGAATATACACAGTTGCTGACATAAATGCAGCACCGTAACATAAAGCAATAATTGTACTCATTCCAAATAAACGTTGTTTAAACATCTCAAATGAAATGATTGGTTCTTCTACTTTTCGTTCAATACATATAAATGCGATGATTAGAATAGCAAATCCACCAAATAAACTTAAAATAAAACTAGAATCCCAATCATATTTTTGTCCGCCAAGTTCAAGCGCAAACATTAAACAAATTACTGCACCAACTAAAGTAATTGCGCCAAACCAATCAATTTTTTGCTCTCTATGAACTCGTGATTCTTTATAAAAGAATGTAATAAAAATAAGTGCTAAAATACCAAGTGGTAAGTTAATATAAAATACCCAATGCCAGCTAATGTAATCTGTAATATATGCGCCAAGTAATGGTCCGAAAATACTTGATAAACCAAATACCGCTCCGAATAAGCCACCCATTTTCCCGCGCTTTTCAGGTGGGAAAATATCAAAAACGATAGTAAACGCGATCGGCACTAATGCCCCGCCGCCAATACCTTGAATGGCACGATAAATACCTAACTGTGTAATATTTTCAGCAGTACCACAGAGTGCCGAACCAATCATAAAGACAATTAAACCAAAAATAAAGAATCTCTTTCTACCATACATATCTGATAGTTTACCGAAAATCGGCATACCTGCCATTTCTGCGACCATATAGGCAGAAACGACCCATACAAAGTTTTCAAGGCCTCCTAAGTCACCAACGATTGTTCCCATCGCCGTTACGACAATGGTATTATCCATTGATGCCATTAAAATACCTAGCAATAAGCCCGCTACAACAAAGCCAAGCTTATTATTCTTCTCAACCATATCTCTTGCTCTCCCTCATACTACTTATATTTGTTTATGTTCTTTTACAATTGCATTACCTTTTTGGTTAAAACTAGTATGATATTCTACAACACTAATTTCACACCCAGGGCCAATCGTGATGTTGTTTCCTCTTACAACTTCAGCAATCGTATGTTCTAAATAAATATCATCTCCTTCAACAATTGAAGTTTGGAGGTTTCCAGCATGACTAGTAAAAGGAATAAATCTCGCTTTTTTACGAACTGTAATTTTTTTACCACCAATTTCTCTTACCTTACTTCCTTCATAACGAAGTGAGATTTGAATATTTTCGGCATTAAGTAATCCATCGCTTTCAAGACCACCAGTTAACGATAAATCTTCTACTTCAATATCTCCCTTCACATTTAAAGCACCTTTGACGTCTACGAAATCACCTGAAAACTTCCCTGTAACATCTATCATACCTCTAACTTTTGTTTTTTCAATATGAGCATCACCATGAATTTGTGTATTACCATATACTTTTACATATTCGGCTTCTACATTTCCTTGTACTTCACTATCTCCATACACGATATAATTTTTAACTTTCATATTACCGCGTACATCGCTCGTGCCATATGTTTTAAATTCATTACAACTCATATCATTCGTAATTGTTCCTTCACCGCGAATCTTCACTTTATTATAATCTCCGCCTGCTGAATTTCCGGAACCATTTACTGTGAGACTATGTGGATGTTCCATACTGATTTCTCCCTTCCGTTAAACCTGCTTAATTTCTTTTACATTTGCATTTTTATCAACAGTAAGAACACCGGTATATTCAATCAGTTCAATCTCACAGTTTGCTCCTACTGTAATATTGTTTCCTCTTACCGTTTTTATGTGAGCATAATCAATATCGATATTGTCACCTTCTAACAGTTCGGCTTCTAACTGCAAACCAAATACTGTTTTAAAAAGTCTACTAAAAGCACTTGATCTATGTTTTACTTTAATCGTTTGACCACCGATTTCTTTCGCTCTACATGTACCATGAATGTTTATATTTATTTCATCTGCGCTTAATAAACCACCAACTGTAAACTGTCCTTCAGAAGAAAAAATATCTACTTCACAATTACCATCAATTGTCGCTTGCCCGTTGATTTTAAATTCTTCACCAGTTACATTTCCACCTATCGTACCTTTCCCTGCAATTTTCAAACTGTTTGCCTTCACATCTTGAGTAATGGTAGCTTTCCCATCAATTCGCATCGTTTCGGCATTAACTGTTCCATCAACTTTACCAGATCCGCTAATTCGTGCACTGCCACTTTTCAAATCGCCAGTAACTGCACCGTAACCATTACATTCAAATTGCTCACATTCAACATTTCCATTCACAGTTCCTTTTCCATTTAGTTGAACTTTATGAAATTCACCACCATTCGATGAACCGTAACCGTTTATAATTAAATTTTCTGTATGCATACTTTCTCCTCCGCTACAACAGTTTAGTTTTTAATGCTTCGATATATTTCATTATCAATTCGCGTAAAACAATTTTTGTTCCCTTTTCAAAAATTAAATCGTCCACGTTTGAAACTAATAAACATGTAGAAATCCCTAACTTTCGAACAATGATTAAGTCACAAGTTTTATGTTTCATTGCTTCATAATTTTCACGTAAAACTTGCAGAACCATTTTTCCTTCTTCTAAACTAATCTCTCCCGATTGTAATAATTCCTCTAACATATACACATAAAGAATATCTACAAATTGAAACTCTGTTGTTTTATTCGTTTGTTCTATGAAGAATTGTAAAACTGTTTCTGATACAATCCCTTTACGTAAGAGGTCTTCCTTTGTTAAAAGGATTTCTCTCACACTCGGTGAAAACATGTTCGCTAATTCATCTAGTGATAAATCTTCTTTCATTGTTTGAATTTTATCAATACGCTCTAATATCTTTTCTTTCGGAAAAAATGTCTCTTGACCTGTAAACGTTGATTTTCGTACAAACCAATCTTCCGGAATTAAATTTTTTCTCTTCCACCTATATAACTGTCCATACGAAATGCCAGTAAGTTCTAATAAATCTTTTTTTGAAATCAAATCTGTACTCAACTGTATAACACTCCTTCCTGATAACAATGTAACATAACACTGTTACGCTGTAAATAGACGTTTATCAAAAATAGCGTAACAGTGTGTAGAACAAGCCTATTCTCACATACAAAAAAGGCTCTCACACATCTTATGCAAATGCGCAAAAGCCCTTATATATCAAGATTTAAACCAAATATTATAAAAATCAATCCAACCTTGTGAATTAATCATTATATTTTGTACTTTTTCATGTGTACTTACCTCTTGTTTGTTACGATATAAAGGAATAATATGAATTCGACGTAACAATGTGTCCTCAATATCGCGTAACAATGTAATTCGTTTTGCTAAATGATTTTCTGTAAAATAAGGCTCCAATACTTCATGAAAGTTTATATTACTATGTTGATAGATAAAACTATTTCTTGTAAGAAACATGTATAGAAAACTATCTTCTATCCGTTCACTAATTGTTGCACTATCATGCATCATATCAGCCTTTTGTATCGTACTTATTTGCAACAGCTCTTCTATCTCAAGAAAATTGAGTTCTATATTAACTCCAAATTTCGAACACTCTTTTTGTATCCAATGCGTATCCTCAACATGATCTCGCCCTTTAAATGTATAAAGTTGTAACACTTCATTATGATACGCGCTTCTTTTCATTAAACTTTCTATTTCATCCTCAGTCTCTACAATGCTGTCACTAGCTAATTTTAGTTTCTTTGCCGCTTCTCCACGTTCTCCGCCGAGTTCTTGAACGATTGTATGGCCATGAATGATTTTATATAACGCTTTACGAAATAACTCATCTTGCATTGGTCCTTCTTTCGTAAGATTACATGTTATATATGTCACGTTCGATTCAAGCCGCGATAATTCTTTATTATGTTTTTCTTTATCTTTATACTGCGCCTTTACTAAAACATCGTATGTACTTACACTTTGTTCTACATTCCATAACTCAACGCGATCTAAAAAAGGTCTCTCACGAAAATATAAAGGATGACCTTCTAGAATGAACAGATTTTCATTACTTTTATATAATTGAAAAGGCCCTGTTCCAATTAGCTCTCCTGCTTCATCTTCATTCACGATAGAACACTGTTCTGCACTTAGCATATGTAAAAACATTTTATTTTCCGTATGCAATTGAATTTCAACAACATAGTCATCTACTGAACGGAAACTTTCAACGTGTTGTAACATCCATGCGTGTGCATTGTTTTCCACCTTCATAAATCGATTCAATGAATATATAACATCATGTGCAGTAAGTTGTTTTCCATTATGAAAGTGAACTCCTTTTCGTAAATAAAACGTCCATATCTTTTCAGCATCATTATATTCCCAGTGAAATGCAAGTCTTGGCTCTATAATGTTTGTATTACCGTCTACATACACAAGTGTGTCAAATATATGTTTTACCATATGACATTCTGAACGCATTGTAGCGTATACAGGATCTAATGCGATATCTAAATTCATTTGTACTTGCAATCGGAGTACATCTCTCCTCCCTTCAGAGGTCATTTCAATTTTATGACCAAATATAGAATCAACCCAGGAGTGATATTCTCTCTTTACTGACGGAAAATGTGAGCTATAGCGTTCCACAAATATGCTTCCACTTTTCACATCTCCTTTTTTCGTTATTTCTTTTCCTCTATCTAAAATTAAAGACATCGGGTGCTTTCGAAATATTAACTTAGAACGAATCCCTCTGCCGCGACCTGGAAACCACTTAATCCAATTTAACTCATCTAATTTTTTTATAATTAATTTACTATTACGCTCTGTACAAAATAATGTTTCAGATATATTTTGCACTGTTACTTCTAATCGTTCTCCTTCTTTTTTCCCTTTTCCATAAGCAATCCATAGTTCAATGTATTGATCTAAAATAAACATTCATATTCCCCCTAAAAGGTGAAAAATACTCCCTATTGTTTCTACCCTTTTTCCAACTCTCCTTTCATCTTATCATTTCAATATAGAAAGGAGGAAATAATATTGAATCATCTTTTACTACGTTACAATAAACCTATTTTTATTAGACTATGCGGAGAATTATTAACTCGAACAACAGAATCAATGTTAGCCCTTATTATGATTATTTACGTTAATGAAATGTTAAACGGCAATGTAATAATAACTATGCTAATTTTCGGATTACAGCCCCTTTCAGACATTTTGTTTACACTTATTGCTGGAGGAATTACTGATAAATATGGTCGAAAAAAAATCATGTTAATCGGATTATTACTACAAGCTGTTGCAATCGGTAGTTTCGTTTTCGCTCAATCCGTTTTTATGTTTGCTCTATTATATATCATTAATGGTATTGGCCGCTCCTTATATATTCCAGCTCAACGTGCGCAAATTGCTGATTTAACAAAACAAGAGCAGCAAGCAGAAATTTTTGCTCTCCTGCAAACGATGGGCGCAATTGGATCTGTAATCGGCCCTTTAATCAGTGCAAGTTTTTATAATACTCACCCAGAATACTTATTTATCGTGCAAAGTGTAACGCTTACGATATATGCCATAGTTGTTTGGACGCAGCTCCCAGAAACCGTTCCGCTTATCAAAAAGCCCAAACAAACAGTTGACTCAAATTCTCCAAAACGATTCTTTTTGAAACATTACGCCATATTTGGACTTATGGTCTCTACGCTTCCTATTAGCTTTTTTTATGCACAAACTGAGACAAATTATCGTATTTTCGCCAAATATATATTTTCAGATCCCGTATTCATACTTGCATTCATTTCAACATGCAAAGCCATTTTGGAAATCATTCTACAAATCTTCCTCGTAAAATGGTCGGAACGATTTTCTATGGCGAAAATCATCCTTATTTCTTACGCCTGCTATATTATGGCTGCAGTTGGCTATAGTTACTCAACGACGATGTTGTCATTGTTCTTCACATTATTCTTTTTAGTCATTGGAGAAAGTATTGCTTTAAACCATTTATTACGATTTGTTTCAGAAATTTCACCTCATGATAAACGTGGTTTATATTTTTCAATTTACGGTATACATTGGGATATATCTCGAACGTGTGGACCAGTTATTGGTGCAGTTTTATTAAGTAAACTAAGTGGTAGTATACTTTTTTATATTTGCGCTTGCTTCTTATTAGTTGGGGGCATCGTTCAAGCACTGTTTGTTCAACATTTGGAACGTAAAAAAATTGTGAACCATCCTACACATAATTTATAGGTTACTACTTTTTCAGTAGGTCAACATTCCTTATTGGATGAATACTAAAAAACAAAAGTGAAGTATTTCGCATATGAAAGCATGTTTTATATGACAGGAGACGTTCCTTGTTTACAACTAAAAACACCTCACTTAAAGAAAGTGAGGTGTTTTTGAAATCACTTAGTTTTTTATCCCGCCATTTTATTAATACTATCCTCTGGTGAAAATACCGAAATATGATCTACCTTACCAGTCGATTTTGGAATGACAAATTTCAACTCAAATTGGTTATTTACTTTATATACATATATTTTGTCTTCACTATTCCCTTTAACTGAAGATGGTTTTCCTAATGCTTTTTCAATTTCTTGTAATGTAATTGATTTTAGTTCTGCATGATACGAGCGTACATCAAAAACTTGTGACCCTTTATTAAATCCGAAAACAACATTTTTATTTGTAAAAGTTGCGTACATTCCATTCCCTGCATGTTCGGTTTTATTCGCTTTCCCCCATGCCTTTTCTATCTCTTCAATATCCCCTGTATGGGCTGCAAATGGTACATCGGGCACTTTTCCTTCTTTTGCTAGTTCAAATAAATCTTTAACGTGGTTAATTGATTTTTGATTAAGTGTTGCATTTTTCAAATCTGGCTCAGTTGATGGTTTTGTTGGTTTTTCATTACTTGGTTTTGCTTCAGGATTTTTCTGTTCTTCAGAAGAATTATTTTGTTCATTTTTATTATTTTCCGAGGTTGGATTTGTTTCCTTTTTTTCGTCTGTCCCTTTACATGCGACTAGTGCAAACGTACATGTAAACGCCAAAAATAACATAATTATTTTCAAATACATTTTCATCATTTTTACCCCCTATTGCATCTTATTCATTTAGATAACCAATCCATTACATTACTTTTCAAATTGTGTTTGTTCCAAAAAGTCAGTGCTTCACTCTCTCCAAAAGCTTGTACTATATATGTTGCAAAAGCTGTTCCCAAAAAATAACCAAGTCGATTATATCCGAAATAACTACCTCCTGATAAACGGAACCATTCTTTCTCTTTTTCATCTGTCCATCCTTCAACATAATCTTGTAAAAAACGTTTCTTTATTTTCACTTCATTTTCTTTATAATATAGTAGCCATGGATCACCATTACTATTATATGAATAGTAAACAGACTCATTTAAATCGTTAACAATTTTTTTTGATAAATAAGTTGCAACACCTTCGCGATACAAACTTACCGATGCATCAGTCCATTCAGCCTTACTCCAATCCATTCCAGCTTGTTGAAGCATAACATTATGATATATATGCCCGATTTCATGAGCCACAATAACGCGAAGATGATTCAAATCTGGAGATAATTTTTCTGCCGCAAAAAATATATCTCCAATGATTTCCCTTTCTACAAATGCATTAGAACCAAATCCTCCAACGAATAAATGAAATTTCATATTTACATCAAAGTTATATTTAGAGCGGTATTCTTTCGTTATCTCCTGGATTATAGTTGGTAATGTTGCTTCGATTATACGTATATCTTCTATTTTTGCGGGATATCGTTTGATGGCATTAGAAAGACATTCTTTTGTTTTGGGACAATGATACTTAAAGTATTCTTCAAATATCTCTGGATGCGAAGTATAGTATTGATTAAGGACTTCTAATTCTAAATCGTCACTTTCCCATAATTTTAAAAAACTTGGAATTATATTGTTAATCATCGTATTCATCTCCTTCTTTAAACCTTCTCTTCTCAACGATAATATCCTCTATCTATAACTTAAAACATGCTGTCACAACAGCTCCTTGAAACAGAAAAAAACCAGTAGGAAGTGATTACTCTTTTCCTACTGGTTGAAATGAAATTAAACGGTAAATCTTAGCTTCTTAAAAAATGTAGCGATAGTGTATTTTACAGTTTCAAAATTATAAGCAAACATGTTATCTCCACTTAATGATGAAATACATGTTAAACCTGCAGCTTTAATAAAAGCTTTTACATCTACAAGCATAGAATTAGCCTCCATGAATTTAATTACAATCATTATAACAGGTGTTTTACGATGCTAACATGAAAGTAATAAATAAATTTCTATTATTAATTTATCCCGCTATTTGCCGGGCAGTAAGATCCCCACCTCAAAATTCAGCGGAAACAAAGAAGTTAGGTTGGGGCCCTGCTGCCCGTAAAAGCTCGATTGGTGAGGGCTGATAATCAGTGGTGATAAACAAAACCCCCACTGATTAAAGTTTCACCTTATTTAGCTTACAGTACACCATTTTAATGTCATATAAAAAAGCTGCCCAAAAAGGGCAGCTTCAAATATGTATATTACACTTCGATTGATTTACCATCTTCAACAATATGATAAAGTAAATGAGCTAAATGATGAATTGGACCATATTCTTCCTCTTCCTCATCTGTTTCACCTTGGTATTCCAGATCATTTAAGTATAGTGCTAAAAATTGATAGTATAGTTTTAAATCAAATCCATAACACGCAGTTGGTTCTTCATGATCTCCTTCATATTGTAACATTAAGTATTGATCATTTCCTTCTGCATCTTCTGCATCAAAGAATACGAAGAAGCCAACGTTTGTATCTAAATCAAATAAATGACGAGTACCTTTTTCAGTTGCTTTATTGAAGTCCTCTTCACTTAATTTATGTACTGTTGTCGCTTTTGCATTATCTTCTTGATGGAAATTTACTGTAAATGATTTCAATGCTGACACCTCCTGATTGTATAATACTAGCATAACATATAAAAAGGACTGCTTACAAATGTAAACAGTCCTTTTATTCATTTCCGCATTGCTCGTAATAAGAAGCTTACGATGAAAATCAATATAATCGCACCAATTAAAGCAGGAATTATTGCAAATCCGCCTATTACAGGGCCGAAACTACCAAGTAATTTCGTACCAATCCAAGAACCGATAATACCAGCAATAATATTACCAATTACCCCACCCGGAACGTCCTTTCCAGTAATTAAGCTTGCAAACCATCCTAATAAACCACCAACGATTAAAGACCAAATCATATGATAACCTCCTTTATATTTAACCAATCAAAATATAATCAGAAACAATTGCTTACCATTAGTTATGTGACATTTTTCATAAGTTATTCATGCTGCTCAACTATAAGATTTTTGAGAATAATACACACCGATTAACCATTTTTTTGAACTAACGATTTATCCGACTTGTTATTACACATATTAAGGACAATCTGGCTTCAATATCGTTCGCATAAACTCTTCTTTAAAAGCTGGATAGTTAAAACCAACAGCAATCCTTTGAATCGGCCGATCATCAAACCTTGTTGTTTCAGCTATTTTTCTAAAGTCTGCTACGCTTTGACCCCGTGTCACATCATTTGTCGTACTAATCCATACTGCCGATTTTTTATATTCGAAAATACTATCATTTATAAATGAGATAAACGGTAGTAAATCGTGTATAGGACTTCCACCAATACCCGGGTATTCTTTTTTATAAAAGTTCTCATAGTAAAAATCAATCATTGGTTTAATGAGTTTCGCCTGCCCAGTTCCTTGTTTATCTATTATATTGGCCATTTCAGGCGTAATAAGCGCTCCCTGTGTTACATTTAACGGATATATGGTAGCGTTTTTCGCATATTTCATAACAATATTTGCTGCAATTGGATCACCATAAAAATTCGCTTCAGATACTGGTGTAACATTACCTGGAAATAGGAAAGCGCCTCCCATTATATAATAAGAACAAATACGATCCATTATATTTGGATACAATAAAAATAACGTTGCAAGTGTCGTTAGTCTTCCTGTCGCCACAATAATAATATCTTCTGGACAAGGTTCGATTAATTTGATTAATTCACAAAAATTTTCTCGTTTACAAATTCTCATTTCAGGTGGAATAATAGGACCTAAACCGTGATCCCCATGGATTTCAGGAAAAAACAACGGTTCTTCAGCTGTCATCGGCCTACTCGCACCTTCAATGATTTTCACCTGTGTAGCATAGTATCTTTCTAAAAAATAAACATTTTCCGTAACGATTTCTCGTGATACATTCCCGTACTCTGCAACAATACCTAGAATATCTAATTTACATGTTTTATTTGCATAAATTAACGCTACGGCGTCATCAATACCAAAGTCTCCAAAAAAGATGATTTTCTTATTAACTATTCTCACCCCTCTTCAACATAATCTACTATTATTATTATGTGAAAAAGACAAGGCGGTGAAACAGCACAAACTAAAAAAGCCGCCTATTTATTGGCGACTTCAATCTTTTTATAAGACAAATATGCTAGTACATTTTTACTTGAATCGTATTTCGGATTATTTCCTTTTCTTGGCTCTCTCATATGTGTCTTTTCAAATCCAGGAATGTCCGGCATTTTTTCCATAAATTCAAGCATTTCTTCCTCAGTACCTTCAATACGTACACGAATCATTATAACTATTCCTCAATTCTCATTTTCTCTGTACTAAGTATATCGTACTTCGGAAAGACTGCAACACATTTATCTTTTTAACGTTGTACTTTTTTTACATATAAACATAACCATTTCAGTATAGAACGACTCTACTTTATTATTTTTAAATTGAATATTAAAATATTCCTTCATTTCGTTTGGTGCTTTCATCATACATTCTGTTAATTTTTCACGCTTTTGTATAGGGACATTCATCATGTCACACCACCAGTCAAAATCAAACTTCTTATCAAAAGTAAGACATGACTGCATTTGCAAACCATTTTTTTCTAATAAAGTAATCCATTCTGTCTTTTTCAAAGCACGTTCATGACTCGGATCTCGCTTTTTTTCTATAAAATTATAAAATGTATCATATTCATTATTTTCTGGTGAAACATTATCTATTAAGATGAATAACCCATTATCCTCCAACGTCCGATTTACTTCATAAATAAATTTCGCTGGATTCATAAAATGATGTGCCGCAATCCGGCATGTAATTGTATCAAAAAAATGGTCTGTAAATGGTAAATTCTCTGCGTTTCCAGCTACAAAGGACACATTTTCATGACCATTCTGCTTTATAAAACCTTTTGCTTTTTCTAACATCTTTTCTGTTAAGTCAAGTGCAACTACTTCTTCAAACATAGGCGCTAACATATTCGCAACATGTCCGCCACCAGTAGCAACATCAAGAAGACGATTATTATGACGAGACTCAACTTGTTGAACTACATACTGTAAGTCCTGTCCTTTAGCATGTATTTTACTATTCACATACTTATCTGCATTACTGCCAAACTGTTTTTTCACAAGCTCTTCTTTACTCATTTTATCATCTTCTTTCTATTGTTAGTTACATATAGAATTCACATAATATTTAAAGTTCTCTTTATGTATTTTTAAATCCTCTTTTCAGCTCACTTCTTATCACACTTTACTATTAAACAAAAAGGTTACGGGAACTTGTCCCGTAACCTGACTACATATCTATTACATTTTTATTGTTTCATATATATCTATATAATATAAATCCTCTTTCAACTTCATAATAACTTCTACTTCGTTATAAGTAGCCTCACGAGCATGTAAACCAAATTGATCCATGCCAATCCATATCCAACCAGGTGTATGATATAGAACATCTATGTTAAAATAATCTAATTTAGTAAGCTCCAATTTAATGAATTTATCTTTATTAGCGATTTGTTTATCTATTAAGCCATATTCTTTTCCATTTTCAAATAGCGATATAAATTTCCCTACAATCGGATGTTCACGAACAATAAAGTGATATTCTTTTTCCTCTACATTCGCCACAATCAAACGAGAATCAGATAAATCAGACCCAAAACTCGACATATTTACTCACCTCCTTTATCGGTTTCATCAATATAATAACAAATGAATATTCAAATAAAGTTAATATAATGTAAAAAATAAAAAAGCTGACTTCTCTTTTGAAGTGAACCCCGAAAAC
>NZ_NVAP01000037.1 GCF_002567495.1 Bacillus cereus | reverse complement strand
TGGGCTATAGCCAAGCGGTAAGGCAACGGACTTTGACTCCGTCATGCGCTGGTTCGAATCCAGCTAGCCCAGCCATTTTTGCGGAAGTAGTTCAGTGGTAGAATACAACCTTGCCAAGGTTGGGGTCGCGGGTTCGAATCCCGTCTTCCGCTCCAATGAAATTTAATATGGCGGCATAGCCAAGTGGTAAGGCAGAGGTCTGCAAAACCTTTATCACCGGTTCAAATCCGGTTGCCGCCTTTTCTTTTGTGCCGATGTGGCGGAATTGGCAGACGCGCACGACTCAAAATCGTGTTCCTTCGGGAGTGTCGGTTCGACCCCGACCATCGGTATCATGAACGGCGTAAAAAAACTCTATACTAACTGTATAGAGTTTTTTTGTGTTTTCATTACACGACGAAATAAGCACAAAAAAGACAGATGCTCTGATTTAATTCAGATTGAATAAAATTTGTAAGGTGCCAGAACAGTTCACTTCACTTGCATTTACGTTGATTTCACAAGCTAACTATAAAGAAAATTTACAGTTAAATGATGAATGTCAAACAGAGGAAGTGAAATAAAGGGATTATGTATTGGCACTTATCAACTTGGCAGTGAAAACACTAAAAGGATAAAAACGAATATGCATTTTTATCCTTTTAGTTCTATTTTTCTATAAAGCGTCAGCTGAATATTGTATATACAATATTCCCTTCAAGCACTCTAGAGCAAATCTCTCCACCCCGGTGACATGAAGTTAAATCCGACACCACCAGTAGATATTAGTACATTATTAACGGTTAAGTTTGTAATTTCTAAAAACCTCTTTTTAAACTCTTCTTTGTTGTACTTGTACATGGTTGAGTGGCACGCCCACATGTGCGTTGAAGTACTCAACCAGTCCCCTAATTCCTTTAACTTAGGGAACGACTCAAATTGAATTGGTTCATCTAATTTCATAAATCTTACTTGATAGATAGTTGGGTTTAACTTCTCGCCAATTCCTTTAAGACCATGTGCTTTTTTCTCATTTGAATGTGTCATAATAGTTCTCCTCTATTCTGACTTCAAAATTTTTCCTGTTTTAATTATACAGCAATAGAAAGTAAATATGGTAGGAATATGTCTGAGTAGCGGCGTAAATGTTTCTGATACTATGAAAGATGTATAAAAATAAGTATAAAAAACTCCGATATTAAATAGTGGCTTTTATTTTTTATCCTTCTTTAGATGTCCATATTAGTGGTAATTAAAGAAAATAGATCAAAATGAAGCAGTTTATTTATAAGTTTTATTAAACTGAATTAGCCTGTAGTAAAAAGTAGAATTAACTTTATTTATCCCTTTGGTTGTGAAATGAATCCCATGTCATTTCCATCCGTGTATAGCGTATTTTGAAGTATCCCCATATGTCTTCGCCGAATTTCCATGCCCATCCCTCGAAGCTATGCTCAAAAAAGGTTTCGTTTTGCTCTTTAATATCTTCAATGATTAGTGTAAAATCATTTATTACTTCTAATAATGATGTAGGTACATAAAGACAATCTTTATCAAAAATAATCTCCTGTTTTTGAACATGAGAACAATCATAATAACCAGCATCAATTACTTCAAAGTCATAGAAAGTTAATGTAGCTTTATTTATTTCCCATCCGTTATTAAAAGGATTTAAAGGGTGTTTTTTTGTAATTTCAATGGAGTCGAATGTTAAGTACAGGTTGTTATTTGTAACTTTTGCTTTTTCAATATAATAGGACCACGATTCTATATACTCAAAACAATTTACTGATTGATACTTTACCATTGCCCACTACCTCCATTTTGTATAGAAAGGATTCTAAAACGAATTCCTTTTTGTTAAATTATATTATGTGATGCTAAAATTCGTAATAAACTTAGAAATTCATGTATAATATAACTTGTCGAAAGAACAAAATGATAGTAATTTATATTATGTCTGTAATATGAATCAAAAATGAACTTTTTATATTTCTTTTAAAAATGTGTTGAACACACATTATATTTCATATTAATATTTTTATGTAGATTTAAAACGAGAAAGAGAGTGGAAAGTATGGGCCGTAAATGGAACAACATTAAAGACAAAAAAGCATCAAAAGATGCAAATACAAGCCGTATATACGCGAAATTTGGACGTGAAATTTATGTGGCGGCAAAACAAGGCGAGCCAGATCCAGAATCAAACCAAGCGCTTAGAGTCGTATTAGAACGTGCGAAAACATACAATGTACCAAGAACAATTATTGATCGTGCAGTGGAAAAAGCAAAAGGCGGTTCAGAGGAAAATTATGACGAGCTTCGTTATGAAGGATTTGGGCCAAATGGAGCTATGGTTATTGTAGATACACTTACAAATAACGTAAACCGTACTGCAGCAGATGTACGAGCTGCATTTAGCAAAAACAGTGGTAATATGGGTGTAAACGGCTCTGTAGCTTACATGTTTGATGCGACGGCTGTTATCGGCCTTGAAGGTAAAACATCAGATGAAGTTCTTGAAATTTTAATGGAAGCAGATGTAGATGCACGTGACATTCTAGAAGAAGAAGATGCTGTTATCGTGTATGCTGAACCAGATCAATTCCATTCAGTACAATCTGCACTTAAAGGTGCTGGAGTTGAAGAATTTACAGTTGCAGAATTAACAATGCTTGCACAAAGTGATGTTACACTTCCTGAAGATGCTCAAGTACAATTTGAGAAAATGGTTGATGCATTAGAAGATTTAGAAGATGTACAACAAGTTTACCACAACGTAGACTTAGGAGAGTAATACGAAAAAAGCCCCTATTCGTTTAAAGAATAGGGGCTTTTTTTTATGAAGTTAATTAAGGTGATGAATTATTAAAGGTATTTTGTTATAGATAGGGAATATGCTTATAGGGATATATGAAATAACCATTATTTCTAGGAGGCTTAATATGGAACATAAGACACCAAAGCATATAGTTGCCGTAGCAGGTTATTTAACAAATGAAAAAAATGAAGTTTTATTAACAAAGGTACACTGGCGAGCTGATACGTGGGAAATGCCAGGAGGGCAGGTAGAAGAAGGAGAAGCACTCGATCAAGCTGTCTGTAGGGAAATAATAGAGGAAACAGGGTTAACGGTGAAGCCTATCGGAATTACAGGGGTTTATTATAATGCCTCTATGCACATTCTAGCTGTTGTTTTTAAAGTAGCATATGTGAGTGGCGAAATAAAAATTCAACCTGAAGAAATACAAGAGGCTAAATTTGTTGCTTTAAATGAAGAGAACATAGATGAGTATATAACGCGTCCTCATATGAAATCCAGAACACTTGATGCAATGAGAGCAACACATTGTATTCCGTATGAAACGTGGGAAGTGCAGCCATATAATTTAATAGGAAGATTGTAAAGAAAAGAGTAGCCGATTTGAGATACATTCAAATCACTACTCTTTTTTGTATATGGTTTAAGAAAAAGGTCAAAATAATAATAGTGCTAGTATTGATTTATAGAACGTTTGTTCTGTATAATATATATGTTATATACATTTAGATTACTAGATACTCAAAAGTAGATATATTTGTAGATGATATAATTAAAGTGTAAAGTGAAAATATAATAGCCTTAAGGCTTACTCTGTGATTGGTTATTCGTGCATTAACATAATCTATATTCAATATTTCAGATGAATAGTAGATAAAAAAGGACTGTGATACAATACTTTTTTACCCCGCTATTTGCCGGGCAGCCTGTAAAAGTCTGCTTGGTGAGGGCTGATTAAAGTTTCACTTTATACCTTACAATGATGTAAGGTACGTGTAAGAGAAATCGATGGGATATTTTTTTACAACAAGGTATTCTTAAAGTAAGAGTTATACGCTGTGTGGAAAAGAGGTGTTTAAGATGAAAGAACGAGTATTATCTAGGGTGAACTATCATCAAAAAGTTGCATTAAATCCAATGACTAAATTCTTTTATAAAGCCATTATTTTATTATTATTGTTAAGTTGTACATTATTATTCATTGGAAATGTAATGATCGAGCAAAGTGATATTAGTAAATTACATGTACCAGCTAAGTTAGAGGTGCCAGAATCATTAACGCAAGCATTTATTGCGACAGAAGATAAAAGGTTTTATCATCATAACGGTTTAGATTATATAGCGATTATCAGGGCGTCTGTTGAGAATATAAAAGCTGGTGGTGTCGTGCAAGGCGGGAGCACGATTACACAGCAGCTATCTAAAAATGCTTTTTTAACGAATGAGCGTACATTTTCTCGTAAGTGGAAAGAGATTTTTTATACGAAAAAAATTGAACGCACATTTACGAAAGATGAAATTTTAAAATTATATGTAAGTAACATTTATTATGGTGAAGGAGCATGGGGAATTGAAAAAGCAGCAAACCTTTACTTCGGTAAAGAGGTGAACCAATTAACGTTGGCTGAAAGTGCGATGATGGCTGCTGTAGTAAAAGCACCTGCTTATTACTCACCTGCCCAAAATTATGATAAAGCAGTAGAGAGACGAAATGTCGTTTTGAGATTAATGGAGAAAGAAGGCTATATAGGCCATGATGAGTATGTTCAAGCAGTTAGTGAGAAATTAGTAATTCGTCATGATATAAAAATAGAGCAGTCAATGTTAAATAGTGCGCGTAAAAAAGCAGTAAGTTAAGAGAAGTTCCTACAGAGGAGCTTCTCTTTTTTTGAATAAATTGTGACAAATTGTGACACAATATCGTCACAAATATTGTGTTTTTGTAATTTATGTGAGCGTGTTCATTGCGTGACGTATATAAGTGTTGATATTATGTGTATTGTGTACAATACTGTATACAGAATATGAATTTAAAGAGGAATGTATATGAAATCAAATAAACTTATGGCTCTTGGGGTAGTTTTTTCTATCGCAGTATTGATTGTAATCGGAACAATTGCGTATAGCATCATAAATGACAAAAAAGATAAAGGGAATGAGATGTTTGCTTATTCTACACAACAATCTTTAGGGAAAGATGATGCTCCGGTTAAGGTAGTTGAATTTGGAGACTTCAAATGTCCTGCTTGTCGTACTTGGGATGTAACAGTATTACCACGATTAAAAGAAGAGTATATTGATAAAGGTAAAGTGCAGTTATATTTTATTAACTTCCCATTTATCGGAAAAGACTCGGATTTAGGTGCAGCAGCTGGTGAAGCAATTTATAAACAAGATAAAGATTCATTCTGGATCTTCTATGATGAGATTTATCAAAATCAAAAGAAAGATACGGAAGAATGGATTACAGAAGATTTGCTTCTTAGCATTGTGAAAGAGAAACTTCCAAAAGTTGATGTAGCACAATTTAAGAAAGATTTACACAGTAAAGAAATTAAAGAAAAAGTACGTAAAGACTCAGATCGTGCTCAAAAATTAAAAGTTCAAGGTGCTCCTTCAGTATATGTAAACGGAAATCTTGCAAACCCTGATTTCGATAGTATGAAGAAGGCAATTGATAAAGAATTGAAAAAGTGATGAGTCCTCTCATCACTTTTTCGACTTTTTTCGATAAAATTCTTGCCTCGACTTTTTTTACATGCTATACTACTTTACATAAGTTATTCTAATATCTTATATGTAATTCATATTTGCGGGTGTAGTTTAGTGGTAAAACAAGAGCCTTCCAAGCTCTGGTCGAGAGTTCGATTCTCTTCACCCGCTCCAAATTTTATTAAATGTTTTTCTATAAATTGTGATCAACGCAGTGTTTCGTTTCCGAGATAAACGAGGCATTGCGTTTTTTAATGTTTGAAAAACATCATTATATGCGAAAATAGAAGTAACTAATAGTATTTCAAAAGTGAATTATTAACCAATAGAGTCGTTACATAAGGGATGGATCCATCTGAGGAGGCGATTAAGAGTGGATTTTGAACAATTAAAGCAAGATGTAATTGCGTATAGTAAAACAATTGGCATAGATAAAATAGGCTTTGCGAGTGCTTCTCCTTTTGAGGAATTAAAGCAGCGCTTAATCCAGCAGCAACAATTAAATTATCAATCTGGATTTGAAGAGCCTGATATCGAGAAGAGAACGAATCCGCAACTTTTATTACCGGGTGCTAAATCAATTATTGCGATTGCTTTAGCATATCCTTCAAAATTAAAAAATGCACCATTAAGTAAGCGGGGAGAGCGTCGTGGAATTTTTTGCCGTGCTTCTTGGGGACAAGATTATCATCTTGTTTTACGAGATCGTTTGCAAAAATTAGAAGCATATTTAATTGAAAAGCTTCCGGATATAGAAGTGAAGTCAATGGTTGATACAGGTGAATTAAGCGATAGAGCTGTATCGGAGCGTGCAGGTATTGGATGGAGTGGGAAAAACTGTGCTATTATTACACCTGAATTTGGTTCGTACGTATATTTAGGGGAAATGATTACAAATGTTCCATTCCCGCCAGATAAGCCGATAGAAGATCAATGCGGGGGCTGTACGAAATGTATCGATATTTGTCCTACAGGTGCTTTAATCCAGGGGGGACAGTTAGATTCGAAGAAGTGCATTGCTTTTTTAACACAGACGAAAGGATTCCTACCTGAAGAATATCGCGATAAAATCGGAAATCGTATATATGGATGTGATACGTGTCAGACTGTTTGTCCGAAAAACAAAGGAATGGATTTTCATAATCATCCTGAGATGGAGCCAGATCCTGAGCTAGTTAAACCATTATTAACGCCACTTTTAACAATTAGTAATCGTGATTTTAAAGAGAAATATGGGATCATGTCAGGCTCATGGAGAGGGAAAAAGCCATTGCAAAGAAATGCGATTTTAGCATTAGCACATTTTAAAGAAGCATCGGCAATTCCTGATTTAATTGGTGTTATGAAAGATGACCCAAGACCAGTACTGCGCGGAACGGCAGCGTGGGCACTTGGGAAAATTGGCGGAGATGGAGTAGGCGAAGCGATTGAAAAAGCGATGGAACGTGAGAAAGATGAAGAAGTGCTTCATGAAATGAATCGCGGTCTTGAATTGTTAACGCAGAAAAAAGAGTAGATAATATTTCCCTTTTTCATATTGTAATATGGGAGGGAAACGAAATGGCTGTAAAAACGAATATTGAAAAGCAAGTACAACAGTTTTTAGCATATATCACAGAGAAACGAACAGACGTGGATGGTATTGCTGAGGATTTACTACAAATGGCACAGAGAAAGAAACAATTGTTTGAAAGACGTAGTGCACATATAGTGAAAGCAACTGCGGATGTTTCTTTTATTAGACAATTAAATAGTAATGACCATCAAGAAATTGATTATCAAATACATTTTAAATATTTAATTAAGCATAAAGAATTATTTTATATTGAAGAGGAACAATTAAAACGAAGAGTTTGTTTAAATAATAGTCGGATTATAGGCGATTATGTTATTGAAGTATCAGAAGAAATGAGAATGGGTGAGACATTAGAAAGGGAAATTACGAAAGAGAAGTACGGTTCTTATCAGTATAATCGTTTAGAGGCAGTGAAGTATGCAGAGCGTTGGTGGGATGATCGAAATCCTATGTATCGTAATTTTCCTGATAATTGTACGAATTTTATTTCTCAATGTCTTCATACTGGAGAAGTACCTATGAACGGATATCCTAATATTCGTAAAGGATGGTGGCAAAGGGAGAATCAGTGGAGTTGGAGCTGGGCTGTTGCACATTCTTTTTATTGGTATTTGTCAGGTGCTACAACAGGACTTCGGGCAGAGGCGGTAGAGAGGCCAGAAGAACTTATTCTTGGAGATGTCATTGCTTATGATTTCGAGGATGATGGAAGATGGAATCATACGACAATTGTAGTAGCAAAAGATGCAGATGGTATGCCGCTTGTAAATGCACATTCAGCGAATAGCCGTCGGCGTTATTGGAACTATGAAGACTCTAGTAAATATACACCACAAATGAAATATAAATTCTTTCATATTATTAATGGGTAGAGATTTTTCGCTCAAGTGGTATAATACGTAGTAGACAAAAAACAGAGGTGAATATCGCGTGGGAGTACATGTTGTTTTATATCAGCCAGAAATTCCAGCAAATACAGGGAATATTGCTCGTACTTGTGCAGCAACTGGAACAGAATTACATTTGATTAGACCGCTTGGATTTTCAACGGATGATAAAATGTTAAAGCGTGCAGGTTTAGATTATTGGCAGCACGTGAAAATTACGTATTATGATTCAATTGAAGAATTTTATGAAAAAAATAAAGACGGTGAATTCTTCTATTTAACGAAGTATGGCGAAAAAGCCCATACAGCGTTTGACTATAGTAAGCGCGAGAAGGATTACTATTTTGTATTTGGAAGAGAAACAAACGGCTTACCAGCTAATGTAATCGAAGAAAACTTTGATCATTGTTTACGTATTCCAATGACAGATAAAGTACGTTCATTAAATTTATCTAATACAGCAGCAATTTTAATTTATGAAGCGTTCCGTCAACAAAATTATCCAGGATTAGATTTAGAAATCGTTTATTAAAAGTCGCCATATGGCGACTTTTTTTTTTATAAAATAAAAATAATATGTAATCATACATTTAAAAGAGGGGACATAATCATATAGAATGGGATATATGATTAAAAATAGATAAGACGGGTTGAGATAAATATGAAGGAACAATATAGTAATCAAAATACCTTTTTAAGTATGATAGATATGGATTTAATTAGACAAGGATTATTACACGCTATTCAAGATTTAGTATATATTTTGAAAGTTATTGATGATGAAACGTTTAAATATATTTATGTGAATAAAATAGGAATGGATTATGCTAGGCTAAGTGAAGAGTGCTATGGAAAAACTTTTGCAGAAGTATTACCAGAAGATATAGCGGGAATATTGCAAAGGCAATATTCAAAAGTAGTGAGAGAAGCGAAAGCACACACCTTTTGTGATGTAGTTAGTTTACCAAAAGGGGAGATACATTATGAATCTTCACTTAACCCTGTATACGACGAAGAAGGAATATGTCAGTTTGTTATTTCTATTACAAGGGATATTACAGCTCAAATTGAAGAAAAGATAGAGGTAGAGGAAAAACAAATGTTATTTAAGTCATTACTAGAATATAATAATGACTCAATTATATCTATAGATTCTATAGGGAGAGTTACATATGCAAATCCGTCAACGTATGAAATATTTGGATATCGATATGAAGAGTTAAATAATAAATTTATTTTTGAGTTCATTAATAAAGAATATGAAAAAGATTTTCATATTCTATTTAAAGGAGCCCTGCAGGGAAGAGCGAAACAAATTGTTTCAAAGAAATATGTTCATAAAGAAGGGTACGAGCTATATATTTCTTTGAGAACTATCCCAATTATTGTGAACGGTGAAATTGTTGGGGTATATATTGTTACGAGGGATGTTACAAGGCAAGTATTAAACGAAATGCGAACAGAATATTTAGCTTACTATGATCAGTTAACGGGATTAATGAATAGAATTTCATGTACAAATAAGTTAAATACTTTTTTAAATGAGAATATAAATTTTGCGCTTGTATTTATAGATTTAGATGAGTTTCATCGTATTAATGATACATTTGGTCATAAAGAGGGAGATAAAGTATTACAAAAAGTTACAGAATGTTTAAGTAATCTAAAAATAGAAGGTATGCACTTATTTAGAGAACACGATGATCAATTTGTTATGTTGATAGAAAATATAACGAAAGAATGTGTAGAGGCAGTTGCAAAAAGCATACTGAAAAATATTAGTGAATATTTTGTAATCGAGGAAGAAGATGTGTATTTAAGCGCGTCAATTGGAATTGTAATGGCTCCAATGGATGGAGAAAATGAAAAAATACTATTTCAAAGGGTCGATGCTGCTTTAGAAAAAGCAAAAGAAAAAGGAAAAGGGCATTATTATTTTTATTGTAGTGGATTAGATTGTGAGCGTGAACAAAGATTTATAATAGAAAACCAATTACATCGTGCTATAGAAAAAAATGAATTTTTCTTATATTATCAGCCACAAATTAATATTGAAACGAAAAAAATAGCTAGTATGGAAGCTTTAATAAGATGGGAGAATAAGGAATTAGGATTTGTTTCTCCAAATCAATTTATTCCGTTGGCAGAACGAACAGGATTTATTATTAAGCTTGATGAGTGGGTAGTAAATCAAGTGTGCCAGCAAATACGTGAATGGTTAAATAAAGGATATGAAGTAGTCCCAATCGCAGTGAATATTTCAGCTAGACACTTTCGCTCTATTACATTAATAGAGATGATTACACGTGCTTTAAATAAGTACAATGTGCCGGCTCAATTATTAGCGATAGAGGTTACAGAAGGAGCCCTTATACATAAAGATATATCGAAGAGAGTGTTATTACAATTAAAAGAACAAAATTTAAAGATTCATTTAGATGATTTTGGAACAGGCTATTCATCTTTAAGTTACTTAAAAACATATCCAATTGATACTTTAAAAATTGATCGTTCTTTTATGGAAGGTATACATATAGATGAACGTGATACGAATATTACAGCTGCAATTATTCATTTAGCTCATACTTTAGAATTAAATGTAATTGCAGAAGGAGTAGAAAAAAAAGAGCAAATACAGTTTTTGAAGGAAAAGAATGTGAAGCTTGTACAAGGCTATTATTATAGCCGACCACTATCCAAATATGATATGGAAAATATGTATTATAAATAATGCATAAAAAAATGATGTGCTAAAAGCACATCATTTTTTGTGTGTACCTGGTTTATCGTTGTAACCGGATGTAAAAATAGCTGTAAGAAATGTGAGTGATACACCTAAAATTAATAATAATTTCATATTAATATCCTCCTTACTTTTTTTCGGTTTACGAGTTCTATTTATTACCCAAAATGTATGTAAGGTTCTTAGAAGAAAAGAATTTATTTATAATGAATAGCAGTGTGAAAACGTTAATACCTATATTATACAGAATTTTCTTTGAATTTTGGAGAGAATTTTAGCTTGCTATTATATATTTCGTTTTGATTTAAAGAATGTTTAAGGACATCCTAGCATACCTTTTATAATAATCCGATTGAACAAGGAGATGGGGGAGGAGCTATAATGGATATTCTAAAAAAGATTGAACAGCATCGAGCAGCAGAAGAACGTTTACAATGGGAAGGTACGTTTGCGGAGTATTTGGAGCTTGTGAAAGAAAGACCATGGGTGGCTCAAACAGCACACTCTCGCATTTACAATATGATAAAAGATGCTGGAATTGAAGAAGTTGATGGTAGAAGAAAGTATAACTTCTTTAGTAATCAGCTCTTTGGATTAGAGGATGCCCTAGAACGTCTTGTAGAGGAATATTTTCATCCATCGGCAAAAAGATTAGATGTTAGAAAAAGAATTTTATTATTAATGGGTCCTGTTAGTGGAGGAAAATCAACGTTAGTTACGATGTTGAAACGAGGATTAGAAACATATTCACGAACAGATCGTGGAGCAATTTTTGCAATTAAAGGATGTCCAATGCATGAGGATCCACTGCATTTAATTCCACATCATTTACGAGATGATTTCTTTGATGAGTATGGAGTTAGAATTGAAGGGAATTTATCACCACTAAATGTTATGCGTCTAGAGCAAGAATACGGATCAAGAATTGAGGATGTAGTTGTAGAGCGTATTTTCTTCTCTGAAGATCGCCGTACAGGGATTGGTACATTTAGCCCGTCTGATCCCAAATCACAGGATATTGCAGATTTAACAGGTAGTCTAGACTTTTCTACGATTGCAGAATATGGTTCAGAATCAGATCCGCGTGCGTATCGATTTGATGGAGAATTAAATAAGGCGAACCGAGGAATGATGGAATTCCAAGAGATGTTAAAATGCGATGAGAAGTTTTTATGGCACTTATTATCGCTTACGCAAGAAGGGAATTTCAAAGCGGGAAGATTTGCGCTTATTTCAGCAGATGAATTAATTGTAGCGCATACGAATGAAACAGAGTATCGCTCATTTATAGCAAATAAGAAAAATGAAGCATTGCATTCAAGAATTATTGTAATGCCAGTTCCTTATAATTTACGAGTAAGTGAAGAAGAACATATTTATGAAAAAATGATTCGTGAAAGTGATGTGTCGAATGTTCACATTGCACCACACACACTTCGCGTTGCAGCAATGTTCACTATTTTAACTCGTTTAAAAGATCCGAAGCGTCCGGACATTGATTTAATTAAAAAGATGCGTTTGTATGATGGAGAAACGGTAGAAGGTTATAATGTGATTGATGTAGAAGAGTTACAACGCGAATATCAAGATGAAGGTATGAAGGGGATTGATCCTCGTTATGTCATTAACCGAATTTCGTCTACAATCATTCGAAAAGAGGTACCATCTATTAACGCGTTAGATGTACTGAGATCTTTAAAAGATGGGCTGGATCAGCATCCGTCGATTAGTAATGAAGACCGTGAACGTTATATGAATTTCATCTCATTAGCGAGAAAAGAATACGATGAAATTGCGAAGAAAGAAGTACAAAAAGCGTTTGTTTATTCATATGAAGAATCAGCTAAGACGCTTATGGATAATTACTTAGATAACGTCGAAGCGTACTGCAATAAATCGAAATTACGTGACCCGTTAACAGGAGAAGAAATGAGTCCAGATGAAAAATTAATGCGCTCAATTGAAGAGCAAATTGGAATTTCAGAAAATGCTAAGAAAGCATTCCGTGAAGAGATTTTAATTCGCATTTCTGCTTATGCTCGTAAAGGAAAACGCTTTGATTATAATTCACATGAACGTCTTCGTGAAGCGATTCAGAAAAAACTATTTGCTGATTTAAAAGATATAGTGAAAATTACAACATCAACGAAAACACCGGACGAAAATCAGCTTAAGAAAATCAATGATGTTGTTGCGCGTTTAATTGATGAGCATGGCTATAACTCTTCTTCAGCAAATGAATTACTACGCTATGTAGGTAGCTTGTTAAACCGATAGTTTGATAACAAAACGCTGTCTCTTGTATTTTGCGGGACAGCGTTTTATTATCCGTTCATATGTGTGTAAAGTGTCATACCTTGTCCAAATGTAATAAATTAAGATGCAATTTCATGAATTTATTGTCAATTATTTTTACAATATGCATATGATAGAGTAACCAACCATTCATACGAAAAAAGCCAACACAATACAATATGTTGCAAAGTAAAAATGTGTGCAACAATGCATTGTGTTTCTTTCTTATCAGTGGCTGAATATTTCTTTCTATTATGTGAGTGGCAAAATTTTGTTTAGGATGCTCGGGGTATTGTATGAAAAACGTTATAAATGTGTATGGGATGATTTTCTGTGGGCAGTTACCTTTCAAATATTCTAGCTTGCACATTACAGAACAAAATTTATAGATTGCTGTTCATACAGGAAGACAATTACAGTAAGGAGGGAAAGGAATGGGCGAAGAAAATCAACCAAATTATACGATTTCACAGGAAAACTGGTCCCTCCATCGCAAAGGATATGACGACCAACAACGCCATCAAGAAAAAGTACAAGAGGCAATTAAGAATAATTTACCCGATCTTGTAACAGAAGAAAGTATAGTTATGTCTAATGGCAAGGATGTTGTAAAAATACCAATTCGTTCTCTAGATGAATATAAGATTAGATACAATTATGATAAAAATAAACATGTTGGGCAAGGAAATGGTGACAGCAAAGTTGGTGATGTCGTTGCGAGAGATGGATCAGGTGGTCAAAAACAAAAAGGACCAGGAAAAGGGCAAGGAGCAGGAGATGCAGCTGGGGAAGATTACTATGAAGCTGAAGTCTCTATTTTAGAATTAGAGCAAGCGTTTTTCAGAGAGTTAGAGCTGCCTAATTTAAAGAGAAAAGAAATAGATGAAAACCGGATTGAACATGTTGAATTTAATGACATTAGAAAAACAGGATTATGGGGAAATATCGATAAGAAACGAACAATGATATCCGCATATAAACGAAATGCGATGCGTGGTAAAGCATCTTTCCATCCAATTCATCAAGAAGATTTAAAGTTCCGCACTTGGAATGAAGTATTAAAGCCAGATTCAAAGGCTGTTGTATTAGCGATGATGGATACGAGTGGATCGATGGGAATGTGGGAGAAGTATATGGCACGTAGCTTCTTTTTCTGGATGACAAGATTTTTACGCACAAAGTATGAAACAGTTGATATTGAATTTATTGCTCATCATACAGAAGCAAAAGTCGTTACAGAAGAAGAATTCTTTTCAAAAGGAGAAAGTGGTGGAACAATCTGCTCCTCCGTATACAAAAAAGCACTCGAGCTAATCGATAATAAATATTCACCAGATCGCTATAATATTTATCCATTCCATTTTTCAGACGGTGATAATTTAACATCAGATAATGCTAGATGTGTAAAGCTTGTTGAAGAGCTAATGAAGAAGTGTAATATGTTTGGGTATGGGGAAGTGAATCAGTACAACCGCCATAGTACACTCATGTCAGCCTATAAAAATATTAAAGATGAAAACTTTAGATATTATATTTTAAAGCAAAAAGCAGACGTATTTCATGCGATGAAAAGCTTTTTTAGAGAAGAATCAGGTGAGAAAATGGCATAACCTCTTTTAAAGAGGTTCTTTTTTTGTAAACTTTTTATTTTTTGATTGACAATGATAATGAAAATCATTATCATTTGTTCGAGAGATGATTACATTTTAATTTATATAATTTGGAGGAGATGTAAGGTTGAAAAGAAATAAAAGAAAACATATAAATGCAATGGTTATAGCGGCGGCGTTATCACTTCCTTTCGCTGTGTATTCAACACCTGCTTTAGCAGCTGTAGCAATTGAGGCGAATAAAACTGGACATGTTTTAGAAGATGGTACATATGATGCTGTTATTAAAGCTTATAAAGATAAAACGAATGAAGAATCTATGGCAGCTGTTTATATAAAGGATCCTAAGTTAACAATTGAGAATGGAAAGAAAATTGTAACGGCAACGTTAAGTGATAGTGATTTCTTCAAATACTTGAAAACAGAGGATATTCACACTCCAGGTGTGTTTCATGATGTAAAGGTCATATCAGAAGACAAAAAGAAAAATGGGACGAAGGTTATTCAATTTGAAGTTGGAGAATTAGGAAAAAGATACAATATGCAAATGCATATTTATATTCCAACGATGGCCTATGATAATAAATATCAAGTACAGTTTGAAGTAAATGCTTTAAATTTAGAAAATAATGTTCCAGAAAAACAAAAGGAAAATCAAGAGGAAAAAGTGGATCAACAAGATGAAAGTGGAAATGTAATATTAGATAAGCAATTGCAAAAACACATTAATAAATATAACTTAGGTAGAGATAATGTAGATGCTCCAATCACAAAGAAAGATTTATTACAAATTAAAACATTATCCATTTACTCAGGTAAAGGAATAAATGAAATAGCTGGTTTAGAGTATATGACAAATTTAGAGAAGTTGACGTTACGAGAGTCTAATGTAACAGATATATCAGCCATCTCGACGTTGAGAGGTTTGAAGTACGTAGATTTAACTTCTAATCCAATTGAAAATATTCATCCAATTGGGCAGTTAGAGAATATTAATATGCTTTTTTTAAGAGATAATAAAATTTCTGATCTTACACCGTTAAGCAAAATGAAAAAAATTAAAACATTAGATTTAATCGGTAATAACATTAAAGATATTCAGCCATTATTTACATTATCAACTATGAAACAATTATATTTAGCAAATAATCAAATCAGTGATCTTACGGGAATTGATCGATTAAATAATGTGGAACTATTATGGATAGGGAACAATAAAATTAATAATGTTGAATCTATTAGTAAAATGAGTAATCTTATTGAACTAGAAATTGCTGATAGTGAAATAAAAGATATATCACCATTATCTAAATTAGGAAAATTACAAGTACTGAATTTAGAAGAGAATTATATCTCTGATATATCTCCGCTGAGTACTTTAACAAATTTACATGAGATAAACCTTGGAGCGAATGAAATTTCTGACATAAGGCCTGTTGAGGAATTAGGTAAGCGAATTTCAATTGACATTCAAAGACAAAAAATCTTTTTAAATGAAGCAAGTGTGGATGAAGAAATAAAAATCCCAGTATACAACCTTAAAGGAGAGCCACTTCAAAATATTAATCTACAAAGTGAGGGGGCTACTCTGAATAACGGATTTATAAAATGGAATAGTCCTGGAGAAAAAATATATGAATTTAAACTAGATACTAATTCTACTGAAAGTAAAATAAGATTTAATGGCACGGTTATACAGAATATAGTTGAAAAACAAAAAGAAAGTCAAAATGTAATTCTCGATAAAACTTTACAACAACATATTAATAAAGAGAATTTAGGTAGAGAGAATGTAAACGCTCCTATCACAAAAGAAGATTTATTACAGATTAAAAAATTAGAGGTACTTAAAGAAAAAGGAAAAGAGATAAAAGATATAACAGGTTTAGAGTACATGACGAACTTAGAAAAACTCACTTTAGAAGGAGTAGGTTTGAAGAATATTAAATTTATCTCGAACTTAGAAAAGTTGAACAATGTAAATGTATCTCATAATCAAATTGAAGATATAACACCGTTATCTTCATTAAAGAATCTACAGTGGTTAAATCTTGCGGACAATCATATTAAAGATGTATCGGTTATTGGTTCCATGCTAGATTTACTTAGCTTAAATTTAGCTGGGAATGAGATTCGTGATGTAAGGCCGTTAATACAATTAGGTCAGTGGTTTACAGTCGATGTTGGAAGACAAAAACTCATTTTAAATGATGCAAAAATAAACGAAGAGATTCAAGTTCCTGTATATGATTTAGAAGGAGAAAGTATTGAGAATATTAAATTGACAAGTGAGGGAGGGACGTTTAATAACGGAGTAATAAAATGGAGTACCCTAGGTGAAAAGGTGTATCAATTTGATTTAGATTCTGATGAAATTAGTATAAGATTTAACGGAACAGTTATACAGAATATAGTGGAAAAAGAAGATGAGAAAGAACCAACAAAAGAAGTTGAAGAAACAAAAGAAGAAGTAAAAGAGCCAACAAAAGAAGTTGAAGAGGTAAAAGAAGAAGTAAAAGAACCAACGAAAGAAGTTGAAGAAACAAAAGAGGAAGTAAAAGAACCAACGAAAGAAGTTGAAGAGGTAAAAGAAGAAGTAAAAGAGCCGACAAAAGAATTTGAAGAAGCGAAAGAAGAAGTAAAAGAGCCAACAAAAGAAGTTGAAGAAACGAAAGAAGAAGTAAAAGAACCGGTAAAAGAAGTTGAAGAAGCGAAAGAGGAAGTAAAAGAACCAACGAAAGAAGCTGAAGAAGCGAAAGAGGAAGTAAAAGAATCAGCAACAGGATTGGATCAAGAGCCAAAAGGGAATAATCAAGTTGTTGAAAACGAGGGAAGAAAAGCAGACACTTTAAATAAACAACATGCTAATAAGCCAGAGAAAGGTAAGAAATCTTTACCATCAACAGGTGGTGAAGCTAGCACATCGACTTTACTTTCTGGAATAACACTTGTTCTTTCCGCACTAAGTATGTTCGTATTTAGAAAGAGATTATTTAAGAAATAAATAACGTTTAATCTTATTATTATATATAATTAATATTTTGCTTTTTTGAGAAGACATTATCATGGTAGTTTCATTAGAAACATGCATATGATGATGTCTTTTTGTATAAGAAATAGAGTGAAAAACCCATTCGTATGAAAATAATATTTCATACGAATGGGTTTTATTAATCTACTTTTCCACTCAGTTATTATGGATTCAGAAGTAATTTGAGGTGCCAATTGTTACATAACTTTTTTTATTTTTTGAGATACTTCTTTCGTTTGCGAATTAACATCTTCTTTTCGTAACTCTTTAAAGAGCGAAATGACCATAAGAACGACTACAATAGAAAATGGTAGCGCAGCAATTATAGCTGCTATTTGTAGTGCATTCAATCCACCTGCTTGTAATAAAATAGCGGCAATTATCGCGATTGTTAATCCCCATATAAGTTTTAAACTATTTTTTGGTGATAAGCTTCCATTACTCGTTTGCATTGAAACAACAAATGTTGCCGAGTCGGCAGATGTAACGAAAAATGTGGCTACTAAAATTAATCCGATAATTGTTAAAAATGTAGAGAATGGTAAGTGTGAAATGACAGCGAATAATCCAATCTCTGTACCGTTTTTTGTGATTTCATCCGCTATCCCAAGTGATTGGAACATTTCCATATGAATTGCGGTACCACCAAATACTGCAAACCAAAATGTACAGATAAGAGTTGGGACTAATACAACTCCAAAAATAAATTCTTTTATTGTGCGTCCTTTAGAAATACGTGCGATAAATGTGCCGACGAATGGAGACCAAGAGATCCACCATCCCCAATAGAAAATAGTCCAGTTTTCAATCCAAGAAGAGGATTTTTCATTAAATGCTCCCAAATTTAATCCCATACTAGGTAAAGCGCCGATATAAGAACCGAGTGTAGATGTGAAATATTTCATAATAAATACGGTTGGTCCTAAAAGTAAAAAAGAGACGAGTAAAATACCTGCAAGAGAGAAATTCAAGTTACTCAAATATTTAATCCCACGATCTAAGCCAGTTTGCGCACTTGTTAAATATAAAACAGCGAAGATAGCTATAAGCACGAGCTGGGTAAGTAAAGTGTTATGAATGGAAGGGAATAAATAGCTTAATCCTCCGGCAATTTGTTGAGCACCAATCCCAACAGATGGCACAATGCCAAATACTGTGGCTAAAACAGCTAAAATATCAACTGTTTTTCCGATAGGAGAATTTTTCGATCGATTAAATAATGGAGTAACTGTAGCCCCGATTGTGCTACCTTTTTGTTTGCGGAATGTGAAATATGCAATTGTTAAAGCGACCATTGCGTATAGTGACCATGGAAAAAGTCCCCAATGGAAAAATGAATATTGCATAGCGAGTTTGGCGCTTTCTTCTGTGCCTGCTTTTCCTGTTAATGGATCTGTAAAATGTGAAATCGGTTCAGCGATTCCATAGAAGAGGAGTCCAATTCCCATTCCTGCTCCAAACAACATGGATAACCAAGATGGATAACTGTATTTTGGTCTTTCTCCATCTTTACCAAGACGAATAGAACCGTACTTAGAAAATGCTAAATACGTAGCTAAAATAATCATTGCGGTCATAAGTAGAGAGTAAAACCACCCAAATTTATTGAGGATAAATGAGTTTAAAGAAGATGTAACGCTTTGTAAATCGTAGCCTTGTATCCAACTTGCCGGGGTAATTCCCCATATGATGAATAATGTTGTTAGCAAGATGGAGATATAAAATACACTGTTCTCTTTTTTTATCATAGAATCCCACCCTTATTTAATAAAGTTAACAATTATATTAATCATAACAATTAAGGTCTTAATTGTCAAAAAATTCTCTTTTTATCACGTGAAAGGATGTGAATTATTTTAGGGGAGTAAAGAGCAATATGTTCATGATATGTACAAATTGTAGGAAGAAATAATATGAAATATTGCATTTTATATTGTTACATCCAGATTTTATGTTAAATTCTTGAATGGAATATTAAAATAGGGGGCAAGGATATGAACAAGAAATCAAAGATTAATAAAGTGATGCTTAGCATTAGTACAATGGCTTTATCGTTAGGGGCACTTCAAATTCATGCATCAGCGGAAGAAAAAGTACCGTATAACGTGTTGAAAACGAAGCCGGTTGGAATTGAAAAGCCAGTAGATGAAGTTGGACATATTTCAAAAGTTGATGAAAACTTATCATTTCAAGAACGTTTAAAAGTAGGAGATTTTTCACAGCGACCAGCTTCTATTACGAAGAAAACGGCAGTAAAGCAAGTTAAAGAAAGCTATTCAATGGCTGATTTAAACAAAATGAATGATCAAGAATTAGTTGAAACGTTAGGTAGTATTAAGTGGCACCAAATTACAGATCTATTCCAGTTTAATGAAGATGCAAAGGCTTTTTATAAAGATAAAGGAAAAATGCAAGTCATTATAGATGAATTAGCTCATAGGGGAAGTTCATTTACGAAAGATGATTCAAAGGGAATTCAAACGTTTACTGAAGTGTTACGTTCAGCTTTTTATCTGGCCTTTTATAATAACGAATTAAGTGAATTAAATGAAAGAAGCTTCCAGGACAAATGCTTACCTGCTTTAAAAGTAATCGCAAAAAATCCAAACTTTAAGCTTGGTACAGATGAACAAGATACAGTCGTATCTGCATACGGTAAATTAATTAGTAATGCTTCAAGTGATGTTGAAACAGTTCAATACGCATCGAATATTTTAAAGCAATACAATGATAATTTTAATACTTATGTAAATGATCGAATGAAGGGACAAGCAATATACGATATTATGCAAGGTATTGACTATGATATACAGTCGTATTTAACTGTGGCCCGTAAAGAAGCGAATGAAACGATGTGGTATGGAAAAGTAGATGGATTTATTAATGAAATAAATCGTATTGCTCTTCTAAATGAAGTAACGCCAGAAAATAAATGGCTCGTTAATAATGGAATTTATTTTGCTAGCCGTTTAGGGAAGTTTCATAGCAATCCAAATAAAGGATTAGAGGTTGTTACACAAGCGATGCATATGTACCCGCGCTTAAGTGAACCGTATTTTGTTGCGGTAGAACAAATTACAACAAATTATAACGGAAAAGATTATAGCGGGAATACCGTAGATTTAGAGAAAATACGTAAAGAAGGAAAAGAGCAGTATTTACCAAAAACGTATACCTTCGACGATGGATCAATTGTGTTTAAAACAGGAGATAAAGTATCAGAAGAAAAAATTAAGAGACTGTACTGGGCTGCGAAAGAAGTAAAAGCACAGTATCATCGTGTAATTGGTAATGACAAAGCGTTAGAGCCAGGAAATGCAGATGATATATTAACGATAGTAATTTATAACAGTCCAGAGGAGTATCAGTTAAATAGACAACTGTATGGATATGAAACAAACAACGGTGGAATTTATATTGAAGAGACAGGTACATTCTTTACATATGAGCGTACGCCAGAGCAAAGTATTTATAGTTTAGAAGAGTTATTCCGTCATGAGTTTACTCATTATCTGCAAGGGAGATATGAAGTTCCTGGTTTATTTGGAAGAGGAGATATGTATCAAAATGAAAGATTAACTTGGTTCCAAGAAGGGAATGCAGAATTTTTCGCAGGATCTACTCGTACAAATAATGTAGTACCTAGAAAGAGCATCATTAGCGGATTATCATCTGATCCTGCAAGCCGTTATACAGCAGAGCGTACACTATTTGCTAAATATGGTTCTTGGGATTTCTATAACTACTCGTTCGCATTGCAATCTTACTTATATACGCATCAGTTTGAAACATTTGATAAAATTCAAGATTTAATTCGTGCGAATGACGTAAAAAATTATGATGCATATCGTGCAAGTCTAAGTAAAGATTCTAAGCTAAATAAAGAGTATCAAGCGTATATGCAACAGCTAATTGATAATCAAGATAAATATAATGTACCGGAAGTAGCAGATGATTATTTAGCTGAACATGCACCAAAATCGTTAACAGAAGTGAAGAAAGAAATTAGTGAGACATTGTCTATGAAAGATGCAAAAATGACAAAACATGAGTCTCAATTCTTTAATACATTTACATTAGAAGGTACGTTTACAGGTAGTGTAACAAAAGGTGAATCAGAAGACTGGAACGCAATGGGTAAAAGAGTAAATGAAGCTTTAGAACAATTGGCGCAAAAAGAATGGAGCGGCTACAAAACGGTTACAGCATATTTCGTCAATTACCGTGTGAATAGTTCCAATCAATTTGAATATGATGTAGTCTTCCATGGTATCGCAAAAGATGACGGAGAAAATAAAGCTCCAACGGTTAATATAAATGGCCCTTATAATGGGCTTGTAAAAGAAGGAATTCAATTCAAAAGTGATGGCTCAAACGATGAAGATGGAAAAATTGTTTCTTATTTATGGGAATTTGGAGATGGAAGCACAAGTGCAGAAGTGAATCCAGTACATGTATATGAAAGAGAAGGAACTTATAAAGTAGCGTTAAGAGTAAAAGATGATAAAGGAAAAGAGAGCAGAAGCGAAACAACTGTTACGATTAAAGATGGAAGTTTAACAGAATCTGAACCAAATAATCGTCCAGAGGAAGCAAATCGTATCGGGCTAAACACTACTATAAAAGGTAGCCTTATCGGCGGGGATCACACCGATGTTTATACATTTAATGTAGCATCAGCGAGAGATATCGATATTTCTGTTTTAAATGAGTATGGAATTGGGATGACATGGGTACTTAACCATGAATCAGATATGCAAAATTATGCTGCTTACGGTCAAGCTAAAGGAAATCGTATAGAAGCGAAATTAAATGCAAAACCAGGTAAGTATTACTTGTATGTATATAAATATGATAATGGTGATGGAACGTACGAATTATCAATAAAATAAGTGCTTTTCCAATGTATGTTTAACTTTACTTTTTGTGGAAAATAGTATATTATATAGATATATATAATATATCAGTTATTTTCTAGGAGGAGCCTGTCACAATAGGTTTCTCCTGTTCTTTTTTAGAGGCCTGTCTTACAGGCTTTTCTTTAAAGGGTAAATAACTGAAAATTTAGAACGATAATCTTTGAAAGAGGTGGGGCATACACATAACAAAAAAGGATTGTTTAAGAGAGGGGGATAAGAAATGGCTTTGTTTGGTTATCCACTTGAAACAATTTATTTATATGGATTTATTATTGCTACTATACTCACTGTTATTTATATCTTTTTTGGAGATATATTTGAATCCATATTTAGTTTTGGAGGCGGATCGGTATCCGTTGTTACTTTATTACTTAGTTTTTTCGCCATGTTATGTGGACTTAGTTATATAGGAGAATATTTATTTTCCTTTAATAGTATTCTTATTTTCGGGGCTGCATTTGCTATATCTTTTATTGGTGTTTTCATAATGAAAATATTAATTTTAAAGCCGATCGCAGAAGCAGAACAAAACACTGTGCAGCGTATGGATGAATTCATTGGTTGTAAGGGAGAGGTCATTACGACTATTCCTACAGAAGGGTTTGGTGAAGTATTAATTTCCTCCCAATTTGGAAACAATGCAATCCTAGCTAAAACAGTTGGGAAGAAAGATATTTCACAAGGAACTGAAGTTATTATCGAGGGAGTCCAAGATGGTGTTTTGCTTGTACAGAACATCGCTTATTCTTTAAAGAAACCAAAATTATAAGGGGGAATTTACATGACGATTCCATTAATTATCGGTGGAGTATTACTCGCAATTTTAATTCTACTCATTTTAGTATTCATTACAAAGTATCGAACAGTTGGACCAGATGAAGCATTAATTGTTACTGGAAACTGGCTTGGTGGCGGGAAAAATGTAGTTACCACTGATGATGGAAAGAAGATTAAGATTATTCGTGGTGGCGGTACTTTCGTAGTTCCGATTATGCAAAGAGCAGAGCCTTTAAGTCTATTAAACTACAAATTAGAAGTGGGAACACGTGATACGTATACGAAACAAGGTGTACCGATTACAGTAAACGGTGTTTCTATTATTAAAGTAGGATCTACCATTGAAGAAGTTTCTACAGCAGCTGAACAATATTTAGGAAAAGAAACAGAAGAGTTGAAAATAGAAGCGAAAGAAGTTTTAGAAGGGCATCTACGTGCTATTTTATCTTCTATGACAGTAGAAGATGCCTATAGTAATAGAGAGCAATTTGCTCAAAAGGTACATGAAGTAGCTTCTACAGATTTAAAGAAGATGGGACTTCGCATCGTTTCCTTTACAATTAAAGAAATCATGGATAAGAACGGTTACTTAGATGCACTTGGTCAGCCGCAAATTGCGATGGTTAAGCGTGATGCAACAGTTGCAAATGCAGAGCGTGAAAAAGAGGCGCGAATTGAAAAAGCTCGTGCTGAGAAAGAAGCGAAAGAAGCTGAGTATCAACGTGATGCACAAATCGCTGAAGCTGAAAAACATAAAGAGTTAAAAGTACAATCTTATAAGAGAGACCAAGAACAAGCTCGCGCAGATGCAGATCTTTCCTATGAATTACAACAAGCAAAAGCGCAACAAGGTGTTACAGAAGAGCAAATGCGCGTTAAAATCATTGAGCGTGAGAAACAAATTGAATTAGAAGAAAAAGAGATTGCGCGTCGTGAAAAGCAATATGATGCAGAAGTAAAGAAAAAAGCAGATGCAGATCGCTATGCTGTTGAGCAATCAGCGGAAGCTGAAAAAGTAAAACAAATGAAAAAGGCAGATGCGGATCAATATAAGATTGAAGCTGAAGCGAGAGCTCGTGCGGAAGAAGTACGTGTAGAAGGTTTAGCGAAGGCGGAAATCGAAAAAGCGCAAGGTCAAGCAAAAGCAGAAGTACAAAAAGCACAAGGTACAGCGGAAGCAGATGTTATTAGGTTAAAAGGTTTAGCGGAAGCAGAAGCGAAACAAAAAATTGCAGAGGCATTTGAGTTATATGGCCAAGCGGCAATTATGGATATGGTTCTTAACATGCTTCCAAGTTATGCGAAGGAAGTGGCAAGCCCACTTAGCAACATCGATAAAATTACAGTTGTCGATACAGGCGGCGGTGGTAAAAATAGCGGTGCCGGAAAAGTTGCGGGTTATGCAACTGATTTAATGGCAACGATGCAAGAAACGTTAAAAGCTTCTTCTGGTATTGATCTAAAAGAGCTATTAGAAGGATTTGCAGGAAAAGGAGCGGTACAACAATTATCGAATGATAAACCTGTTGTATCTGTAGTAGAAGATGAGAAAAAAGAAGTAAAAAAAGATAAAGAATAGTAAGGTAGGTAGGGCCTCTAGCATGTGCTAGAGGTTCTTCTGTGAATTATAATATTTCGAATAATATACATTTTTATACATTGTTTTAATTATTTAATTTATATAGAATGAAAAAGGTATGTATCAATTCTTTAAATGTAGAAAAAGATGAGAAAAAAGAAATAGAGAGCCTCATCGATACATTTAAATCGTATTATTTTTATAGAAAGATTAAATGTGAAGTGATTACATTTAAAACGGTATGGAGGGGTAGAAGTATGTTTCAAGGGAAATTAAGGAGTAGTAGTTTAAAAACAAAGTTACTTGTATCATTTATTATTATTTTGATTCTTCCGAGTATTGTAATTGGCTGGACGTCTTATCAACAGGCGAAGACGAATTTTAATGAAACGATTTTAAACTCGGCGAAAGATAATATAAAAATTTTGGATAATGTAATTAATAAGGAATTAGATAGTAAAAAAGTAGATGCAACATATTTTACAAAATTATTCACACAATCAAGTTACCAAGCAGACCAAATTCAAAACATCCAAAATAAACTAGAAGAATACAACAAATTACATCCAGAAATGGAAGCAATCTATACAGGATCTAGTAACGGACAGTTTATTCAATCACCAGCTATTCAGATGCCAGACGGATATAATCCTACAGAAAGAGATTGGTATAAAGAGGCCGTGAAGAAAAGTGGAGAGGTAATTGTAACTGCTCCATATAAGTCAAAAACGACAGGGAATACTGTTATTACACTAGCGAAACAAAATGAGGATAAAAGTGGTGTTCTTGGGATTGACTTAATAATTAATGATATTGTTACTACTTCCAAGATGGTTAATATCGGTAAGGAAGGGTATGTAGCAATATTTGATCAAGATAAAAATGTAGTAGCGCACCCGACACTGAAGCCAGGAGAGAAATTAGAAGAGAAACTTAGTAAAGAATTTTATAAACAGGAAGTTGGGGACTTTCATTATTCATTAGATGGCGAAGAGCGTAACATTACTTTTAAAACGAATAAGAAAACTGGATGGAAAATAGCAGGAATAATGCCTTCAAAGGAAATTATTGAAGCGGCTGAACCTATTTTCTATAAAACAATAACTGTTCTTGGAATTTCACTACTAATCGGTGGGATTATAATTTACTTTATAATTGGGTCTATTATTAAACCGTTAAAACAACTTGTTATATCATCGAAGAAAATTAGTGAGGGCGATTTAACAGAATCAATTACAGTTCAGTCTAAAGATGAAATTGGACAGCTGGGAGAAAGCTTTAACGAGATGGCAGCATCGTTACATAATGTCATTTCCAATATAAATATTTCAGCAAGTCATGTAGCAGCATCTTCAGAAGAATTAACAGCTAGTATGAAGCAGACAAGCGAAGCGACGGAACAAATTACACAGGCGATGGAGCAAGTGTCGAGTGGGGCTGAAGTACAAACGAAAGAAGTTGAAGAAGGAGCAACATTATTAGAAGAAGTTACAGAAGGAATTCAACGTGTTGCAGATAGTTCTTCATTAGTATCTACAGCCTCTATGTATACGAAGAAAAAAGCCGAAGATGGTGGGAAGTTAGTTGAACAAACTGTGAATCAAATGCAATTAATTCATGAGTCTGTTTCACAATCAGACAAAGTCATTGGTTTGTTAGATGATAAGTCAAAACAAATTGGAGCAATCCTTGAAGTGATTCAACATATTGCAGAGCAGACAAATTTATTAGCATTAAATGCGGCAATTGAGGCTGCGAGAGCTGGAGAGCAAGGAAGAGGATTTGCAATTGTAGCAGATGAAGTGCGGAAATTAGCCGAACAATCAGGACAGTCCTCTACAGAAATTGGAAAACTAGTAAAAGAGATTCAATTTGATATAAAAGAAACAGTAAGCTCTATGAATCAAGTTGGAACAGAAGTACAATCAGGGCTTGTAGTTGCAAATGAAACGAAGCAAAGCTTTACCGAAATATTGAAGTCTACAAATGATACAGTTGTACAAATTGATAGCATGGTAGATGTAGCGAAACAAATGACAGTAGATGCAAAACAAGTAAGTGCATCTATTAATGAAATTGCAGCTACGATTGAAGAAAATGCAGCAAGCGTTCAAAATATTGCTGGTTCCTCGGAAGAACAATTAGCTTCAGTAGATGAAATAAATGCAGCGGCAGTTCATTTATCACAAATGGCAGAGGAATTACAAGAGATGATTGGTAAGTTTAAAATATAATAATAAACTGTTAAGAAACGAAGTAGTGCTTATGCTTCGTTTCTTTTTTTATGAAGATAAAAAAGAAAGAAATATATAGTAAGCGTGTTATGATAATAAAAAACTGTATTTTCTTTAAATTCTATCTTTAATTATGTTAGGGGAATGGTTTTGAAATTGAAAAAATTAAGACTACAACCGAGAATTACATTAACTATTAGTACACTTATTCTTGTTGTACTTTTGCTAACAAGTTATTTATTTTATTACATATTATCTGAAACAGTAGAAGAACAAATTGGAAAAAGAGCTTTGCATGTTGCGAAAACAGTTGCAGCTATACCAGAAATTCAGGAAGCCTTTCAAAAAGAAAATCCAGCTTCTATTATTCAGCCCATTGCAGAAAAAATTCGCATTGATACAGATGCTGATTTCATTGTAGTTGGAAATAGAGAAGGAATTCGTTATGCACATCCTAGGAAAGATAAAATAGGAGAAGCGATGGTTGGTGGAGATAACGAAGGGGTTCTATTAGAAGGAAAATCTTATGTTTCGAAAGCAACTGGATCGTTAGGGCCTTCATTGCGCGGGAAAGTTCCAATCCGTAATCAGGAAAATGACATTATTGGTGTAGTATCTGTTGGCTTTTCAATGGATGATATTCATAGTGCGGTAGAAGTGTATGGGAAGCGTGTGTTTTGGATTGCAATAATAGGTCTGTTAATGGGGATAATCGGCTCTATATATTTAGCAGGAAGTATAAAAAGAATGATGTTTGGAATGGAGCCAGAAGAAATTTCATCTTTATATGAAGAACATAGTACTGTGATTCAATCTGTACGCGAAGGGATTATCGTAATTGATAAAAATGGAATGGTCAGTTTAGTAAATCAAGCAGCTTATGATATTCTTTCGCTAGATAAACAACAAAATATCATTGGAGAGTTTATTTTAAATATAATTCCTAATTCATCCATACTAGATGTACTTCAAACTGGTGAAGAACAATTTGATCGTCAATTAAATATAAAAGGACAGCCTGTTATCGCTAACCGTCTACCTATTAAAGTAAATAATAAAGTTACTGGTGTTGTATCGAGTTTACGTTTGAAATCTGAAATGGATCAGTTAACAGCAGAATTGTCCCAGACGAAGCAATATACAGAGGCATTGCGGGCGCAAACACATGAATATAATAATTTATTGTATACGCTTTCAGGGCTTATTCAATTAGAATCATATGAAGATGCTTTAGAGCTTATTCATAAGGAAACAGCAGTATATCAAGATTTTGTTCAATTTATTATGAAGCGAATTCAAAATCCATGGTTAGGTGGAATTTTAATTGGATTTTATAATAGAGCACGAGAATTGAAGATTGATTTTATGCTAGATCGAGAAAGTAGTTTAGAGAAATTAAGTCCACACATAGAGAGTAATTATGTCGTTTCTATTTTAGGAAACTTAATTACGAATGCATTTGAAGCAATTGAAGGAAATCAAGAGGATGATAAGAAAGTAAGAATGTTTGTAACTGATATTGGAGAAGAAATATTAATTGAAGTGGAAGATGCAGGGGAAGGAATTCAGGATGAAATAATCACTAACATATTCTATAAAGGTTTTTCGACGAAAGAAGGAAAAAAGCGAGGATATGGATTAGCAAAAGTGAAAGAGTTAGTAGAAGATTTAAATGGAAGTATTGCAATTGAAAAAGGGGACTTAGGTGGTGCATTATTTATTATCGCATTACCGAAAGAGAGAGGCGAATTGTAATGGGTGAGGAGATTGAAGTATTGATTGTAGAAGATGATATTCGGATTGCGGACATTCATCGTCGTTTTACTGAAAAGATTGAGGGTTTTAAAGTAATTGGAACAGCGACGACTGGAGAACAAGCGAAAGAATGGTTAGATCTTGTGAAGCCACAGCTCGTTTTATTAGACGTGTATTTACCTGATATGCAAGGAACGGAACTTGTTACATATATTAGGCATCATTTGCATGATACAGATATTATTATGATTACAGCCGCATCGGAAACAGATGTAGTGCGGCACGCCCTGCGAGGCGGAGTAACAGATTATATCGTAAAGCCACTTATGTTTGATCGATTTAAGGCGAGTTTGGAAAGTTATCAAAAAAAGATTGTGCAGTTAAAGAGAAACAATCAATTATCGACGGAACAAATTGAATATTTATGGTCTCAAAGAGGTGTGAAGGGGAATCAAATAGAATACGCTCCAAAAGGGATCGATCCTTTAACTTTAGCAAAGGTAAAAAAGCATATGTTAACAGTTAATGAAGAAGGAATTACTGCAGAGATGCTAAGCTCAATGATTGGAGTAAGTCGATCAACGGCAAGGCGCTATTTAGAGTATTTGATATCTGGGAAGAAAGTCCATGCAGAGCTAATATATGGAAGTGTGGGGAGACCGGAGAGAAGGTATTTTCTTGTTTCTTCATAAAAAAAACAGTAGAGGATTCATTTCTTCTACTGTTTTTTTGCGTCTTATATTGGAATAATCCCAATTACAATTCCAGTAATTAACATCACTATTGTCGTTCCAACTGCCCACAATAAAGTGAAGCGTTGATGTTCACCGAAATCAACTTTAGCCATTCCGACTAATAAATAAGTGGAAGCGACAAGAGGACTTAATAAGTGAACGGGTTGACCGAGTAAGGAAGCACGTCCCATTTCAGCTGCACTAATTCCGTAAGTAGCAGCAGCTTTCGTTAAAATAGGTAGTACTCCAAAGTAAAATGCATCATTGGACATGAAAAATGTGAATGGCATACTAAGAAGAGCTGTAATAATTGGCAATTGTGGTCCAAGTGCATCTGGTATAAGAGTTACTACACTTTGAGCCATCGCATCTACCATTTTTGTTCCAGATAAAATGCCAGTGAAAATTCCAGCAGCAAATACGAGAGAAACAACCGCTAATACGTTTCCTGCATGAGAAGCAATACGTTCTTTTTGTTGCTCTAAGTTTGGATAGTTAATCATAACAGCAATAGCAAAAGCGACTGTAAATAAAACAGGTAATGGCATAACTTCTAGTATAAGACAAACAAGTAATGTAGCGGTTAATAAAAAGTTAATCCATAGAAGTTTAGGGCGTTTATGCACTGCAGCTTCCACTGTTGCAGCTTGCTCATCCGTTGTTTGCATTTGTTTTAAATATTGTACATCCATAATGCCTAAACGTTTTCTTTCTTTTTTTCCAAGATAGTAAGCAACGAAAACTACCCAAAGTGCACCAGCAATCATTCCTGGTATGAGTGGTGTGAAGAGTTCTGATGCATCTAGTCCAAGTGCACTCATAACCCGAGCGGTTGGTCCGCCCCAAGGCGTAAGGTTTGTTACACCAGCCCCTAACATAACAACCCCAGCTAGTATAAGTGGATTCATTCCAAGACGCTTATATAGCGGGTACATTGCGGAAACAGTAATCATATATGTTGTTGTACCATCACCGTCTAAAGAAACGATAATAGTTAATATAGCCGTGCCGACAACAATTTTTAAAGGATCACCTTTTACAAACTTTAAAATTTTGCTAATGACAGGATCGAATAAACCGCTATCAATCATAATTCCAAAATATAAAATAGCAAACATAAGCATAATACCAGTAGGTGCTAATTTTTGAATCCCCTCTAACATCATAGGTCCCATATTGGCATAGAATCCGCCAATTAATGCAAAAACACTCGGAATTAATATTAATGCTACTAGCGCTGACATACGTTTCGTCATAATTAAAAACATAAAGACAAATACCATTGCAAATCCAAGTAGTGCTAACATGTAATTTCCCCCTCAAAAGAATGATTGCGCTTTCAAAATAGAATAAAAATTCAGAAAAAAGGTTTTTTGTTTATAATAAAAGCATCTCTTCAAATGGTAAATAATTTGAAAAATAACATCATTAGAAGCATAATTTTTATTTTGTTCATTTTGTTCACGGTAGTTAATTTGAATTTTTAAAAAGTAAGCTGCGCTTCGTAAGAATGGTAGAATAAGATGAAAATAGTGAAGTGTGAAATAGGGAGTAGATTTTATATGAAAACGAGAATTGAAGAGATTTATAGTTCTTATGAAGGGAAAGTAGAAGAAATCTTTATTAATGAATCTTCTTACGTATATGAATGGGAAAAATTACTGATGATCCGAAAAAATGACGGTGAACTTAAAAAAGTCGCAGTCGGGATTAGTGGAAATATAAGATTGGTAAATGTAGAAGTTGGACAGGAAATTAGTACGGATACATTATTAGTTAAGCTAGAAGATGATTTGTTAATTACAGGCTGTGAATGATGAGAGATGTGTAGAGATAGCTACACATCTTTTTTGTTTCCTATATTACAAAAAGCACATTGTTTTTTCACAAATCTCACACAACCTTTTGGTATTCTTTTCGTGGAGTATACGGTTTTTAGGGAGGAATATTGATGAAAGTAAAATATGTCGTACTTGCTATATGTTTATGTTTCTTATTTACGGTAGTCGGATGTGGGAAAAAGGAAACAGCAGCTGTTGCCATTGATGAGAAACATGATAAATGTGATATTTGCCAAATTGGTGTAGTGGATAATCAATTTGCAACAGAAATCATTTTAGAAAATGGAAAAGCGTTAAAGTTTGATGATATCGGTTGTATGTATAAATGGATGGAGATCAATTCAGGTGAAAAGACGAAAGAAAAATTTGTTCGAGATTATGATTCGAAAGATTGGGTTTCGTTAGAAGACGCTACTTATGTATATGATAAAACAATAACGACACCGATGGCTTATAATGTTATTTCATTTAAAAGTAAAAAAGATGCAGAAAGCTTTGTGTCTAACTATAAGGGGAAGGTTCTTTCGTATAAAGAGCTAGCAGAGCATAAATGGGAAATGAATAAAGAGATGATGGGGAAGCCGAAAGCAGGAAATCATGGTGGGCACCATTAATAATAGAAAAAGACAACTATATAGTTGTCTTTTTCTATTATTACTCAGGTGCAAATATAGAAAAGGTGTAAAATTTTTAGAAGAACGGTTACAATGGAATATAGTAAGCTGGAGCAATCATTTATCCCGTTATTTGTGGGCAGTAAGACCCCCGCCTCAAAATTCAGTGAAAGCAAAGAAGTTAGGTGGGGTCGGGCTGCCCGTAAAAGCCCGATGGGTGTGGGCTAATAATCAGTGGTGGATGAACAAAACCCCACTAATTAAAGTTTCACTTTATGTACTTTTTAGAAATGTATACAAATGCGGTAAAAACGTGCTAAACTAATTGCTTCATAATGTTAATGATGAGGCCATCAGGCGTATCATTCCAATAGGTTGAGAAACATAGTATAAGCTTAAGATAATCCGATTAAAGAAGGAATCTAAAGGGCTTATGGATAAATGTACTCAAGAAGAGTTATTGTATGTGATGGAGGAATGGTTAAGAAAACATTATCTTTCATAGGAGCTGTAGTTGTGAGAAAACAAAAAATTTTATTATGTATTTTATTAGGACTTTTAATGACGGTAGTGGCTTGCGATAAGCAAGAAGAACCAGAATCGAAACCGGTTCATGTGAAAAATGAAAAGAAAAAAGAGAAGCATAAAGAACAGGAAGAATCTAAAGAAGAGAAAAGTATAAATTTAATGGACAAACAGTTGTTACTTTCAGCGACTCTTGGAGACACAGAGACAGCTATGAAGTTGATTCAGGATGGAGCGAGTATAAACGTAGAAGGTGACAACGGAGAAACACCTGTCCTTGCAGCAACGTACCAAAATCATGTAGAGACAGTTAAAGCATTAATTGGTGCAGGTGCTAATATTGAAATTAAAGATGAGAAACAAAGCAATCCGCTTCTTTATGCAAGTAGAGAAGGATATACGGATATTGTAAAAGTATTAATTAATGCAGGAGTTAATACGAAAGAAACGACTAAGTCAGGTGGAACAGCACTTATTTCTGCATCTGAGCGTGGCCATGTAGAGGTTGTTAAAGAATTATTAGAGCATACAGATATTGATGTGAATTATAAAAATGAACGTGGTGGAACAGCGCTATTAGAAGCAATTGTATTAGGAAATGGTAGTGAAAACCATAAGAAAGTAATTCAAATGCTTATTGACCACGGTGCAGATGTAAATATGGCTAACAAGGAAAATCTGACGCCATTGCAATTTGCTGAAAAAAGAGGTTTTAAAGATATTGCAAATATGTTGAGGGTAGCTGGAGCGAATGAAGTAATACAGCCGCAACCACAGCCGGTAGAATAACAAGGCGAACAAGTAAAAAGTACGAAATAATCCCATTTAGATAGACAGAATGAAGAAATCAGTTAGTATGATGGATTCAGTAATGTGTATTTGAATGGGATTTTTGTTTTGAACATGAAAAAGAAATTATGGATGGTATATGGAGTAACTAAGGAGGATATAAATGAGGCTCTCAGAACTGGATTTAATAGCAATTCAGGTAGAAGTTTTATTTGTTCATAGTCCAGTAGGAAAAATGAAATGTGTAAATGAAAAAGGAAATCCAAAGGCACCACGTTTTTTTCTTGGCAGAACTCGTGAAGGGAGTATAACGAGATATCATTGTAATGTGGATGATAAAACGATAAGTAAGATTGAGAAATTAATTCGAGAACCTTCAAATCATATAGGGATAGCAAAGATTATTAATGTATTAAATGAAGAAAGAACAGTGGAAAATATTTGGATGGGTCCTGCTTTCATGTTACCTAATAATTTACATAAACCAACTAGAACAATACAAATAACAGAGAAGAATAAAGAGCTTTTGCGAGAAAACTTTTCTAATTTAATAGAACAGATGGAATGGAGGCAACCTTATTTTGCAATTGTACAAAATGAAAAGGTAGTTTCTATATGTTGCAGTGCCAGAAGTACGCCCGTAGCTGCTGAGGCAAGTGTGGAAACTTTAGCCGAGTTTCAAGGGAATGGATATGGTACTGATGTTGTTACAGCCTGGGCAATATCAATACAAGAAGAAAAACGCATTCCACTTTATAGTACTTCTTGGGATAATTATGCCTCACAAGCAGTTGCAAGAAAACTAAAACTGATTAACTATGGAATGAATTTGCATATCACTTGAATTTTAAAGATAGTTGTTGAGTTTTGTTGGAGTTCATTCGTATATCTAGATTATTGTAAAAGTAATATGGTGAATATTAACACTCGATTAACACCTAATTAACAATCTATCAAAACTGGCTTAATAAATGCGTAATATAGTAAAGGTAACAAAATAACTAGGGTAGAGAACATTTGAGAACACCCGCTTACATATAATGTGCCACTTTCTTAGGTGTGCTCTATTCCCTAGAGTTCAAATAAGGAGAAAGGCGTTCTATGTAAGTAGGTGTTTTTAGTTTGGATAAAAATAGAACAGTTAGGTGGAATGAATGTTTAAAGAACCTTATATTGCGATGATAAAGGATTGGAAAGGATATAAAGCATACAAAAAATTACCGAAAACAGTTTTTCTTATGACTGGTTCAATGCTGGAATTACCAGAGCGTGTATATGAATTGCAGAAACATGGACATGATGTATTTCTTCATTGTGATTTTATACAAGGCTTAAATACGAACACAGAGGAAGCCCTTTTGTATATTCAAGATGTTATTGGGGCACAAGGTATTATTTCAACAAAGGGTTCGACAATTCGAAATGCTAATAAAATTGGATTAAAAACAATTCAACGTATTTTTATTGTAGATACTTTATCTCTTACTAAATCAATTGAAAATTGTAAAACGACTAAACCAAATGCAGTAGAGATTATGCCGGGTATTATGCCTTCTATTATTAAACAACTAGCAGGAGAAATAGAGTTTCCTATTATTGCAGGCGGGCTAATCCAAACGCGAGAAGATGCGGAAATTGCAATTCGTGCAGGAGCAAGTGCGATTTCAACAAGTCATTATGAAGTATGGATACAAGAAGAAAAAAGGAGTGCAACCTTGTGATTGAATTGAAAGATGTTTCAAAGGTATATAAAAATGCAGAAGAGACAGCGGTTAAAGGCGTATCGGTTCATATTAAGAAGGGCGAATTTTTTGTTTTAGTTGGACCTTCGGGATGTGGGAAAAGCACATTATTACGAATGATCGCTGGCTTAGAAGAGATTTCTTCGGGAGATTTAATTATTAATGAAAGTGTTGCAAATGATCTAGAGCCGAAAGACCGTAATCTATCAATGGTATTTCAAAATTATGCATTATATCCACACTTATCTGTAGAAGAAAATATTTTATTTGGACTTAAGGTAAGAAAAGTACAAAAAGAAGAGCGACAAAAGCGATTAATGGAAGCTATTGAAATGGTAGGACTGAAAGAGTATGTGAAAATGAAACCAGGTCAATTATCAGGCGGACAAAGACAGCGTGTTGCGCTTGCTAGGGCGATCGTGAGTCAAGCACCAATCTGTTTAATGGATGAACCACTATCGAATTTAGATGCGAAATTACGTGCGCAAATGAGAATTGAAATTAGAGAAATTCAGCAGCGATTAGGAATTACGATGATTTACGTTACCCACGATCAAATAGAAGCGATGACTATGGGAGATCGTATTATGGTTTTAAATAAAGGAAGTATACAGCAAGTTGGAACACCACTTGAAATATATAACGAACCAGCAAACGAATTTGTTGCAAGCTTTATAGGCTCTCCTTCTATGAATATAAATGATGGAGAAGTGGATAAAGAAAAAGGTGTATTACATATAGGGCAATTGCAGATTCCATTATCTATTGGACAGTTAAAGCAATTACCAGAAGGAACAATTCGCATAGGCATGCGTCCTGAGCATATTGCACTGTCTGAGGAAGGACAAGAAGTGACGCTGCAATCTGTAGAAGTATTAGGGAATGAATCTATATTAAACTTTGCGGTAAATGGAACAACTTGGAGTGCGAAAGTCATCGGACAGTTACTCCTGAACAAAGGTGACAAAGTAAAATTATTATTCTCGCAAGAAAAGTTATGCTTCTTTAACGAAAACACGAATGAACGCTTAAAAGTGGTAGCTGAAGAAGAGTTGAAAGTGGTGGCGAAATAATGATCGAAGTAAGTAAGTTACCAGTTCAAACAGAAGTTTCAAAAAAGAAAAATTTATGGGGTAGAACGAAAGATTTAAGAATAGGATTATTGTTTTTGGCACCATCTATTTTGCTATTTTCGATTTTTTTGTTCTATCCATTGTTTAGGACGATTTACTATAGCTTTTATTTAACCGATATACATGGGGAAGCTAATCTTTTCGTTGGCTTAGAAAATTATCAATATTTATTCTCTGATCCTGCTTTCTACCAAAGTATAAAATCAACTTTATTATTTGTTTTATATACAGTACCTACGAGTATTATATTCGCTTTGTTTCTTGCATTGATTGCAAATGGAAAAGTAAGAGGTATTGGGTTATTCCGAGTTCTGTTTTCTTCGACGATGGGAATATCAGTGGCTGCTAGTGCAGTGATTTGGCTATTTTTATTTCATCCAAGTGTAGGATTGTTTAATAATATATTAGCCTCTATGAATCTTCCTGCAATCGCATGGTTAACAAGTCCGGACTGGGCATTGTTTTCTGTATCGGTTACAACAATTTGGGTGAATACAGGATTTGCATTTTTAGTTATATTAGGTGGTTTACAAAATATCGATAGGTCTTTATATGAGAGTGCATCTATAGATGGTGCTAGTTATTTATATAAGCTCCGTCGTGTTACATTACCGATGCTATCACCGACTTTATTCTTTATCGTGACAGTAACGTTAATTAGTGCGTTCCAAAGCTTTGGACAAATTGATATTTTAACGCACGGTGGACCGAATGATGCAACGAATTTAATTGTGTACTCGATTTATAAAGAGGCATTTGTGAATCATCAATTTGGAACAGCAAGTGCACAAGCGATGGTATTATTTATTTTCATTTTCATTGCTACATTACTTCAATTTAAGTTTGCTGAGAGAAAGGTGCATTATAAATGATTGTTAAACAGTGGAAGCAAAATTTCCTATTATACATGTTGCTCATTATTAGTACAGTAATGGTATTTTTTCCTGTACTGTATGCATTTTTAATAAGCTTTATGACACCAGACGATATTCAAATGAGAAGGTTATTCCCGACCCAGTTTACTTTTGATAATTTCATTAATATTTTTCAAAAAGTACCGCTTTTTACATACTTATATAACAGTTTAATTGTATCGACAGTCGTTATGATTGGACAACTTATCGTATCGAGCTTAGCGGCTTATGCTTTTGTTTTTCTTCAGTTTAAAGGAAGAAACCTTATTTTCTTCCTGTTTATTTCAACGATGCTTATTCCGTGGGAAGCAACGATGGTACCTAACTTTTTAACGATTCAAAACTTTGGCTGGATCAATAGTTTCGCTGGGATGACAGTGCCATTTTTTGCAACAGCTTTCGGTATTTTCTTGCTACGTCAACATTTTATGACACTTCCGAATGAACTGAAAGAAGCTGCTTTTATTGAAGGGATTGGAAATATAAGATTTTTATTCAGCGTTGTAATTCCGTATTGTAAAACGAGTTTTATTACGCTTGGAGTATATAGCTTTTTAACAACATGGAATATGTATTTATGGCCACTTTTAGTGACCACTGATGAAAAAGTAAGAACAGTGCAAATTGGTGTGAAGCAGCTTCAGTCTCAAGAAGTTGCAACTGATTGGGGAAGCGTAATGGCCGGTGTTACGGTTATCGTTATTCCGACATTGATTTTACTATTTTTAGGGCAAAAGCAATTACAACAAGGATTAACAAAAGGTGCAATTAAATAACTAAGAGAAGGTGAGATTCAAATGAGTCTAGTTAAAAAAGGTGCTGCTCTATTAATGGCAGCAACAATGGCATTATCTAGTGCCGCTTGTTCAAATAGTAAAACAGAGGGAAAACCTGAAGCGCAGGCAAAAGTAGCACCAGTTGAAAAAAATGGTGATAAAACTGTAATTCGCTTCTGGCATGCGATGGGTGGAAAAACACAAGGTGTACTAGATGGTCTTGTTGCAGACTATAATAAGTCACAAAATAAATACGAGATAAAGGCAGAGTTTCAAGGGACATATGAAGAGTCTTTAACGAAGTTTAGAACGATGTCTGCAACGAAAGAAGCACCAGCGCTTGTTCAATCGAGTGAAATTACAACGAAATATATGATTGATAGCAAAAAAATCACACCAATTGATAGCTGGATAAAAAAAGATAAATACGATACTTCAAAATTAGAAAAAGCAATTACAAATTATTATTCAGTTGATGGAAAAATGTATTCTATGCCATTTAATTCATCTACACCAGTATTAATTTATAATAAAGATGCTTTCGCAAAGGCGGGCTTAGATCCAGAGAAAGCTCCAAAAACATATGCGGAATTACAAGAAGCAGCGAAAAAGTTAACGATTAAAGAAGGCGGAAATGTAAAACAATATGGATTCTCCATGCTTAACTATGGTTGGTTCTTTGAAGAATTATTAGCGACACAAGGTGCTTTATATGTAGATAACGAAAACGGTCGTAAAGACGCTGCAAAGAAAGCGGTATTTAACGGTAAAGAAGGACAGAAAGTATTTGGAATGTTAGATGATTTAAATAAAGCTGGCGCACTTGGAAAGTATGGAGCAAGTTGGGATGATATTCGTGCCGCGTTCCAGTCTGGACAAGTTGCTATGTATTTAGATTCTTCAGCTGGTGTTCGTGATTTAATTGATGCATCTAAGTTTAATGTAGGCGTTTCATATATTCCGTATCCAGAGGATTCGAAACAAAATGGTGTTGTTATTGGTGGAGCATCATTATGGATGACGAATATGGTTTCAGAAGAAACACAACAAGGGGCTTGGGACTTTATGAAATATTTAACGAAGCCAGACGTACAGGCAAAATGGCATACTGCAACAGGCTATTTCTCAATTAATCCAGAAGCATATAATGAGCCGTTAGTAAAAGAGCAATATGAAAAATATCCACAGTTGAAAGTAACAGTAGATCAGCTGCAAGCGACGAAGCAATCTCCAGCAACACAAGGTGCTTTAATTAGTGTATTCCCAGAATCACGAGATGCAGTTGTAAAAGCATTAGAAGCAATGTATGACGGAAAGAATAGTAAAGAAGCGTTAGATGAAGCTGCTAAAGCAACAGATAGAGCAATTAGTATTTCAGCTCGTACGAGTCAAAAATAAGAGAAAGCCGTATCCTTAAAAGGGATACGGCTTTCTCTATAGGGAGATAAGGGATCAAAGAAATGATGAAGTCTTATCTCTTTTATATGAGTAAAGGGTCTAGAATGAATGTTGTCCTTTTCATTATTTATTTAACTCCATTGCAACTTGTTTGCCATTTACGAAAACCTCTGCCACCGCTACTACAACTTCCATTACTTTTTTCATCTCTCATCTCTCCTTGTTTTTTGTTTCATTTCTTACTTTTAGTATAGGGAAATACAGTAATTGCAACCATCGAATTGGATGACAAGAGACTTACATTGTTGTAAGGATAATAGTTTAGTTTGTAATAAAGTGAAACTTTAATCAGTGGGGGGGGTTCTTCATCCACCACTGATTATCAGCCCTCACCAATCGGGCTTTTACGGGCAGTTGATCCCAAAACTAACTTCTTTGCTTCAGTTGAATTTTGAGGTGGGGGTCTTACGGCCCGTTAATGCGGGATAAATGTGATTCAACGTTACGATTCGGAACTTTCTGTCGTTTTGAACTATAATTAGGAAGAGGGGGAATAATATGAAAAGAATTCTTGTTATTAGTGATATTCATGGAGAAATAGAAAAGTTCGAACAGTTGTTGGAAGAAGCTCAATACGATGCAAAACAGGATCAATTAATCTTATTGGGGGACTATGTAGATCGTGGTCCCAATGCGCGTGCTGTAATCGAGAAGGTAAAAGAATTGAAAGAAGAGGGAGCTCTCGTTTTAAAGGGCAATCATGAAGACATGATGATTAAGGCGTTAACGACAAATGAGGAACGTTCATGGGACCATTGGGTAAAAAGAAATGGTGGAGATAAGACATTATATAGTTATGGATTTGTAGAAGAAGATATTGTGGTTAATGAGGTAGATTTCCAAAAACCGATTTTACAATCTCCTGTATTAGAGGAACATGTAAAGTTTATTCAAGAATTAGATCATTATATTGAAACAGAAGAGTATATATTTGTACATGCTGGTGTTGAGCCGATGAAACGTGTTTCTGAATCTGAACCATATACGCTAATGTGGATCCGTAATGAATTTCATAATGGATATAGCGGCGAAAAGGTTGTTGTATTTGGTCATACGGAAACAAAAACGCTTCATGGTAATGAGGATTGCGGAGTGTATTTTGGTAGTAATCGTATTATTGGAATTGATGGCGGGGCTGTGTATGGTGGTCAGCTAAATTGCTTGGAGTTGCCGAGTAAAAAGGTATATGTAATAAAAAATTGAAAGAGATAAGAGGAATCTTATTTCTTTCAATTTTTTATTAAGCTAAATTTAAGACAAAGCTTTTATAATAAAACTTCAGAAGAAAATAGTTAAAAATGAAATTACATAATGTGACTACATTCTTTCGTTATGAAGAGAAGAAATGTAATAATAAATAGAATTGAACTATATGATGGAAGGTGAGAGCATGCGCTTACTTGTAGTAGAAGATAATGCTTCGTTATTAGAGTCTATCGTACAAATTTTGCGTGATGAATTTGAAGTAGATACGGCAATGAATGGAGAAGATGGATTGTTTTTAGCGCTTCAAAATATATATGATGCAATTTTGCTGGATGTGATGATGCCAGGGATGGACGGATTTGAAGTGATTCAAAAAATACGTGATGAAAAGATTGAAACACCAGTCCTGTTTTTGACAGCGAGAGATTCTTTAGAAGATCGGGTGAAGGGATTGGACTTTGGTGGAGATGACTATATCGTTAAGCCATTTCAGGCCCCTGAATTAAAAGCGAGAATTCGGGCTTTACTACGCAGAAGTGGTAGTTTAACAACGCAGCAAACCATTCGCTATAAAGGGATTGAATTGTTCGGAAAAGATAAAGACGTTCAAGTAGATGGACAAGGTATTAAGCTGACATTGAAACAATATGAGCTACTAGAGTATCTCATTCAAAATAGCGGTAAGATTTTAATGCGTGAACAAATTTTTGATCGTGTTTGGGGATTTGATTCAGATACGACGGTAGCGATTGTAGAAGTGTATGTGCATCATTTGCGTAAAAAATTAGAACCATTCGGTTATCAGAAAGATATTCAAACCGTTCGAGGTATTGGATATATATTAAAAGAACAATGAAAAAAGGAAGTATGTTTCAAAAAACACGCATTCGTTTGACTATAGTGAATTCATTAGTATTTATCCTATTAATAGGTATATTAGGTAGTATTATTTATTCATACACATATAAGCGTATTTATAATGAAGTGGATCAGTCTATAAAAATGATGGCTCAGTATAGAGAAAAATTAGATGTTAAAATACCACCAAGAAAACGCATGGAGAATATCCAAATTGGAGATCCACGAGTAACTAAAATAACTTGGAATGGGGAAATAGTGAAAATAGAGGGTGATAACCGTAAATTTCGTTCTATTTTTGAAGAGAATTTGGAAAAGTTTTCTCCAAAAAAATTAGAGGATTTACAAGATATTGAAGTACAAGGACGATATTTTAGAGTATTTTCGCTTCAAAAAGATGGAGAAATAGTTCAAATCGTGCGAGATATAACAGCGGAAGAAGGAATGTTAAATACTTTATTTTTAATTCTCGTTATAGGTTGTAGCATAGGAAGCCTCTGTGCGATAGGTATCGGGTTTTTCCTAGCTGGTAGAGCACTCGTACCTATTCAAAATTCATGGGAGAAACAGCAGCAATTCGTTTCTGATGCATCACATGAACTAAGGACACCACTTGCAGTTATTCAATCAAAAACGGATGTTTTATTCCAGTCACCGTCCGCTACGATAGAAGAAAAAGCAATGGATATTTCTACAATTTCAAAAGAATGTAGGCGGTTATCAAAACTCGTTAGTAATTTATTATTGCTAGCACGTTCTGATTCTAATCAAATCGAGATGGATAAGAAAATATTTGAACTTGATAAATTGTTAGAAGAAATAGTAGCTCCATATAAGGAGATTGCTTCTTATCAAGAAAAAGAGATGATACTAAAAGTAGAACGTGACGTACCTTTTATGGGGGATAGAGAGCGGATTCATCAAATGATGGTCATACTGTTAGATAATGCGATGAAGTATACAAACGAAGGTGGGCATATTCAAATCGATTGCACGCAAACGAGTAGTTCAATTCGTATACAGGTGAAAGATGACGGGATAGGAGTGAAAGAAGAAGATATTCCGAAATTATTTGATCGTTTTTATCAAGGGGATAAAGCAAGAAGTACGTCAGAAGGAGCTGGATTAGGTCTTTCAATCGCAAATTGGATTGTAGAAAAGCATTACGGAAAAATATCGGTAGAGAGCAAATGGGGAGATGGCACTTGCTTTGAAGTGATATTCCCTAAAAATCAAAGAATATAACTAAGAAGACGATCTTGTTTTTACAAGGTTGTCTTTTTTTTAAGGGAAAGTTAAGAAACTATTTATAGTATGTATGGCATAAAGAAAGTTCGTTACGTGAAGAAGAGATTATAGAGGTGTACGTGAGTGAATTTTATTGATCATAATGTTATCTCAAGCAGCGATGAGATGTATGTATAGTATTAAAAAAATTATGGGAATGATGGAAAAGAAAGTGTAAGAGGGAGGAATTAATTTTGAAAAAGAAAATGATGACGGTATTCACTATTGGAGTAATGAGTTTAAGTATATTAGGGGGTGCCTCTCCTTCTGAAACATCAAAAGGAAAGACAGATTACACACAGCGCAGTAAAGAACAATTAAACAATGGAAAGATACATGCGGTGAATACAGCAGAAAAAGCGGAGAAACTAGGAATTGAAACGGAAGGAAAAGAACAAATTACGCTAGAAAAAGAAATTCATGAAACAGAAGTAGGAAGAGAAGCAGAGCAGTTAGGCATCTCGATTGAAGGAAAAGATGTTGGAACTCTGTCTGAAGAAATCTATGAAACAAAAGTGAAGCAAGAAGCGTTAAAGCTAGGCATATCTATAGAGAATACATCAATTGTAGATTTAATTACTCAAATTAATACGATTAAAATTAAAGATGAAGCGGATAAATTAGGTATTTCAACAAATGGAAAAGAAATCGAAGACATTGCGGAAGAAATTTACGGAACGAAAGTAAGAGAAGAAGCAGGGAAGTTAGAAATTTCGCAAAAAGGAAAGGAAATCGAAGAGTTAGCACAAGAAGTGTACGAACAAAAAGTACAGGAAGAAGCAAAAAAATATCATATTGATTTGTACGGTAAAGATATATATCAAGTGTTAAGAGAAATTAATGAACAAAAGGTGCTAAAATTGGCAGATGAGCTTAATATGGATAAAGCGAACATGAATATTCAAGAGCTAACAGAAAAAATAAAAAAAGATCAACCTGAGAGAGAAAAAGAACTAAATTTTGTACCAGTGATTCGAACGGATGCTGACGCATTTTATTCTTATTTAACGAACTAAAAAGGGCGTGAGGGTGATACGGAGGTTTAAGTGGTATATATGTATGTCATTACTAGCTATAGCGGTATGGAGTGTATATACAAATGGAATTACAAAGTATGTGGAGAAGTTGACATTCTTCAATATACAAAACGGAAAAGAATCGGAATTTAGTAACAATGATGAAAAGGTCATTTTATCAAGTGTACCTTTAATTCAGCAACTACCAGAGCTAGATAGAGGTTGTGAAGTGACAAGTTTAGCGATGATGTTACAATACGCTGGTGTCTCAGTAGATAAGATGACATTAGCAAATGAAATAAAAAAAGTTAATTTTATAGAAGATGGTGTACGCGGGAATCCGAATGAAGGATTTGTAGGTAATATTTATACATTTTCTGAATCAGGATATGGTGTATATCATAGACCCCTTTTTCAGTTAGCGAAAAAATATTTGCCTAAACAAGCTGTAGATTTAACAGGAAAGAGCATAGAAGAAATTTATAAGAGTGTAAAAGCTGAGCAACCGGTAGTCATGATCACGAATGCAACATTTGCACCGTTAGATGAAGATGAATTTACTACATGGGAAACAAATAGTGGAGATGTTTCTATTACGTATAATGAACATTGTGTTGTACTTATTGGGTATGATAAGGAATCTGTATATATTCGAGATCCACTCGAGGATAGCTTAGATGTAAAAGTACCGAGAGAGAACTTTGAACAGGCATGGGGGCAAATGGGAAGTCAGGCAATTAGTTATATAAAGAGCTCTAAATAAATTAGGACGAAGAGTTTTAGTAATATGACTATAAGGCGAAGAATAGAGATTTGAGGATTTTAAGAGAAGTTTTGTAGAATTTGTTTTTGTAGAGTAGAAGCTGTTGAGAAATAAGAGAACTTTAGCATATATAATGCTAAAGTTCTCTTATTTTTATGATTAAAATACTTATAAGTAGTGAATATGTAAAAGTGCATAATTGACGAAAAAATTACATGTTATCATTATATATTGTTTTATATATGTTAATTGTATAAAATTACACAAGTATCCACATTACATAGAAGGAGACTTATTATGCAAAAAATATTTAACTGGGTTAAATGTATGAGTATCAAGAGAAAATTAATCATTTCATTTTTTATTATTTTAACTATACCAGGACTTATTATCGGTGGTGTTTCATATCAAACTGCCAAAACAAATTTTGAACATCAAATGACAGGTAAAGCAAAGGAGAATATTTCAGTTTTAAATACTGTTATTTCTCAAAATATAGAAGAGAAATTTGTTGATGCGACGTACTTTGCAGACATCTTAACAGAGGATACATATCCAAATGGACAAGAAGAAATAGTAAGAACGAAGTTAGCACAATATATAAAGCTTCATCCAGAAGTAGAAGGTATTTATATTGGAACGCATACAGGGAAGTTTATAAGAGAACCGTTTATTCAAATGTCTGATGGGTATAATCCAACAGATAGATCTTGGTATAAAGAAGCACATGAAAATAAAGGGAAAGTAATTGTTACTGCACCATATCAATCAGCATCTACAAAAAATATGGTAGTGACAATTGCGAAAGAAGTAAAAGATGGTAAAGGTGTTATAGGAATTAACTTAAATTTAGATAACATCTTAAAAATTTCCAAAATGATTAACATTGGTGAAAAAGGTTATGCCGTTATTTTAGATCAAAATAAGCAAATTGTTAGTCATCCATCTAGAAAGCCAGGTGCAAAAGTTACTGATCCTTGGATTAAACCAATTTATGAAGAAAAACAAGGAAATGTGTCTTATACAGAACAAGATGATAAAAAGAATTTAATCTTTGCAACAAATGAGAAAACGGACTGGAAAGTAGTTGGAGTTATGTTCGATGAAGAAATTACTCAAGCTGCGAGTCCAGTGTTTTATAAGACTTTGATTGTCATTGCTATCGCTATTGTATTTGGTAGTGTATTAATTTATTTCATTACAAAGTCTATTACAAGGCCATTACGAAAAATAGCTGAATCGGCACATAAAATTAGTAAGGGAGATTTAACAGAGAAAATTACAATCCATTCCAAAGATGATATAGGGAAACTAGGGAATTCATTTAATGAAATGTCTACGTCTTTACAAGATGTTATTACCCAAATTAGCTTTTCAGCAGAACATGTTGCAGCATCGGCAGAAGAGTTAACAGCGAGCGTACAGCAAGCGAATGATGCGACAGATCAAATTACAATTGCAATGGAACAAGTATCAGGTGGGGCTGAATCACAAAGCCAAGGTGTTGAAGAAGGCGCGGCTACATTACAACAAGTAAATACAGCAATTCAAGATGTAACTGGAAGCGCAGAGTCAATTTCTATTTCCTCATTACATGCGCGAGAAAGAGCTGAAGAGGGAGAAGATTTAGTTGAACAAACCGCAAAACAAATGCAGTCTATTTCTAGGTCGGTATCTGAGTCAGATGCTATTATTAAACTTCTTGATGAGAAATCAAAGCAGGTAGGAGCTATTTCTGAAGCAATTCAAAACATCGCTACTCAAACGAACTTATTAGCTTTAAATGCGGCTATTGAAGCAGCAAGAGCAGGTGAACAGGGACGAGGATTTGCTATTGTAGCAGATGAGGTTAGAAAATTAGCAGAGCAATCAGGAGAGTCATCTGGAGAGATTGCAAATTTAATTGCAGAAATTAAGGCGGATATTGAACATACTGTTAGGGCGATGGATAATGTGAATGGAGAAGTTCAACAAGGCCTTGATGTTGTAACAAAAACGAAAGTAAGTTTTACGGAAATTTTAAGTTCTACTACACATATTGTTTCTCAAGTGAATCAAATGGTAGAAACAACGAAGAGAATTGCGGGAGATGCAAATGAAGTAACAAATGCTATTGATGAAATTGCAGCGGCTGCAGAAGAAAATACAGCTAGTATGCAAAGTGTTGCAGCTTCAACAGAAGAACAAGTTAATTCAATGGAAGAAATTAGTTCTGCTTCGCAAAACTTAGCTGGGATGGCAGAAGAACTACAAGCGATGACTAGTAAATTTAAAGTATAATAACAGCAGATAAGTAAGGTGAAAATAATATCACCTTACTTATTTTTCTATTCAGCAATTAGGGGAGTCATTAACGGGATGAAAAAAAGAAAAAGACTATGGAATTTATGGAAAACGATTACATTGTTAGTTTGTACAGTTGTAATTTTTTCTTTACTTGTGACAGATATATTAATTAGTCACAATGTAGAGCGGACAACGGAGGATAACCAAGCAGAGAAAGCAAAAACAATTGCACACATTGTGGCCAATGATTCGATTGTAATCGATGGCTTGATTGGGAAAGCAGATACTTCTGCAATCCAAACGTATACAAATAGGATATTAAAAAACACGGGTGTTCAATTTATTGTAGTTATGGACATGAATGGAATAAGAAAATCACATCCAAATCCTCAAAAAATAGGTCATCATTTTATTGGGGGAGATGAAGGACCTGCATTGAAAGGAAAGGAACATGTATCACTGGCAGAAGGAACTTTAGGTATTTCAATGCGAGTGTTTGTACCTGTATTTTCTGAAACGGGTGAACAGCTTGGAGCGGTGGCGGTCGGTATTTCAGCAGATAATGTAAAAGAGAGAGTTAAGGAAAGTAGATATATCATTTATATTGGAGTTGGAGTTGGAGTATTAGTCGGAATTATAGGAGCAATATTGCTAGCTAGACATATAAAGAAAAGCTTATTCGGTCTTGAACCTCACAGGATAGCAAAAATTCTTGAAGAAAGAAATACGATGCTACAATCCGTAAAGGAAGGTATCATTGCTGTAGATAAAGAGGCTAGAGTAACGTTAATTAATAATGAAGCGAAACGTCTATTTAAAAAAAGCGGACTTGAAGAAGATTTTATCGGTAAAGATGTTGAGTTGTATATGCCAAATTCACGTATAAAAGAAGTATTGCAAACGGGAGAAGTACAATTAAACGAAGAACAAAATATTTACGGAATTACGATTGTGACGAATCGAGTTCCTTTATATGTAAAAGGAGAAATAGTTGGCGCAATTGCAACATTTCGTGATAAAACAGAGATTAGAAAACTAGCAGAGGAACTAACGGGTATTAGACTATATGCAGAAGCATTACGGGCACAATCTCATGAGTTTATGAATAAGATGCATGTCGTATTAGGGCTTACACATATGAAACAATACGAAGAATTGAAGAAATATATAAGCGGCATGGTATCAGAGCATCAATATGAAATTGGTGGAGTTATGAAAAGAATAAAAAGTCCAGTATTTGCTGGTTTTTTACTAGGTAAGCTCAGCTATGCTAGAGAGAAATATATAAAATTAATTATAAGTGAAGATTCTTATATGCCGGAAATAGATGATGAACGTATTACTCATGAACTTATTACGATTGTCGGAAATTTAATTGATAATGCATTAGAGGCAGTGACGAATTGTGAAAAGAAGCAAGTTGAAGTTGAGATACAATATGGGGATATATTAACTATTACAGTACAAGATACGGGAAAAGGTATACAAGAAAAAGAAATAGAGGAATTATTTACGAAAGGCTATTCCACAAAGGGAGATAACCGCGGCTATGGCTTGTATCTTGTAAAAGAAAGTATACAGCGAATAAATGGGGAAATTTATATACATTCATTAGTAGGAAAGGGAACAAAGATAACAATTGAAATACCTAAAGGTAGGGATGAGAGGCAAATATGATTAAAGTTTTAATTGTAGAAGATGACCCGATGGTAGCAATGTTAAATACGCATTATTTAGAACAAGTAGGAGGTTTTGAACTTGTTCAAGCAGTTAATTCAGTAAAATCAGCGATAGAAGTATTAGAGAAATCACGAGTAGATTTAGTATTACTTGATATTTTTATGCCTGAAGAGACTGGGTTTGAGCTTTTAATGTATATTCGGAATCAAGAAAAAGAAATCGATATTATAATGATTTCAGCTGTACATGATATGGGGAGTATTAAAAAAGCATTACAATACGGAGTTGTGGATTATTTAATTAAACCATTTACATTTGAACGATTTAAAGAGGCATTAACTATATATCGAGAAAAACTTACTTTCATGAAAGAACAACAAAAAATTAGTCAATCGGAATTAGATTCGTTAATTTTACAAAAAGAAAAAAGAGAGCCTACTGTCACTAAAGAGCTTCCGAAAGGATTAACGAAGCAAACGTTGCAATTAATTTGGCAGAAGATTGAGTCGTTGAATGGACGAGCGTTTACAACAGATGAAATGGCACAATTAGTAGGAGTTTCAAGAGTTTCTATTCGAAAGTATGTAATGTTTTTGACTGAAATTGGAGTGTTAGAAAACGAAATGGTGTATCAACATGTGGGAAGACCAGTGAGTAAATTAAGATGTATTGACCAAAATAAAATAGAGTTTTACGTATAAGCGACTTATTACAAGTCGCTTATACTTTTTTTAATTACAAAATCAATTACAAAACTTACAAAAACTATTTTTACTATTGAAAGCGTTTTAATATTGTTATTAAGAAAACGAGGAGGTGCCATATGGGAATTCAAAAGAATGTGGAAGCGGTATCATTTTCTGAAGGAAATGAAGCACAAAGAGAATCTTTCGCTTCTAAAATTATGAATGTAAAAATCGGTGTTATACCTTTACCGTTATATGTAGTATTGGCTGCTATTATTTATGGGGCATCTGTATATAATAAATTGCCAGCAGATATGATTGGTGGATTTGCAGTTATTATGATCATGGGTATTTTCTTAGGCGACATTGGGATGAGAATTCCAATTTTAAAAAATATCGGTGGTCCAGCAATACTTTCGTTATTTATTCCATCATTACTTGTATTTTTTAACTGGATGAATCCAGCTTCAATGGAAGCTGCGACTATGTTAATGAAAAAATCGAACTTTTTATATTTATATATTTCTTGTTTAGTAGTCGGAAGTATTTTAGGAATGAACCGTAAAGTGTTAGTACAAGGTTTCGTTCGTATGTTTATTCCCTTAGTAGTAGGGACGTTAGCTTCTGTAGCAGTAGGATTATTGGTCGGTTCACTATTTGGATTTGAAATGAAGCAGACATTCTTCTTTATTATCGTACCAATTGTGAGTGGTGGTATCGGGGAAGGCATTTTACCATTGTCGCTAGCTTATAGTGATATTTTAAATGAATCATCAGCAACGTTTGTATCACAGCTTATTCCAGCAGCTATTATTGGAAATATGTTCGCAATCGTGAGTGCAGGGTATATGAAGCGTTTAGGTGAGAAGAAACCGGAGCTTAGTGGTAACGGCGTATTAGTGAAAACAGACAATCAAGCAGAGTTATTAAAAGAACAAAATACAGAGAAGCCAATTGATTTCTCATTAATGGGAGCAGGTTTATTAATTGCGTGTACGTTCTTCATCTTCGGAGGATTTGCCTCTAAGTTCATCGGTATTCCTGGAGCAATCATTATGATTTTCTCAGCAGCACTTGTGAAATATTTTAAATTAATGCCAGCAAAAATGGAGCAAGGAGCATTTCATTTATATAAATTTATTTCGAAGAATTTAACATGGCCGTTAATGGTCGGATTAGGGTTGCTATATATTCCGTTAAAAGATGTAGCGGCAGTTCTTTCTGTAGGGTATGTTGTTGTTTGTGCATCAGTTGTTCTGACAATGGTAGCATCAGGTTTTCTTGTAGGGAAAGTGATGAAAATGTATCCAGTTGAATCAGCGATTGTAACTGGATGTCATAGCGGTTTAGGCGGAACTGGAGATGTTGCTATTTTATCTGCTTCAAATCGTATGGAATTAATGCCGTTCGCGCAAATTTCGACTCGTTTAGGCGGGGCAGCAATGGTTGTAACGGCGACAATTTTATTAAAAATGTTTTCATGATCAAACAAGCTAGCTATATTCATATAGCTAGCTTGTCAAATTAAGGGGAGATTATTAGTATGTTAGAAAATCAAATTAATGAAAGATCATTGTTATTGCATAAAGAATTAGTAGGGAAAATTGAAATTACAAGTAAAGTAGAAGTAAATACAGCGGATGATTTAAGCCTGACGTATACACCAGGTGTAGCGGAATCTTGTAAAGCAATTGCGGCAGATGAAGAAACAGTGTATGACTATACAGCACGTGGCAATATGGTGGCAGTTGTTTCAGATGGAACAGCGGTACTTGGTTTGGGAAATATTGGACCGAAAGCGGCTATGCCTGTTATGGAAGGAAAAAGTATTTTATTTAAGAAATTTGCGAATGTAGATGCTTTCCCATTATGTTTAGGGACAACGGATGTGGATGAAATCGTTACCCTTGTGAAAAATTTAGAACCTACATTTGCAGGGATCAATTTAGAAGATATTGCAGCACCGCGTTGTTTTGAAATTGAAAAACGACTAAAAGAAGAAACGAATATTCCTGTATTTCATGATGATCAACATGGAACAGCTATTGTTGTCTTAGCGGCTGTTATTAATGCATTAAAAGTTGTTAGCAAACAAATGGATAATGTGAAAATCGTTATTAACGGTGCGGGCTCGGCAGGAATTGCAATTGGAAAATTATTATTAAAGGCTGGTGCAAAGCACATTACGCTAGTTAGTTTAGAAGGTATTGTTTGTGAAGGTGAAACATGGATGAACGAAGCGCAAATCGAAGTTTCAAAAGAGACAAATCGAGAACATGTACGTGGAACGTTGAAAGAAGCGATTCATCAAGCTGATATTTTTATTGGCGTATCTGCTCCTAACGTATTAACGAAAGAACTTGTACAGACGATGAATGAGAAAGCAATTGTGTTTGCAATGGCGAATCCAATTCCAGAAATCTTCCCTGAGGATGCATTAGAGGCTGGGGCAGCTGTAGTAGGGACTGGGCGCTCGGATTATGCGAATCAAGTAAATAATGTATTGGCGTTTCCCGGAATATTCCGTGGTGCGTTAGATGTGCGCGCGACTGATATTACAGAAGAGATGAAATTAGCGGCAGCATATGGAATCGCTAACATCATTACGGACGAAGAACGTAATGCAAATTACGTAATCCCGAATCCATTAGATAAAAGAGTTGTTCCAAGTGTTGCAGAAGCAGTAGCGAAGGCAGCTATTGATTCAGGCGTGGCGCAAATTATGAAAATACCAAGTTATTAATAGCTAAAAGCAGTGCCTAAAAAGGCACTGCTTTTTTGAGATAAGAAATCAAAATAATGAAGAAGTGTAGAATTATTTATGTTTCTTCACTATTTATTTAATTCCATTGCAACTTGTTTACCATTTACTAAAACCTCAGTTACTGCTACGATTACTTCTATCATTTTTTTCATCTCTCATCTCTCCTCGTTTCATTTCTTACTTTAAGTATAAGAGAAGAGAGATACTTCAACTATCGAAGTACATGACGTAGAAATTACATTGTTGTAAGAAAGTGGTTTATCTTTGTCACTTTACTCAGCAGTGATTACAAACTGATCATAATATTTTTCATTCACGTATATATTTAATAGCCATAATCCAGATGAAGGTAGTGACATAGTAAGAGGAAGTTCGCTTATAGTAGAATCGATTGTATTTGAAGTAGTCCAAGTTTGTTTGGAAGTTTCTTGTTGAAAGAGTACTGGTGTCGGAGTTACAGATCCTTGTTTTAGCGCAATAATAGACAATTTTCCAGTTGGCATCTCAGAATCTAGAAAGTGCCACATTATTTCATTTTGTTCATTTGCGATAATAGGACTATCAGCCATTGCGACTTTACCTTCGATGCCTTTTAAAGGCATTTTTCCTTCTACGAAAGAAGGTGTTTCTTCCCAATCCACATCTTTTAAAACACTAAGATGAAAGAAGGAAGGTGCATTAACTTGAGTGGATGATGTTGTTAATACGTCTTTTTTTTGTTCTTTTGAATCCGGTTGCGTTTGTGTGCATCCAGTGATGAGGAAGGAGAGAAGTAGCATAATTCCGATTTTTTTCATGGTGCCACACTCCTAGTTTTTATTGTTAGTGTAATTGTATTTGCTAGAAGGCGGGACAATTCCTTTAAAGTATAAAAAGAGGTCGTAAGTTTTGTACGACCTCTTTTGACATTTTTTATACTTGTTCCGTTGTATAGGTTGGTTCGGTTTCTTTTTGAGGCATCGTCAAAAAAATAACAGACAGAATGATACATACGCCGCCTAATAATTGATATGCTCCAAAAGATTCATTCAGCCAAGTGATTGAAACGATGGCAGCTACAAGGGGTTCAATGCTAGATAAAATGCTTGTTTCTGTTGCTGCTAAATATTTAAGACTACCGATATATAGAAGGAAAGAAAGGGTACCACTAATAATGATAAGAATAAGCATAGAAAAAGTTTTTAGAGTAAGAGTTTGTGAAAATTGATTCCACCCAAATGAACGATTATAAATAAGCAGTGCAATTCCTCCAATTAACATTCCCCAACCAATTACTACAGTTGTACCGCATTCTTTAATGAGAGAAGCTGGATGAAGGGTATAAAATGCAAATCCGATTGCTGTTAATAGTCCAAAAATAATAGCTTCTTTAGATAAAACAACATTTTCAATTGAGCCATTTGTAATAATGAAGTATGTCCCTGTTAGCGCGGCTATAATTGCGAATAGTTGCATAGAAGCAGGGAATTTTCTTTGTTCAAATGCAACATACATGGTAATAAGAACAGGACCTAGAAATTGAAATAGAGTTGCTGTGACTGCATTACTAATATGAACTGTTTCGATAAAGGCGTATTGCGCACCAAGCATGCCGAGAATAGAGAAAATTATTAGTTGTATAGATTGTCTAGGATGTTTCCAAATTTGAAATATTTTTTGTTTCTTTATAAGTAAGAAAGACAAAATGAATATTCCTGCAAGCAACAAGCGAATTGTTAAAAAATCAATCGAGGATACATTAGTATGCTGAAATAGCCACTGAATCATTGGACCAGATAATCCCCATAATGTAGCCCCTGTAATAATCATAATGAGTCCGATACGTCTACCATTGTTCATTATCATGCTTCTCCTCTCCGGTATTTGATTTTTTATGTGTGACATGATAAAAGGAATTATATATAACTTCTGGTACTGTAAAAAGTATCAGATTTTAGTTTTATTAAGGGGTCAGATATTATGTTAGAATTAACGCCTAATTTAAATATGAATAGTACAAAGGCATTGTATGTGCAATTGTATGAGTATATAAAAAAAGAAATTAAAGATGGATCGATTGTACCTTTTACGAAATTACCAGCTAAGCGAAAGTTAGCGATACATTTACAAGTAAGTAAAAATACAGTAGAGGCAGCGTACGAACAATTACTTGCAGAAGGTTATATTGAGTCGATATCGAGAAAAGGTTATTTTGTATGCAAGATTGAGCAAATGGTTCATGTAGAGGATAGCGGAGAGAGAATAGAAGAAGTACCGTTTCAGGAGAAGAGTTACAAATTTGATTTTACACAAACAGGAATTGATACAAATGCTTTTCCATTCAATATGTATCGGAAAATTGTAAATGAAGTATGGCAGCCGCATAATAACGAACTTCTCTTTCTGGGACACCCCCAAGGGGAATTGAGTGTAAGGGAAGAGATTACGAAATATTTGTATGAATCTAGAGGAGTGCGTTGCTCAGCTAGTCAAATTGTATTAGGAGCGGGGACACAAATATTAGTGAAACTACTTTTTCAATTGTTAAAGGGAAGCAATTATGCAGTTGAAAATCCAGGGTATCATAGGAAAATGGTCGTTTTTGAACAGGGAGAAAAAAGGGTCCAAATGTTATCTTTAGATAGAGATGGAATTTGTATTGCAGATTTAGAAAATAGCGATGCGAATGTTGTATTTGTTACACCTTCTCACCAGTTTCCTTATGGAATGATAATGCCTATTACGAGAAGGATGCAGCTTTTACAATGGGCAAAGAAAGAAGAGGATAGGTATATTATTGAAGATGATTACGATAGTGAATTTCGCTATTCGGGAAAGCCTATACCAGCGCTGCAAGGGTTAGATACAGAGGGGAAAGTTATTTATATGGGTACGCTATCTAAAGCATTATTACCATCGTTACGGATGAGCTATATGGTGTTGCCGAAGAAATTAATTAAAAGGTATCAACAGCAATATTTATTTTATACACAAAGTGTTTCAAGAATGGATCAAGAAGTGATTAGAAGATTTTTAAATGAAGGATATTGGGAAAAACATATTCATAAAATGCGTGTCGTCTATCGAAAAAAGAGAGATCGACTTGTTTTTGAAATAGAAAAGTATTTTTTAAATCGTGTTGAAGTGATAGGAGAAGATTCGGGACTGCACATTTTATTAAAGGTTCATAATGGAATGCGAGAAGAAGAATTAATTAAAGAAGCAGCGAAACATAGTATCAAAATATATCCTGTGTCTACGTACTATAAAGACGGTACGGCACCTGAAAATGTAGTGTTGCTTGGTTTTGCAATTTTATCAGAAGAAGAAATTACGAAAGCGATTCAATTATTAAATAAGGCATGGTTTATAAGAAAATAAAAAACATCCTCATATGTAAGAGGATGTTTTTTATTATTTATTTTCATCTAGGAATAAGACCATATGCTCTTCGTCCCAATATTGTCCGTTATATTTCAATGAACGTTCTTGTACACCGAATGTTTTAAAACCTAATGATTCATAAAGTTTCTTTGCACCATCGTTGCCAACAACAACATCAAGCATAACTTGTTCTACTTCTAAAGATTTAGCAAGTTCAAGACATTCTTTAATAAGTGCTTTTCCTGCTCCAAGTCCGCGTGCTTTTGGAGATACATATACAGAACCGATTTTAGCTTTATGTTCTTGTTTTACATATGGTTTCGTTTCCAGTGTTGCAACCCCGATTAATGTCCCATCTTTAAATGCACCTAGCGTATAGTTTTCATCTTGTGCTAATTTTTGTGCTTTATATTCAATCGCACATTCTTTATTAATAATATCTTCATAAGAAGAGCTGAATGCTTCAGGGTTTTGCTTTAATCCTTCTACGCGAAGTTCTAAGTAAATTTCTGCTTCGTCTTTTGTTAATACATGGATATCCAATTATATCACCCTCCAAATCTTTGCAAATGTACCTTTATTTTATATTGAAATAAGAATAATTTCAAAAGCTTAGCTTATATGAGCTGTTTTTATGAACAAAATAACACCAGTAGTGTTTACTACTACTGGTGTTTTCACACGCATATTATTCAAAAGGTAGCTCGATTATAAAGTTTGTTCCTACTCCTAATTGGCTTGTTACTAGAATGGAACCGTTATGCAATTCTACAATTTCCTTTGCAACAGCTAGCCCGATGCCTTTTCCACCTGTAGCTCGTGTTCTAGATTTATCGACACGATAAAAACGGTCAAAAATATGCGGGATATCTTCTTCAGGAATACCTTCACCTTCATCTTGTACACTTATTGTAAAAGAATTTGTTTCCGTGAGTACACGTATCGTAATGGATGTGTTTTCTGGTGAATGTTGATACGCATTGTGTAATAAATTTAACATAACTTGTTCCATACGTCTTTCATCTATGCAAACTTCTAAATCATCTTTGCAATATACATGAAGTTGCATTTGTTTATTTGTTAATGTTGTTTTTGTTTTTTCAACCATTCGTTCTAAAAATAGCTGAAGAAGCACTTTTTGTTTTTTTATAATAAATTGGTGCTGTTCTAATTGTACAAGCATAAATAAATCTTGGACGAGATCGGTTACACTATCTGTTTCATCCTCAATGATTTGTAAGTATTCTTCTCGCTCCTCTTTCGTTAAAGAGTCTCTCTTTGCCACCTTCGCATAACCTTTCATATAGGTCAATGGAGTTAATAGTTCATGGGCGACACTAGCTAGAAATTCATTGCGCTCTTTTTTCATATACGTAAGTTCACTCGATAAATCTTCAATTGTTTTTGCTAAACTTCCGAGTTCATCATTCCGTTTAATACCTAATTGAATTGGCTTATTTAATTTTGACATTTTTTCTGTTGCTCTTTTCATTTTTATAAGAGGATCTGTAATAACTTTAGAAAAAACAAAGACAGAAATAGTTGTTAAAATAATCGTCAAAATACTAATGATAAGAAATTGATGCAGTAGTTTAAGTAACATCTTTTCTAAGAAAGATGTCTTTAATAACATATGTAAATTACCTTGAAATCCTTGAATTTCAAGTGGACTTACTGTTGAGATGAATTTTGATTTTTTCCAGTTTCTTTCTACAATTAACCCGCTTTTTGGAATAGATTTCGTTTTACAAGTAAGTTGTTTTTGCATTTCTTTTGTTACGGGTTCTGAGTTAGAAATAATTTTTCCATTATTGTCAGTTATAATGATTGTGATATCAGTATTAGCAATTAATTCGGAACCGATTAAATCTTCAGCTGCATGCTCGATAGTGAAATCCTGATATCGAGGATGTTTAGGACGATCTGTGTATTGCTGTTGTTTAGAATATTCATTCCATCTTGCACGGTTTACAATCTTATCACGATACCGATTACCTTTCTCTAATAGAGCGTCGGTTTCTTCTTTCACACGCATTGTTGAAAGGCTCTTATAAAAAGATACGAAAGCAATTGTTTCAATACATAAAGCTAATATTAAGAAGTATGTCCCAATTTTAAGGGAAAGTTTGCTCATGTTCTCACCAAACCTTATTTCATATAAAATATAAATTTCATCTGGGATTCCACGGATTATTATCATGCATCAATCGGATACCAATTGCCCATTCGTACATGATAAAGGGTCAGTGATATACTATTCTCCACTGACCGAAGTAATTATTCACTTTTCCATTTATATCCGACTTTATAGACCGTTTCTAGGTAATCTTCAATTGGAAATCCTTTTTTGCGTAGTTTATCACGGATATTACGAATGTGTGAATCAATTGTTCTATATTCGATATCTGTTTCATAGCCCCAAATTTTTTCGATTAAATCATCTCGACTGTAAGCGCGGTTTGTATTTTGCAAAAATAGTCCGAGTAACGAAAATTCGATAGGAGTTAGCGAGATTTTTTCATCATACACTGTGACGGTATGTTTCGTTTTATCCCACTCAATACCATTGAAACTAACAAAGCCGTCTTTTTTTGTACGGCGTAATATAGCCTCGATTCGTGCAATTAATACATGCTCATCAAATGGTTTTGTAATGTAATCATCTGCGCCCATCGTGAGGCCTTTCACCATATCGTAGTTTTGATTACGAGCTGTTAACATGATGATAGGAACGTTGGAAATTTGACGAATTTGATAGCAAGTATCCCATCCATCCATATTTGGCATCATAACATCCAACAAAATAATATCGAAGTCTTTTTGTTCTATTAATTTTATCGCTTCAAGGCCAGAGGTAGCTTTCATACAAAAATAGCCACGAGGACTTAAGAACAGATCTAATAATCGTAACATACGTTCTTCATCATCTACTAATAAAATTTTCACCATAATCTTGTGCACCCCAAACTGTTCATTCTACTTGTATAGTTTACATGAAAATAATAAAAAACTCTTTTTATGTGATTGAATGGAGGGCCGATTTTTTCGCTCGGAGCAATTGACATAAAAAATGCACTAGTTTTGCACAACTATTTTTTATAATAGAAAACGTAGCGACACAAATACCCTATGTTGCGACATAACGTCATGTCATTTTATTTATAAAATGACAATTCCATTCTATTGTGTATGTGAGATAGAGAGGGTTTTCGTATTCACCTCGCATCGGATAAGAAAAATTTCCTATCTCACACTTTTTTAAAAGGGGATTATACACATGAATCAAAAAGAAGAAATTTCAAAAAAAGAAAAGCAAGATCGTAATACGGTTGTAATGTGTGTAGCCGTATCTATGGTTATTATTATAAGTTGCGTAAATAAAATTTTAGGAATTTTATAAAATAAAAAAAGCTGATTGCTTCTTAAGAAGCAATCAGCTTTTTTCATTGTTAGGGGAGTATTTCTATCATGCCTTTCGAGAGGACTCCGTAAGTGAAGGTGGTGAGGTGAATCGAAAGAAATATTTTATTTTCAAGAATGTTGTCATAACGCTAAGAACATGTACAACACCACAAACTTTTATATACGCCAGGTGTACACTGGATTAACACAAGAAAAAGAGTTACAGCCTTTGCAAAAAGAAGTTCTGGATAATATTCACAAAAATATTGGTAAGATGAATGACACACAACTTCTTGCCTATCAGAAGAAATTGGAAAAAGAGAAATTAAAGCCTAAAGAAGAACAGAAAGAGATTAAATGTAATTTGTTTTCAGAACCTAATTTTGAAAAACCTTATGTAGATTACAACTTTCTAGATGCACTATTTAAGGTTATAATTCAAAATGATTATCGAGC
>NZ_NVAP01000036.1 GCF_002567495.1 Bacillus cereus | reverse complement strand
AGGAGAATTCTTTCGGGAAACTCGTTAAACTAATCTTCTACTCAAACTGAAGCTTATTAATGAACCTCACTAGTATGTTTGAAGGTTGCTTGTCGTTACTAAGGATCCATCCATAAGAAAGAGGCTCAAGATTAGGTACATCTAATTCAATAGAAACCATTTCGTTTTGATTATTTAATAGATTATGTTTGAATGAATAATCCAATCCAATTGTAATAGCTAGTTCTTGCTTCACTGCATTTTCTATTGCTTGCGTATTATTAGAGATGAATAATATATCCACATTCCCATACTTAGAAAATAACTTATTAATGCTACCCCGGATGTATTCATCATCATATAAAACCAAAGCCTGATTTACTAACTGTTCTGGTACAAGAATTTTCTCTAATGCAAGTTGAGATTTTTTATTAACTCCCACAACTATTTTAACGTCTATTATTTTATTAAATGTAAAATTATTATGCCTCTCTCTAAACTTCTCTGATGATGCAATAAATCCAATATCAATCTCACCTTGTTGAAGGTCTTCTAGTATTTTTTTATGATCCTTTTCATAAACCTTTATATTTACATAAGGATGCTCCTTTTTGAATTTCGAAATTATATTTATTAGTACATGCATAGGTCCAGGGATTGTCGCAATTCTTAACTCCCCGTTTAAAGTATGATTATAGATTTGCGCTTCTTCTTTCAATTCTTTTACTTGCAGTAGAATTTCACTAGCTTTTTTTATAATTGATTTCCCCTCAGAAGTGGGAACTGCCCCCAATCCTCGTGAACGTGCAAAGAGTTTTACTCCCAGTTCACTTTCTAACAAAGAAATAGATTGACTAATTGCTGATAAAGTAACGTGAGACTGGAGTGCAGCCTTAGTAAATGATCCAGTATCCGCTACCGCTACGATATACTCCATTTGTTCAAAATTCATCTTAATACTCCCTTTATTAAGATTTACTTAATTATTAGTAAATATATCTAAATTTTAATGAATTATAAATAGAGTTACAATACAGATAGTTGTTATTAATCTTTCAATTAATAACAATTTTGTATAAATACATTTAACATTCATTATATAAAAATAAGGGAGATGAATAACACTAAACCCGAGAAGAGCCGCTTTTATCACAGTTGAAGCCATAGGAATTGATAAAAAAACGCATTAAAGTTTGCTCAAAAAGAGAATTGAGTTGTAATGGCTCATTTTAGTGCGAATCTAGATAAGGCAAACACTATAGCCATCTAGGAAAATGGTGGAGAAGCGATTATTGTAAAAACAAATGTTTCAAGGCTTGAAGAAGCTGCATGATTAATAGAAATAACTATTCAAACCTTTGGAAGAATTGACATTATGCTCAAAAATACAGGTACTGGCTATCCCACTCCTGTTTTAGACCACAATATTAATGATTACCATCGTATCATTAATATCAATTAGCATGGCGTAACCTGTGGTATTATTGCTGCCGGTAGAAAAATGCGGGTATAAGATATTCACGGTGTAATTATTAATACTGCCTCTGCTTTTGGTTTTCTAGCATCGACAGGTACTTATGCTCCCCCTCTTCAAAGGTTGCTGTTTTTATAATAACAAGGTCAGCAACTTTAGAGTTAGACGATTATTAAATACGGGTATTTGCAATTGCACAAGGAATTGTTGATACACCTATTAGGTGGTATCAACATAACAGGCAATACAACCAAAAATAACGAAAAATCAACGATATGCATCATATAAATAAGCATTATTTATATGATTAAAAACTTTTTACTAAACAAAAAATTTATAGAAATACTATGATGTTTACTAATCAAATGGAAAGTAGGTATTATATATGTGCGGAATAGCGGGATGGGTTGATTGGTCAATGGACCTTTCTAAACAAAAAGAAACTTTAAAAAACATGACAAATTCTATTATACATCGTGGACCAGATGCAGAAGGATTTTGGTTCTCTAAGCATGCAGCTTTTGGTCATCGTCGCCTTATTGTAATTGATCCTGAAGGTGGTCTACAGCCTATGTTGTATAAGGATGGGGAGACGACTGTTTCACTAACATTTAATGGAGAAATTTATAACTACCAAGAGCTACGTATTGAACTAGAGCATTTAGGACATGTATTTCAAACAAAATCAGATACTGAGGTATTATTACACGCGTATTTAGAATGGAAAGAAGATTGTGTACAACACCTTAATGGAATCTTTGCCTTCGGTATTTGGGATGAGAAATTGCAGCGACTTATGTTAGCTCGTGATCATTTAGGAGTAAAACCACTCTTTTTTGCACAACGTGATAATTCAGTTATCTTCGGATCCGAAATAAAAGTATTACTTTCTCATCCAAATGTACAAGCAGAGGTGGATACAGAAGGTCTTTCCGAAATCTTCTGTCTTGGTCCAATGCGAACACCTGGTCATGCAGTATTTAAAGATTTACATGAAGTACGCGGAGGACACTACATTCTGTTTACTTCTAATAAAACTAAAAGTAAGCAATACTGGAAACTAGAAAGCAAACCACATACAGATGATATAAATACTACAGTTAATACAATTCATTCCATTTTAGAGGATACAGTAAAACGACAATTAGTTGCCGATAGACCCGTGGTTACTATGTTATCTGGAGGTTTAGATTCCAGTGGTTTAACTGGGTTAGCAGGAAATGAATTCAAACACATCGGAAAGAAACTTCATACTTATTCTCTAACTTTTACAAATGAAGAACGTGATTTCGAAGAAGATTTTCTTCGCCGAGATCGAGATGAACCTTGGGTACAACGTGTATCTGAACATGTTGGAACGCAACATCATTCTTTTGAATTAGGATCTGAAAAGCTCATTGAAAATTTATTAATTCCAATGAGGGCTCGTGACTTACCAGGTGTTGGGGAACTTGAAACTTCTTTGTATCTTCTCTTTAGAGAAATGAAAAAAGATGCTACAGTAGCCCTTTCTGGAGAATCAGCAGATGAAGTTTTTTCTGGATATCCTTGGTTCCATCAAGAAGAGTTTTTAAAAGCGGATATTTTCCCTTGGAATGTAAACTATTCTTATATTACAGAAATTTTATCAGAGGACTTAAAAACAAAAATAAATCCTATTGACTATCAAAAACAACGTTTTCAAGAAGCTGTACATGAAATACCTTTTTTAGAAGGAGAAAATAATTTACAAGCAAAACAACGTCAAATGTCTTATATGTTTATTACACGCTTCCTACCTTTTATGTTAGAGAGAAAAGATCGTACTAGCATGATGACAGGTTTTGAAGTACGTGTTCCATTTTGCGACTATCGACTTGTTGAATATCTCTGGAATGTACCGTTTGAAATAAAAAGTATCGATAATATTGAAAAGGGAATTTTACGTCGAGCTTTCCAGACTGTTCTTCCCACAGATGTATGCTATCGTAAAAAAAGTGCATATCCAAGTACAAAAGATAACGCCTATTTACAAGGAATTAGTGAATGGATGCTAGATGTATTAAACGATAATACATCTCCTATTCTACCTCTTATTAACGTAGAAAAGGTTCGTTCAATTGCACTAGGTACAGATGAAATCATTACTGGTAATGAGGCAAGAGGTTTAATTGATTATCTACTTCAAGTAAATAGCTGGCTTCAAGAATATCAAATTAAACTTATCTAAAATATATTCGATAGATAGCAAAGTAACATTATATATATGTCGAACAAGGGATGCCTGCCATCCCTTGTTCGAAGTCAATTCATCTCCCGCCTACTCAAGAAGCTGTGACCCTTCACGCTCCTTGAGGAAGGAATCTTCTTGGCTAAAATGATAAAAACCGTAAAGATTAGAAATCCTTACGGTTTTTATTTGAATTATTTAAATGCTTCGTATAATCTCTATCGTTATTTTAAATCACTTTATTTTTTAAAATTTAACTTCATTAAATTTATTTAATTGTAGCATCCACTTTTATTTGTTCTTTTTGAGTTTTGTTATCTATAGCAATATATATCTTTTCAATTTTATAAACTGTATTTCTTGGCAATAATAATTCGTATTGCCCTGGGTATGCAGTCAAGTCATCTGAATTCATATAAGCACCATGAGTCCCAGAGCCCACCTTAAATTCTGTCATAACTGGTCTTGTTTTGGCATATCCGGCATCAATAAGTATAGAAGTGCTTATATATCCAAATTCTGTTATTGTTTTCCCTTGGAATTCTTTTTGTATTTCCTTGAATTTCTCCCTATCAACCTTGCCATTTTTTATTATGGAATTATCATACCCCTTTCCAAAAATCCATGCATCATCCCCTCGATACACTTTTATATTGTCATTCACTTTTGCCTCTTTTCTATTTAATGCTTTATCTAAGGATTCAATTTTTTTCTTCATTGTAGGATCAGAATCTAATTTACCCGCATGTGTTCTTAAAAATTCATTATACGGTCTTGCATTTTTTGTATAATCTCTTATGGCAGATTTCTCTTCTTTGCTCCACTTACTAAATTGTTTTTTCCCCCAAGCATCAGCTTCTTCTTTATTTGTACACAGCTTATATTTGTCTACATTATTACAGTCTTTAGGCTTTGACGGTATATTTCCTATATATTTTGATGTAGATTGAAACGTCACATTATCGTTTGGCTCAGCCATCGCAAATGTAGATGTAGTACCACCAAATACAGTTAAACCTAATGATAGAATAGTAGCTATAGCTAGACTTTGTTTTTCCATATTAAAACTCCTCTTATTCTGTATTTTTTAAAAATTAAAGGTTTACATACTAAAGGAACCAACTTATTTATTGAACATTATTTTTTAATTTGTTTGTATCAAATCTCAGAGTCCTTGATTATTTCATATTTAATTTTTTAAATTCTGCCAAACTATAAAGCACCCTATAGTACGAGGTATCCATTCTCCAAAACTAAGTTTATATAGATACATAGAGCCATCATGACTATGAATTTTTACAAATGGATAACATAGTTATAAAACAAACGAAAAATATCATTATAAAAATAGTATTCAATTCAAAGAATAAACAACCCCATAAGAACTCGTATCTTAATAGTTATTCCTACAATTTATCCCTGGTTATTTATTGTATATAAAGTGACGTACGCATTGTATTGAATGGGAAATTAATAGAGGTTTTTTGATATTCAAATGTCCCCTGTTGATGTCCAGATGCATCCCATTTATAATACCAACCAACAATTGGGTTGCCCCCAATTACAGTTGATCCAATACTCTTTACTACTGAACCATTCATTTTTGCAATTGGATTCTGTCCATATCCAATTTCTTTTGTGTAAATATATAGGTAACTTCCCCCATGGTTTCTTGTTGTACTAAAGTTATTAGTATTGATCGTCTCTACCCCACCTTGCTCAGACTCTACTTGTACAACGTTTAAGGAAGATAATGGTGCTGCAGGACCAGCAGATGCCTCTGTTGCCATTCCTAAACCTAAAAATGTAGTGATTGCTAACGACGAAATCCCTAATGCTACTTTTTTTAACATAATAAAATCCCTTCCCTCCATTTATTGTATATCATCACAAACATAACTTTATCCCCTAAATATGTAAATGATTTGAAGTTGTAGAAATATAATACAGAATATTCCATCTTATGTTTCTACAGCTTTATTAACACAAGAGATAGGATTCTCGCCGCTTTACAGATTTTCCGAACGGTACGGTGCGATAGCACCCACTTTAGGGGGGGATGAGAGTGAGCTCAAGTGCAATGTACAAATAAAACACCGAAGGTACGTTCTGTATATCAAGAATTTGAAATGGTATAATTTTCATAATAGACAAGTAAAGGTCTCTAAAACAATCTTGTTCTCTGAAAACAGAATACATATGAGGTTGGAGTAACAAATTCTTCTACTCCGTAAAATGTATTGAGTCGTCAAGCACAAGACTCTAAAATACATTTGAGAATTCACAATCTGACTCGTTTGGTAATAGAATGAGTGCCGTATCTGCTATATGCACTGGATACGGAGTGGTGATGGCACACCGTAATCTTGCACATCGGCGATACTAGAAATAGACTTCGCCTTTGGTAGCAAGAATCCCACTGATGATAGTCAGCTTGTGGCTTTAGCCGTTGGAGTGTCAAATAGACCGTATAATAGCTCTGTAAAATTTTTCATCCTTTACTATTTTGTGGAATTAGGTTATCAAATCGAAAAGTTTAATAATTTATATTCAAAATATTTATCAACTAGAGTTTTATCAATAAAAGAACCATAATAGGCTGCATATCCATTTGAGATTATTGTAATTTGTCACAAACACCAAATTTTTTTGATTGATGGAACAATCTATAAAAAACTGAAACTTCTTCAATCATTAGAAGAGAAATTGGTGAAAGCACAGCGTGTTCTTTCTAGAAGGACAAAAGACTCTTCTAGATGGAATAAAACATCGAGTAAAAGCTAGCTAGAATTCATGAATACATGACGAATGCTATAAAGGATTACTTAGACATAATCTCAACTGAAATCATCAAAAACCACGATGTTATCGATATAGAGGATTTGCAAGTATCAAATATGTTAAAGAATCATAAGTTAGCAAAAGCATTTAGTGAGGAATCACGGCCACAGTTTCGAACCATGTTGGAATATAAAGCAAAATGTTACGGCAAACAAATTATTGTCGTATCGAGAACATTTGCTTCTAGCCAATTATGTCTACAAAAACAGAGATGTTAAAATCTAACTATTAGAGAGTGGGATTATCCTTCTTGTGACACACATCACGATAGCGATCGAAACGAAGCGCTTAATCTTAGAAATGAAGCGCTTCTTCTTTTAACCTTAGGGACTACAGAGATAGCCTTGGTTTCTGTATTTAGGAATCTCCCACTTCAACCGTAAGGTTGTTAAGTGGTGAGTAGTTCAAAGTATTTCCTATAAGGAAGGATAAAGACCATACACAGCCCTTTATATACCCTTTCTGTACTATCCTTTTTTTGTGCCTAATTGGACGTTTGTATGTTAAAATAGCATTTTATGCGTATATACAGAAGGATAAATATATGAAGTTACGTAAAGTTATCGCAACAATACTATTTCCAATGCTTATCTTGTCTGCGTGTTCAACATTAACGGAAGAGGAGTACTTGGATGCTGTTGCAAAAGAACAGGTTGATGTTAGCGGAGGGATAAAAAAAGGGAATGACAAATCTCTTTCCATTACAGAAAGAAAAGAGAACATTGAAAAACGCATCTCACTTCTAGAAGATTCAAAGAAACTTTCCGCCCCTTCGGAATTTAAAGATGCACACAAAGAATATGTTAAACAGTTAGAACTAGAGATGAAAAACCTTGAAAAGGCGAAAGAAAATCTTAGTCGTACATCATCTATCTTTGATAATTATAGTGATAAAGACAAAGCTGTATAAGATAAATATAACAACTTATTTCTTGAAAAATTAGGTGTTGACGCTCGTGAAAAACTCTATGAGAAAAATTGCGATTTACGTCGAATTTCAAGAGAAGAGTACATTAAAGTAGATCAAAAAGAAATTAAAGAGTTTCTTGATTGTTTCAAAGACGCGCAAGTTCCTACAGTTGATGGTAAAGTAGATCATCTTGCTGTCATGGACCTTGTGAACAAGGCTAGAGGACATCTAACAAACATAATAGCTACAATTCCGCCTAAAGAGTTAGATGAAGCTGCGGAAACGTTTAAAGAAGCAAATACAGAGTTTGATGCAGCACTAGATGTACTGTTTTCTGACCCTAAATTAACAAAAGGAGAAACAGGTAGTACGTTCATGTCTTCATATCTAGAGGGTCTGAAATTAAATAAAGAGTTTATGGAAAAAGTAAAAACTACTTCGTAAGAAATGCAGCTCCTATCGTTTTCATTAAGTTGTAGCTTATAAACATATGTACCGTATCAGTAGAATATTTGTGGGTGTGAGGTTAATGAAAAGAATGAACCTTGTTGCAAGCATTCATAGATTCGTATTAAAGGTAACTCCATTTTGAAGAGAGATTGTTCAAAGTGGAGTTTTTTTGTGGGGATAAAATAGGGTTTTATCATTTCGTTTTAATCAAACTAAGATTTAAACCTACATCTATAAAGAAAATGACACTCAAAAAGTGCCGTTTTCTCTCATTAGTAACGTATGTAAGTACCTGTCCAGCCTTTTGTTTCATAAGCATCTTTCAAATAAAACGTATATCCACACTTCACCATTGTAGTTGGCATAAATTCTCTTGAGCGAAAGTCATCTTATTACCAAGTGGTTGGTACAGTTTTACCACAATCAACACTGTATATATTTGAATATATTTCTGTTGCTGAAATAAGGCCTGTACCTCCTGACAAGATAAAACCTGTCGCCACAACAATCAATGCAAATTTTTTAAACGTGAAATTTCCTCCTCGTAGATTAGTAGATTACACATCCACTGCATCTTATTCCCTAATTATATAAATATCATCTAGTTATATAAGTTTTAAATGTAATTATATGAAATATATTGAAGACACTTATTTTTTCATTTTCTTTTCTCCTATTTTAATGGTATTTACTATGTAATTGTGCATATTAACAAAATACTTAATAAACTCAATGATACATGTGGTAAAATGTATGAGAAAGGTACTTTCTATAAAGTAGGTTCTTAGACCAAAAGGCGTAACGTATCTCATATTCATGATGTGGCGTTACTGTTACCACCCACACATATGTAAACTATTATTCAAATGAATTCTATTGATGTCTAGGCTTCTGTTTTATAGGAAGTATTTTTATGGGATGGGGATTATATATAGGAACGTGGTTCAAGTCATAGAAAAGGCACTCCTAGGAGTGCCTTTTCTATGACTATTTTATATTTGAAAACACTTTCAAAATTATTGGATATAAATTGATGTACACATTGTATTAAAATGAATGTTAATTTCACTAATGATAATATTTTTGTTATGATCAATGTATAATAAAAACATAACTCATGTAACAGTCTAAGCGGTATACTTAACCAACGGCCGCTTAAGTAATGAGTTATACCCCTTGGAAAAGGTACCTTGCAGCAGGGGTTCCTTTTCTTTTATTGTTAGTGGTAAATTATTCTATATAGAAGCTATATAGTTAAATAGTATAATGATTAAATTGTAATTGAAGTGAAGTATGTATCCCATATGAATATTATTAAATATTAGAAAGGCAATCATTTGAGCGATGGCTGGTATACCAATGATAGATAAACTTTGCACCCCATTATAATATTAGTAATCCGATTAATTGCAAAAAAGCCTTTAATATCATAGTCTTGCCAAATCTAGAAGGTCCTATAATACCAAAGAATTTACCTTCTTGAACTTGTAAGCTAATCACTTTTAAAGTTTTAAATTTCCCCCACCTGATAATGCCGCTATCCAAGCAAAGAAAATAACTAGTTCAAAATCAATTACTTCGCTCAATTCTGTTAAAATGCAAGATACAATGAAAAAATGCATTATTATTTGCCCTCTTGCAATTCATAAAAGCTTATAGCTAACTTCCTTCATGTTATTTACCTAAAAAATATTAAACTTATCTTTAAGTATTTGATAATATTGTTTCTCTGTTATTTCCTTTTTAGATTTATTACCATGTTGGGTTTCTGTAAAACTTTGCTTAGTAAGTGCAATATGGCCATGATCAATCAATTTACAAATAATATTCCCTTTATTTACCGGCGATTCCGGATGTTCTATAACCATATTCTGTATAGCATTCACTTTTTTTTCATTAATTACATTTAAATAAAAAGCATAGCCAATAGACCAGGTATCAGTAAGATCAGAATCCAGAAAATGAGAAGTTTCTCCATTTTCCCCTTTTTTCATTTCAAATACGTGAGTCCCTTTCTCTGTGTTTTTTTTACGAACACGATATTCTCCCGTCACAGAAGTTACACTGTCACCATGAAAAGGAACAGGTTGTAAAGGAAGATACGATGCAAAACCAGCATCTATTATATAATTTTCATTTTTGTGCTGTAAAACGATGAGTACATGGCCATCATCAGGGTTCCATTTTCTTATTTTCGGATTATATAGAGTTCCAGCTACTCGATACACATTAAATCCACAATCACACAAAAAATAATATAATAAAGAATTAATCTCATAGCATAATCCGCCACGATTCTTTAAAAGCAGTTTTTCTTCAATATTATCTTTAGAAAAATTTTGCATGTTTCCTTCCATAATGTCTATGTTTTCATACGGTAATAAGTGCCCCATCTGTAAAAGAATTGTATGCAAATCTTCAAATTCCACATTTTCTTTTGGTTGAATTCTCAATTTTGAGAAAAACTTTTTTTGTAATTCAGTTAACATAATATATCCCCTTCCATTAGTAGAAAAATACATTCTTATAATAATATATTAAGACTATAAATTATATGATACACAGCTATAATACCAAATTTTAGGGCACTATGCACATCTCCAGAGTGCACAGAGAGTATATATGAATGTGATTTTCTGAGATTTCTAAGATTACATTAAAGATGTGCATAACTAATAAACCTATCAACTTGTAGAATTTGAAAATATGGAACCTTTTAAGCTGAAATAAGATAATTATATTTATAAATGAATTGATGCAACATTAAAAAGAATGAGCCCGGTACAAATACCGGACTCCATGCATATGGCGCTTGTATAGATGGTAGTGTCTAATATAACTTCTTCCGTTATAACTCCACCTTTAGGAACCTCACAATTTGATAGGATACGAAAAACGGCCGATACGCCACGCCCTCTTCCTCGTTATCTACACCTTGAATATTTTGTTTGCCATATGTTGCCCGCACAAACTTTGATGGCGGTGTAAAGTCCCCAGGAAGTCCCATCGAACCTGATCCTTATCCAAATTTATCCGCTAAAATCCAATGTAGCGATGGTGTAATTGCCAAAACAGGTAATGCTTCACCTTGATAGTTTCGCCAGTTATATTGTTCCATTGGTAACGTCTAGGAATTATTAATACTTCTTGAGTGAACTACCCGCCACTTAACGTCCTAACGGACTGTTTGAATTGGGGGCTTCTCGGTTAGTCGTTACTTTTGATAGCTAACGAATTCGTCCTA
>NZ_NVAP01000035.1 GCF_002567495.1 Bacillus cereus | reverse complement strand
GTACAAGTACAAGTAGAAAACGCAAAAGAACTAGGAAGCTTACAAGTGATCAAAAAGGATGCGGAGAGTGGAGAAGTTCTAGCCGGTGCAGAATTTAAGCTGAAAAATGAAGCTGGTCAAATAGTTGGAGAGGCGAAAACAACAAATAAAGACGGTGTTGTGAAATTCGAAAACGTAGTGCCAGGAAAGTATACGTTAGAAGAAACGAAAGCGCCGGAAGGTTATAAAGCACTAGAAGTAACAGTAGAAGTAAATGTTGTAGCGAATGAAGTAGTAAAGCAAGAAGTTACGAATGAAAAAGTGAAAGAAGAAATTACAGGTCAATTAGAAATTACAAAGGTAGACGTTAATAATACAAATAAAACATTAGCAGGCGCAGTGTTTGAAATTTGGAAAGACGGAACAAAAATTGACACATTAACAACAAATAAGAGCGGTAAAGCAATTTCTAAGAAGTTAGAACCAGGAGATTACATTGTTAAAGAAATCCAAGCGCCAGAAGGATACACTTTATCCAATAAGGAAATCAAATTTACGATTTCTAATGAAAAAGTTGAAGTTGTAAAGCTTCAAATTACAAATAAAAAAGATACAGATAAAGATCCAGAAAAACCAGGTGAAGGAACAGAGAAGCCGGGTGAAGGAACAGAAAAACCAGGTGAAGGAACAGAAAAGCCGGGTGAAGGAACAGAAAAACCAGGTTAAGGAACAGAAAAACCAGGTGAAGGAACAGAAAAGCCGGGTGAAGGAACAGAAAAACCAGGTGAAGGAACAGAAAAGCCAGGTGAGGGAGTAGAAAAACCTAATTTACCAGAAAAAGGACAAGGTTCATCTAATAATCAACAACTTCCAGCTACAGGACACACTATGAATTATGTTCCATTCATCGGTTTTATGCTTCTGTTAATAGGAATACGTTTAAGATTCATGGCTAAAAATAGCTAATAGATATATAAAAGGCATCAGAGATATACAATCTCTGATGCCTTTTAAGTTAATACAGATAAAATGAAAATATCTATATGGAATGATAAATATTTTAAGCTTCAATCACGCTAAGCATTCTGTTTATAAATGCAGCTGCGTGTGCACGTTGTGATGGTCCTTTTGGTACGAATTGATTAAATTCATTACCTTTTACAATTCCATATCCATACACTCTTTGTACTTCTTCTTTAGCGTAAATTAAGTTTTGGTCTACGAATGGTAGTTCAACTTGTTTTGCAAAAATACCGGCATGTTTTAGAGAACGATCAATCATAATAACAGCTTCTTCACGTGTAATTGTAGTATTTGGATCAAATGTATTATCACCACGTCCGCGGATTATGCCTGCGCTTGCTGCACGATTAATGCCGTCTCTTAAAGATGGGTGTACTTGTTCTAAGTCTGTGAACTTAGCATTTCCACTTGGTAATTGTAAAGCACGAGTAATTAATGTAGCAAATTCAGCACGCGTTACAAGACGTTCTGGGAAGTACTTGCCGTTTCCTTCTCCTTGCATAATGCCTCTAGCTGCTAATTGACGAATGTCTTGTTCATACCATCCACCTGTAATGTCATCAGTTACTGGATCTTTTTGGTTTTCCTTATAGTATGTTTCAGTTCCTTTTAAGAAAGCATCCCATTGTCCGCGTTGAATCATATACGCAGGGCAGTTTTTTCCTGACCAAAATTGGTGTTTTTGGACCTTATCTAGAGAAATATTTAAATCGTTCATTAAATAAGCTGCCAATTTACGGGCATTTTCTACCGCTTTTTCATAGTTTCCATCTTCATTAACGGCAATTTCAATTCCGATAGATTCATAATTTCCTGTTTTATTTCCAGCATGCCATCCAACTTCATTTACCGGAAGATGTTGATAAATTTCTTTATCATCTACTGTGAAATGCCAAGATGCGGCGCGATCAGCTGTTCCGCGTGCTTGATTATCTAAGAATTTTGCATGATTTAGAGCATTGGCACCTTTCGCTGGATTAGCCGTTTCGTGGATTGTAATATATTTAGGTACCATCGGGTAGCCAGGGCGAATATCATCATTTCCTTTTGGGACAATCATTTCTTTAAATGTAACGCCATAAATATTGTTTGTTTGTAGAGCTTCCGGAGCTCTCAATAAACTATTTTTAGCAGTACGACTGTTTTTTAATAATGAAGCTTTTGTACCTTCAAATGTAGCAGAAGGTGCATAAATCCATTTTGCTGTTTCATTTATTTGGACTTTAAACCAATTTCCAGCTTGTTCAGTAGGAGTAATGACTTGTGGCTGTAGTTTTCCTTCTTCTTTAAATGATTGGAACGGAAGTGCATGTATGGAAGCTTCTTCTTTTACGATTAATTTTTGGTTAGATAGTTTATGAATCTCTTGAACTTCTAAGCTATTATCATTGTTATCTATCCATCCAGCGCCAGCTGGCGTCGTGATGTAGTAAGCATTTTCTTTTTTCTTTGTCGCCGTTACGACTTGTTCTGTAATCTCGATATTCGATTTGTTTTTTAAATCATTCGCGGTATATAATGAATGTTTTTTTGAAGTGTATAGTAGGAATTGGCCAGTAACCTCGATATCTTCTTCATGAGTACTATGCTCATTAACATGCTCTTTAATACTTTTAAAAACTTGATCCTCCGTATATACTTCGGCGGATTTTTCAGCACTCTCTGCAAATGAATAAGTAGGTGCAAGAACAGTTTGTAATGCAAGAGAGAGAGTTAAAACACTATAAAATTTCTTTTTCATATTTTTTTTAACACATTAGATTGTGGAATCTAGTGTTAACATTCCTCCTTTATATATTGTATTTTCGCTATGTAACGATTTTTTGTACTAATAAATTTTAACAAGAGAAAATCATGATGTCTATATACATGAGCGATATTCATAAAAAGAATTATTTGAAAACATGTAAGAGAAACAGGTAAAACCTTCTGTATTGACCTGTAAACGCCCTTCAAGTAAACTAAAGAGAGTTTGCAAATGAAAAGGTGATAATGTGTTAATTTCAATTAAAACGTTACAAGATGATCGTTTTTTACGTCCGCTACAAAATATTGGCGGCTTATTTTTTGAAGATAGTACGATTGGATTTGAACAAGAGGAAGCTAATCTGATCGTTGATATACACATTGAGGATAATGTGAAAGCATCCGCTCGATTAACGGATGTTAGCACAGGAAATGTGTATGAAGAAACATTCTCGAAAGATTTATCTGCTTTCACAGATGAAAAAGAGCGTATGAAGCAAGTGAAGCACGTTGTTTCTTATGTATATCTTTCTGTTCTTCAGCAGTTAACTGGACTTGAACAAAGCTGGGGTATTTTAACGGGAGTACGTCCGACGAAACTTCTTCATAAAATGCTTCAAAATGGTATGTCAAAAGAAGAAGCGCATCAAGAACTTCGTGAAAGTTATTTAATTCATGAAGAGAAAATTGAACTTCTTCAGCGCATTGTTGATTGCCAATTAGCAGTTGTTCCGGATTTATACCGTTTGAAAGAAGAAGTAAGTATTTATATCGGTATTCCGTTCTGTCCAACGAAATGTGCATACTGTACATTCCCGGCTTATGCAATTAATGGGCGCCAAGGCTCTGTTGATTCGTTCTTAGGTGGTTTGCATTATGAAGTTCGTGAAATTGGTAAGTTTTTAAAAGAAAAAGGTGTAACAGTTACGACGATTTATTATGGCGGCGGTACACCGACAAGTATTACAGCAGAAGAGATGGATATGCTGTATGAAGAAATGTATGAAGCGTTCCCAGATGTGAAAAATGTGCGTGAAGTAACGGTTGAGGCAGGTCGCCCAGATACAATTACGCCAGCAAAACTAGAAGTGTTAAATAAATGGAACATTGACCGTATTAGTATTAATCCGCAGTCATATCATCAAGAGACACTAAAAGCAATTGGACGTCATCATACTGTAGAAGAAACAATTGAGAAGTATCATTTAGCTCGTGAAATGGGAATGAACAATATTAATATGGACTTAATTATTGGTCTTCCTGGTGAAGGGTTAGATATCTTTAAGCATACGTTAGATGAAACAGAAAAGTTAATGCCAGAATCATTAACAGTTCATACGTTATCATTTAAACGTGCTTCTGAAATGACGCAAAACAAACGTAAATATAAAGTAGCAGGTCGCGAAGAAATTACAGCGATGATGCACGAAGCAGAAGAGTGGACGCAAAAGCATAATTACGTACCATATTACCTATATCGTCAAAAGAATATTTTAGGTAACTTAGAGAACGTTGGTTATGCAATGCCGACGCAAGAAAGTATTTATAACATTGTTATTATGGAAGAAGTACAATCAATTATCGGACTTGGTTGCGGTGCATCAAGTAAATTTGTTCATCCGAAGACGGGGGCAATTACGCACTTCGCGAATCCGAAAGATCCAAAATCATATAACGATGGCTTTGTAAAATATACAGAAGATAAACTGAAAATTTTAGAAGAGCTATTTGTATAAGGAGAAGGAGGTTGTTCCGAGTTGGAATAGCCTCTTTTTTATATTGCTGATTTTTGTAGGTAAGTCGATATATTCGGGAAATCGCTGCTGTAATTTCATTTACCGATGGTCTGCACGTGTTGTAAAACTATGTCGATAATAATCAGAAAAATTAGTCAAGACATTAGAGGACAATGTCTACTTATGGACGAAATGATAGATTTATGAAAGAGAAAAGGGGGAAATTGTTGGCATGTACATGACGATAGGGAGAATTTTTGATTTATCTGTTGGTAAGTATCCGAATAAAGAGGCGTTAGTGGAACCTGAAAAAAATATTCGCTGGACATATAAACAGTGGGATGAACAAATAAATAAAACGGCGCACGCTCTATTAGAAGACGGCGTAAGAAAGGGAGATACAGTATCTGTTTACTTATATAACTGCCATGAATTTGTAAACGTTTACTTAGCTTGTGCGAAGATTGGTGCGATTTTTAATCCGATTAATTTCCGCTTAAAGGCGAAAGAAGTATCTTATATTCTTCAGGACGCATCCTCGAAAGTCGTTGTTTTTGAAAAAGCAGTTGAGTCAACTGTTGCTATCATTGAACGAGATTTTCCAAATACATCTTTTTGGTCTATAGAAGACGATAAACCTTCCTATGCAAGTTCCTACCATGAAAAAGTGAATGCAGCACCTTCTGAGAAAGTAAATATCGAAATGGATGAAATGGACTTTTGTTCTATGCTTTATACGAGCGGTACGACAGGTCATCCGAAAGGCGTGTTACATCGTCATCGTGAAATGGCTGAGCATAGTATGATTTGTACGTATTTCCTAAAATATAATAGAGATAGTGTTGGGCTTGTCGTTGCACCTTTATATCACTGTGGTGAATTAAATGCCGGAATCATCCCACGCATTCAAGTTGGCGGAAAGAATGTTATTTTACACCATTTTGATACAGAAACAGTATTACATACGATTCAAGAAGAAAAGATTACGACGTTCTTTGCAGCACCGACGATGTGGAATATGTTGTTGCAAAAAGATTTAACTCAGTATGATTTAACGTCAATGAAAATCGGGATATATGGCGGAGCTGCGATGGCACCGGCGTTAGTGAAGGAATGTAAAGAACGTCTTTATATTGACCTTGTTCAAATTTACGGAATGACAGAAATGGGACCAGTTGTTGCGTTTCTAGTAGAAGAAGATCAAATTACGAAAGCTGGTTCAGCAGGAACACCATGTTTTAGCCATGAAGTTCGTATTGTGAAGCCAAATGAAGAGGCACCGGCAGAACCAGATGATGTATTACCTCCTTATGAAGTGGGAGAAATTATTTTGCGCGGCCCAACTATGATGGCTGGCTATCATAATCGTGAAGAGGCGAATAAAAAATCGATGTATAAAGGATGGTATCATTCTGGTGATTTAGGATACTTCGATAAGGATGGTTATTTATTCGTTGCAGATCGCGTTGATGATATGGTAATTAGCGGTGGTGTAAATATTTACCCTCGCGAAATTGAAGATTTCCTTCATAGTCATCCCGGTATATTAGATGTGGCGGTACTTGGTGAGCCAGATGAATTATGGGGAGAGCGTGTGGTGGCAGTTATTGTGAAGAAAGATGAAACAATAACAGAAGCTGATTTGGAAATGTATTGCAAAGAAAGTGACGAATTAGCAGATTATAAGCGTCCGCGTCATTATTTATTTGTAGATGAACTTCCGCGTAATGCGAGCGGGAAGTTGCAGAAGTTTGTGCTGAGGGAGTCTTTGAAAGGGGCAAAAAAATAGAAAGTGGGGGATACCCACTTTCTATTTTTATTTGCGTGAAAAACCTTCTTCATCAAGGTATTCCGCAGCTTCTGGATAAGAGTTGAATGTACCGTCTAAGTTTACACCAGCGTATACGTTCCACATGTCATCCTCTGAAATAAGAGTAAGAATATGACCATCTTCGTTCTGCCATTCTTCTTCTTTTGCAGGTTCTACAGGTGCTACTACTTCTTCTTGTGATAGAAGGTCAATTGATTTCTCAATTACTGAACGTAACTCTTCTGCTGAAAACTCACGGATGTTAACCATACCTTTATCATCCGTTTTGTAACCTTTAATACCGCTTGCATACACAAATCCATTTCCATTTGGGTGTAAATGAAATACAACGTTCTTTTTATCTAAACGACTTTCTTCAAAGTGGAAGTTTACACGTTTTAATGATACGTTCTTTCTTTCTAATTCTGGGAAAGATTCAATAATCGATAATTTTTCTTCAAAAGTTAGCATAGTGCCTCCAAGTATATAGTAAAAGATTTAATTTGTTCATTATAGCATAGTTGCAATTGTTTCCAAAGATAAGGGGGAAACTTTTCATTGAATACGTTTCCGTCACGAGAATGTAAAAAGTGAGCTAACGAATGTATCTTTTTAGGTGTACAATGGAACATGGACTTTATACAAAGGTGGTTATTTATATGTTTCAAAAAATAGCAAAGGAATGTTTAGCGGGATTTACTGTTGCGATTGTTGCGTTGCCACTTGCGATTGCATTTGGTATTGCTGCGACAGGAACGTCTGAGGGAGCGCTTGTTGGATTGTATGGTGCGATTTTTGCAGGTTTATTCGCAGCGTTATTTGGCGGGACACCTGGGCAAGTAACGGGGCCAACTGGACCAATTACCGTTATCGCAACAGGAGTTATTGCGACGCACGGGTTAGAGGCAAGTTTTATTGCCTTTATGATGGCAGGGTTATTTCAAATTTTATTCGGTGTATGTAAGCTCGGTTCTTACGTTCGATATATTCCGTATCCTGTCGTTTCAGGATTTATGAATGGTATTGCATTAATCATTATTTTAGGCGAAATAAAGCACGTACAAAATAGTTTTCTACTTGTTGTGTTAACGATTATTGTAATGATTGTTTCTGGTAAATGGATTAAGGCGATTCCGTCTAGTTTAGTAGCACTAGTCGGTGTGACAGCTTTACTACCTTTATTTTCTTCCCTACTCGAAGGACTTACAGTAAAGTTACCGATTATCGGAAATCTTTCGTTAAATAAAGTAATTGAAAAGATTGGAACCATTCCAGAAGCGATGCCTACGCTTCATATTCCATCTTTAAGTGGAACAGGAATAGCAGCACTTATTTTACCAGCGCTTAGTATTGCTTTATTAGGATCGATTGACTCGTTGTTAACATCGGTCGTAATGGATAATGTGACAGGTACACGTCATAAAAGTAATAAAGAGCTCGTTGGACAAGGTATCGGTAATATGATGAGCGGATTGTTTGGCGGATTAGCAGGTGCAGGTGCGACTGTAAGGTCTATCGTGAATATAAGAAGTGGCGGTAAAACGGCACTTTCGGCGTGTATGCATAGTGTTATCTTATTCATTTTTATTATGGGGCTTGGTTCGGTCGTACAATATATTCCACTTGCTGTACTATCAGGTATTTTAATTTTAACTGGTATTGGAATGTTCGATTGGGAAAGCATGAAAAAGATGCATGTCGCTCCTAAAGGTGATGTCGTTGTTATGCTCGTAACGATGATTGTGACGGTGAAGTTCGATTTAATGATTGCTGTTGCATTCGGTATTATTCTTTCGTTCATCATATATATGGTGAAATGTAAAGAACGTAAAACTTCTATCGTAAAAGAAAGAGAAGAAACGTATACGATTCAAGGACCGCTCTCTTTCTTATCAGTAGATCGTATTTTCTCTACTTTACAAGGTGTGAAGTCACCGGTTGTTTTACGTATGAAAGATGTGCGTTATATGGATGTATCAGGAGCTATGGCATTATTAAATTTTGTTGAGCAATCAAATAAAGCAGGGGCAAGTGTAAAGCTTGAGCAAGTACACCCGAGTATTGAAAAAACAATCGTAGTAATGGCGAACGATGAACAGAAAGAACAATTGAAAATCTTAAGTGTTTAGATGGTAATTAGAATATCTCACAATTTTACATAAATTATAATGTAGAGTTGTGGGATATTCTTATAATATTTTTAGTAATATATATCGCAATGATAGAGAAGAAGAGCTTTTTGAGTAACAAAAACGGTTATAATGTGTACATATATAATGGAAGGAATTAGAAAAAATATTGTGAAGAGATAGGCTTGAACTGGTTCTCTTTTCTATTTTGTAAAAAAAACCAAGTATTCAACCTATAATAAATTTGTTATGATAACCAGTGGGGTAAAATGAACCCCTATCGTTTAAAACAATATGTTTGAGAGTATATGTATAAAAGAAAAGAGAAAAAATATGAATAAAAAGTTTGTAAAAGGAGCAGCAATTTTAACAATTACAACTTTTTTGTCGAAATTGCTTGGTAGTTTTTTTCAAATTCCATTACAAAATATTGCAGGAGATGAAGTGCTTGGTATTTTCCGACTCGTTTTTCCTGTATATATGATTGCTCTTACATTATCAGTAGCCGGAGTTCCACTTGCAATTTCGAAACTAATTGCAGAGTTGAACGAAAAAAATAAGCAAAAAGAAATTGCGAAATTATTTACATCCGCATCAATTATAGGAATAGCATTTGGTGTTTTCGGATGTGTAGTCATTGCATTATTTTCTATTGAAATTGCAAATATGCTTGGTGGACAAGAAACTAGAATGCCGTTGCTTATTACTTCATTAGCATTACTCATTGCGCCATACATGGCGGTTTATAGAGGGTATTTTCAAGGTTTCGGCGATATGAAACCAACAGGGATATCACAAGTCATTGAGCAATTTGTACGTGTGTTTTTTATGTTAATAATTGCTTACATACTAGTATCATGGGATAAGAGTAATACTGTTATCACTAGTGGTGCGATGGTTGGATCTTTTCTTGGAGTCATTAGCTCGCTTATATATTTGCGTATAAAATATAATAGAAGTCCATACTACAATAAAAGCAATTCCTATTCGCTCCGAGATTTAAGAGAAAACGGGAAAAAGATATTGCAGGTATCGATTCCGATTGCTATCGGAGCTTTATCAATGCCACTTTTAAATTTAGTAGACTCGCTTACAATACCGCATGTATTACAAGGATCATCAACAGAAATTCAAGAACAATTTGGAATATACAGTCGTGGTTTTGCATTCACGCAAATAATTGTTATTTTTGCAAGTGCAATTGTATTTCCATTAATACCACTCTTAACTTCCGCATTGGCCAAAAGAGATATAAATTTGGCGAAAATAACAATTCAAAATACAAATCGACTAACGCATGTTTTGACAGCACCATTAACAATATGGTTGATGGCATTAACAGTACCGTTAAATATCGGATTGTTCACAGACGTAAAAGGCAGTAGTATGTTAACAGTTATGATTGGCAGTTCGTATTTTACTGCGGTTATGGTACTATCAATAGGTGTTTTACAGGGGATTAATCGTTCTGCACAAGCTGCATGGATTGTTATCGGTGCGAGTTGTGTGAAAGTGGTGTTAAACATGATGTTAGTGGAGAAGTTTGGCATAGATGGAGCGGCGTATAGTACATTAATTACTTACGTATTGATTTGTATTGTAAATCATTTGTATATTCGAAGCTATATTGCCTATTCTATTCATGTAAAAAGCTTTTTTGGCGTGCTAGCAATAGCATGTATTTTCGGACTAGGATTGTATGAACTATGTAATATGATAGATGTTACATCTTCAAGAATTATGACGTTAGTATTCAGTGGTATAGCATTAAGTATTGCAACCATTTTGTATGGTATATGTGCTTTGAAATTAAAATGGATATCAATAAAAAAAATACCATTTTTGAAAAGATAAATATATAAATTTAATTTTTTTATTGAAATTTATATGAACTGATAAAGAGGAAACGATATAGGGTATCGAGTGTTTAGGTAAGGAATGGTTACCAGTTTATGATAGATGAAATAAACGGTTACCTAGTTTTGGAGGAGATTTAGGGTGCGTTTAGTTTTATCAGGATATTATGGTTTTTATAATGTTGGAGACGAAGCGATTCTACAATCAATTATTGGATCGTTAAGTAAAGAGAACCCGGATATAGAACTAGTAGTACTATCAAATGATTCTAACTATACAAAGGAAATGTATGGTGTAGAATCGGTAGATCGTTGGGATATAAAAGCTGTTTATCATGCGATAAAAAACAGTGATGGAGTTATTAGTGGTGGCGGGAGCCTTCTTCAAGATCAGACAAGTACGAAGAGTATTTTATATTATACGGGTATTATGGGACTCGCTCGATTATTAAAAAAGCCGTATTATATTTATTCACAAGGAATAGGGCCAATTACAAAAGGATATAATCGTCTATTAGTAAAATGGAACTTGTCAAAAGCTTCCTATGTATCCGTTCGAGATGAGGATTCGTTTTTATATTTAAAAGGACTTGGCATAAAAAATGATATTGAAATTGTTCCAGACCCTGTTTTAACATGGAAACGGACAAAACAATCGGATTGGTTACAAAAGCATTCGATACATGGAAAAGTAATCGCGGTTAGTGTGCGTTATTGGAATGCAAAAGAAGATTATATAAAAAAATTAGCTATAGCATTAAAAAAATTAAAGCAAGAAGGATACCAAATTTTATTTGTTCCAATGCATGAGCCATTTGATCAAAAAGCTTCACGTGAAGTAGTAGACTTAATGGGAGAAGAGACCTATATGCTTCCATATAAAATGGATATTGACGAGAAAATATTCATTTTATCACAATGTTCACTGCTAATTGGTATGCGTCTTCATGCACTTGTTTTTTCTGCTGTAGCCAAAACTCCAATGGTCGGGATTTCGTACGATCCAAAAATTGATTCGTTTTTAAGTCAAGTGAATCAGCCAGTTATAGGAAGTGTGGATGGCGAATGGAGTGCTGAGTATTTATATGAGATTGCGAAAAAGCAATTAATGCAACAAGGAACTGTGCAGCAAGAGTTACAATTGACAATAGATAAGCTTCGGTTGCAAGGCGAACAGGCAACAAAGAAACTCATTGGTCATATGGGAAAAGGCACTTTATTAAAAAAATAAAGTGTCTTTTGTTTTGTGTGGAATTTAATGAAAATTCTAAGTATAAAAACGTTTTATGTTAATTTCTATTTATTATGCTAAATTGATTGCGATTATTATATAATCAAATTTGTGATAATAAATTCGTAGATTACGAGGAGGATAACCTTGAAGACTTTTTCAAAAGGTATAACAGCAGTGGCATTAACGGGATCATTACTTTTAACTCCTATTTCAAGTTATGCGGCAAATGATGATATTACAGGACATATGTTTGAGACTCATATGCGTTCACTTATTACTAAAGGAGTTTTAATGGGGTATGGTGAGAATGTATATGCGCCTGATAAATTAGTAACAAGAGCAGAGTTTGCTACATTCATAGCAAGGGCTTTAAATTTACCGAAAGCTGATTCGAATTTCGAGGATGTGCCGAAGACTTACGGTTTATATGATGGTGTAAGTAGAGCATATGGAGCGAAAATTATTAATGGTCGTACTAACGAGACGTTCTCACCAAATGATGTGATTACACGTGAAGAAATGTCGATAATGGTAAAGCGAGCGTTAGACTATAAAAATATTAAAGTAGCTGTAAGTCCGCTTACCTTTACTGATAAAGATAGTATTAACTATAAAGAGCATGTACAAGTTATGGTAGCTACTCAAATTATTAAAGGGTATCCAGAAGATAATACATTTAGACCACATTTATCAGCTACAAGAGGTATGGCTTCAGCTATGTTGGATCGTATGCTTCAGACGATTGAAAAAAACGGAAATAGCAATCCTGTAGAAACTAAGAAATATGTCGTGACAAACGTAAGAGAAAACGGAACAGAGCAAGAAGTAGAGCGCTATAATACGTATAAAGAAGCGGTTACGGCTGCTCAAAATAAAGGTATGAATGCGGTGAAATACGAGAACGAATTTTTATGGATTAAAGATGGTTTTGCAATTGCGAAGAGAATAACTGGGCAAAACATTATTAATATTTATGATGAGAATTTGTCAACAGTATATACGTATCTTCAGTATGGAACAGAATTTAAAGTGTTAGAAGTTAGCGAAGATCGTGTGAAAGTTCAACTTTCTGGTTTAACAGGTTATGTGAAGAAGAATGAAATCAATTTAATTCCTACAAATGAAATGAAACAGTCGTCTTATTATGTGAAAACAGATGGATATTTATACCATAAATATTATACATATAATACAAGCTCACCTGGATATACAGAATTTAGATATGGTGTGGCACCTTCTTTCATGAAGCAAGGACAGCAAATGTATAGTGTAGATGGAAAGACATTTGGAGACGAAACTTTCTATCAATATTTCAATTATTTATCATTACGTTCGAAAACAGATTATACAGCTGAACAATTAGATAGTTATGTGAAATCGATTAAGCCAGACTCTCCATTAATTGGTTTAGGAAAGAAAATTAAAGAAGTAGAAAGTAAGTATAATGTAAATGCATTATTCTTATATTCATTAGCAATTCATGAGAGTTATTATGGAACAAGCGCTCTTGCAAAAGACAAAAATAATTTATTTGGTTTAAAAGCAACAGATGATAGCCCATATGGTAATGGGGAAGCATTTAATTCAAAAGAAGATTGCATTGAACATGCAGCGAAAGTATATATGAATGAAGGATATTTAAATCCAGGGCATTGGCGTTATACAGCAACATATACAGGTGATAAAGCCGCTGGTTTAAATGCGAAATATGCATCTGATGCGAACTGGGGTAAAAAAGTAGCGGGGCATATGAATCGTTTTGATTCTTATTTAGGTAAAAAAGAATACAACAAGTACAAACTTGCACGTGTGATGAATAACGTGGAAGTGAAAAAGAATCCTAGCATATCAAATGAGCGACTGTATCGTTTAAATACAAATGCGGTTGTCACAGTTACTGGTGAAGAAATAATAAATGGAAAAGCATGGGTTAAAGTTATTTCAGATAATCCTACTGTAACTGAAGCGTATATCGCAAAAGAAAGTTTAGAATACGTAAAACATTAATTAAATAAAAAAGAAGGTGCTACTGATAGTTCGTAGCACCTTCTTTTTATCCCGCATTAACTGCCCGTAAAACCCCCGCTAAATAAAGTTTCACTTTATTCAATTTCAAAATCAACAATGATATAAGCGAGTATAACAACGAAGAAAATACTAACGGCTGGCGCTGTTAATACGTGGCCAGACATAAAGCCAATACCCAGTGATAGAATGAGTGTGCTCGCTAATAGCATATACTTTACGGTCATGATTTTCTTAAAGTTCGTGATCATGCGGATGAATAACTTAATACCAAAGTATAGAAGCGGTATTAAGTAAATAAGGAAACCGACAATTCCAAATGCGAAAAATAGGTCATGGAAGTCCATTTCAATTAACTTAATTTTATCTGTGTAGTTACCAGCGTAACCCATTCCGAATAGTTTTTGTGAGAGCGGTGCGTCTTTATAGTATTGTTTGTATGTTTTTAAGAATTTGTCGCGATCACTGTAAATCAAACTTTTCATTTCAGAATCTGTAAGTTCACCTTTTGCATGTTTTTTTGCATCTTCTGGATCTTCTTTAATTACTTTGCCTTCTTTTCGATCTATTTCTTCTTGTACTGATTTTTTGTATTCGTATATTTGCATGTGAATACCCATATTTTTTGCGATAGGAGTATGCGGTGTAAGAGCAATTAAACCTCCTAGTATAACCGCGGTAACAACGGTATTTACAATATGTGTGAATCCTTTACCTTCTTTTTTACGATTTATCATATATTCAATGAATGAGAAGAAAAGTGCTACGCCTAATGTAATAACAATTGCGCCATATCCGACTTTCGTTCCGACCATAATACTTGCATACATCGCAAGTATTGTTGGAATCCAGTAATATATTTTCGAGAAAGAAGTTGTTTTATGAATCGAATATAAGACAATGATTGGGAACATAATGGCGAAAAGAGAACTTAAATCATTTCCAGCGAAGAACCAACCTCTTGAGCCGATTTTTGAGTGAGGATAGCTTGGAAAATCCGTTCCAGTTTGCATTGCGACAATCATTGTAATGCTTAAAATTAAAGTTGCATATAAGAAATATGTAATGATTTTATGAAACACATACTCTTTATTTTTTAGCTCTTTAAAGGCGATAATATATCCAAACAGTAGCACAATTGGATATACGCTCTTTAAAATGAATTTAACTTCTTCTCCAAATGAAACTGGAGATTTAACCATCATATTATTTACAAGACCGATTGCGAGTGCGATTCCAAGTAAACATAAATAGAGAATGTACTTTTTCGTATCTTGTTGTTTGTGATGAAGAAGTAGGTATCCTAATGCAAGAAGCATAAAGGCGAAACGGACTACAACTCCAACTGTTGCGCTCATGTGTAATATATAGATTGAAAAAGATGTTAATAAATCTAAGATTGGTTGAAACACAATGAATAGCAATAGGAGATGTGGGAAGTAGTTATCCGTTTGTTTCAACTTATTAACCATATGTTCCTCCAGTTCTTCATTCCTTTATTACAACACCTAAAATAGGGGTATAAAGCCTTTTTTTACATAGTAAGGCGAATGAATTTCAATATTTGTTTTTTATCAAACTTAAGAATACACCATTTCATTGTAATGGTAAATAGATGAAAAGCATGGATAAACCGACTTTAATTTCTATATTTTTCAACGGAATTGTATGTTTTATACGATATATGTACAAATTGTGAGAATATTAGACAGAAAATTAAGAAAAAAGAAGGATTTTTCAGTCGCTTTCTATAATTATATAAGTATAATCTTTATGGAGAAAAGAGGGGTATGTAATGGAAGTAACGAGTAAAACAGAATCTGTTATTGTGAAATATGAAGGTAACGTTGCAACGGTTATGGTCAATCGCCCAGAGGTGTTAAATGCGTTAGATGAGCCGACATTAAAAGAGTTATTACAAAAGTTGAAAGAAGTAGCGGAAAGTTCTGCGCATATCGTTGTGTTATGCGGGAACGGCCGTGGTTTTTCTGCGGGTGGAGATATTAAGTCGATGCTTTCAAGTAATGATGAAAGTAAATTTGATGGTATTATGAATACTATTTCTGAAGTCGTTGTGACATTGTATACGATGCCGAAGCTTGTTATTAGTGCAATTCATGGACCAACTGCAGGTCTTGGGTTAAGTATTGCGTTAACAGCTGATTATGTAATGGCGGATATATCATCTGTTATTGCGATGAACTTTATTGGAATCGCTTTAATTCCAGATGGAGGCGGTCATTTCTTCCTTCAAAAGCGCGTCGGTGAAAACATGACGAAGCAAATTATTTGGGAAGGCAAGAAATTATCGGCGACCGAAGCGCTTGATATCGGCTTAATTGATGAAGTAATCGGTGAAGAGTTCCAAACGGCTGTGAAGAAAAAAATTAATGAATGGTCACAAAAACCGATTAAAGCAATGATTCAAACGAAGCAAATTTTATGTGAAGTAAATCGCTCTAATTTAGAGCAAACATTACAACTTGAAAAACGCGGTCAATATGCGATGAGACAAACAGTGGATCATAAAGAAGGAATTGCTGCGTTTTTAGAAAAACGTCTACCGGCATTTAAAGGAGAATAAAGTGAAGTGGGGATTTTGTCCATTCCTCACTGATTATTAGTCCGTTAATTCTGGATAAAAGGGAGAAAGTGCTAACACATTTTAGTATAATTGTGTTAGCACTTTTTTTAAGGAGTAATAGATGAAAAAAATGATAGGTGTTATTGGTATAATCTTGTTTATATATTATGCTTTGCACAGTACACCATCTATGGCGGTGCGGACTGCATTGTTTTTTGAAGGGCATCCAAGCGTTGCATTTTCTGGCGGGGTGACGAAAGAAAAGGACGTGAAAAAAGAAGCAATTCCGGATGAGTACCAAACTTTATATGGTAAGGAAGAAGAAGGATCAGAACACTATTTCTTTCCGCATGTAAGAGCACACGGATCAGGAATTGATATGATTAGTGCATGTGTGAAGAAGGAATGGTTTTTCTATAAAGCAGAGCTCGGGTGCTATTAAATATAGGAGGATGAATGATGTCGACGTATAATAAATTAGTAAGAGATCGTGTTCCAGAGAAGATTTTAATGTCTGGAAAAACGTATACAGCACAAAAATTAACAGGGCAAGCATACATACAAGCTTTAGCGAAAATTGGAACGGAAGAAATTCGTGAATTTGCTTCTATGAAAGAACGCGAACATGCACTAGATTCTCTTGCAGATGCGCTAGAAGTTATCATCTCATTAGCACGTGCAGAAGGTGCATCGATTGAAGATGTAGAACGTCTTCGTAAGAAAAAAGAAGTAGAGCGCGGTGGATTTGAAAGAGGGATTTATTTATTAGACGTTTCGGAAGAATAGTTTTATAGGAAAAGCATAGCGTTAATGAGTAACGCTATGCTTTTTTGTTGCAATGAAGCTAATAATGAAGAAGATAGCTGTTAATATCCAGCCAATTGTAATAGAAGTAGTGGTATGAACGGCATAAGAAACCTGTAAACAAAATAATGATGCTAAAAACCAAATGAGTGCAATGTGTATATATTTTTTTGATATATTCATATCTCAGGACTCCTTTTGTATATTAAAAAGAATTTTACTATAATTTAGAAAATTAAGCTATATAAGTAGAGGTTTTCTGGCGAATTTTGTATACTGAATAGTAGAGAAAATGAGGAGGAAACGACAATGGCACATCATACGAAAGAAACGATGGAACTGATTAAGGAGCTTGTCTCTATTCCAAGTCCATCTGGAAATACAGCAAAAATTATTAATTTCATTGAAAACTATGTAAGTGAGTGGAATGTAGAAACGAAACGTAATAATAAGGGTGCTCTTATTTTAACGGTAAAAGGGAAGAATGATGCGCAGCATCGTTTATTAACTGCTCATGTTGATACGTTAGGTGCGATGGTAAAAGAAATTAAATCTGACGGTCGTCTTCGTTTATCTATGATTGGCGGATTTCGCTGGAACTCTGTAGAAGGAGAATATTGTGAAATTGAAACGTCAAGCGGCAAGACGTATACAGGAACGATTTTAATGCATCAAACATCTGTACATGTATACAAAAATGCAGGTGAGGCGAAACGTGATGAGCAAAATATTGAAGTGCGTATTGATGAGCGTGTCTCTTCTGCAAATGAAGTACGCGAATTAGGAATTGAAGTAGGAGACTTCGTTTCATTTGATCCGCGCGTTCAAATTACAGAGAGTGGATACATAAAATCACGTCATTTAGATGATAAAGTAAGTGTTGCGATTTTATTAAAATTAATTAAAAGATTACAAGATGAAAACGTAACATTACCATATACAACTCATTTCTTAATTTCTAATAATGAAGAGATTGGATACGGCGGTAACTCTAACATTCCAGAAGAAACTGTTGAATATTTAGCGGTTGATATGGGAGCGTTAGGTGATGGACAAACATCTGATGAATATACAGTATCTATTTGTGCAAAAGACTCTAGCGGCCCGTATCATTACGCTTTACGTAAACATTTAGTAGAGCTTGCGAAAACGAATCATATTGAATATAAAGTAGATATCTATCCGTACTACGGATCTGATGCATCAGCTGCGATTCGCGCGGGATTTGATGTGAAACATGCGTTAATTGGAGCAGGTATTGATTCTTCTCACGCATTTGAACGTACGCATGAAAGTTCTATTGCGCATACAGAAGCATTAGTGTATGCATATGTAATGTCTAATTTAATTGAAGAATAATTTCATAGATAATAGAGAGCTGATTAAAAATACTATTTTTAATCAGCTTTTTATTTGGCGAAGCGATTAGGAGATATGTCCTAATCGCTTTTTTAGCCCGCTATTTGCAGGCTGATTAAAGCTTTACTTTATATACATTCACTATAAGTTATATATATGCGATTTTTGTTATACGGCGGGAAACGTGTTTACTATAGATATATAATGTTATACACTATGAAAGGAATTAATTGATAGTTAATATATTTTAGTTAGATTGATTGAAAAAGTTGTATGAATATGAAGTTTTGAGAGGAGATTTATTTTTTATGAAGTACAAAGCAATAGCCGCAGGTTTATTAGCAGCAAATTTACTAGCACATCCAATTAGTAGTTTAGCAGAAACGAAGAAATTTCCTGATGTTTCAGATAGTGCGTGGTCGAAAGACGCAATTTATTATTTAGTAGAGAGAAATGTAATTAATGGTATGCCAGATGGTAACTTTATGCCATACGGAAATTTAACACGTGCCCAGGCTGCAAAGATTATTGCAACAGCAATTGGTGCTAAAGTAGATCCAAATGCAAAACCGTCTTATAATGATGCAAAAAATAATTGGGCAGCTCCATTTATTGCAGCTATGGAAAAAGAGAATATTATTAAAGGGCGAGAACCAGGAGTATTTGATCCTGAAGGAAAAGTAACTCGTGCTGAAATGGCAGCTATGCTTGTAAGAGCATATAATTTGAAAAGCAAAGTAACAGGACCAGTGCCTACAAAATTCGCCGATTTAGAAAATCATTGGGGTAAAGAAGAAGTTAATATTTTAGTAGAATTAAAACTTTCTTTAGGTACAGAGGATGGCTGGAAACCGAATGATTCTATTACGCGTGAACAAGCAGCTCAGCTTACTGCCCAAACAGATAAATTTAGCAAAAATAGTGATCGTCCAGTAGAAACAAAGAAAATGTACATAGATAGAAAATTCATTACATATCACGCACCATCATTAAGTTCAGGTATTAGTGCAAATCAGCATAATCCACAAATGGTTGAAATTAAAGAAGAACGAGATGGATGGATCAAAATTGCAACAAGTAACGGTGATAAATGGACACCTTTAGTAGAGAAAACAGAAGCTATTAAGGAAGGATTCACTACTTATGCAGAAGCTTCTTCTTCTTCAAAAGTAATGGGAACACATAACGCACAACAAGTAACTGTTATTGAAGAGAATGGCAGCTGGATTCGTATCCGCATGGGCGCTGGTTTCCAATGGGTTAATAAAAGCCAATTAAACCCAGTGAAGCAAGGTAACTTCTTAGAAGGAAAAGCGATTATCATTGATCCAGGTCATGGTGGAGCGGATTCAGGTAATCCAGGTTATTATGAGAAAGAAAGTCAAACTGTATTAGATGTATCATTACGATTACAGAAGATATTTGAGAAAAAGACACCATTTACTGTGTTATTCACTCGTACAGATGATACACGTCCAGGAACAAGTGCTTCTGATTCTTTAAAGAAACGTGTAGAATTTGCTCAAAAAAATAATGGGGATATCTTTGTAAGTATCCATGGTAATGGTACGGAAAGTAAAAATGGACAAGGTACAGAAACGTTCTACTATGAATCAGCGACAGCAAGAGGAACAAATCCTAACGTATCAGAAAGTCGTTTACTCGCAGAAAAAATTCAAGAGCGTCTTGTAGATGCACTGGGAACAAAAGATCGTGGTGTGAAAAAAGGCGATTTATACGTAATTAGAGAAAATACAATGCCAGCTGTATTAGCAGAATTAGCATTTGTAGATAATAAAAGTGATGCAGATAAAATAGCTACACCAGCGCAGAGACAAAGTGCAGCGGAAGCTATTTATCAAGGTATTTTAGATTACTATGAAGAAATGGGTAACAACGTGTCTTCTTTCCGTTAATAAATAATAAGAGATTGCCATTGGCAGTCTCTTTTATTTATTAACGTTTCTCTTTATTTCCGGCATATGATATCATTTAATTTTATATACAAAAGAAAAGTATTTGAGTAATTGTAATCATAACAATTTTAAACGATAAAGGATGATAATAGATTGAGTAATCATAGTAAAACACCTGCCTGTATATATACGTATGCATTTCGTGAGGAGGAGCGTGCTTTATGTTACTTGGAAATGCGCTCGTTCTTTGGAATGGAGTCCCACGTTAATATTTTAAAAAGTGATGTCAAAATTGACCCGAGTAGAAGTGCGTTTATTAAAGAGCGAATTGAAGTTATGTATGAAGGAGACGACTTAGAAAGTATCTTAAAACAAGTGGAACAAATTGACTTGGCAGGAGCGACGTTCAAAGTCATCTTCGTTAAAATCAATGACCTCGTTGGGGAGAATAAAATTGAATATGGAGAAAGACGTCTTATTGAACGAGACCTTGGCATGCATATTGAAGGAGAAGCGGATGTTCGTAATCCAGAGCGTGTCTTCGGGATTGTTCCTCTTGGAGGACGCTGGTACTTCGGGCACTATGTAGAAAGCGAACCAGTTTGGTATCATCACATAAAAAAACCGCATAGTTATTCGACATCTCTTAGCACACGTGTTGCGAGATCAGTTGCAAATATCGCTGTACCAAATCCAGAGGGAGTACGAGCAATTGACCCGTGCTGCGGTATTGGAACAGTAGTAGTAGAAGCACTTTCTATGGGGATTAACATCGTTGGTAGAGATATAAATCCACTTGTAGTTCTTGGAACGAGAAAAAATATCGCACATTTCGGATTTGAAGGAACAGTAACAAAAGGTCCAATCGAGGAAATTACTGAGAACTACGACGTTGCCATTATCGATATGCCGTACGACCTATTTACGCATGCCACACCAGAAGACCAGCTCTCCATTCTTTCAAGTGCGCGCCGCATCGCTAAAAAGGTAGTCGTTGTAACGATGGAGACAATGGACGACATGATCCATGAAGCAGGATTTGAAATTGCAGATCGCTGTATTACAAGAAAAGGATCATTTACTAGACAAATTCTTGTTTGTGAATAAGAAAGGAAGGTCACCCGTTTGGGTGACCTTTTTAGTGTAGTTTGATGTGTGATTGATTGGCAGTTTGCAGGTGGCGTTTACTGTGAGGTGTCGATATTGTGATATGGGTCTATTACTGTTCTTTTAATTTTTCTTGTTGTGCGATGAGTAAATTGCGTAATATGTGTCCGCGGTAACTTTCTAGTTTTCGACCTTCATGATAGCGCACGCCTAATTTTTTTAGTTCAGCTACGTACCAGCCTTTTGTTCCGTAATACATGGGATCACTTCCTTTTGCTTTTGAACAGTATATGTTGGGGTGCGAAGTAACTTTACATTGAAAATAATAATGGTAAAAGGAATCCTGCATGTGTGTACCAGTGAAATTGCAAAGTTATCGAGGTGTTTTATAACGTAACATCCACGCCGTGTATAAAAAAGTAGACAGTTGTATATGGATTTGTTGAAAAAAGAATACACATTGCTGAGGGGATTTGAAAAAAGTAATGCTATACGATTTGGCATGATACTTGCGTTGGAAATAGTATCAACGTATAGGGGAGAGATAGAAATGAAGGTTAGTAAAATATATACAACGATTGATGCACATGTAGCTGGGGAGCCGCTTCGAATTATTACGGGCGGAGTGCCAGAAATAAAAGGAGAAACGCAGCTGGAAAGACGTGCCTACTGTATGGAACATTTGGATTACCTTCGTGAAGTTCTGATGTATGAACCGAGAGGACATCACGGAATGTACGGTTGTATCATTACACCGCCAGCAAGTGCCCACGCTGATTTTGGTGTTTTATTTATGCACAATGAAGGCTGGAGTACGATGTGTGGTCACGGCATTATCGCCGTTATTACAGTTGGGATTGAAACGGGCATGTTTGAAGTAAAGGGTGAAAAACAAAAGTTTATTATTGATAGCCCTGCTGGGGAAGTTGTTGCGTATGCAAAATATAACGGGAGTGAAGTAGAATCTGTATCATTTGAAAATGTCCCTTCCTTTGTATACAAAAAAGACGTTCCTATTCAAATAGATAACTATGAATTTCAAGTAGATATTGCGTTTGGTGGAGCATTTTACGCTGTTGTAGACTGTAAAGAATTTGGTTTGAAAGTTGATTTTAAAGACTTGCCCGCTATTCAAACGTGGGGCAGTAAAATTAAACATTATATAGAGAGCAAAATGGAAGTGAAACATCCACTTGAAGAAGGTTTGAAAGGAATATACGGCGTTATCTTTTCAGATGAACCGAAAGAAAAAGGTGCTACGCTACGAAATGTAACAATTTTTGCTGATGGGCAAGTAGATCGTTCTCCTTGCGGCACAGGAACTTCTGCGAGAATCGCAACTCTTTTTGAAAAAGATGCCTTACAAAAGGGAGAAATGTTCGTCCACGAATGCATTACTGATGGGAAATTCGAGGGAGAAGTATTGTCGGTAACCGTAGTAGATACATATAAAGCTGTCGTTCCGAAAGTAACGGGGAATGCATTTATTACAGGGTTTCATCAGTTCGTTGTAGATCCGAGGGATGATTTGAATCGGGGATTTTTGTTAGGATAAAGTGAAACTTTAATCAGTGGAGGGGTTCCCCACTGATTATTAGTTGAACCAATCGGGTTTTTACGGGCAGTTGATCTCCCGTGTAACTTCTTTGTCCAACCGAATTTTTAGATGGGAGTCTTACTGCCCGTTAATACGGGATAAGAGGAGGAGGTGAACAAATATGCTAGTCATAAGCGCGAACGAACAAAGAAACTTAGTAAATATGAATGAAGTTATTGAATACGCGGCGCTTGCTTTACAAGAATTTTCCGCAGAAAGAACGATCACACCAATACGTACTTCATTACCATTTGCAAGCGAACAAAATACTGCATTAATTATGCCTTCAGTAGCGGAAGGGCTTGAGGCACTTGGAGTAAAAATAGTAACGGTAGTTCCGCAAAATAAACAGGTAGGAAAGAAAACGATAAACGGGATTGTGATGCTATCAGACTTTCAAACGGGAGAACCGCTCGCACTTTTAGAAGGATCGTACTTAACGATGATCCGAACAGGCGCCTTATCAGGAGTAGCGACAAAACATTTAGCTCGTCATAACGCAAAAACTTTATGCATTATCGGCACGGGCGAACAAGCGAAAGGAATTGCCGAAGCAATATTTGCAGTTAGAGATATCGAAAAAGTCATTTTATACAATCGAACAGAAGAAAAAGCATATGCATTTGCGCAACATATACAAGAGAAATTTGGTAAACCTGCTTACGTTTACAGGGATCCAAATGAAGCAATACGTGAAGCAGACATCATCGTCACAACTACGAACGCAACCACACCAGTCTTCTCAGAAACACTACAAAAAGGCGTCCACGTAAACGCCGTCGGCTCATTCAGACCGAGCATGCAAGAACTACCCTCACACGCCATCACAAGCGCAAACAAAGTAGTAGTCGAATCAAAAGAAGCAGCACTAGACGAAACAGGAGACCTTCAAGTTCCGATAAAAGAAGGTCTATTCAAAGCAAACGCCATTCACGCTGAACTTGGTCAAATTATAAGCGGAGAAAAAGCTGGACGCGAAAATGATGAAGAAATTACTATTTTCAAATCAGTTGGTTTAGCGGTAGTAGATATTATCGTTGCGAAGTATTTGTATGAGAAAGCGTTGGAGCAAGGGGTGGGGAATAAGATTGAGTTTTGAGACTGCCTTTTGGTGGTCTTTTTAATTTGGGTTATAAGTTATTCTATTTGGTGCTTCGTATATTTTTGTGTATGAAAGTGTATTGAGATTGTGGTGTTCTTTTTGTTTGTAATGCGCTTTTGCATCTCAAATGTAATGCAAAAGCTAGTGTTAAAGAGCAGTCACAAATAGTTGTTGAACTCCTGGGAAAGGGGGAGCTTGAATGATAAGAAAGCAGCCGACTTTTATACAAAGAGTCGGCTGTTTTTCTGTTTATTTAATAATCTAAAGATACACATCTAAAAAAATATAAGATATTTATGTTCAAAATACCTTGGTAATTGATTAAAAAATGAGTTTGGGAAATAGATTAATTTTATTTAGAGAAGAAGAACTTAGAAAAACATCTAATCATATTATTAATTTGAATAAAAATTTTAATATATGTCAGTATTGGGTTCTATTGGAGTTGTCTTTGTTTGTCCCTTATTTTCTAATTGAAGAATAAGGGGACAAAGTTTTATGAAGGAGTAAATTTAGACGCCACGTATGCAGATTTTTTTACCATTCACGCCATTCTTCTGTTATGTCTTCTTCGGATTCTAGACCCGCTAATCGTGCTGCTGTATCGATAAATTCATAGAGATCTTCTCGTTCCGTTGTTTCGATAAAATAGTCATGTTCGTCATTTAATTCATTTATGTTAATAACAACCTCTTTAACAACATGCATTATTTCGACTTCGGTTGGATTCTCTCCCAATTGCTCTAAATTATTTATGTAAGTATCAAGAACTTTATTTGTTGCGCTTATATTTTCTTCAGTGAAAAATTCCCCATCTTCATCATTTTCAATCCATTGGGTTGTTGGTTTGTTTTTTTTCAGTTCATTAAACGTCATAATAGCCCCCTTAAAATATCTTTAATCCCATTCTACATTTTTGATTATATATAACAACCATTTTAGAGAGATTTCTTGTAGGTTGTTAGTTTTTAATCGTACTTTAATAATGGAGGTATGGAAGTTTTCCATTTTTACAAAAAAGTTTGACTTTACATACGGGTAGTGGTAATTTAAAACTTATAAGAAAACTCGGGATTAATTCCGAGTTTTCTTATGGGCATAAACAGTTCGAGGGGGCCGAAAGATGAAACAGAATTTATTTGCATTACCATTTGTTCTAATACTACTTATTGCATTAGCTGCTTGTTTAGGGGAAAAAGATTCGAAGCAAGCAGGAACTAGTAAATCAGGGACTCCGAAAGACGGAGGGGCGTTAACGATTGGTGTTAGCGATAATCCAGATACGATGAATCCGCTTTATGCGAATGATCGTGTGTCATTAACTGTGCAGCAAGCTTTATATGCGCCGCTATATCATATGGAAGACGGTAAGAAAAAGTTTGTTCTTGCTGAGAGCTTTACGCCTTCAGAAGATCAATTAACGTGGACATTGAAATTAAAAGATAATTTGAAATGGCATGATGGTAAGAAAATTACATCAGACGATATAGCATTTACATTCCAATCTATTTTAGATGAGAAGCAAAATAGCTCAAGTCGTGAAAACTTTATTTTTAAAGGAAAGCCGCTTGAGGTGAAAAAGGTAGATGAGTTAACAACTCAATTCGTTTTACCACAAGTAAGCGCATCTTTCGAAGGTGTGATGAATGATTTCTTCCCAATTCCGAAACATGTATTTGAGGGGGAAGCAGATTTAGCGAAGAGTAAGAAAAACTTACAACCTGTAGGGTCAGGTCCGTTTAAGTTTAAAGAATATAAATCAGATGAGTACGTTGCATTAGATCGATTCGATGATTATGTAGGTGGGAAAGCTAAATTAGACTCTATCGTATACCGTGTTGTAAAAGACCGTAATACAGCAAATGTTTCACTGCAAAATGGTCAAATCAACATGAAGATGATTGAGCCGCAAGACTTTAAGAAATTGGATAGCACTGGGAACTTCTCAATGGTGACATTCCCTGAAGGTAGATTATTCTACTTATCTTATAACATGAATACAGATTTGATGAAGAAAAAAGAAGTGCGCCAAGCAATTGCGCATGCGTTAGATAAAAAAGAAATGATTAACTCAGCATTCGTTTCAGGTGAATTTGCAGAACCAGCAAATTCAATCTTAACGCCAGACGCTATGTATTATGCGAAAGATATTAAAGACTATAAGTATGATAAAAAAGAGGCGAAAGATTTATTAGCAAAAGCTGGCGTGAAAGATAAAGAAAAAGTACGTGTGATGTATGTAACGAATAATAAAATTATGGAAAGCTTAGCCCTTTATACACAACAAAAATTAAAAGAAGTTGGCTTAGAAGTTGAACTAAATGCATTAGATGCTAGTGCGGCAAGTGAAAAAGGCTTAGATAAAGAGAATAAAGAATATGACATTACATTTGGTGGTTACATAATGGGACCTGAGCCAGATTCATATAAGAGCTTATTCTTAAGTAATGCTGAATACAATTATGCACGATATAAAAACGCTGATTTCGATAAGTTATGGGAAGAAGCTGCAGTTGAAACAGATAAAACAAAACGCGCAGAGCTATACCATAAAATTCAAGAGACAGCTAGAGAAGACGTACCTTATCTACCAATCGCGTATCCGAAAGCAGTTATTGCAGTAGATAAAAAGTTTGATGGATTAAAAGAAGCGAAAGCAATTCCTGTCACAATGTTTGAAGATCTATCTAAGATTTATGAAGTGAAATAAGAAACAATAAAGAAGCTGGTGGAAATCAGCTTCTTTATCCCGCTTTAACGGGCAGTAAGGCTCCCACCTCAAAATTTGACGAATGCGAGGAAGTAGATGGGAGATCAACTGCCCGTAAAAGCCCGATTGGTTCAACTAATAATAAGTGGGGGATGGACACCCCCCACTTATTAAAGTTTCACTTTAGCTTGAGGGGGGAAGTTTGTGTATAAAGTAATTACGAAGAGGTTTTTAAATGCAATTCCGCTTTTATTTGTTATTTCTATTATTTCTTTTCTATTAATAAAACTAGCACCGGGGGATCCCGTTCGAAACTTTGTCACACCGAATATGAGTCCAATTGATGTGGAGCGTATTCGCAAAAGTTTAGGACTAGATCAACCAATTTACGTGCAGTATTTTTTATGGTTAAAAAACATTTTAACAGGAAACTTTGGTTACTCACTTCAAAATCATCGTCCTGTTTTGGAACTTATCACAGAAAGATTACCTGCAACAATTGGGTTAATGGGATCATCTTTACTCGTCTCATTCGTAATCGCAATACCACTTGGACTATTTACAGGTGTGAAAAAGAATTCATTCTTTGACCGCATTGTAAACTTTATTTCATACGTTGGTATTTCTATGCCGGTTTTCTGGTTTGCATTACTATTAGTCTACTTATTCTCTTTAAAATTGAACCTACTTCCGAGTATGGGTATGCGCACCGTTGGTAAAGACTCTGTGTGGGATATTGTGCAACATGGTATTTTACCTTGTATGGTGTTAGCGTTTCAAAACGTATCTGTTTATATGAGATATATTCGTTCAAGTACGATTCAGCAATTAGAAGAAGAATATGTGCAAATTCAATATGCATACGGCGCTTCAAAGAAAACGGTTTTATTTAATCACGTACTTCGAAATGTATTAATCCCGATCATTACAATTTTCGGATTATCGATTCCAAGTTTAGTAGGCGGAGCGTTTATTACGGAAACAGTATTCTCATGGCCGGGTCTTGGTTCACTTGGGGTAAATGCTATTTTTAGATTTGATTATCCGATTATCATGGCAATTACATTACTATCATCATTCATGTTAATTCTCGGTAACTTAATTGCTGATATTTTATATGGCGTAGTAGATCCGCGCATTCGAATGAGGGGGTGATTTGGAATGAATAATAGGAGATTTCAAACGATAAAACATAGTTTTACGAAAAATAAGTTTGTTGCAATGGGAGTTATCATACTTGCGGTTTTAACGGTCGCATCAATTTTCGCATTCGTATCACCGTACGATCCTAGCAAAATGTCGATTCCAGATCGCTTACAAGAACCGAGTATGAGTCATCCTTTCGGAACGGATGATTACGGAAGGGATTACTTAACGAGAGCGCTATATGGCGGACGAGTTTCGCTTGCAGTTGGTTTCCTTGCGATGGTTGTGTCTATTACAATCGGTACAGCAGTTGGAGCCATTAGCGGCTATTTTGGCGGAAAGTTAGACAACTTTTTAATGCGAGTTGTTGAAGTACTGATGTCAATTCCATCATTCTTCTTAATGCTACTATTAAATGCGTATTTAAAACCAGGAATTACAACGTTAGTTCTTATTATAGGATTACTAACATGGATGGACACCGCCCGTATCGTAAGGGCAGAAACGCTATCTGTAAAAGAGCGTGAGTACGTTTTATATGCAAAAGTGTCAGGACAAAAATCACTTATGATTATTGTAAGACATATCATTCCTAACATTTTATCGACGATTATAATCGCAGCGACATTAACGATTGCGACATCGATTTTAATGGAATCATCACTTAGCTTCTTAGGATTAGGTATTAGAGAACCAGATTCTTCTTGGGGCAGCATGCTAAACAATGCGCAAGGATATATAGGTGAAGCTTGGTATTTAACACTCTTCCCAGGATTCCTTATCCTTTTAACGGTACTTAGTTTTAACGTAATTGGTGAAGCATTGAAGAAAGCTTTCGCACCAAAAGGAGCTGGACATGAAAACTAAAGTGTTAAGTGAAAGGAGTGAGAAGCGTGTCTGAAAAACTACTAGAAGTGAAAAATTTAAAGACTTCTTTTTTCATAGAAAGTGGCGAAGTCGAAGCGGTTCGAGGCGTTACATTTCGCTTAAATAAAGGAGAAGTAGTTGGTATCGTTGGGGAATCTGGAAGCGGGAAGAGTGTAATGGCGAAGTCCGTTATGTCTCTCGTTACGTCACCAGGGAAAGTGAAAGAAGGAGAAATCCTTTTTCATAATGAAAACATACTTTCTAAATCTGAAAAAGAATTGCGTTCTATTAGAGGAAATCAAATTTCACTTATCTCTCAAGACCCAATGTCAGCGTTAAATCCAGTCGTAAAAATTGGGAAACAAATGACGGAAGTAATTATAAGGCATCAAAAAGTGAAAAAGAAAGAAGCTGAGCAAATCGCAGTCAATTTGTTAAAACAAGTCGGCCTTTCGTCGCCAGAAGAAAGGGTAAAACAATATCCGCATGAACTAAGCGGCGGTATGAAACAGCGGGTTATGATCGCAATGGCTATGTCGTGTAACCCAGACCTTCTCATTGCGGACGAACCGACGACTGCACTTGACGTAACGATACAAGCACAAATACTAGATTTAATGAAAAACTTAAAAAACGAAACGAATATGGCGTTACTTCTTATTACGCATGACTTAGGAATAGTCGCGCAAAACTGTACACGCGTTATCGTTATGTATGGCGGGCTTATTATGGAAGAAGGACCTGTACTTGATATTTTTCAATCGCCGAATCATCCATATACGAAAGGGTTATTAAACTCTTTGCCAAAAATATCGAACGGCGTAAAAGAAAGACTCGCTCCTATTCAAGGTGTAACACCAAACTTATTAAACCCGCCACAAGGTTGCCCATTCGCAGAGCGTTGCCCGCATGCGATGGACATTTGTGAAAAAGAACGTCCGCCATATTTTGAAATCGGAAACGAAAGACGTTCTATGTGCTGGTTAAACGATAAGACAGTAGGTGATTTCCATGCATGAAGAAAACTTAATTGAAGTTCGGAACTTAAAAAAGTATTTTCCTATTAAAAAGGGGCTATTCGGCAGAAAAACAGAGCAGTTAAAAGCAGTTGATGACTTAAGCTTCACAATTAAAAAAGGTGAAACATTCGGATTAGTAGGAGAATCTGGCTGCGGAAAATCAACGACAGGAAGAAGCATCATTCGCTTACACGATGTCACTTCAGGTAACGTTTTATTCGACGGAAAAGATATCGCAAGTTTAAAGGAAAGTGAACTAAAAGAATATCGAAAACGAATGCAAATCATTTTCCAAGATCCATACGCATCATTAAACCCGGCAATGAACGTATTCCAAATTATTAGCGAACCGATGAACATTCACGGTTCCTACGAAAAAGAAGAACAAAAAGAAATCATTTTAGACCTTCTGAAAAAGGTAGGATTAAAAGAAGAACACTTATATCGCTATCCGCATGAATTTAGCGGAGGCCAAAGACAGCGCATTAGCATCGCGCGCGCACTATCTGTAAAACCAGACTTCATCCTATGTGACGAACCAATCTCAGCACTCGATGTTTCAGTCCAAGCGCAAGTCGTAAACATGCTGCAAGACATCCAAGAAGAAACAGGAGTCACATACTTATTCATCGCACATGACCTATCGATGGTAAGACACATATCAGACCGAATCGGAGTCATGTACTTAGGAAACATAGTAGAAATTGCCGACAGCGAAGACCTATACACAAACCCGGCACATCCATACACACAAGCACTACTCTCATCTATGCCAGAACCAGATCCAACAAACACGGGCATAGAACGGATCATCCTAGAGGGAGAAGTACCAAGTCCACTAAACTCACCATCCGGCTGCAAATTCAGAACGCGCTGCAAATTCGCCACTGAAAAATGCGCACAGGAAGTACCGAAGATGGTGGAGATTGCGAAAGGGCATGAGGTGGCTTGTCATTTGTTTTAGATTTGAGGAAAAGCATTGGGGGGACCTGGTGCTTTTTTTCTTTGTAGGTGAACGTGATGTGGGATTGGTTGTTAGTTTAGGAGATAACGCGCTCGAAATTTGTCGGTAAATCGATATGTTGTGTCGAAACGTTGATATATTCGGAGTTACGATCGATATAATCGAATAATCGTTGATATATTTTTTTAAAGAGTGGGATTGGTTGTAGATTAATGTAGAAATTTAATGTTTTCGAAAAAAAAGAATTGACTTCTATATTAGTTGTAACTAAAATAGTTACATAAAGATGTAATCGATTTAGTTACAACTAATATCTGCTAAAAATATGATTTATATATTTAATTAAGGATGGTGGTCCATACGTTGCCACCCGGTGTAGAAAGTTACTAACACATTCAAATCAATGCATATTCTAAGCTTTAGTATTTTCTGTTACGGGGCAATAAGTTGCAATGTTATCTTTTGTTAAAAACCTTGGTGGATCTTTCTTTGGAAATATTAGTTTTGGGGAAATATAGTAAGGTATCTAAAAAAGAACAAGGTATAAAAAGATGTACTTATATAAATCAAAAATTTAGTTGAGCTGGATAATAAAAAAAAAGGTAGGAGATTTAAATGGAGACGAAACAAGATAACCTTATTTACGTATGGGATGCATATTGTGGATGGTGCTATGGTTTTTCAGAAAGTATTAAAGGATTTTACAAAAACCACACTGAAGTGCCATTAACGGTTTTATGTGGAGGGTTATTTTTAGATAATTTACCAATGAAAAACTTCTCATATATAGAAGAAGGAAATAAAAGAATTAATCAACTTACAGGTGCTGAATTTGGTCCTTCATATCAAAAATTGGTGGAGGAAGGGACTTTTAAAATGAATTCGAAAGATGCTGCAATTGGTTTTTCAGCTTTACGCTCATTAGCGCCAGACCGTTTATTAGAATTCACTTCGGCTATGCAAAAAGCGTTTTATTATGAGGGCCAAAGTCTGAGTGATCCTGAAACATATCGCAAAATTGCAATCGAGCATGGTTTGGACCCTGAACAAGTATTAGAACGTTTAAACGCTCAAGAAACAATAATAGATGTCCAAAATGATTTCAATAAAGTTCGACAGCTTGGTGTTAATAGCTATCCTTCCTTACTTTTACAAAAGGATAATCAAATTATTCCTATTGGTGGTGGCGTAATGACGCCGGATAAAATTGAAGCGCGTTTTAAAAATTTATATTAAGAAAATTTAGGATATAGTAGCAAACATGTTATCTTAGGCCACCTGACATTCATCTCCGGAATATTCGCCAGTACTATTACACTTTCAGATGAATGGGAGTGGGAGATTTTATCCCGCTTTAACGGGCAGTAAGACCCCCACCTCAAAATTCAGTGGAAGCAAAGAAGTTAGGTGGGGGATCAACTGTCCGTAAAAGTCCGATTGGTTCAACTAATAATCAGTGGGGGATGAACAAAACCCCCACTGATTAAAGTTTCACTTTATCGGAACAAGATAAAAATATGATAATTAGTTAATAACTTTAACAAAAGGAGAATAACATACTATGTTTAAAACAATCGATACAAATCAAAAAGATGTGAAATTAACGGTGTTTAGTTCGGATGAAAAAAGCTTTATGGTCACAGCAACATTAGTTGAGAAAGCAGGACATGCATTTTTAATAAACTCAAAATTTACGCAGTCTGATTCGAAAGAAATTGTAGAGTATTTGAAAAAAAACAACTTATCTCTAGATAAAATCTTTATTATTCATGGGGATCCAGACTACTACTTTGGATTAGAGAGCATTAAAGCCGTTTACCCAGAAGCTATAGCGTATGCTACGGAGTCTACTGTTGAACATATCGTTCATTCTGTCTTAGGGAAATTAAAAGTTTGGAAAGACGCTCTTGGAGAAAATGCACCAAGTAACGTGGTATTACCTCAAGTGTTTAAAGAAAACACAATTGATTTTCAGGGGTTAACATTTGAACTAGTAGGCTTAGATCATTACAGAACTAGCTTATTTAATAAAGAGCTGAAAGTATTAATTGGTGGTATTGATGTATTTAACGAAATACATGTATTCTTAGCGGATACTAGTTCAAAAGCGGCGATGGAGGCGTGGATTGAGAACTTGAAAGTGTTACAAGCATTACATGCTGACATAATTGTACCTAGCCATGGATCAATCGAAAAATCCCTAAATAATCAAGCACTTACTGCGACAATGGATTATCTAAGAACTGCGGTTCAAGCTTCTGAGGAAAGTGGAACTTCAAAAGATTTTGTGGCAAAACTTGAAGCAGCATATCCAGGCTATGCAAATAAAGGTGTATTAGAATTAAGTGCAAAAGTTGTAACAAAAGAAATGCCTTGGGGTTAATGATATGAATAAATATCAAAAACTATTACATGAAACGTATGTGTTAACTGGCGAAGGGAAATTGGATGCGTTCAAAACGTATTTAAGTGAAAATGTATCTTGGACAGAAGCTGCTGGGTTTCCATATGCAGGTACTTATATAGGTCCAGATGAAGTAGTGAAAAACGTACATGAACGTCTTGGCACAGAATGGGATGACTATAGCGCTAAAGATGAAATTTATACTTTTAATAACGATACTGTTATTGTGTATGGAAAATATAGTGGAACATATAAAGCTACAGGGAAGTCATTTGTAGCAGATTTTTGTCATCTTTATAAGTTTGATGAGAACGATAAGGTTAAGAAGTTTATACAAATTGTGGACAGTGCAACTGTTAATGAGGTATTAAGTTAGAGTTAATCGTTTCTAATATGCCTTGTATAGGGGAGGATAAATGAAATTCCTAACATTACCCCTGACATTACATTTTTGGGAAGGTTTCTCCTTCTTCAAACTTTTTATAGAAGAAAACTTATTTAAGTAGAAGAGGTAGGTATATATGAAATTAGAGAAAAGTTTAATCATAACAATTATTTCTGTATTTATTTTAGGAGTAGTTTCGACTTTGGTATATCAAGCTTCCACCGGTAATAACAAAGGGAACTCAATAAAGAGCGAGAATGTTGCTTCTGTATCAAAAGAAGTGAAAGAAAATGAAAAGAATAAAAAGATGGTAGTTGATTTCTATAATGAAGTTTTTAACAAACATAATATCGATATTATCCCTAAATATGTTAGCGAAGATTATAAGCAACATAATCCTTTTGTTGCTGATGGACGAAAAGCCTTCATGGATTTCTTTAAGGAGGATTTTGTTAAAAATCCTAATTCCTCTGCAGAGATTAAACGTGTAGTAGCTGAAGGGGATACAGTTGCTCTTCATGTACACTCTCGTACTAATTCTCAAGATAAGGGAGTTGCTATAGTGGATATATTTCGTATCAAGGATGGAAAGATTGTCGAACACTGGGATGTAATTCAAGAGATTCCAAGTGAAGCAGCTAATGATAATACGATGTTTTAGATAGAAGATATATTTAATAATTGTTTAATTGATAGTGCTGTATATAATTTGGAAATTTAGATAATAAGTTATCAAATTTAGAAAATATTTTAAAATAGCATATTAAATGATGACACAAATTAATACGAAATAGCTCTTTAATAAAAAATCCTACTCATTAAAAAATGATTAGGATTTTTTATTAAAGAATAGTGCTAATTTTGTGATTCGGCACCATCTAAATTTGGAAACCATGAAAGTATAGGTACTCTATATCCACGTAAAGTAAAATCGTAATTTTTTCCTTCTTTTATGTTTGCTTGCAGATCCACTGAATGAAACTTCATCATAAGAAGGCTATCCTCATTAGAAATAACTTTTTCGGTTCCATTTTTTTGCTCAACCTAGTACAATCTCATCAATATAAAAAAGGACCACCATTACTGGCAGTCCTTTTTTGGTAGTTTTAGAAATTAAATTATAACATATTAATATACAAATTAAAAATATACCTTTACAAAAGATACTATAAGTTTTTTATAATTCTTGATTTCTCAATTTTCATTGCATAATGAATTTTTCTATGGGTATTAACAACTAACATTAAAATTATCAATTCACTAGATTATTAGAAAAAACTGGTTATCTATATAATTATTTGGTAAAATATAGATATAATTTAAGAGGGTAAAGTTAATATAGATCAACTAAGTAATGCTAAGAAAATGTTTTATTGCATAAAAAAAGGCTCCATTGCTGGAGCACTCAAAATAAACAAACGAATTAAAACAAGAAACAGACAATTTAACTATATAGATAAAACATAAATAAATCTATATATATGTAAAAATTCATATAAAAACTCTATTTATTGATGCTATAATAGGTTTACTCGATGATTGTTATATTTTTTTATGGTTTTTAAGCAATAAATACCTTCTTAACAACAAGTGTACAAGTAAAAGAAGACATCTTAAGCGATGTCTTCTTTTCTTATATAATAACAACACAATAAAATTAAGATGGTTCAAGTCGGAAAAAGGCACCTTTGGGTGTCTTTTCTTTGTCGAATTTGCCTAATAGGTGCAGCACCACATTGCTATCAAGTTAAAAATTTTTTCACCCAAAACAAAAAAACGAGCTGAATTCACATAAATAACTATGGAAGAAAACAAAAACTTGGGATTAAAGAACTTGTGATGTATGACTATATTGGCTGTTTTTATCCAGAAGGATACATGAATCCTGATTATACATTTGTATTTAATCATGAGGATATTGAAGGAATTATATTTGTAGGTTTTATAGATGAGGAAGAAGAGGCATTTGTAGGATTGCTTAATTGAATAGGATCTAGAAACAGGTAATCTTCAAATTTTGATAAAACTAGCAATCTCCACGCCGAAATTGGTTAAATTATAAGGGGGAAAAGCTGGTCACGAAAATGATGAAGAGATTACTATTTTCAAATCAGTTGGTTTGGCTGTAGTAGATACTATCGTTGCGAATTATTTGTATGAGAAAGTAGTGGAGCGCGGGATGGGATTGAGTTTTGAGGGACTGCCTTTTGGTGGTCTTTTTTGCATAAAATCTTGTAAAGTAAGAAAAAGTTGAATATTAATATTCTAATATTCAATAGAAAGATAAAATGTTTTAAAGTTCAAAATAATACATTATAATATATTTAGTAAAATTAACCAATTTATATTTTGCTCATTATGTATTAAAGGGGAAATGAAAATGGCTGGACAAATTCGTATGTCACCAGAGGAGCTTAAATCGAAAGCAGCTCAATATGGACAAGGTGCAAATCAAATTGAGGACATTTTAAGTCAACTACAAAATTTACAAAATGAATTAAGAGGAGAATGGGAAGGTCGTGCTTTTGAAGGTTTTGACCAACAGTTCAATCAATTAAAGCCAAAAGTACAAAACTTCGCACAGCTATTACAAGAAATTAATATGCAGCTTAATAAAACTGCAGAAGCTGTTGCTTCTCATGATGAAGAATTATCACGTAATTTCGGTTTGAAATAAAAATTGTCATACTCTATATAACAGGCATTTCAAATGAGCCATACAGCTTATAGTGTATGGTTCATTTGATTGCATGCCCAACTTAGCTGGACACACGTTTAAAAAGAGTGATATTAATAGGGAATTTTCATATATTTATTGGGATTTCTTTGGCATCTTCTGAAAATTAGAGAAAGGATTTGAGTGATGGGACAATTTCAAAGTAATTTTCAAACGGCACAACAAATTGCTACGCAGATGAGAACAGCTTCGAATATAATCCAAAGTGCAACAAATCGTTCTATAACAAAGGCGACGCGTACAACATTATCTGTTAATTCCAAAGCACAAGAAGCGAATCAACAAATGTTAGATTTTACGAAACAATTTTCCACTGCCTTTCAACAAGCGGTCGATAATATTCATTCAGTAGCCCAAGAGTTTGAGAGAATGGATAACGAACTTCACAACACTTTTCGCTAATGTGACAACCTACGTAAAGGTAAAATAGTAGGAGGAATATAATGAGTCAAGATATTGAAAAACAAATCAATCAAGTAAATCAAAAGTTAAGAAGTGTATTTGAAGAACAAGACCGAAATCAATCCGCGATTCACATTCAGGAGCAAGCGGAAGCAGATTTTTATGAATGGAGAGGTCGAAACCATCGTTTGTTTGATCGAATTTTAGGAACTTGGCATGGTGATAGAGAAATGTCTCAGTTTTTTATGAATACATATCAAGAGGCACAACATATTGAACGAAAAGTCACATTTGAATTAGAAAACCAAAAAGAAACGTTGCTTAAAGAAAGACGAAACCTTAGTGATTTAGAAAACGACCTTTCCTATCAACAACAACAATTAGCGAGGGAGGTCAATGCATGAGCTTAAATATGTATTTAGGAGAAGTACAAGGCCAAACTCAAAGTATGAATGCTGTATGTACCGCTACCATTCAAGGTATGGAACAAGTCATTCAGTCAATTGATGCCTTTGCAATTGATACTGTTCTACAAGGACAAACTTATAGCAGTGCAAAATCATTTTTTGTACAAACCTTTCGTCCTTTGGCACAAGGAATCATTTATTTGTGTGAAGAATTAATTCGTCAGAATGATGCTTTTCCAAGTCAATTTCAATCACAAGTCGCTTCTACAGATGTAATTGAACAAGAGATATTAGAACAAATTCGGGAAATTGACCGAATGATAGCAAGTACAGAAGCGCTCAATCAAACTATGCCAATCCCAGGTATGGACGCTATGGTAAATCTTTTTACTGTCATGAGGCAAAAACTGCAAGAAAAACTAGAACATCTATATGAATTTAATTATACTTCTAGTAGTAATTATGATACTGCCCTCCAACTAGTCGCTAACATTGCGATGGGTTTAGCGGAAGTCCAAAGTGGAAAAGGTTTTAGTCCCGTAAGTGGTACATTTAGTACACAGGGGTTGAATATGAACTGGACGACTTCCATTCAAAAAATGACAGAAGCTAAGGCACGCGAAGCGGACAATTTTGTAAATAATAATTTATCAGATGATAATATCGAAGAAGGTACAATGTATGATAACCCCACTGAAAAATCTATGCTCAGAAAAATTTTGGATGGTATATACGTTGGTTCTGGGCAAGTTATTGGAGGTATTGTAGAAGGGTTTGATTCATTAGACGATACAGTAACAAAAGAAAATATTAAGTATGCTATAGGTCACCCTCTAGAGACGGCATATACTATGTGTAATACTTTTTCGGATTCATTTATGAATGATGTTTGGCATGGTGATGCGGAAAGTCGTACAAAATGGGGAACAAGTATTTTTATGGAATTTGGGTTAGGATGGATTGGGGATAAAGGGATAAGCAATGTAGGGAAAGTAACTACACTCGGTGAAGGTGTAAATCTAGCAAAGTTTTCTACAGGAATCTCTTCTGTTGCGAATAAATTACCGTTGACAGAACGCTTTGCATTCGCAGGTGCTAGTGGCTTTGGAAGTGCACAGAGAAAAGCTTCTGAAATGTTACAAGAAGCCCGTGATACATTTATGTTTTCCAAAACTGGTGGAAGAAGTAGGGTCAAAGATGTTCAAGAAGTAATAAAGGAATATGCAGATAAAGTTCTTGATAGAGTAGATGTAAAAAATGATTATCCCGATTCGTATACAGCATCTCAAAAATTGCGTGCAGAACTTAAAGAAGCAGGGATTGAACCACCACCGTATCCTAATGCGGCACATCATATTGTACCTTGGAATGATGGTAGGGCTGTGGAAGTACAGGAATTATTAAAAGAGATTGGAATACACCATGATGCTGCTGTCAATGGGGTATTTTTACCGTATAAAGTGAATGATTATGTGACCACTGAAGTATTGCATATAGGTAGCCATTCTAAAGAGTATATAAGAGAAGTAACAGAACGACTAAATAGTGTTGTGGAAATGGGTGGTACTCAAGCTGATGTAGCTGAAGTTTTACACAAAATAAGACAAGATTTATTAGAAGGTAAGATAAGATTAAATGAACCAAAGAAATAACTATATGTCAATAAATGGTGAAGGAGAATATACATATGAAGATTTGGCAATTAAAAAGTTCAACTAGTGATTATCAAACTTTTCAATTATTAAATTATGAAGAGGACAAAAAATATTTTAAAAATGATTTTAACTCTACAGTGAGTTTGTCAGATTCTTGGACAGTTAAATTTATTGAGATTATAGATGAAGGGTATCAAAGTGATTGTCCTATTTTTTGGGGGAAATCTGGTGTACAAATAATTAGTGAGAAAGCTAAAGGAGTATTAGAACCCTTAGTAGGCAATAATGTTGAATTTTTACCATTAATTCATAAAACAACAAACGAAAAGTACTATGCTATTCACGTTTTATGTGTGTTAGATGCACTTGATATTAATAATACAATATTTGAAAAATTAAGTTCAGGTTTAATAATAGGCTGTGAAAAATTTGTATTTATTCCTAGTGTTGTTCAAAATGAAATGTTTTTTAAATTGTATATAAATGGAAAGATTCACCCGAACTATATTTTGGTAGCAGATGAATTTAGAAATGCAGTTTTAGAAAGTGATTTAAAAGGTTTTGAATTTGTAGAGATATGGGATTCAGAAGCAAATATGTAGTTAAATTGACTTTCAAAAGCTGACAGACATTATAAAAAAGCAGAACCTCAGCTTTCATCAGGTTCTGCTTTTTTGCTACCTACTACCTCACATATACATAGGCTTCATTTGCTGTTACATAGTATGTTTTGCCATTGTAAATGGTAAATTAAAATTAAATAAACCGAAGAAGGAATAATTTTATTTATGCTAGAAAAATAGTAAAGGAGAAAAAAGATGAAAATTTGGCAATTAAAAAGTTTATTTGATAACTATAAATCTTTTCAACTATTAAATTTGAAAGAAGACCGTAAAAAATATTTCGATGAAAAAATTGATTTGGCAATAAAGCTATCTGATTCATGGGGAGAAATTCTTGTTGAATGTGTAGAAGGAGATAACCATAGTGATTGTCCTATGTTCTGGGGGGAACTTGACACGCCAATGGTTAGTAGAAAAGCAAAAGAGGTATTAGAACCTCTAATTTGTAATAATGTTGAGTTCCTTCCGCTAACCCATGATGTTACAGGTGAAGTTTATTACCTAATAAACGTTTTAAATACAATTGATGCAATTGACTACAATAAAGCAGTTTTTGAAAAACTAAGTACAGGATTAATAATAGGTTTCGAAAAATACGCATTTTTGCCTAATATAGTTGAAGGGCAGATAATATTTAAAACCTATTTAAATCAAAGATTACACTCCTCTACTGTTTTAGTGTCTGACGAATTTAGAAATGCAGTTTTAGAGAGTGATTTAAAAGGCTTTGAATTTGTAGAGGTATGGGATTCAAAAGCGGACATGTAAAAGAAAGTCCTAAAATAATTGATAGGAGTTAGTGACATGGATGCAAAGGTTTTAGGAATTCTAAGAATGTTAAACAATTATGAGGGAAATGAAAAAGAAATTTTTGAACTGATTCAAGCTGAAGCAATGGTGAAATTTATATGTGGAAAAATCTAATTTTAGAAATTGAAAAAATAGAGAAAAGTTTTAATGATAAACTGAATACACCAGTAACAGATAGTGAAGTTAAGAAATTAAGAGAACGCATGAAAAAGAATTTTAATGTTGACCTACCGAGTGAATATGAGGAGTTTCTTAAAACTGTAAATGGATTAGATTTTAACGGGCTAGTACTTTATGGAGTTGACTCTTATTTGTTAGATACAGAAAGGGACGAATCAATTTGCGGGCTTATAGAAACCAATGAGATTTGGTATGAAAATGAATTTCAAAAAGAGTATCTTTTCTTTGGGGATTCAAATATTGCGTGGTTTTGCAAAAACTTATCAGACAGTACTTATCTAGAACTCGATAAACCATCTGGCACAGTGATGAACACATATAATGATTTCAATACAATGCTTGAGGAAGCATTGAAAACAGCCCTTCTGTAATAAGGAGGTAATTAAAACATGTTTAATTTTTTGAAGAAACACATTGTAGCAGACGAGAGTATTAAATCTAATCAAACACCTATTTTTTATCCTTTACCAAAAGAAGAGATAGCAGAAGCAGAAGGTTTGTTGAAAATGCAATTTCCAAAAGAATTAAAACGTTTCTATGAGGAAATTGGCTATGGATTTTTAAAGACTAATAAGACTCTTATTAACAGATTCATGGACCCATTTTCTGTTGCAGATTTTCGTTTAAGACAAGATGTTTATGAATATAATCCTAATTTGGACGATGTCGATGATGAAGAATCACTAGTATTTTTTGAAGTATCAGAGATTAGCTTTTTAACAATTAAATTTAAGCAGGAAAATGAATTAGGTCAATGTCCTATATATTATGGTTCAACGAAAATAGCGGATTCTTTAGAAGAATTTTCAATAAAAATGGAAGGAAATCCTGATTATTATATTTAATAGATATCAATTCTCTTTTTTTTAGAGTGGTGCATTATTGGTTCATCATTTTAAGAAATGTTTTCTAGCTTATGTGATTGCGAAGACAAATAATAATTAATTATGAGTAACAAAAGTAAGACTTATGTGAATTACGCATAAGTCTTTTTAATATTATCTCAAAGTTAAGAAAATTGAGGGGGAAATTTCTCATGAATCTAGGAGAGCTAGTTTAAAAGAAATTAAATATACCTAGATTTCAACATCCGATTAGTAAAAAAATGGTACCATTAACAGATAGTAATGGTAAAAGGATATTAAATGATAATAAACAGCCTATTATGATTCGAGAATTAACATATGAAGTAAAAGGTCAAAAAATTATAATTCAAGATCATTCAGAGAGTCATAAGTTTGGAGAAGGTGGAATTGGAGATCAGCCACTGCATCATAATGTAAGACCTGAATACAATACACGAACAGGACAGGTAGATGGTATGGAGAATCATTATTATTTTGAGGAGAGAAATAATAAATAGGGAGTGTAAAAATGGTTGATCAATTTAAATTTTTAAATCCACAAGCGTTAATTAGTATTTTTGGGAAAATACCAAAGTTTGAAGAATCAGAGTTATTAGATGTACGTCTTAAAAGAGATGGTCCTACTTTAGTTATTCAATTGATGACAAAGGAAAATGTTGAAAACAAGCCAAAACAATGGAATAAGTGGGATGTAATTTATGTAGAGATATCTTTCTTTACTATTCATAATTTAACAATAAAAGGTTTAGGGACAGAAAATATAATTGATTATTTTGAAATAAATACGATAGAAGAAGAAGGTTTATTAAAAATTAAGTGTAAGAATCAAATGTTAGTTGAGTGCTCGTTTGAATGGGCAAAGGTAGAAGGGGTAACCCCAGGTTTAATAGGATTACCATAATTTTGATGGGAAGTAGATAGTTAATTTTTATAGTATTCATATTTTAATATTTTGGGGTTAAATAAGGAATGTATAAAGGACATTTGAAACGTTGATAGTGTTGCAAACATATGAAGCGGAAATTACTAAAATTAAGATACCTAATTATATACCTGTATTAGGTGATTATGATATAAGTTCTAAAGGTGAGATTGTAATAGGTGGGTATGGTTATAGATTCCGCAGGAGTTTCATTTAAGTTTGAGAAGGAAGCGAGATAATAGAATGCGAAAATTTTCAAAAATAGTTATATGTGTTGGTGCGTTAATAATGATTATACTAGGCATGATTGTATATGATATATGGAAGGATAGGATTTATTTTTCTTTAGCTGTACTTTTTGTTACCGTACTTTCTTTACTATGGAATATAGTTGCTCATAATATTATGGATAAATTTAGGGGGAGAGAATGAATAGTTATGAAACTTTTACTGATTGGAACAGTAGCGGGGTGGTTTAATTAATATGAAAAAAAGTATAGATTTTAATAAGAAAGCTTTTGCACATTATATGGCTCTTTATCCTGTAAATGAAATAAGAGTCCATGTAATTGTCCTTGTCCTTTTGGGGGCAGACGTGTTTGTTCTCTTGCCTGCGTTTGCGAATCCTTTTCGATTACTCTATGTATATATAGTAACTCCTCCAGTTGTTTTTTTAAATTTGTGGGCGATATGGATTGCTATCAATCCTCGGAAACGATAATTACAATACACTCTATTTCGAGGAGTATATGGCACCATATGTTCAGTCGGATTATTAGTTATAACTCAAAAATATGCTTATGAAGTGTTACAATTACAAACTCCTATCTATTGTATTCTTTCATTTGGTTTGTATAGTTTTGCTTTGTATCATTTTTATAAAAATCATATTGAAAAACTTCAGGAACCAAGAAAAAAATCAAAATCATCGAAAGGAACTGGTGGTGTAAAAGTAGCAGCTATTGCAGCGGGATTGGGGCAGTTAATTGCTAATATAATTCTTAGCATTGCAACACAACAGATGGGTGCGATTGTATTTATGTGTGCATGCACAGTGTTTTCGTTTGGTTTGTTTTATATGATTATAGAACTCCATAAGTATTATTATTTACGGAAGCATATAGAAGATGGAAGGAAAATACGTATAGGCTTTTAAAGAGAATTTGTTGCATTTCAAGTATATAATCGCATTCTTCTTATGGAAGCCATTCACGAGGCTTATAGCAATAAAAGATGTATAGGTGGAAGATTATATTCTAGTAAAACATCTGAAGGAATGGAAATTAGGTTTGTTCTTATTAATGATAAGATTATAACTGTTTATCCAAAGTACTAAAGATGGTGAGGTATCAAAAATGAAATATGATTATAAAATAACAAAATATGAAGATGTAGATTCTTTAAAAATAGAATTACCTAAAGAAATAGAAATTGTAGCCACATTTTTAGAAGATGATATCCAAGGGATTCCTATTAAATGGTGGTTACAACAAATCGATGAAGTATTAAACAATATAAAAGAATATAATGAATTTCAAGGTAATCTATGTGCAGTTCAAGTGAAAAAAGAAGAAACTCTACTAGTCGATTTATATTCTAATCATGATCCTAATATATGTAAAATAGAAACAACTGAACTTAGAGATTTAATTGAGATATGGGGACAAGCACAAAAAAATGTATAAAAATAACAATTGAAAAGTTAATTTTTATAAGAACATTTAAATTAAGACTCTTCTTAATTGTGGGCTAGATAGCTCACGCTTTTTATTTTGGGTGACTATAACATTTATTTTTAAAATTTATAATCATACTATTTGTTGCGAACAAACATTCAAAGAATCTATTGGTGCTACAGCTAATTGAAGGCGTATTAACAATTTGAGAGTAGTTATTGATAAGAATGGAAATGTAATAGCTGTGTTCCTAAAGAATAAGAAAAGTTTAATATGAGTTTATGTTTTTTTATTCGGGGAATATGGGCGTAATTGGTTATCGAGAAAAAATTCAGGAGAATAAAATTATGAAAAAAATAAACCATGAATTATTTGGTGAAATTGTTCACGATTTATATTGGAGCGGACAACAAAAGATAACTATTTTTGGGCAGGAAAAAATAGTTTCTTTAACTATTGATGGAGAAGAAGATGATTTAATTCCTAAAGTTCAAGAAGAAGCATATAGGAAGTTCATTACTGATATAAACAAACTTACAAAAGAAGCTGAACAAGCAATATTCGAGTATTATGAAGAAGAATATATGGAATATAGAGATATGGTAGGTGATGAATCTGCTGATAAAATAGCGCCGATTATAACAACCATTCAAGAACTAGGAAAATTGGTGGAACCTGTTGGGTTAATTATATTACCAGATTTTGAAGATGGAATTAGAAGAGTTGGATTAATATTCAATTGTACCTGGGAAGAGGACGGTGTCGGGGTGAGATTTGAAAATGAGCAAGTTGTAGAAGTTGGTTATCAAGACATCGTTATTTAAACTTCAAATTAATGTAATACTAAGAATCCTATTAGATAAAGGGGATTCTTAGTATTACTTCACACGTACATAAGCGTCATTTGCTGTTACATAGTATGTTTTTCTGTTGCTATTGTGTACTTAAATATAATCCCAGTGCCAACCTTTACCATCTAACCAGCTAGTAAAGTCATCTGAAAAAGAAAGAAAAGATTGTCCATCTTTTTAATTAGGGGGACAGCCAATGTACTAACATAAAATCGATGCTAAGGATTATTTGCAAAGTAACAATACTGTACATTTTTGTTACTTTGCAATCTGATAATGGAAAAAAATACAGACTTTAATCTAAAATTACATGTATTTCAGCTGAATCCTAATGAGATGTTTTTTTGATTATTTACCTTCTATTTCTTTGTTTACAACGCTTTGAATGTATACTTTTCTTGCTAAATTTGAGGATATCAGGGGAATTGGGATGCAGTCAATATTTTTACAGATTCGAATGTAAACTAATAATAAAAAGTTTGCTTTCATATTAGAAAAGGTTAGTCCCTCACTTCACTCCAGCTAAAAACCTCACACCCAAAAACAAAGGGGAACTCAATTATTCAAATTCATATAAAGTTTCAATCTTGTTTAAGCATCCATTAGGATATACAATGGATCATCCATTTTTCTTTACATAATCTCCAGATGCAGTCCATATCAACTATAGATTCTTGTCTTATGCTAAATGTAATCAAAAAGCAAGTAGATAAAGATAATGACTAAAACATTAACTCTAGATACTTTTTTGATGAATATTACAAATAAACAGGAGGTAATGAAAAATGATTAAAACATTATTAGCAGGAGCAATTTTAAGTACAGGATTGGTAGCGGGAGGTGCAGATGATGCGAAAATGGACAATTTAAAGTCAAATGAAGATAGTTCAAATCAAGTAATTACACAGAGTGTAGATGGAACAACGTCTTTCTCACAAAACTTTGATTTACCTAAAGATGCAGTGCCAGCAACTCCTAAAGGAAACGCAAAAACTGTTGAAAGAACAGAGGGGACAGGTTCTCAAGAAGGAAAAATGGTACCAACAAAAGAAGGAAATTAAATACTATATAGTTATAACGAAGAGCATCCAAAAAGTGGTGCTCTTTTTATATTATAGGGATCAACTGGTTTTACTCAATATAGAACTGTAGCGGGAATTCAAGCTAGAATATGGGTTACTGTCTCTTCAAATCATGGTGTTTGAAGCACTAGTTTTGATGGTAACGTTACAACATAAACATTTTATTAGAGATTTTTTGAATTTACATACACTCTAGATAAACTACATATCAACTTCAGATACTTGTTTTATGATACAAGTAATCAAACAAAAGGAGGGCAATATAAAATGATTAAAACAGTATTAAAAGGGCACTCTTTTAAGTACAGGAGATTATTAACAGGTGGAGAAAATGTTGAAGATGTACAGGCAGATCAACATATTCCATATGAACAAAATGAATTGCAGCAAACTCTAGAAAAGTACGATTCGAAGAAATTTGAGTTATAAAAAGAAAATAGATAAATATAGTGAAAATAGATAAATTGACAAGAGAAAAGCACTTTGTGTATATCACAGGTGATTTTTATTTTCATTTGGATATAGAACTTGAATCAAACTTTTATACTAAAATATATAGGGCAAAAAGGAGGGAGTACATTGCACAAAATTATTTATGGAATATTAATTTTAATATATACTTTTTATTCATTTTTTGTAAGTGAAGTAAGGTTTATTATGCTGTTAACTATAGTACTTATCTTTTCTGTGGTTTTAGAAAAAGGAAATGCAAACAAAAAGACTGATTAAGGGTCGTTTTGTTTGCATTTTTTTAATTGGCTATTACAGTCCAGATGTTTTAGGAGAGCACCAAATTTCATTTTTGGGGCACTATTAAATTTTTAGTTGATGAAAATACGGTGCCACTCCTACTAGAGAAAACACCACCTAAAATAGAAAACTTTTAACCTATTATCCTCTATTCCGTAGCTTTTAAGGTATTTAACACGACTTTGGTTGCATCTGCAATAAGTTTATCGTCATATTTAGCATCTTCTTTATCATGATTAGAAAGTATAGCAAGAACAATTGGCTTTTTATTTGGTGGCCAAATAATTGCGATATCATTTCTTGTTCCGTAAGATCCCGCACCTGTTTTATCAGCTACTTCCCAACCTTTTGGTACGCCCGCACGAATCAATTTATCTCCAGTTGTATTTCTCTTCATCCAATCTACTAATAGTTCACGTTTTTCTGTTGGAAGTGCAGTCCCTAATGTAAATGATTGAAGCGTCTTAGCTATTGCTTCTGGTGTACTGGTATCATGTGTTTCTCCTGGATGCACTTCATTTAATTCAGGTTCAAATCGTTCTGAAGTAGTAACAGTATCTCCCATTTCTCTCAAGATTTTTTCAAATTCAGAGGGACCTCCTAACTGTTTAAGAATCAAATTATGTGCTGTGCTGTCACTATATCGAACTGAAGCATCTGCAAGTTCTTTTAACGTCATTCCTGTATCAACATGCTTTTCAGTAATTGGATTATAATTAGAAAGATCTTCATGAGTATACGTAATTCTTTGATCAAGAGCTTCTAATGAGTTCTTGCGTAAAAGAGCGCCCACAGCTAATGATTTAGATGTAGATGCAAACGCAAAACGATCATCTGAATGATAAGCAATCGTTTGATTCGTACCTGTGTCCAGTGCATAAATACCAAGCTTAGCATCATATTCTTTTTCAAGTTTAGCAAAAGATTGATTACCTGTATTTTCTTGTTTAATTTGATTAGCTTGATTCGTTTGTTTAGGTGGTTCAGATTGAGCATTACTATTGGAACAGCCTATAAGTGATACACATGAAAGTAATACTACAGGTACAATCTTTTTGTAATGTAAAATGTTATAGAACTTGTTTAAAACGAACATAAATTTTCAACCTCTTTCAAGAATATATGGATTTTGTCTAGGTATTCTAAATACCGATGCAATTAAAGATGACATAAGGTAACAATACTACTGCAGCTGAAATTTCACAGGTTAAATGACATCCAAAACGTTTATCCCGCTATTTGCCGGGCAGTAAGACCCCCGCTGATTAAAGTTTCACTTTATATGATTGATAAGTCACGGTTTGGGTTGTTTCTTTTTTGTTTCCACTTGTAATGGTTCACCTGTGAAAGTATTACAATACATGTTTTTTACTTTTGGGAATAATAAGTCCTTTCATTTTTTTGTAATACATAAAAATAGATGTCAAACGGGATATGTTGTATCCAATCTGGACAACTCATATTAGAAATACACTTATTAGACACTCTAAGTAATAAATTTGTTCCACTTTAAGATGAGGAAGAATTTGGGATTTGTAAAATAACAATGGAACTACGTGTTTTTTCGTCATACAAAAACCTCTACATATAAGTAGAGGTTTTTAAATTGCATATTAATGAATTATGCTTTTTCAGGTAAACGAAGAACATAGAATACATAATTTTAACTAGACTTATTATTAGCTAGTTTATCCCCACCACCAAGCTCCGCCTCAATCTGCGAAGTCTTCGATGACTCATCCATACGCCAATACGTAATGAAGCTTATCGCGATACATCCAGCTACGTAGAAGTAGAATAGTGATTCCATACCGATACTTTTTAGCCATAATGCGATGAACTCGGCTGTTCCACCGAATATCGCAACGGTTAGTGCATATGGTAAGCCTACGCCAAGTGCGCGAATTTCGGTTGGGAAGAGTTCTGCTTTTACAATTGCGTTAATGGAAGTATAACCGGTAACGATAATGAGACCGACCATCATAAGTAAAAATGCTACCATTGGTTCTGTCGTTTTTTCCATAAAGAAGAAGATTGGCGCTGTTAGTAACGTTCCGAGAATACCGAAAGCCATTAATAGTGGGCGGCGTCCAATTTTATCGGATAATAGCCCCGCAATTGGTTGAAGTACGACGAAAATAAGTAGTGCGGCAAAGTTAATCCAGCTTACAACTTCTTTCGGAAGACCGACTGTGTTTACCATGAACTTTTGTAAATATGTTGTGTACGTGTAGAATGCGACAGTGCCTCCTAATGTTAGACCGACTACTGTTAATACTGCTTTCGGATGTTTCATAAGAGCGCGAACGGTTCCTGCGCTTTCGCGTCTTTGCGATTTTATGTTTGCGAACTGCTCTGATTCATCCATCGTGCGGCGAAGCCATAATACAGCTACTGCACCCATCGCTCCAATAATGAATGGAATACGCCAACCCCAAGCTTTCATATCTGGTTCGCTTAGTAATTGCTGAAGAACAATTTGAACGCCTAACGCAACCATTTGTCCGGCAACGAGCGTGACATACTGGAAGCTTGAATAAAAGCCGCGGCGACCACTACTAGCCATTTCAGATAAATACGTTGCGGAAGTTCCGTACTCTCCGCCGAGTGATAACCCTTGCAGTAAACGGGCAAGAACTAAAATAATTGGTGCCATAATACCGATACTTTCGTAACTAGGTGTACAGGCGATAATTAAAGAACCACCGGCCATAACTGTAATCGAAAGCGTTAATGCTGCCCGGCGTCCGTGCCGATCCGCATAGCGTCCCATTAATAAACTTCCGATAGGGCGCATTAAAAAACCAACTGCGAAAATAGCCGCTGTGTTCAGTAACTGACTCGTTGGATCGCCTTTAGGAAAGAACTCTGCTGAAAAATAAACAGCGAAAGCAGAGTAAACGTACCAGTCGTACCATTCAATTAAATTGCCGACAGAACCTTTAAAGATATTGCCGGCGACTCGGTTAGATTTTGCTTGAGCCATAATCATTCCTCCTCTTGCTTATAAATAAAAGGTATATATGAAAGCGTGTTCATTGTGTTTAAATTGTACTGTTCTTTGTTTGAAATCTCAATATTATGACAATTTCATTCTTTTTGTACTTTATGTACATGGGGAGTTTTAATAGTTGCTTCATTATTCGTTTTGTCATAATAATAGAAAAAGGAGATTGATAGTTTTGAATATTTTATCAAAGGATATGAAGCATGAAGAAATCACGCAAAGTGTCATTACAAACGAAAATAGTAAGCTTAATTATCGCGTTAATTTTATTTGTCGTTCTCCTATTAGCGGGAATATTTGTTTACATTCAGTCCGTTGATACGAAGCGCCAAGTGGAGCAGCTAGCACTGCAAACAGCTAAATCTCTTTCTTTTATGCCAGCTATAAAGGATGCTTTTCAAAATAATGAGCATAAAAGTACCATTCAATCCATTGCGGAACAAGTTCGCGAGCAAGCTGGTGCAGATTATGTCATTATAGAAGATCGCTTTGGGGTTATGTATTCCCATTCTAATTCGGAGTTGATTGGTACAAAGAGTAACAATCCATATAACTATGAAGCACTCACTTTTGGTGGTTATTATACGCTTGAAGGAAAGGGAGTAAGTGGTCCGGCTTTAATGGCGAAGGCACCTATTATTGTTCATAACGGAGATTACGATCAAGTCGTAGGCGTTGTGACAGTGGAGTTTCTAATAAAAGGTATTGAATCTAACATATTGAGCAGAACGAAAGAAATTATCTTCTTTTCCTTAGCTGTATTAGTAGCCGGCATTGTTGGTGGCATCCTTTTAGCGCGTAGCATTCGAAAAGATACACTCGGTTTAGAGCCGAATGAAATCGCGGCATTATACCGGGAACGAAGTGCAATATTACTATCTATAAAAGAAGGAATTATCGCCATTGATCAAAATGGTTTTATTACGATGATGAATACGTCAGCAGAAGAGATGCTACATGTAAATGATGATTATATGCAGCAACACATTTCAAAAGTTTTACCGGATTTTCATATGGAGAGAGTGCTAGAAATCGATCAAGAAATAGCATTTCAAGATAAAGTATTCATTTTAAACATGACACCAATACTCGAAAATAGCAGTACAGTAGGCGTTGTATGTAGTTTTAGAGATAAAACAGAACTGCAAAACTTAGTGAACACAATATCTGAGGTAAGAAAGTATTCCGAGGACTTACGCGCTCAAACACATGAATTTACAAATAAGCTGTTCGTCTTATCAGGATTACTTCAGTTAGGACATTACAAAGAAGCGATTGAATTTATTCAGCAAGAATCTAACATTCATCAAAGCCAAAACCATATTTTATTCCATCAAATTCATGATGCGAAAGTACAAGCTATTTTATTAGGAAAAATCGGAACAGCATCGGAGAAGAAAATTGATTTTCATATTGAAGGAGATAGTGCGCTTCATCCGTTACCAGACCATATAAAAGTTTCGCACCTTATTACGATACTTGGAAACATAATCGACAATGCGTTTGATGCGGTGAGTGAGCAGGAGGAAAAGAATGTTTCCTTCTTTGTTACGGATATTGGGTACGATATTGTGTTTGAAGTGATAGATAGTGGAGCAGGGATACCGGCAGAAAAAATTACGACCATTTTTCAAAAAGGGTTTTCAACGAAAGGAAATGATCGTGGTTACGGACTAGCAAACGTGAAAGAAATGGTAGATCTACTAGAGGGAACAATTGAAATTCAAAACGAGAAAAATGGGGGAGCTATTTTTACAATTTACCTTCCGAAAACATTGAAAGAAAGTACATGACGAACAGGGGGATGGACATATGTTGAAGGTTGCAATTGCAGAAGATGATTTCCGCGTCGCGCAAGTTCAGGAAGAGTTTTTATTAAAAATAAAGGATGTAAAAGTGATCGGAAAAGCATTAAACGCAAAAGAAACGATGGAACTACTACAAAGGGAAGAAATCGATTTGCTTCTATTAGATAATTACTTACCAGATGGAATTGGAACAGACTTATTGCCGAAAATTCATGCTGACTTTCCGGACGTTGATGTCATTATGGTCACTGCGGCAAATGAAAACTATATGCTAGAAAAAGCAATTCGAAACGGCGTAAGCAACTACCTTATAAAACCGGTCACGTTAGAAAAATTCGTTCGCACCATTGAAGACTATAAAAGAAAGAAGCAACTATTACATAGTAACAATGAAGTAAATCAAGCACTCATCGATAATTTCTTCGGGACTTCGCAAACACAAGACATAAAAAACTTACCGACAGGTGTGGATCCGTTAACACTGCAAAAAGTGAAAGGCATTATAAAAGGATTCGAAGAGGGCATTACAATAGAAGAAATGGGAGAACAAATGGGGGCCTCCAGAACAACCGCAAGAAGATACTTAGAATATTTAGTAGCGACAAACGAATGTACAGTAGAGTACACATATGGCATTATCGGACGACCAGAACGAAAATATCGAATAGGAAGAGGACTATGAAAAAACGATTATTACTATGTATATGGATCATGACAGGAGTAATAGCTGGTTGTTCCTCGGAAAAATCCCATACGAATAAAGTGAACATCGACAAATTAGAAATCGTTGCGCCAAACGTTCAAGGTGCCGGATGGGACTTAACAGCACGGGCAATGCAAAAAACACTAACGGAAGAAAAAATCTTCACAAAACCAATCACAGTCACAAACAAAGTAGGTGGCAGCGGTGATGTCGGATGGAAATATACGAAACAAAAAGGTGGTCACGTACTGGTGATTAACTCAAGCTTACTCATAACGAACAACCTACTAGGCCACAGTAAACTAACATATAAAGACTTTACCCCGCTCGCAACACTCGCATCGGACTGGGAAGTCGTTGTCGTATCAAAAGACAGCACCATAGATAACGCAAACGAACTAATGGAACAACTAAAACAAAACAAGGAAAACTTCAAAATCGGAGTTGCCCCCGGCCTAGGAAACGACGATCACCTATCCTTCGTACAAGTAAGCAAAGCATTCGGCATAAACCCTGCCGAACTACAATTCTTCGCCTACGAAAACAAAGAAAAAATCATAAACGCCCTAACGAACAAACAAATAGGCGCCGCAACCATGACCCTATCCGAAGCCGAAAAACAATACAAAGCCGGCAAAATAAAAATACTAGCCGTATCCGCACCAAAACGACTAGACCGACTACCAGAAATCCCAACATGGAAAGAACAAGGAATCGACGTCGTCTTCCAACACTGGAAAGGAATTATGGGCCCAAAAGATATGACGGAGGAAGAGGTTGCTTATTGGGATGGTGTTATTAAGAGGATGGTGGAGAGTGATAGTTGGAAGGGGATTTTGAGGGAGCGGGGTTGGGAGAGTTTTTATAAGGGGAGTGGAGAGACTAGGGGGTTTTTGGAGGAGAGTAGTGGGTGGTATGGGGGGATGATTGGTGGAGATAGAGGAGATAAGTAATTTTAGTGCTTTGTACTTATAAAATATCGATATCATTCTTAGTATATACATTTATATAAAAATTTCCTTTTATAAAAATAATGCGTTATTATAATTTTATAAGTTAAGATAGAAAGGGAAATAAAATGGATGTTAATAATATAGAGTTACCAGAATCACTAAAAGAAGTACTTTGGGACGGGTGGATACTCCTTGGTGTCATATTTATTATATGTACTTTGCTTGTGATTATTAGATCTTATATACCAGATGATATGCTACCTATCATTAAAGGTGCTATAGCATTAGTTATTTTAGGTGGGATATTTTATCTAGGTTATTAAAGTAATTATTATAGTTTATGAGTGAAAAGGAGTTAAGATGGCTAAGCGAAAGAAGAAGCAAGATGAATCAATATTGGGATCTTTACTAGTTATTACGTTTTTCGGAGTGTTGTGGAAACCGGAATTTTTAGTACCAATAGTAATGGTATCAGCGGCAATTATATTATTATATATGTATGTGAATGTAAAAAAGCTAAGAGAACTTCGGCAATCAGGAATTTATGATATTGATAAAATGAGCGGACACCAGTTTGAAAAATATTTAGGAAGTCTATTTTCGGCTTTGGGTTATAAAACAGAGATTACTAAAGCATCTAACGATTTTGGTGCAGATTTAATTTTGAGAAAAAATGATAAAAGAATTATTGTACAGGCAAAACGCTATAAGAATAACGTTGGAATTAAATCTGTTCAGGAGATTGTTGGTGCAAAAGAATTGTATAAAGCTGATGAAACATGGGTTGTTACAAATAGTGAATTTACAGCTGCAGCATACAAACTCGCTAAAGTGAATCGAGTTGTATTAATTAATCGAGAGAAACTTATTAAGTTAATTGGTCAGGGCAAACGAGAAAAGAGAAAGTAGTGATACAAAAGGTCAGGTATAGACTTATGGAAAAGGCACTATGAAAAGTGTCTTTTTGTTTTGAATATAGAAAAATAATCCAGAAAACTTATATTTTAGTATATAATTTAAAATGAGAATGGCGTGTAATAATATTTTTAATAGTAAAAGAGAACTTTTGATCACTTTTTATTATCGAAACTTATTTATTTGTATATTTTTATATTTAATTTATATAAATGAAAAACACGCATAATATGAAAAAAGAGGGGATTCTTGTGGGTTTACATATTATACCGAATGATTTGCCGAGCTTAACTCCAGGTGAGAGAAAAGTACTTGAAAAGGTTCGGTCTTTATATAAAGATGTGCAAAGAGAAGCGTATTTATATATTCAGCCAAGAATTAGACATTTAGAACCTGATTTTATTTTAATTGATTCACAAAGAGGTGTAACAATCTTTGAAGTGAAGGATTGGGAACTTTCTTACATTAGTAGAGCAGATAGAAGAAAAATAGATTTAGCAGATGGAAAACAGGTAGATAATCCATTTTGTAAAGCTAACTTATACCATACTGCAGCACAGAGGTTATTTAGGTTGCACGATATTTTAAAAAATGAACGGAACGAATTAAAGTTTAAATTACATACTAATGTTATATTTCCGTATCTTCATTCTAATAAGATTGAAGAGAGTGGATTAGATCAAGTATTTAATCAGCCACCAGCGCAGTGTATTTCATCTGACATGTTAAGTACAGTAAATATAAATCAATTATTTAAAAATGAATTTAGTTTCGTAGAAGAAGATGAAATTATTGCAATACGAACACTATTATTTCCAGAAATTAAGGTTAGTTGTAGCGATAATCAAATCAGTACAAAAGAATTAATTACAGCACTAGATGCAGAGCAAGAGCGTTTCGCGAAGCGTGTACCATACGGTCACTATATGGTAACTGGAGTTCCGGGTAGTGGGAAAACGGTTTTATTGCTAGCTCGTGCAATTCATCTAGTACGTGAACATCCAGAATGGAAAATAAGAATATTAACGTATAATAGGTCGTTAAAAACAAAAATTGAAAACAAATTGAATTCTTTAGCAGCTGATCTTGCCTTTATGAATGTGCGCTTGGAGAATATAGATGTTAGCACTTTTCATAAATTTGCGTTAGATACAGCAAGTATATGTGTACCCCAAAAAAATACAGTGAAGTGGTGGAATGAAGAATTGCCGGAAGTAGCTATACAGCGAGCTCAATCATCATATGATGCTGTTTTAGTGGACGAATACCAAGACTTTCTAGATGATTGGATTCGATTATGTGTGAAGTCTTGTAAAGAACATACGTATGTTAATAATCAAAAGGAAACTGTTAAGGGGATAAATTTATTTTTAGCAGGAGATAGACTACAGAGCATCTATAACAACTCAGATCATAGTTGGAAGAGCTTAGGTATTGAGATGCGCGGGAGAAGTTCTTTATTAAAGAAATCTTATCGTGCCGGTAGTCAACATATAGATTTAGCCCTTAATTTCTTGAAACAAGAAAAGAAATTGGAAGAGGAAGTAAATAAATTTTATTGTCCAATGAGCGAACTATCTTTTGAGAATGAAATGAAAGATGGAGTTAGTTTTATTGAAGGATCGTATGAAGATATTAGTAATAAAGTCTACGAGCTTATTAAGCGCAAGGGCTATAAGCCAGAAGATATATTAATTTTGTGTAGAGAAGGAAAAGATTGTGAGAATATACAAAAGAAATTAAATCGTGAGATACGTCAAAAAGTAAAAGTTACAAAAAATATTACTGAAGGACATTTAATTATAACAACATATCATTCATCAAAAGGTCTTGAGGCACCAATTGTCTTTTTAGTTGATGTGGACAAGTTTGAAAGAATGGAGCTTGAACAAAATGATATTAAACTACGTAAGCTATTATATGTAGGCATGACAAGATCATCTGAGCATTTATACATTCATGCTGGAAGTTATGATAAACCTTCCTTTGGACAAGTATTAAGGAACGAAATATCTTGAGGGTATCCTTGAAAATCTAAAGAGGAGTATAATTGAACTGAATGTTAAAACATTAAAGGTGTAGGACGGGGGAATTATGATGATACATACTTTAGTAAGGGGACAAAAGATAGACGTCACAAAGAATCATCCGGGGATTAGAGGGGGAAATAATCACAAATAATTAATAAGAGATACTGGAGAAACTAAGACTAAGCTAATAGTGAAGGGGAATAAAGTATGAAACAAAGTGAAGTTTTGTTCCGAAATGTAGAGGAAGTTATGAGCTTTGATCCGATAAATGATATATATGAGTATGAATTAGGACCTGTTAATTATAGGGGGGCTATAAAACTTTCATATTTGATTCGCACTTTAAATCGATTAGAGAAGGAAGGGAAATTGATCGTATGTCTTCGTGGTTTTTCTTTACCAGACGAGCATGAATGGTTTATTAAAGAGGATTTAAATAAATTTTTTGTTGTGGGACAAAAGGGAAGAGAATATTTGCAGAGAACAGAAGGAAAAAGAAGTAATTTATATACATATGAAATGAACGACAGGGAAGCGCTGGTAAAAGAGATTCAGGCTTTGTATAAAGAAGCGAATGGTTTATTAAAGAAAAAGAAGAGCGAATGGGTTGATGGGCAAATATCTGAAAAGTTTACTAATACTGATGAGGATAAAACTATAGAAGAGCTTCAGTACAATAAAGTTTTTTTAACAGCATTTTTACATAATATAGGTAATTTATGGTCAGGGAAAAAGACTAGCCCGCTAATTTCCGCTACATATGGAAAAAAGAAAAAGGAAATAGCTAGAAAGTTTGCAACTAATAGTTTGGATGGCGTACCTAGAAATAATGGATTTATTACTTTGGGGTATATTCCAATAGAAGAAAGGTGTTTTGAGGTATTAACAGAGGATTTAAATAAAGAATTAGAAAGACTTGGGGTGAAATGGTATAACGATATTCACCAAGAAGTAATGCTTCTTGATGGTATAATGCCTCAACGTATCATTGGTGTGTTTGAAGTATTTCAGGATTCGCCTATAGAAAAATTCATTTTAAATCCATGGGTGTATAAAATGTTTTTAGAGAATGAACATTTTAATTACAAAAGAGGTATTAATATTAATCAAGAGAATTTTGATGAATTTGCTCAAGATTTGAAATATGGAGCTTATATCTTAGAAAATGAAAGTGGTAGATATAATAAGAGATTTGATGAAGACTATTACCACAGGGTACCGAGTGTAAGAAGACGTTGGAATTAGTGCATTAAGACTAATTGAATTATTCTCAAATATAAATATGTATTGCTAAAAAGGATTGGTACGGATTACGTGCTAATCCTTTTTAATAGTTTATATTTCTCTAATTGTAAATATAAAGTTTATTTGAAAATATTTTTAAGTGACGTGAATGTTACCTTTTTTAGAATTAAAATTTAATTAAGATATTCGATGAATGGGAGTTCATTAGTATAATTTGTTATTTAGCTTAAACTATGAGAAGGTACATTTTTATATTATAATTGTATGTAATAAAATGTAAGGTGATGAGCGATGAATACTACTCTTATAACAGAAGAACAAAAGTATTTAGATAAAACGGTAAAAGTAATAGATAGTTTGTTAGATCAAACAGAAGATGAGATGAAGAAGGAAGTAACATCTCAGGTTGAAGCTAGTTTACAAGAAATAAAACATAAGCAAATAAAGAAGTTAAATGAAGCACGAAAAAGTCCGTATTTTGGTAGGTTGGATTTTGAAGATGACTATGGTGAAGAGACTATTTACATAGGAAAAAAAGGTATTGATGATGATGGGGATCTTATTGTTGTAGATTGGCGTACTGATTTAGGTAAGCTTTACAATGCTTACCAAGGCGTGCAATCTCGCTTTTCTATTGGAAATGATCAAAGTCAATTTGTTCAAATTCTTGGTAAGCGCGGTATTATTATTCAAGATGGAACGATTAATAGTGTAAATGAAATTGGCCAAAGCGGAATAGTGGAAGAGGAAGATGGCCAGCAAGTAAAATATATGGATGATTATTTGAATGAAATTTTGTCTAATACAGGTGAATCGCATCAATTACGAGATATTGTTTCGAGTATTCAAGCGGAGCAAGATGAGATTATTCGTTTACCGTTAAAAGACACTATTATTGTTCAAGGAGCGGCGGGAAGTGGAAAATCTACAATTGCTCTCCATCGTATATCTTATCTTCTATATCAATATCATGAACAAGTGAAGCCGCAAGATGTTTTAATTTTGGCACCGAATGAAATTTTCTTATCCTACATTAAAGATATTGTTCCTGAAATTGAAGTAGACGGTATTGAACAACGTACATTCTATGATTGGGCATCGACTTATTTTACGGATGTAAACAGCATTCCAGAATTGCATGACCATTATGTAAATGTCTATGCTTCTTCTAATAAAGAAGATCTTATAAAAGTTTCAAAATATAAAGGATCTCTTCGCTTTAAAAAGTTATTAGATGACTTTGTTGAGTATATCGGGAGTACAATGATTCCGCATGGTAGTATTATTATTGGATCAGATGTTATGTTGCAAAAAGATGAAATTCATAATTTCTATCAAACGAAGGAACATTTGCCGTTGAATGTTCGTATGAAAAAAGTAAAAGATTTCATTACAAGTTGGAGCATAGCAGAGACGAAGAAGAAAATACAGCAAATTGAAGATGAGTTTGAAGATGCTTATCAGAAGTGGATTATTACGCTTCCAGAAGGAGAAGAGCGTAAAGCAATTTATGAAGCATTGGAAAAAGCGAAGGAATTACGTGAGAAAGTATTCCGGGAAAAAATGAAAAGTGAAATTGAGTTATATGTGAAGAAGATGCAACATATTTCTGCAATACTTATGTATAAATCTATTTTCCAAAAGAAAGTATTTGATACATTCCACAAAGGTATTGAACAAGATCTACTTAGTTTGCTTCTGAAAAACGGCAGACAAGTAAAGCAAGAGAAGTTTACATATGAAGATATTGCACCGCTTATTTATTTAGACGCAAAAATTAATGGGAAAAAATTAGAATATGAGCATATCTTCATTGATGAAGCGCAAGATTATAGTCCATTCCAACTTGCAATTATGAAAGATTATGCGAAATCAATGACGATTTTAGGTGATATTGGACAAGGAATCTTCTCGTTCTATGGTTTAGATCGCTGGGAAGAAATTGAGTCATATGTATTTAAGGAAAAAGAATACAAACGTCTTCACCTGCAAACGAGTTACCGTTCTACAAGACAAGTAATGGATATGGCAAACCGTGTGTTGCTAAATAGCAACTATGATTTTCCGCTTGTAATCCCAGTAAACCGCCCAGGCGCAGTACCTGCTATTCAAAATGTGGCAAGTGCCGGAGCGTTATATGATAAAATGGTGAGTTCTATTCAAGAGTTTGATGGAAAAGGACATAAAACAGTTGCTATTTTAACAGATACAAAACAGGCAGCTATTGACACTTATGATGAATTGGAAAGACGAGGAGTCAATAGTATTCAAGTAATTTCAGAAGGAAGACAAGAATTATATGAAAAAATTGTTATTATTCCATCGTATTTAGTAAAGGGATTAGAATTTGATGCAGTAATTATACATGATGTAAGTAAAACAACCTTTAAAGATGAGACGTTACACGCTAAAATGTTATATATGTCCATTACGCGTGCCCACCATGATTTGCACATGTTTTATCGTGGTAACATATCACCGTTATTGGAGGATCGTGATCCAAATGCACCTCCAAAACCGAGAAAATCTTTTGAAGACTGGTTAATCACAGATATTTCTAATCCAAACATCGAACCACAAGTGGAAAAGATGAAAGTAGTAGAACAAGAAGATACACTACGATTGTTTGACGATGAGGAAGAAGAGGTAGTTATGGAAGCATTTGAAGAAGATCGTGAACGCTACTATGACTTTTATGCATGGTTGAAAGTATGGCATCGTTGGGCAGAATTAAAGAAGAGGCTACAGGACTAGAAATTAGAAGGTTGTGATATAGAAATGAAAGTATATTCTGGTGGTTTTACAGCCGAACATTTATATCGTAATGAAATGAAGATAGTGGCAGACCTACAATTAAAAGGTATGTCAAAGCAAGCTATTAAAGATAAAATATTTGAAGAGAACCTCTTTCATTGCCGCAGTGAAGCGGCAATGAAAGATATTTTTCCACGTGTGTATAGAAGAGCGGAAAAGTTGAATGATACATTACGTAACATGCTAGTAAATGGTTCGCGCTCAGACAATAACGCCATTTTGTTATATGCGTTCTTAAAGCATTTTAAGTTTCCTCGTGATTTTGTATTAGAAGTAATCCATTATAACTTGAAACGCTTTAAGAATACGGTAAAAGAAGGTAATGTCATGACCTTCTTTGAAGAAAAAGGTCAACAATATGAAGAAGTTCGAAAATGGACGGACCAAACAAAGTATAAGCTAAAGCAAGTTACATTAAAGATCCTGGTGGATGGAGAGCTTCTTTTGAAGACAGGAAATGAGTATGAAATTAAGTCGATTCCGTTAAGTAAAGAGTTACGGGAATACGTAGAGAATAATTCCGAGTACAGTGACTTACTTATGCTTACATTAAATGATTGATGGTGAAAGAAATGGAAATAATTCAAAAGAAATTGGATCGTTTTTTTAAAGAAATTCAAAAAGAGGATTTTTTGAAGATGCGTGGACTCGGAAATGAAGTCCCTTATTTTGTGTTTGACTATAATCCTGAATATGAATTGATGGTTAGAAATTCAGTAAAATATTTTTCAGATAAAATGCAAGTAAATGTAAAAGTCTTAAATTTATTCGACATGATCATTGACTTGTTTGAAGACATTGGTGGTATAGAGGGATTAAAGCAATTTGAAGAAGAGCAAGGAACAGAAGAATTATTCGAAGCAATTCTTCCAACTTTAGAAGAAGAACAATTAGTAGAACGTATTGGAGAAGAAGCTACTGATGCGCAAATGGTCTTTGTTACAGGTGTGGGCAGTGTATTTCAACTTGTAAGTACACATGAGCTCTTAAATCAACTACATGCACGAGTAACAAATACACCAATTATTATCTTTTACCCAGGAAAGTATACAGGCCAAGGGTTAAGCTTATTTAATCGTTTTGAATCAAACGGATATTATCGTGCGTTTTCGATATAGAAGATAAGGGGAGAAACAGGTATGTTGCAAGACTCTTTTACAATTAAAGAATTATTTAAAAAAGATATTGATCGTGAAATTAATGGTGTTGTTCAGGCTGGGCAGCGAGATGAAGATGTTATTCAAGATGAATTAGATGAGTACGTAATGACAAAAGAAATTAGAGAGAATATGGCGTACTTCTTCAAAAATTATGCATATAGCTTTGAAAATCAAACAACAAAAATGGGTGTATGGATTTCTGGTTTCTTTGGATCAGGTAAATCTCACTTCTTAAAAATTTTATCTTATTTATTAAACAATGAAAAAGTATATGGCAAACGAGCTGTAGATTTTTTTGTGAATAAGACTGATGATCAGGAGTTATTAAATATCCTTCAACAATCTGCAAACTATAAGAGCCAAGCAATCTTATTCAATGTAGATTCTAAATCAGCAAGTGGGAAAAAAGAAAAAGCGACGATAGTAGATGTATTTTTCAAAGTGTTTAATGAATATTTAGGTTACTCTTCTACACCATGGATTGCTAATTTAGAAAGACAACTTGCAGAAGAGGGAATTTATAATCAGTTTGTTGAGCGTTTTGAAGAGATAGACGGTACGAAATGGGTAGATAGCCGTGCGCGTTTACTATTTAAGAAAAAATCATTTGTTGAGGCATTAACGCAATTAGGCTATACAACGGATACAGCTGAATCTGTATTATCTGCATCTAACAAAAATTTCGAGATGAGTTCTGCAGACTTCGCTAAGTTAGTTGCTCAACATGTGGAAAATCAAGGTGAAGAGTATCGTCTTACATTTTTAGTGGATGAAATTGGTCAGTATATTGGTGACGATACGAATTTAATGTTAAACCTTCAAACGGTAACAGAAGATTTAGGAAATCATTGTCATGGTAAAGTGTGGGTTATTGTTACATCTCAAGAACAAATCGATGCTGTAACAAAGATTAAAGGGACAGAGCAATTTTCGAAAATCCAAGGCCGTTTTGCAACAAAAATCCACCTTACAAGTTCTAATACAGATGAGGTTATTAAACGTCGTCTTTTAGAAAAAACAGCAGCAACAGCAGATCGCTTACAAATTGATTTTGATCAAATTGGTCAAAGTTTAAATAATACATTGACGTTTGAAAAAGATAAATCAGTACTACAAAATGGATTTAAAGAAGCGGATGAATATGCATCTATTTATCCATTCGTTCCGTATCAAGTAGAATTATTACAACGTGTATTCAATAAAGTTCGCCGACAAGGAGAAGCTGGTGCGCACTTATCACAAGGGGAACGTTCTTTATTAAATGCTTTCCAAGAAGTTGCGATTCAGTTGAAAGATGAAGATACAAATCAATTAGCACGATTCTCTCAGTTTTACGAAACAGTAAAACGTTTCTTAAGCACGTCTGTTTCGGCTACGATTATTGAAGCTGGCAAGCGTGAGGGTATTACTGAATTTGATATAGAAGTACTTAAAGTATTATTCATGATTAAAGGTATTGATGAAGTAAAAGCAACTGTTGAAAACATTACAACTTTGCTTGTAGATAGTGTAGATTGCATTAAAAATGAATTGGAAAAAGACGTAAAACAATCGCTATACCGCCTTCGTCAAAAAATGCTAATCGCAGAAAATGCAGATCGTACATTCGTTTTCTTAAGCGATGATGAGCAAGAAATTAACCGTGAAATTCAAAGTGAGAATTTAAATGAAGCAAATGTTGTCGATGCATTAGGTAAAGTGTTCTATGAAGATATTGTGAAGGTAAAATCATATCGTTATCAGAAAACGCATGATTTTGAATTTAATAAAGCATTTGATACGTATAATCGTGGCGGGAAGACAAATGCGTTAACACTGCAAGTATATACAGGGGATATATCAGAAGAACAATCGCGTGCAGATGCACATTCTGGAACGATGATTATGTATATTCCGGATCATTACGCTGAAAAATTCTTTGAACCAATGCAATATGCACAAAAAATACAGGCATTTACTAATAAAAAGAGTTCAACAAGTTTAACAGAAAAACAAAAACAAATATTAGACGAAAAGCGTGCACAAATTGGTCAATTTGAGAAGAAAGCGACAGAAGCACTAGCTGAAGCAGCAACAAATGCAAAATACTTTATTCAAGGGCAAGACTATGAATTTAAGGGTACGTTAGAAAATCAATTGCAAAGTGCATTTGAGATCTTAGTTCGAAATACGTATAGCTATTTAAGCTATATTGATGTACCAGTACCTGTGAAAAGTGCAAATGATATCATTCTTGAGTGGGCAACGAAGGGGCTACCAGCAAGATTAGATGGAACATTTGAAAACCACCTAGCTTATGATACGATTGTTCGTTTCTTAGAGGAAAGCCGTGGTAGACAGATTGCTACTATGAAATTGTTAGTAGAGAAATTTAAAGATGTACCATATGGATGGAGCGAAAATGATATCGCTGGTATGGTTGCAGCAGCGTTATACAATAAAAAAATTAAGCTGATGTATTTAAATGAAAGTTTCGATACAACAAACTCACAGTTTATAGCCCGAATTACAAAGGCTTCTGAAAGAGAAAAAGTTGTGATTGAGGCGCAAATCGGTATACCACCGCGTGTGCGTAAAGAAGTTGTAGAAACAATGCGTGAACTGTTCAACTTCTATGATATTGGTGAAACTTACGATGAAGTTGCGAAAAGTATTCGTATTCAAATTCAAAAACATTTCATAGAGACAATTGATGATATGCAGCGTACGAAGCAAGGTGAAGACCAACAATATCCATACCCAGGTGGAATTGCACTTTCTAAAATTAAAAATAGCATTGTAGATTTATTGGCTATTACAAAACAGGAAAACTTTGTAGAAGAGTTTGTTGAACTTGATGAGGATCTAGAAGAATGGTTAGAAGATGTACAGCATTTGAACTCATTCTATAATGGTAATGCAATTCGTCATTTTAAAGAAAGTGTACATGTATTAAAAGAACGCCGTGATGATTTAGATGTAGCACAGCATGATGCAGAAGTACAGAAAGTGAAGAACAGCATTATAAATATTTTAACGAGTGATAATCCATTCAAACAGATTCCAAATTTGCCTATTTTAAATGATCAATTGAAGCAAGGTCTTTCTAATTTTGTAAAACTCGAACTTGGTACACAATTAGTACAAATGGAAGCAATTCGTAGTGATATGGAGAATCTACAAATACGATATGAAAATATATCTTCCATTAAAGAAGTGGTCCAAGAGAAGGTGGATGAATTACAGAAACGCATTGAACAAATGCAAAATCTTGAAAGTATTTCACGTGTTTACACGTATACACAAATGGTGAATAATGACTATCGTCGTTTGGAGAGCAGGGTCAATGAACTATTCAAAGATTACGTAGATGACCAATATGTCCCAGACGGTACGGATCAAATTAAAACTGTAGAAATGAGCGTCTCGCAATTAATGGCGGATGCACTACCAGATGGTCAAGTAGAGATAGAAAACAGTCAAGCTTTAAAACGTTGGTTGAAAAAGCTTGAAGATGCAGTGAGTAAAGAATTAAATCAAGGAAAAACAGTACGGATTAAAAAATAAAGGAGAACAAATGCGATGAATAAAAAAGCACTAAAAGAATTTGCAGTCTATGCCCGTAACGAACTTCGTGAACAAATCGCATTACGAGCACAAGCCTTTGGGATCACTCCCGAAGGCTCTCCTGTGCTTGTAACAGGGGTGGATTATGTAGAAATAAACGAGAATAAATATCCATTATCTTACAAAAATAGTATTCGAAAATTGTTAAAAGAAGTTGAAACAAAAGACTACGATAATGTAATTGAAGAAGTAGCATACACATGGTTTAACCGCCTTATCGCCATTCGTTATATGGAGGTACATAACTATCTTCCTTCAAAAGTACGTATGCTTTCTAGTGAAACGAAAGGGAAAGTTGATCCAGATATTTTAACAGAGTATCAATATACGGATTTACCGGTGAATAAAGAGGAAGTAGCTTCTTTGTTAGCACAGGGAAACCGTGACGAAGCATTTCGTAAGTTGTTAGTGGCACAGTGTAATGAGTTAAATGAAATTATGCCATTTTTATTTGAGAAGTTAGCGGATTTTACAGAGTTGCTATTACCGGAGTCTTTACTTCATGCGGACTCATTAATTAATAGATTAGTGAGTGAGTTAGAAGAATCTGATTTTCAAGAAGTTGAAGTTATTGGATGGTTGTATCAATTTTATATGTCAGGGAAAAAAGAACAGGTTGGTGGACTTAAAAATAATGCTGTGAAAAAAGAGGATTTACCCGTTGTTACTCAGCTATTTACACCAAAATGGATTGTGCAATATATGGTGCAAAATTCGTTAGGAAAGCTGTATGATGAGTGGAATCCTGAGAACAACCTTGTAAAAGGTTGGGAGTACTACCTCAAATCATCTGAGAAATTACCTATTCCAGATATTACAGTTTTGGAAGAAATAAAGGTGATTGATCCAGCTTGTGGATCTGGCCATATTTTAGTTTATGCTTTTGATATGTTGTATGATATGTATTTAGAGGCAGGGTATTCGGAACGTGATATTTCAAGGTTAATCATTGAAAAGAATTTATACGGTCTTGATATTGATAAACGAGCAGTACAAATAGCTAGCTTTGCATTAATGATGAAGGGACAAGAGAAATATCGTCGCTTCTTAAAAAAAGCAAATGATTTGCAGTTAAATATTCATGAATTTGTGGATAGTGAATCTATATCTGAAGAAGCATTAGAATTTTTGGGAGAAAATGTAGGAGATATAAGTTGGATTGATTCTTTGCAAAAGCAATTTGAACATGCAAAACAATTTGGTTCGCTTGTGGTTCCAAAGGAATCTACGTCTGGATATTTGGAATGTATCAGATATATTGAATCTTGTAAATTAGAAACAGTAGATTTGTTAGATGAAGCTAATATTATGGAATTAAAGGAGAAATTAGTCCCTCTATTAGAGCAAGCATATTTGCTGGGTTTAAAATATGAAGTGGTCGTTACAAATCCACCTTATCATAATAAATATAATCCAGTTTTAAAAAGTTTCATGAATACTAAATATAAAGAATGCAAATCCGATTTGTATGCAGCTTTTATGGATCGATCAATGTATTTAGTCAAACCAGATGGTTTTGTCGCCATGATTACACCTTTTAACTGGATGTTTATAAAGGCATATGAGCAAATTAGGTATAAGATAATTAATAATCAGGAAATTGCTACCTTAATCCAATTGGAATATAATGCTTTCGAAGTAGCGATGGTTCCAGTTTGTACTTTTGTACTTCATAATGCGAAAACGAACGTACCTGGAGAGTATATTAGACTTTCTGATTTTAGAGGGGCCGAAAATCAGCCTTTGAAAACTAGGGAGGCTATCCTCAATCCTTTTGTAAATTATAGGTATAAAGCGCCAACTGAAAAATTTCTTGATATTCCAGGTGCTCCTATAGCCTATTGGGCTTCAAATCATATCAGAGAAATCATAAAAAGCTCATCAACAGTTGGAGAATTATATGAGTTAGGAGAAGGGTTGAAGACTGCTGATAATAATAGATTTTTAAGATATTGGCATGAAATTTCGCTTAATAAATTAGGATTAGGATATAAAAGTTTAGAAGAAGCAACAGATAGTAAAAAGAAATGGTTTCCTCTCAACAAGGGAGGAGAGTTTAAGAAATGGTATGGGAATCATGAATATGTGGTTAATTATGAAAATAATGGAGAAGAGCTAGATGATTTCAAAAATGCAAGTAAAAATAAAAAGGTACACTATTTCAAACAAAATATAAGTTGGTCTGATATTAGTTCATCTTCGTTAAGTATGAGATACTTTCCTGATGGTTTTATCTTTGATAGTAAGGGACCTAGTATTTTTGTAACAACTTCTGATAAATATGAGTTGTTAGGATTTTTAAATTCAACTGTAGCAAAGTTAATCTTGTCGTTACTTAACCCTACTTTAACTTTTAAAGCTGGTTATATAGCTAAACTTCCTATTATTTCTAAATCTCAGTACCGCACACTAATTGAAAAGTTGGTAATGGAAAATATAGACATTACAAGGGGGAATTGGGATAGTTTTGAAGAGTCTTGGAATCTTCAAAAGCATCCGTTCACTATATACATGGACAAAGTTTCAAACTTAGAACAATGCTATAATGCCTGGGAAGAACATACCAAAAATCAGTTTCGCCAAATCAAAGAAAACGAAGAGGAACTAAATAAAATTTTCATCGAACTGTACGACTTACAAGATGAACTTACACCCGAAGTACCAGATAAAGAAGTAACAATCCGCTGTGCCGACCGCGTGCTTGATACAAAATCCTTCTTATCCTACTGCATCGGCCTCATGATGGGACGCTATTCACTAGATGTAGAAGGCCTAGCATATGCAGGGGGAGAATGGGATGCTAGTAAGTATAAAACATTCCAACCAGACTCCGACTGTATCATTCCATTAACAGATACGGCATATTTTGAAGATGATGTTGTGGCTCGTTTGCAAGAGTTATTAGTGCTTATGTTTGGACAAGATACTCTTGCAGAGAACCTTCGTTGGTTAGCAGAGTCACTTACAATGAAAAATAATGAAACGCCTGTTGAGCGTCTTCGTCGTTATTTCTTTGATGAGTTTTATAGTGATCACTGCAAGGTTTATCAAAAACGCCCAATTTACTGGATGGCGGATTCAGGTAAGAAGAAAGGCTTCCGTGTATTGTTTTACTTGCATCGTTATACACCAGAAACATTAGCAACAATGCGCTTCTCCTATGTGCAGAATTTACAAGAGAAATTGAGCCAAGAACAAAAACGTTTAGAACAAGATCTTGTAAATCCAGATTTAACAGCTGCGATGAAGAAACGTTATAATAAGCAGTTAACTACGATTAAAGCACAGCAAGATGAGCTTATTGATTTTGATAAGGAGATGGCTGAACTTGCAAATCAGCGTATTGCACTTGATTTAGATGATGGAGTAGTTGTGAATTATGAAAAGCTGAAAAATATCTTAGCTAAAATTAAATAGTTTAAATATGAAATTAGGTGATGGTATGAACAAAAAAGCATTAAAAGAATTTGCGATTTACGCCCGTAACGAACTTCGTGAACAAATCGCATTACGAGCACAAACCTTTGGGGTCACATCCGAAGGTTCTTCTGTGCTTGTATCAGGTGCGGATTATGTAGAAATAAACGGGAATAAATATCCAGTATCGTATAAAAATAGTATTCAAAAATTGTTAAAAGAAGTTGAAACAAAAGGTTATGATAATGTAATTGAAGAAGTAGCATACACGTGGTTTAACCGCCTTATTGCTATTCGATATATGGAAGTACATAACTATCTTCCTTCAAAAGTACGTGTACTCTCTAGTGACACGAAAGGAAAAGTCGACCCAGATATTCTAACAGAGTATCAATATACGGATTTGCCAGTGAATAAAGAAGAATTAGCATCGTTATTAGCACAAGGAAATCGTGAAGAGGCATTTCGTAAGTTGTTAGTGGCACAATGTAATGAATTAAGTGGAATGATGGATTTCTTATTTGAAAAATTAGCGGATTATACGGAATTATTATTACCAGTTTCCTTATTGCATGCAGATTCTTTAATTAATAAATTAGGAAAAGAATTAGATGATGACAACTTTGAACATGTAGAAGTAATTGGATGGTTATATCAATATTACATCTCCGAAAAGAAAGATGAAGTATTTACAGGATTAAAGAAAAACAAAAAGATTACAAAAGAAAACATTCCAGCTGCTACACAGTTGTTTACGCCACACTGGATTGTACGTTATATGGTGGAAAATTCCCTTGGACATATGTGGTTAGAATCACACCCTGAATCTGAATTAAAGGATGACATGAAATATTATATCGAACCAGCAGGACAAGAGCCAGCAGTACAGGTACAACTAGAAGAATTGAGGAATTCTAACTTGTCTCCAGAAGAGATTACAATCCTTGATCCTGCATGTGGCTCAGGGCATATTCTAGTATATGCATTTGATTTACTATATAAAATTTATGAAGAGCGCGGGTATCTAACTAAGGAGATACCAGCACTCATTTTAGAGAAGAACTTGTATGGCATTGACATTGATGATCGTGCAGCTCAATTAACTTCTTTTGCATTGCTGATGAAGGCACGCGAAAAAACAAAACGAATTTTACGAAGTACTCCTAAGTTGAATGTTATTTCTATTCAAGAGTCTAAAAATATATTCATTGAAAAGGCAGCAGATTTGATTGGCGAGACTAACAATGAAAAAGAAGAAGTGAAAGAGTTATTTGCTAATTTCATTGACGCAAAAAACTTTGGTTCGATTCTTCGCCCTAAAAAAATGGATTTTAATAAATATATTGAAAAGATTAGAAAATTAAAGGAAGTTGGAGAACACAATCTAGATACTTTTGAGGTGTTTGAACAACTAGACCGAATTGAAGAGGTTATTACTCAAGCAAAGTTTCTTGATAAAAAATATGATGTGGTTATTACTAATCCCCCATATATGGGAGCTAAGGGGATGAATGATAAATTAAGAAATTATGTAAAGAAATATTATGCTGATTCAAAATCTGATCTCTTTGCTGTGTTTATGGAAAGGTGCAAAGATTTTACTAAATTAAACGGTTTTTATGCAGAAATTACGCAACATTCTTGGATGTTTTTAGGAAGTTACGAAGATTTGCGGCATAGATTGTTGGAAAAGCGAACGATTTATTCAATGATCCATTTAGGATCAAAAGCGTTTGAAGAGATTAGTGGAGAAATTGTACAAAGTACAAGTTTTGTAATTCGAAATATAGTTATTTCCAACTATAAGAGTAAGTATTATCGATTAACAAATTATCTAAAGCCAGAAGATAAAGAATTCGCATTTCTTCGTAAAGAATGTCCTTTTTTAATTAAGCAAAGTCAATTTTATAACATACCAGGATACCCTATAGCTTATTGGGGTTCTAAACAAGTACAAACTCTTTTTGAAAAATACCCTAAATTTTCTGATCTTTCAGAGCCGAGGGTGGGGCTCCAAACAAGTGATAATGATCGTTTTTTAAGGTTTTGGAGTGAGATTGAAATTAATAAGGTTGGATTTAATTATAAAAGTACAGAAGAAGCATTATTAAGTCGAAAAAAATGGTTTCCGTTTAATAAAGGGGGCGGATATAGAAAATGGTATGGCAATCAAGAATATGTAGTTAACTGGGAAGATGACGGTTATGAAATAAAAAATTTCTATGATAATAAAGGTAAGTTAAAATCAAGGCCGCAAAATGCCAATTACTATTTTAAAGAGGGAATAACTTGGTCTAAAATTATAAGTTCTCATTTTTCAATTCGTTACTCCGATACTGGATTTATATTCAGTGATGCTGGAATGAAATTATTCTCTCATAAAGGGCTATTATACTATTTAGCTTTAATGAACTCGAAGGTTTTCAGCTTAATTATTTCGCAATTGTCATCTACTATGAATTTTGAACAAGGTAACATTTCTAGGGTCCCGGTTGTATATGACAAAAATATAGAAATGAACGTTAATGAAAAAGTGGATAGTTGTATTGAAATTTCTCGTAATGAGTGGGATTTATTTGAAAGGTCCTGGGAATTCAGAAAACATCCGTTCCTCGTGCATAATAGTGAATTAGTATATTTGGAGAAATGCTATGGTATTTGGAAAGAACATGTCGAAAAACAGTTCTACCAACTTAAACAAAATGAAGAAGAATTAAATAAAATATTTATTGAACTGTACGGCTTGCAAGAAGAACTAACACCAGAAGTACCAGATGAAGAAGTAACAATCTGTCGTGCCGATTGCGCTCGTGATACAAAATCATTCTTATCTTACTGCATCGGTCTCATAATGGGGCGTTATTCGCTAGATGTAGAAGGTTTAGCATATGCTGGAGGAGAATGGGATGCTAGCAAGTATAAGTCATTCCAACCTGATTCAGATGGTATCATTCCATTAACAGATACGGAGTATTTTGAAGATGATGTTGTAACGCGTTTGCAAGAGTTATTAGTGCTTATGTTTGGCCAAGAGGCTCTTGCAGAGAACCTTGGCTGGTTAGCTGAGTCACTTACAATGAAAAATAACGAAACACCTGTTGAGCGTCTTCGTCGTTATTTCTTTGATGAGTTTTATAGTGATCACTGCAAGATCTATCAAAAACGTCCAATTTACTGGATGGCGGATTCAGGTAAGAAGAAAGGCTTCCGTGCATTGTTCTACTTACATCGTTATACACCAGAAACATTAGCGACAATGCGTTTCTCTTATGTGCAGAATTTACAAGAAAAATTGAATCAAGAACAAAAACGTTTAGATCAAGATCTTGTAAATCCAGATTTAACAGCTGCGATGAAGAAACGTTATAATAAGCAGTTAACTACGATTAAAGCACAGCAAGTTGAGCTTATTGATTTTGATAAGGAGATGGCTGAACTTGCAAATCAGCGTATTGCACTTGATTTAGATGATGGAGTAGTTGTAAACTACAAGAAGATTGAAAGCGTGCTTGCGAAGATTAAATAATAAAAAATGGATAGAGCATGCTCTCTATCCATTTTTTATTTGAGTTGTTTACAATCATTCGATTCTTTTTTATTCTAAGAGTTGGACAATAAGTTTAGTGAGAGTTGGTGACTGATGAATATCGTAGAAGAGTTACTTCGACTGTTTCATCAACAGCAGGAAGAAAATACTAGTACGAATCGTTCACTTGTGTTTTGGTATGATGCACAAAGTGAAGGGCGCGATATGACTGAAATAGAAGAAGCACTCAAACTTGAAAATATTCAATTGCATTATTTAAACGAACATAATGCTTTCCGTACAAAGGTTTTATTGGAGAAAGAGGATACGGATAATTCGTATTTAATTTATGCTCCATTTCCAAAACCAGAGGATCGGGAGAATTTTTTATTAGATATTTTGTTATATAGCGGAAGTTACGGTGAGTTTCAAGCTGATGAGGTTGCGATTCGTATGAAGGAATTGCGTTTGGATCATCTTGCGATCCGACCATTTTTAGAAGAGCATACGAAGTTCTTTGATAATAAGCAACGTGTAGCGAAGTTTCAAAAATTACTTCCTAATAAGTCGACAGTTGAGCAAGTAAAGCAAACGATGCTGGCTGTGTTATGTAATGCTAAAAGTATTACCCCACAAGATATTTTAAAAAGTGTTGTAGCTGGTGGAAGTTTATCTGATACAAATGAAATGCTTGAGCAAGTTGCTAAGTATTTGGATACAGAAGTATTTTATACGTTCATAGAAGAGTATTTTGGAATTACTAAACAAGAAGATAATCGTCTTGTTCAAATTATGGATACAATCGTCTTCCAGCATTATGCTGCATACTTAGATGCAAAGTTAGTAGCATTTAAGTATGAGTCAACAGTTCCTAATATATGTAAAGTATTTATTGAAGATTGGTTAAAGTCGGAAGAAAGAAATGTACTAGAAGGAATTTTAGACATATTAGAACAAAAGTGGAATATAGTACAAGCGGTGGATCAGTACACGTATCAAGCTTTTCTTCGATGTGACACGTTTGCAGTAGTAGAGCGTAAAATTCTTGATGTATTACATGAGCTCCTTCTAAATGAAACGATAGTGATAACAGAGTGGAAGAGTATTTTAACTGAGCGAAGTAAGAGTTATTGGTATAAGACTCGTTTTCATAAGGAGTATGAACTATTAGAAAAGGCACTCCGTTTGTATGAGTGGAAAGATGTATTTGAGCGTAATGACATTCCGAAGAATGAAGAAGAATGGGTTACGGTTTATACAGATAAATATTATAATATCGATCAAGCGTATCGTCATTTTCAAGTACATTATGTAAATGAGCCTAAGTTAGATGAATATAGTGAGTTGCTGGAGCGATTAACGTTTTGGTATGAGAATCGATATTTAGTAGAGTTAGGTCGTTATACAGATGATATAGTGGAGGCTAAATTAAAAGCGAATTGGCCAATTACTGATGTAATGCAGCAAAAAAACTTTTATCGATCTATGATCCTTCCACTTGTGGAAGGTTCTAGAGAGCGTATATTTGTAATCATTTCTGATGCACTTCGCTATGAGATTGGACAAGAGCTAACAAATAGTTTTAGTCAGCGATTGAATACAGAAGTAAGGTTAATCCCTATGCAAGCATCACTGCCGACGTATACACAACTCGGGATGGCTGCGCTGTTACCTGGAAAGATATCTAATATTGCAAGTGATGGTACCGTATATGTAGATGAAGTTTCTACAAAAGGGTTACAAAATCGAAATAAGATTTTACAATCACGTGAACCAGATTCTGTTGCATTAAAAATGGAAGAGTTCATTGGTTTAAGCAAGGAAGATGGTTTAGGATTTATAAAAGGAAAGCGCGTTGTCTATTTATATCATGATAATATCGATGCGATTGGTGATTCGGGTAAAACAGAAGGTTATACGTATGAGGCTGTTGAAAATACGATAGAACGTGTAAAGATTGCTGTTCGAAAGTTGACTGGTACGTATGACGCTGGACGTATTTTCATTACAAGTGATCATGGATTCTTATACCAATCTTCACAAGTAGAAAAACATCAAAAAACAGAAAGTATAAAAGGTGATGTTTTCGATAGTAATCGTCGATTTGCTATTGGGAAAGATTTAATAGCGCCTGAGGGAACAATAAAGATTTCTTTAAAATATTTAGGGATAGAACAAGAAGCGGTTATTGCAAAAGGATTAAATCGCTTTACTGCTGGTGGTGGACTACGCTTTGTTCACGGAGGAGCAATGCCGCAGGAAAGTATAGTGCCTTTAATTGAATATCGTCAGTTAAAAGGGAAAGCACGTAAGACAGAGAAAGAACTTGTAGATGTTCGAGTTACTTCTATTCAAAAAGTCATTACAAATTATCAATTTATCGTACCATTTTTCCAAGAAGAAAAAGTGTCAAATGAGTTATATCCACGAACATTGCGTGTAGCATTTTATCGTAATAATGAACGAATTTCCAATGAATTAACAATTGTGTTTGATTCTAAAGGAGAAGTAGTAGAGCGTCAAACAGATGCTGTATTCCATCTGCTTGAAGATCGTTATAAAACAGGTGATGTTTGTGTAATGCGTTTAGAGGATGTTTCGGGACGTACGACAGAATTGTACAAAGAAGAAGAATTTGAACTAAAATTATATAGTATTTAATAGGTTGAAGGCCTTCCGATTATTTCTAATATTGGGAGGCCTTTTCTTTTTGCTATAATGAAATATAGAAATGTTATTGGTAGGAGGAGTCTTATGTTAGAAGTGGGCGATATTGTTAAAGGATCGTTATGGCCTGAAATAGTAGAAATAAAAAAATGTGAAGATATACAAGGAAGTTTTTATCGTGTTGAGGCCTATGGAAAAGATAGTAATCAGTACTATCAAGTAATTATGCTCCCAGAACAGTTGCAATCAATTGAAAAATTGAATGATTTAGTTGGGAAAACTTTGTTATCGCCAAAACAATTACAGCGTTATATGTTATATCGAGAACTTTTGATTGATCGGAAATTTTCTAAGTCTCGTGCATTAGGAAACAAAAATATTTTACCACTTCCACATCAAATTGAAGCAGTTTATGGGAGAATGCTACAAGTGCCAACTGTACGGTTTTTACTTGCAGATGATCCGGGAGCCGGGAAAACAATTATGGCAGGTATGCTCATTCGTGAATTGAAAGCAAGAAGAAGTGCAGATCGGATTTTAATTCTTGTTCCTCCATTAGTATTGAAGCAGTGGCAGCAAGAACTATATGAAAAGTTTGGAGAAGAATTTACGATTGTGACGCGTCATACTTTAAAGGGATACAATGGTAAGAATCCATTTGTTGAACAGAACTATATATTAACTTCTCTTTACTGGGCATCAAGAGATGATATTAAAAGTCTTGTGATGGAAGCTGATTTTGATTTAGTTATTGTGGATGAAGCTCATAAGATGGCTGCTTATACAATAGGTAATAAAAATAAAAAGACGAAGCGTACAAAGATATATCAATTGGGAGAAGGGATTCTTAGAAATAGTGAGCATGCTTTGTTATTGACTGCCACTCCTCATAAAGGAGATGTAGAAAACTTTCGCCATTTAATGAAGCTGATTGATCCTGATATTTTTTCTTCTATCGGGATTAAAGAAACGCTACGTGATAAAACGAACCCGTTTATTATTCGGCGCTTAAAAGAAAATTTGAAGCAATTTGACGGCACCCCTCTATTTCCAAAGCGTACAACAAAAACAATTAAATATGATTTGTCAGATAGAGAATTAGAACTATATGAGGCTGTGACAGAATATGTAAAGGTGCATTTTAATCGCGCTATGAATCGAGGGAATAACAGTACTGCTTTTGCAATGATGCTATTACAAAGAAGGTTAAGTTCTTCTATAGAAGCCGTGCATTTATCATTAGTACGTCGCCATCAACGATTGGTAACATTGTTAGAAGAGATGGAGAAAAAACATGTTGATCTTGAAGAGGTATCTGTAGAGGATTATGAAGAAGCGACATTTGAAGAGCAAGAACTATTAGAGAAAAGCAGTGAAGAAAGTATAGATACGATTGATCCGAGAGAGCTGGAAGTAGAGATTACAGAATTAGAACGCCTTATTCATTATTCGAGTGGTATTCGCCAAAATTGTGTTGAACGTAAATACATAGAGCTTGAAAATACGTTGTTTGGAACGGATGGCCTTTTGCAAAAAGGAGAAAAAATTCTTATTTTTACGGAATCAACAGATACACTGCATTATTTAGAAAAACGTCTTAGCGCACATGGATTACGTATTGCTAAAATTATTGGGAAGTATTCTATGGATGAAAGAAGAAGACAGGTGGAATTTTTCCGGGATGACTATCCAATAATGCTTGCCACGGATGCTGGTGGAGAATCAATTAACTTACAGTTCTGCAATCAAATGGTGAACTATGATATTCCATGGAATCCAAACAAGTTAGAACAACGTATGGGACGTATACATCGTATCGGTCAAAAGAATGAAGTGTTTGTTTTTAATTTAGTAGCAGGTAATACACGTGAAGGGGATGTGTTACATACTCTTTTAGTAAAAATGGACAAAATGAAAAATGATTTAGGACAAGATCTTGTTTATGATTTTATAGGAGATCGTCTCGAAGATCGGATGATAGATTTGCCTACACTTATGCAACATGCAGTTTTGAACCGAGAACAGTTAGAAGATATAAAAAGAGATGTGAATCAAGTTTTATCGGAGGAATATGAGGAGTTATTAAAGATTGCTCAAGAAGAGCGGCTTGCAATGGATAGTATTGATCTACCTGGTATGCAACGTGAACAACAGGAAATAGCCATCCAAAAGGTTCCGACGAGAGTGTACGCAGATTTTACAGCTAATACATTAAGTGATTATAGGGTTAGAGTATATCCCTCGCAAAATGATCAAATGTATCGGATTGATAGAATCTCGAAATCAATTCGTGAATTTGCGAGAAAGCATCGTATCCCGTTGGAAGGAAAAGAGGAGTCTTATCGTTTTACAAGCAAGGAAGAGTATATAGATGAAACGGTTTCGTTAATTCAAAACGATAATCCGTTGTTTTCTTTAGCAATCAAGCTTATGAAAGAGGAAATGGAGGGAGTAACAGTTGTTACTTATGAAATCCCAATTTCAATTCAAGAGAAGCTTGAAGTTGAAGGATATGAAATTAGGCTAACAGATGGAACCGGAAGAGAATTGCATAAAGATATTGTATATTTTGCAAAGCGAGAAAATGGAGATGTAATAGAATTAGATTCATATTGGTTATATGGTTCATCATTTGATGCAGCGATTCAAAAGGAAGAAGAAGAAGGAACTCATTTACTTATGCAGGCAATGGATCATGTGATGCAAAAGCGAGAAGAGTTCGTCATAAGGAACGAAACACAGCTGAATAAAAAAATACAATTTTTACGTCGTGCGTTTGATTCGCAATATCAAAATACGATGGATAAGTTGGAGAAATATCGCAATGAAAATATAGATAATCGTAATTCAGCATTGATTAATCAGATGAAAGCACAGCTACTCGATATTGAAGACCGTCGTAAAAGTCGTCTTGAAGAAGTAGAAAGAGAGAGAAATGTAAACGTTATGCCTCCGTATAAAGTGATGCAAGTAACTTTAGTACCGGATGCAAAGAATATTTCTCGACTTATATCAAGTGATTATACAGAATTGATTAGTGAGTATGAGGAACATAATCAACGTAAGAATGTTAAGGCATATTCTAATCTATCGTTAGTAGATTTTATGAGTGAAGATGAAAATGGAAATATGCGGTGTATTATTTTAACAGTGGTTGAAAACTTTGTTTTATCAATCAACCACCAACAAGATTTAGAAGAATTACCGTTTGATGTATTCATATATGTTATACAAAATAATCAGGTTGTAAAAGAGTGTAAGTGGAAGGGAAGATAAATAAAATGAGAGCTCAAACAATTCAAATCTTTTTACCAGATGGTTCACCAAGAAGTATTCGTATAGCAGAGTTTACAAGTGGAATCACTCAAATTATTGTAATACCGAGAAAAAAATTGGAAGAATTATGAGTAAGTTAAGCAATACTCTTCGTATGATAGAGCTTCTTCATGGACGGGGAAAAATGAAAATTAGCGAACTTGCAGAGGAGCTTGAAGTTAAGGAGCGCATGATTCGTATCTATCGGGATGAACTTGAAAAAGCAGGTATCTTTGTTGAAAGTGAAAGAGGACGTGGAGGGGGATACTATATTTCTAATACATCCTTATTCCCAATAAAAAACTTGTCTCATAAAGAATTGCGTGCTTTAACATTTGCGATTGAACAATTACTATCTAAGGGGAATGCTATTTATTCAGGTGATGCACAAGTAGCGTTGGATAAGCTAAAAGCATTACGAAAATTGGAGAAAGATCGAGATCGTCATATTTATTTTGTACAAAGATCCAGACCAAATTATGAGTTTTCGGATGAAAATCGAAAATATATACAGTTACAAGAAGCCTTTGGAGCAAGATGCAAAGTGAAAATTCAGTATGAAAAACGATCGGGTGAACGATCTGAACGTGTCATTGCTCCATATGGATTTGTACATTACAATGAGTTTTTCTATTGCATTGCCATGTGTGATCGTAGAAAAGACACACGTATGTTCAAATTGTCCCGAATGAAAGATATTCGAATTATTTATGATACATACACAATCCCTGGAGAATTTGATATTCGAAAAGAGTTCCCCAGGTTCGGTATTATGAATGAACCACTAGAGTTGGAATTACTTATACATCCACCGTTTTCTGTGTCCGTGCCAGAATCAATTTGGGGAGAAAATCAAATTATAGAATATAAATCGGATGGTAGTATTCGTTTTCAAGCAACAATGAGTGGGAAGGAATCTATAAAGAAATGGATTCTTGGTATGGGAGCGGCTGTAGAGGTAATAAAGCCTGATAGTTTAAAGGAAGATATTATTCAGGAAGGAAGAAAGTTGCTAAAGTTATATGGAAAGTAACATGAAATATGTTTAAGGAAGTTTATATATATAATAATAGATTTTATAGAGCTCCAATTATCCATTAAGAGTTATGGGTGATTGGAGTTTTTGTATACAAAAAAATTCATAAATAAGAAATATTGTAATTATGTGACGTTATAATTACCGGAAAGATTGTTAATATGGAGATGTAGTAATGATTATATTAAGAAAAGGAGAGTAGGATTATGCAGGATATGAAGTTGTTTTTGTTTTATTTATTTTTAATTGTAGTAGGAGGGGGAATATCTTACTTTCTGATAAATAAAGTGATCCTTCCGTTTTTAGAGAAAATTGGGGAAAAAGGCGCAAAAAGATTAATGAGGAAGTCAAAACAAACAATTAAAAATGTTTTGATTGTGTTTGAAGGGTTGGTTATCATTGCGACAATGTTCCTAAGCTATTTTGCTTTCCAGGTAATTATTGGGGCGGATATAGAAAAAATGCAATGGCCAATTTTAAGTGTAGTATGTGCTTATCCAATATTTGTTGTAATAGTTAGTCGGATTAAATTGGACGTAGAAAAAGAAATAGGTACTTTTAATAGTATTATCAAAAAAATAGTAGCAAAAATTAATAAAGATAATTATTTGATAAATAGATTAGACATCCTATTTGGGAAAACTACACTTAGTTTAATGATTCATATCACAATAATATGTGTTTTGTTTGTTGGGGCAGTCAATTTTAAACATATGCCATATCAAATTTACTATATAGTGATCATTATATTACCCATTTCTTTAATAACCTTTATATACTTTACTGATCGTGATTTAGTCTCACAAAATATGAGAAGAATCCTTAGTTACTTTTTATTAATGATGATAGCGCTTGGAAAAGGCTATAATGATTTTAAAATTTTGATGGAAATAGATACTCCTAATCAATTTAACGATTATTTCGTATTTCTTTTTTTGACCGTATTTATTGCAATGGATAGATTAATAAAAAGTATTGTGGATGATTATATTGCCTATCATAAATCTAAGGAGAATATAGATTTTATTGAAATGGAAAGAGTGGTAAAAAGTATTGTAGATGATTATATTGCTCATATTGATTTAACCAATTTAGATGAAATGAAAATTTCACATGTAAAAAGTTACTTAAAAGACCATTCAGAAGCTTCACCACTAGTGTATGAGAATGGAAAATCCCGAATGGATGTTGGGCCGATTGAATTTAAAAATGAAGAGGATTATCAGAAGCGTTTTAAATAATGGAGTAGAAAATCATACAGCATATTGTATGATTTTTCTTTTATACATAGTTTGGTAAAATAGTAGTAATTGTAATTAATTGTAACGGTGGGGATGAAAATGTTAGAGCAACTCATAATTGAATTGGCTAAATTAACGGAGCAGGTTGAAGATATAAATGGTGATAAAACTTATTTGGTTATAAATAAAGATGATGAAAGATTATACGTTGAAGCTAAATTTTCACGTGAGCAATATGAAGAGGAAGCATCACCTTATTTTAAAGTGAGTTTTGAGATTCTTAAGGATGCTTGGAGAAAATTTATTGCTATGCGTACAGTAAAGAGTGAAAATTTTGGACAAGCGGGTGAATGTAATACTTTCTTGGTAGCTTTCTTTTCACAGCTTCCATTTGTGGATGTAAAGGAATCGGGAGCTATTACATTTAAAGAATTCAAAACCGATAATCTACCAAGCGAAAAATACAATAAAGTCATGCTCTTTTTAGAAGAGATCATGAATGGTACATATAATCCAAGTACGTTACGTGAACAAACGGATGAAAGTTTATATAGAGTGAAATCTAATGCGCGCCAAGATTTAAGATTGTTGGGCTTTTTGAATGAATCTCATGAAATGAATCAGCTGCTATTAAGCGAATGTGTTCAATCGGAAGATAAGAAAAACTACATGGCACAGTTAGTTTTAAAACAAGAATATTTTCGTCATGCTTTATTTGTTCTTGGGTTGTTAGAGAAGTATTCAAAGGATGAAAAGAAAGCAGCTCTAGTTGATTTTGGAATGACGATTGTTCGAAATTCATTAGGGGATAATTTGATGGTTGAATCAGTGGCGAAGAGGCGTACGGGTAACTTACTGGATTGGCTGGAACAAGTAGGACTAATTAATGATGAATGGACTCCAACTGAACAATACATAAAAAAGAGTGAAAAAAAGGGCGGTAATATGAGTAGTAGTTTACGTGAAGGCTTTTTAAAGATAATGAAAGAATATTTGGATGCAAAAACAGAAAAATTTGCAGGACATAAATTAGGATTAACAGTCCGAAATGATATAGCAACAGAGATCATTCGTTTACCATTTATAAGTGAGAAGCAGTACAGTGTGATAGGGTCAGTCGGAAAAGGGAATTGGGCAACAGTTCCGTGGATTGCGTTAATGCATAGAGATATTACAACATCGACACAGAGAGGGTATTATATCGTCTATTTATTTAGTGAAGATATGCAACGATTGTATTTAACCATCGGACAAGGTGTGACGGAAACGTCTAAAGAAGAGATGCAAAAAATTAAAGAAGAGATTCGTGAGCAAATACATATGTCCCAAAAGGTGAAAAAAGATGATGATATTTTCCTAGGGACAAGCCCAAAAGCGAAAGGATATGCGAATTCAACAGCGGCTTATATTGCGTACGATGCTAATAAAATGCCAAGCGAGAAAGAGTTAGTTGAAGACTTAGAAGAAATGTTTCGTTATTATGAGGGGTTCATAGCTTATAAAGAGGAAGGAACGAAGTATGAAATGATTTATGAGAGGAAAGAAGTGTATTTAGATCAGCAATCCATTATTGATCATGTGTCTTCTTATATTCAAAGTAAAGGTTTCTTTTATGAGAAAAAGGATCTTATTAACTTCTTCCTTTCATTAAAGACGAAGCCATTTGTAATTTTATCAGGTATTTCAGGTACAGGGAAAACGAAAATTGTGCAGTGGTTTGCGGAGAGCTTAGGAGCAACGGAAGAGAATGGACAATTTACGCTTATTCCGGTTCGACCTGATTGGAGTGATAGTTCTGATTTGCTTGGTTATGTGAACCTTCAAGGGGAGTTTCAAGAAAGACCGTTAATTAAGGTGCTTGAATTTGCAGGTGCAAATCCAAATAGACCTTATTTTGTAGTATTGGACGAGATGAACTTAGCTCGGGTGGAATACTACTTTAGTGATTTTTTAAGTGTAATTGAAAGTCGTAAATGGAAAGATGGAAAAATTGTTACGTCACCAGTACTCCCAGAATCAATTACGAATAAGCACGTTATAATTCCATCAAATGTATATATTATCGGAACTGTAAATATGGATGAAACGACACATCCGTTAAGTAAGAAAGTATTAGATCGTGCGAATACAATTGAGTTTAATACCGTTAACTTAGATTATTTTAATTTCTTAATGGATGTAGAAGAGAAGGAAGCTGAAACTGCTTCAAATCGCTCTTTAGAAACTGAGTATCTTCATCTAAAGGAATGTTTTAAAGAAAACGAAGATCTTGTGAGAAATATATCGAACATTTTAATAGAAATAAATAAAATACTTGAATCAGTAGGTGCTCAAGTTGGATACCGTATACGAGATGAAATTTGTTTCTATATGGCATACAACGAACAAGGAAAGTTATTGTCATTCGATGAAGCACTTGATTATCAAATATATCAAAAGATTTTACCGCGTCTTGCAGGAAGCGATGGAAGAACAGAAGAGGTATTAAAGCAATTGTATGTATTATGTGCAAATGAAGAATATGATAGTGGCAATAATGACGCGTCCTATGCTAAGTATCCTCGTTCAGCTAATAAGCTGTCTCATATGTTAAGGAGGTTCGAGTATGATGGTTTCACCTCTTTCTGGATCTAATAATGAGATAGAGCTAGTTAAGATTGAAACAGAGGAGCTATCATTGACGATTAAGGGAAATCCTTATCATGAAAAATATGAGAGTTTAAAAGAATATCATGCTATGAACGCGGATGAAATGATGTATTTTCATGTAGATGGGAAGACGGAATCTGTTTCTGTATTTGATGCGAGACTGCGGAGATTAGATAAATGGAACGAACATCCGCCGATCTTTTTTGAAAATAAAAGTTATCAGCTTGTTGTTGTTCCGAAAAATAACAAGCAGCTCTCTTTTTATCATGAACATCCGGGTTTTCGAAAACAAGTTAGTTCTATTCAAATGGGGTCACTTCATGTGTTAATGGGGAATCTTTCATTTCCAAATGAAGTAGGGAATACAACGTTTGAAATTAAAGATGATCAAAATACTTTATTAACTGTTACATTTGAAGTTTTCCCGGCAAAACTTGATTATAAGGATGATTACAGAGCCTTATTAGATGAAGTAAATGATGAAATTTATAATTTAGCGTTTCATTTATTAAAGAGAACTTACTTAGGAGCATCTGCAATTTACGCTACCAATCCATCGAAGAGTGAGTTTTATCGTATTTTAAATGATTCCTTTGAGCGTTTTATGAAGTCAATCTCTCATATTAAAAGACAACCGCATCATACGCTTATGACTAGACATCAACTTGTACGAGGAGAAAAAATTCGTAAATTGGATTCTGTCGGAATGAACTATTTGCGAAAGCGACCACACTTGCTGCAAGGAGAAAACAATATACCGACTAAAGGCATTACAGCTTATAAGGAAGTTTCTTATGATACGCTGGAAAATCGATTTGTTAAATGGATGGTTCAAAGAGTTATACATAAAATAGATGATTTACTTAAGGCGTTAGAGCCAAAGTCTAGGTATACACGTGGTGAAACTGATGAAGATTTGCTAGAACGTGTAAAAAATATGAAGTATCGAATGAAAAATGAATTGAACGATCCATTTTGGAGAGCAATCGGAAAATTAGATCGATCAGTTTTTTCACTCGTTATCCAAATGGCAGCAGGCTATAGAGATGCGTATCAAATCTTCTTAATGCTATCGCGAGGTTTAACATTACGAGGGCAAATTTTTAAAATGTCGGTAAAAGATGTCGCAAGGTTATACGAATATTGGACGTATTTAAAGCTTGGACAAATTTTATCGAAAAAGTATATACCACTCCATCAAGATGTTATTCAAGTTAAGCAAGATGGTTTATTCGTAACGCTTGATGAAAGTAAAACTGCGAAAAGAACGTTCAAACATCCGGAGACAGAAGAGGTAATTGAACTTTACTTCCAAAAAAGAAATGGTCAACTGCCAACAGTTACACAAAAGCCAGATACGATGCTCGCTATTGAGAAAAAGGGAAAGAGCTACCAATACCAATACATTTTTGATGCGAAATATAGAATTGATTTTGCTGAAAGATCTCATTATAAAAGGAAGTATGGCGCCCCTGGCCCAATGGAAGAAGACATTAATACAATGCACCGCTACAGAGATGCATTAGTAGTGGAACAAGAGGGACCTTTTGAGCGGACAGCTTACGGAGCGTACGTATTATTCCCATGGAACCAAGAGGAAGCGTACGAAAACCATCCATTTTATAAAAGTATCGAAAAAGTAAATATCGGTGGCTTCCCATTCTTACCAAACGCAACAAGACTAGTCGAACAATTTTTAGACCATCTCATCGAAAAGAGCCCAGAAGAAATTATAAAAGAAGGCATTCTTCCAAGAGGCACAAAAGAAGAATGGCACTCTTCACTAGAAGAAAAAGTATTAGTGGGTAGCGTAAAAACTGAAAGTGAATATGAAACATATAGAAAGAATGGTTTATACCAGCTATCAGTCACACAACTAAAACCAGGATGGCAAGAAGCAAAGTACATAGCATTATATGCACCGAAAAAATGGCATGGAGAAAAAGGTGGCATTCAATACGTAGCCAAAATCAAAAATATTCAAATGCAACAAAACAATGAATATGTACATTTCGAACTAGAGCCATGGAAAAAATTAGACCACCTCATCCGCCCAGTCGGATATGGCATTCAAACATACACAATAACAACTATGTCACTATTAAAAGAAGTAAAAGAACTCCCAGAACTCTTCATGAAATCGAAAGAAGAACGAACTCTTTGGAAAACGCTGCGTCGTTTTACGAAACAGGTTAAGGTTGAGCTGGATCATCGTAATTTAGATGAGGCCTCTACTATTAAAAGTTATTATGTGCAGGATGTTCAGATTTGGGTTGATTATGAGAATGAGGTTGTTATGGTAGGGAGAGATGGGCGAGTTAAGGAAGTTCCTTTGGAGTTGGTTGTTGGGAGAGGTTCGATGTTGTTTAGGAAGGTTTTAGAGGTGTTAAATGTTGGGGAATAGCGCTTAGATAAAAAGTTGATTAAATCATGGATAAGGGGCTAAGTTCATTTTTGCATGGGACAAATGAGTTTAGGTGAAGTGGAGAAATTGTTAAAAATATTGGTTAGATAAAGTGTATTTTTACAAATAAAGTGGATGTAAATTTAAATGATGACCTCCACCCTGTCAAGGTGGCGCTCTCCCTGTGGGGCTACGGAAGAAATGTTGATTTAAAGGTGTTTTTAAGGGTCTATATAAATGTACTTCTATTAAAAAGGAAATGGTTATTGTAAGTTCTGTGACCATTTGTGACCACAAAATTATGTTCTTAACTGTCTGTATAATGGTAAAGGGAATGAGGTGACTCATTCCTTTTTTGTGTAGTGGGGGCTATTTTTTTATTTTTAGTTTTTTCCTTCCGTATAGGGAATTATATTAATTAAACGACTCATTCTATATCCCTCAATTTTTTAGGTTAGATTCACCATCTGTTGAAGTGGTCTTTTTTTGAGGGGATGCATCACTTCCAATTCATTCGGTTGTTCAAAATGTTTTTAATCCTAGCGGAACGGAATCACCTCTTTATAAAACGTTAAATTTACAACAATATGTTATTCAAGTACTTCAATTATTTAAGTTTCATACTGTCAGGTTATACTTTTGTGTTTTTTACCGTTATAGTATAGTCAAGTTACTTATCCTTTATATTGATATAAGATTTAGAAATATAAAAAAGCAAAATTTTCTTAAAGATGTGTTTTGTTATTGAAATCACAGTGGGACGTTTCCTTTTCAGATATTTAGTGCAATGGCCGAATTTGAACGAGAAATTATTAATGAATGAGTTGTTAGTGATATAGTTGCAAAAAAGGCAAGAGGTTGAATGGGCGTAAGAAGGTTAGCAAATTGAGGATGATGAAAATACTCGAGATAGGATATAGTAGAGGTACAAGAGATGTCCAATGTATTCAAGACTACAATGTATTGGTATAGGCTATCAAAAGAACATGGATAAGTTTATTATAATTTCTAGGCAAATAAAATAATCTTTCACCAGATGTTTAGAAAATTATGCAATAAGACTTAAATTTAAACGACGTTATTGTTATATTTTTAAATGAATTATTTATTAAAATCTAATCTCATCTTAAAATCAGAAAGGGGTTAGGTGTACTTTAGGTTTTAAAATTAAATAATATTATTGTCACTTTTCAGATATTCAACAACGGGGCGTAGTTGCGTAACAATACAGGTAGAAAGTGACCAAACTTATTTATAAAAAATCACCCTAGGGAAATATTAAAAAAAGAGGAGTGGTGGTAGTGTCTAAGGTTATTGTTGAATTATTAAGAAAATATATTGAGGAGATTGAACGACAATATGAGAGTAATGCGACAGATACAGATAAGAAAATTTTGAGTGAAGCAAAAATTAGTTTAAATGATATAGCTATTAAAAATGATGATCCCCCAGTATTTGAAGAGTTAAATACATTGTCACTTTCAGTTTTTATTAGCATAATAGAAGAAATATTTATGAAACTTCCTGAATTAAAATCACTAATGAAGCATGCTGCTAAAGGTGCTAATTTTGCTATTGCTCACTTATTTGATGTCAAAGGAATTGAGGAAGATCCATACTTTGCAATCAGTAGTAACAATATTGATTTTTCTAGTGAATCTATTAAAATAATACAAGATAATAGAGTAAAAGTAGCGATAGGGGATGAAATAGAAGAACATGCTCCGCATCAACGATTGCATGTGAAAAATCTTCAATTTTATACTCCGACTAAACTAGCAAGGGGATTTGCGGATAAAAGTTGTGCCGAGAGAAAGATAGTAGCCTACCTTTTGAAAGAAATTAAGGATAAAAATATTTTTGAATTAAAGAATGGAACGCTTTCTATATATACCAAATATGAACCTTGTTTCTATTGCTATAATTTATTAGATACTTTCAGAAAGGAATATAGTGTGGAGATATATCTGATCTATAACGAAATGGCGTTACAAATGAAAGAAGAGTTTAAAGATGATAGTATTATAGTTGAGCAAATCGATGAACTATTGGGGTTGTTTAAAGAATAACGGGACAGCATAGTTAAATGAAAATAGATGAAAATCAGGTATAATCATTCAAAGATAGAATTTTTTCTTAAGCCAATGGGTAGCTTTAGTTGAACAAGAGGAACAAAAAATAATCAATCTTTTTTATACAAGATTGATGCAATAGAATATGTAAAGAGCGTATTTTAATTAAGCTTTTTTCAAATTACGCTCTTTCCTATCTGTGCGTTTATAAAGGGTTATTAATATTATTTTAATAAAACTGTATTTAAAAGCTGTATATTGAACTGAATATAAATCTTCATACATCTTCAGTCGTGTCAAATTGGTGTAAGTAAACTTTTAAATACTAAATTCTTTTTTATTGAATTTCAATAGGTAAAGCTAAATATTAATAATAATATTGATATATAATTACATTAATAAAATTAATAATAATTAGTATTAACCAAAATGAAGAAGAAAAGAATTTTCCCCTATAATTTCTTGATACCGTTCAACAGAATAATAAAATGTTGTTTTCTTCAATTTAGCACGTCCCATTGCTTGGACGGCTGTGATTTTTCCTTTTTTCCATGTTTGATAAGCTTCAACAAACTTTTCTGTAATCTCCGTTCTAGTTCTCCCTAAGTGTTTCCCTTCTTTTTTAGCCAGTTCAATACCTTCTCGTTGTCTTTGTTATATTATATTTTGTTCTTCTTCAGCTCACCAAGAGAGCAGCTGGAGTGTAAGGTCTGTTACTAGGTTTCCTATGCTATCTTGATATTTAGTTGTATCTAATAGAGGCATTTCGAGTACTACAATATTCGCTTCAATGTTTTTAATAATTTCTCTCCATTCAATTAAAATAGCTTCTTTATTACGGCCGAAGTGGTCCAAGGAATGAATATATAGTATGTCCCCTTTGCACAGCATACGTTTCAGTAACTGATATTGATCGCGGTTAAAATCTTTCCCACTTTGTTTATCAATAAATATGTCGCGTTCTTCAATTCCTAACTTTCTCATGGCTTCGAATTGGCGTCCTTCATTTTGATCTTTGCTACTGACACGTACGTATCAAAATTTTCTTCTCTCCATTCTACTCATTCCTATTTTAATCTATAAATATTATATCAAAGACGTTCCAAAAAGTGGTGTCAATAAAAGGACGTTCAAAAATGACTAATTCACTCTTTTTGAACGTCTTTTTTCTAAAAAAGGAGAGGAATTTGCGTTTTTCGTAAAGGTACACTTTTGTGAACAATCAAACTTAAGAAATAAAGATTCTTAGTATGAACTATATATTGTATGAAAAATTAGATAACTAATAAAAAATTTTTTTGAGTAAAGACAAAGTGATGAAATAACAAGCTCAGTGTATAAATTCAATATAGGGGACTCCTTGATTATGCTATTACTGATTTGAAGTAAGGATTGATAATTTTAAAAAAGATTGATCGAAGTCCTGTTTAACGCGGTATTATTTCTTATTAACAATTAAAGGAGAAGCGCATTTTAATAATATTACATAGGTACAAAAAAACACATAACATATAAATGTTAAAATTAATTTTTAATCCAAAAATGTCTCCTGAATATACTGAGTGGGGTATGCAAAAGAATCTTCATTAGAATGCAATGGTTTTCTAAATGAATTGAATACAGATTAATGTTATTGACCTTTTTAGTACCTAATAAATCAAGCTGTTATATCTTTTAGATTATTTAAATTGGAGGTTATGATAGAATATTAAGTTAGATAGTTCTAAATATTGGATAAAAAAATGAGGGGGATTAAGAAAATGGATAATTGGAGAGAAGGATTAACAAGAGATGATCTGTTTGACGCTTTAAATGAACTTTTCTATCGTGATTTGGAGTCTTGGTTTGATTCAAGTATTTTTTATTGTGACAGTTGCGTTGAGGATTTTATAAAGAAATGGCCAGGCATTTATAGCTGGGATGAGGATTTTCAAAGAAATTCCATACAACTCGATGTATTTTATGAGGGTAGTCGTTTAGGAGAATTTTTCTCAAAAGAAGAATTTATTGACCTATTTAAAGACATAAAATGTCCAAATTGTGGTGGTAGAGTGTCTGGTAATATATGGCCATATGATATGAGTTTTGATGTCCCAGATAATTTTGAAGAGTATATTGATGAAATTGCTATACTCGCGGATGAGACTCCTTTTCTATTATTAAGTCATCCCTTTGCTAAGGAAGTTTATAACGAAATAAAAGCTTTATCAAAGACAATTACAACTTCAAAACTTAGCCGCCCTCTATTTCGAGCACGAGTGTACAAAAAAGGAACAATTTATAATGAAGGCGACTTCTTATCTCCAAATAAGAAAGATATAAAAGAAGGTAGATACAACCATGCAGGTAGAAAGGTTCTTTATTTAGCAGAGGATGAACCAACTTGTTATTTTGAAATGAGAGCCCCTAAAGAGGGAATTATGCTAGCAAAAGTTAAAATTCCAGAACATCTGAAAATACTGGACTTATTGGATAAAGGTTTGGAGGGAAATAGCATCATTCAAGCGATAAAGCTATCCTCATTACTAAGTTCCCCAGATGAAGGAGAGGGTTGGTATAAACCACATTATGTTTTTACAAGGTTTGTAGCGGATGTAGCAAAGTCTGTGGGATTTGAAGCTATACGTTACCCTAGTGTTCGACTTAATCAAGGAAACAATACTGTAGTTCTTGATTATGAAAAGATAAAAGATAAAACCAAAATAATAGATTTTATATATGTTACGGAGGATAAGATTAATTCTAATACCATTAATCTGTGGAGACAAAACTAGCTATTTCAATTTAGTAAACTAAATTTGATTTTTTCTATTTAAGTAAAGGGTGCAATTCTTGAAAGAGAATTTTATCTTTATTTCCATGGGATATATTATTTAAATGAAGGTAAGATTATAGGGAGAGGCGAATTTATTAATAATTTTTACGAGGTGATTAAATGGAAGTATTTTTTTCACGACCGGGGAAAAAAGGAGAAATTAGAGAAAGAATTATTACTGACATAAAATATGCAAGGAAAAGAATGTTAATATCGATATATTCATTGACGGACCCCGAAATCGCTCAAGTGATAGAGGAATCAAAAGCTTTTGATAGAAGAATCCAAAGTTTTTGATAGAAGAATCGTCTATAACTATACAGTTGATTTAGAAAAAACGCGTATTAAAAAAAAAATTACGCCACTAATAAAGGATAAGGAATTTATTAAAGAAAATTGTGCATCTCTGGGTAATGCTTATAGTCAAATGCACCACAAGTTTATTATTACAGATGATGTTTTATGGACTGGTACTTACAATTTATCTTACAATGCTAATTGTAATAATTGGGAGCATATGATTCGAATAACCGATAAAAATGTTATAAGGGAATTCATGAGCGAATTTGATAAGATGTTTGTTTTTTCTAAAGCCATTCAAGATAAATTGAATCAAAATACATGTATTGACTGTGGAGAAGTAGTGGAAGACCCGTTTGAACATTATCGAATAAAATACTTAACTGTGCATAGTAATGAGATTACTATAAAAAAAGAAAGTTCTAGTTTCTATGATGAAGAACAAATTATGATAGTTCCTGAAGATAGACATAATGAGGATGCTTTTATTATTTCAAACGATATAGAATTTGAATATAGGGCTGAATGTTTAAAAGGTATAAAGCAGTATGAATGGGCAGAATGTTGTAAATGCAAAACTAAAGGAATAAAGGAAAATATGCATCGGGTTGAAAGGAGAGTTTTAAATAGAGTTAAAAAAGCGGTGGAGTCCCAATGGCAAGAATTGGGGTTAGCTAGTTTTGAAATACATCCTGACCAAATTACATGTTTGGAGTGTTTACATTCTATAATAGTTGAGACATCCAAATTAAATATGCCTAACTCAAATGAGCAAATCCCTTTTAGTTACCCTAGTTTTAGCTATGATCCTGAATCGTAAAGATGGCTCTTAATTGCTCTTTAATAAGGGGGATTTCTATTAAACGAGTATATTTGTAGAATTACATAGTACAAAATTATCGAACTTTTTTATAAAAACTAAATACTAAATTAAAAAGAAAGAATCCATTTGATCAATTTGTTTTCAAAATGGATTTTTTGAATTCATTGTAGAATTAGGGCTTGTGGGATATTTTTGATATAACTTTGTTTCAAAGTTATATCTTGCTTTTTTAAGAAGAAATATACAGTTTTATTATTAGGTATACTAATTGAATATTACTACTTTAACTCATAAGGACACACCNNGGTGTGTCCTTATGAGTTAAGAAAGATTTTATTAAAATATAAAAATAATTTAATTAACGAAATTATTATTGAATGATTGTATCACGTGCTTTTTTTTGTATTTTACGAATAGATATCTAAATTTATTTCTATGTAAATGGGGCTAAAGGGTTTAGGTAACATATAAAGAAATCAGAGTGACTATCTATGTTACTAAGTAATAACTATTTCTTTCATGATTACACATCAATCAAGTAAATCGTAGCAATGGTTAAACAAATTTTTGGAGGGGACCGCCTGAAATCCAACAATATTCTACCTAAAACATCGTTATGGAGGTTAGTTTATGGCATTAATATTTGGATATTAATTGGATAATCAGAATGTAGAGTGTATACAAGCTTTATACTTATACCGAGGTACAACTGATAAACAATTAGCAATAATTGTTTATGAACAAGAGGAGTATACTTTATCTCGTGAGAAAAATATTTATAACTCTCTTCGAAAGTTGAAAAATCAAGGGATTGTTCAATCGATTCGTTTACAAGATAATTTTGCGAAAGGCCCTCTATATTATTTAACTTGAATCGGGCATGAATTAGCTATTAGTCTTTTAAATCTAGAAGAGTCAAATGATAGTGATTTGTATGGTGGTTGGATGAGGGAGGGAACTATAGATTTTGAAGGATCTGCAATTTTGGACTTTGAATTAAATAAACCACAATTAAAACAAGTTGCTCATCATCTCATACTTATTGACTTTTTTATTCATTGCTTGAGAATGAAAAATAAAATTTCAGAACATCGATTAAATTTATATGCTGCGATTTATACTATTGAAATTGACATGGGCACTGAGACGAGTGAACAGCTAAAACAAAAATTTCGAATGTATTATCAAGAAATTACTTATCTGAATTCTTAAAAAAAACGGTTCCAAACGGTATATTGTTTATTGTTGAAGTTACCTTTATGTGAGCTTATAAAAGTGGAAAAATTCTATCCAATTGAATCATTCCAAGTTGTTTATGCATTCAAAAACCCCATTCTTTACAAGGTTTTTATGGAAACGGTAAAAGAAGAAATTGGGTGTTATCCGCCGTCCATGTGTACGAGTAGGCATTTTTCTTATGCATTGTGGAAATTCTTCGATAAATTTATCCTATTTAACCCTTCAGGATCCTGAAGGGTTAAAAATGAATGACAAGCTATATAATCGCTACGGAGAAGTGATTCAACCGATTGCTTACTCTAAAGGGTTATATCAAGAGCAATAGTCGGATAAGTAAATCCATCGTAATCGACTAAAGCAATTAGATAATCTTACTGATGGTGTCCTAAAGGAAATAGGTGAGTTGTTAAAGGAAACACCCCAGGCATCTTCTAAGAAAACTTTCTTGAAGCTTGCTTAGAAGATGCTCTTAGTCAATTTATACGGCAAGTAAAAATTTTTTCAAAGGAGGTATCGGAGTCATTACTTTAAAAGGAGTTTTTAGAATGTGTTTAATGAATATGAGCGATTAGTAGACTTTAAGTGCGACACAGTGAAGTGAAATATATAAAGTTGAATTTTAAAGAAAGAAGCACTCATTATTTGAGCGCCACTTTCTTAAAAAATGCAAAATATCTTGTACTAGGTTTATCAATGAGTAATTGGTATCTATAAGAACTAAAGATAGAAAAGATATAAAATCATTGGACATAAGTAAATAATTAATCAAGTTTGTGAAGTACAATGTCTAAAGTAATCAAACTTTTTATAGAAGAAAAACCAAACGGAGGAAAACCCACATGCCAACCTATAACAAACTAATCCGAAACAAAATCCCACAAATAATAAAATCCAACGGAAAAACACCCACAACAAGAACCCTACCCGAAGATGAATACATAGAGGAACTATGCAAAAAAACACAAGAAGAACTAACCGAATATCTAGAAGCAGACACAAAAGAACACAAACTCGAAGAACTATCCGACCTCCTAGAACTAATCAACGCCCTAGCGGAACACGAAGGCACAACACTAGAAGAAATCAACAACATCCGAAAAAAGAAAGCAGAAGAGCGAGGTGGCTTTTTAGATCGAGTGTTTCTAATTGAAGTAACCGATAACTAGCCCCTCCTAAGCCTCTTAGAAGCCCCTACCAAGTAATAAATCACTAAGAAAAAACATAACAAAACAAAAACACCAACAAACACCGTAGTAGGAGTCGAAAAAAATTTTGAAATAACACGCCAAAAACCCAGCCCTCCTTCCTATATATAGTACAAAGAGGAAAATTTCATTTTTGAACGGAGACGGGAGGAATTAGGATGGCGGTGTATCGTACTGTGCAGGTGAATTTTTGGCAGGATGATTTTGTTTTGGATTTGACGCCGGAGGAGCGGTATTTTTATGTTTACTTATTAACTTGTTCGAAGACGACGCAGTGTGGGATTTTTCCTTTTCCGAAGCGATTAGCTGAGATGGAGACGGGTTATAATCGGGAGACTGTTGATAAGCTTGTGCAGCGCTTTGTTGATTATGGGAAGATTCTGTATGATGTGGATACGCGAGAGTTATTCGTTTTAAATTGGCTTCGTTATAATCCTGTGACGAATATGAATGTGGAGAAGTGTGTACTTCGTGAGCTGAAGGGTGTGAAGAATAAGGAGTTTGTACATATGTTTCTTCAGAAGTGCGTTGAGGAAGAGATGAATGTTCCGATGCTTTTAGCGCATTTCGGTATGCCGAGTGATTTGGCTGTGGATGATGTTGATCCAGTTTGTGAGGAGACAGAGGCGGAAGAAGAGGTTATAGAGGAAGAAACGGGAAGTCGTGTGTTTTCTTTTTATGAGCAACATTTTAGTAGTTTGTCTCCGCATACGGTGGAGGAATTGAGTGCGTGGATGGAAGATTTATCGGAGGAGCTTGTGCTGAAGGCTCTTCAAATTGCGTTTGAGAATAATAAGCGGACGGTTGCTTATGTGAAGGGGATTTTGAGAGGGTGGCACGGAAAAGGATTTACGAAATTATCTGAGGTTGAGGCGGATACGGTGAGCTTTAGGAAGAAGGAGTCGTCTGTTAGTACGGGAGAGACGGAGGAGTTTTTGGCGAGGTGTGAGGAGTGGGAGAAGAATGCGCCGTCTGAGGAAGAACTGCAGCGCTTTTTAGCGGAGCGCGGGTGGCGGCCATGAGTATTCAAAATGTGGAGGCGGAGAAGACGGTGTTAGGTTCTCTATTAATTGATGGAGAGCTTATTAAGGAGTGCCGTTTGACGGAGCATTATTTTTCTATGTCAGTACATAAGTCTATATTTCAGTTAATGCGAAAGATGGAAGGAGAGGGGCAACCGATTGATCTTGTGACGTTCATTTCTAGGGTAGATCCGAAGTTTTTAGAGGGGATCGGGGGAATGGAGTATTTTATAGGGTTAATGGATGGTGTGCCTACTACTAGAAACTTCTCATATTATGAGGGGCTTGTTCGAGGTGCCTGGAAAATGTATCAGGCGGGTGTTCTAGGGCACAAGATGGGGGAGCGTCTTATTGCGGAGAAGAATGAGAAAATTATAGGTGAGACGATTACAGCACTTTGTGAGTTAGAGGAAAAAGACTCTGTATGTGAGTTTGATTTGAAGGATGCGTTAGTTGATTTATATGAAGAGCTTCATCAAGATGTAAAAGAGATTACAGGTATTGAGACTGGTTATACATCGTTAAATAAAATGACGTGCGGATTGCAGGAAGGTGATTTTGTCGTTCTTGGTGCGCGTCCTTCTATGGGGAAGACTGCGTTTGCGCTAAATGTTGGACTGCATGCGGCGAAGTCTGGAGCGGCGGTTGGATTGTTTTCGTTAGAGATGAGTAGCAAACAATTGTTAAAAAGGATGGCTTCTTGCGTAGGGGAAGTGTCAGGAGGTAGGCTGAAAAATCCGAAGCACCGTTTTGCGATGGAAGACTGGGAAAGGGTGAGTAAGGCGTTTTCGGAGATTGGTGAGTTACCACTTGAGATTTATGACAATGCAGGGGTTACGGTGCAAGATATTTGGATGCAAACGCGTAAGTTAAAGAGGAAGCACGGTGATAAAAAGATTTTAATTATTGTAGATTACTTGCAGCTGATTACGGGTGATCCGAAGCATAAGGGAAATCGATTTCAAGAGATTAGTGAGATTTCTCGTAAGCTTAAGTTATTAGCACGTGAGTTAAATGTTTGTGTAGTAGCGTTATCGCAATTGTCTCGTTCTGTAGAGTCACGTCAAGATAAACGCCCTCTTTTATCTGATTTAAGAGAAACAGGACAAATTGAGCAAGATGCGGATGTCATTATGCTTATGTATCGCGAGGATTATTACGATAAGGAAACGATGCAGAAAGAGATGACGGAGATTCATGTGGCGAAGCATCGGAATGGGCCTGTGGGGAGTTTTAAGTTGAGGTTTTTGAAGGAGTTTGGGCGGTTTGTGGAGATTGGATGATAAAATAGCAGAAGGCATATAAAAAGGTAAAGGAGTGGTTACGGATGACAAAAGTAGGTCGTTTATATGAACAAGAGAAGCAAGAAGAAATTGATAAAGCACTTTCGGCAGCTGGAATGCTCTTTAAAGGAATGAGTGTAGAAGAAATAGCTAAAAAATTAGATGTAACAATTGAAAAGGTGAAAGAGTGGGAGAAGCGTTTATCTCATTAATCGCTGGGGTAATGGCAGCGTCTGTATAAATTTATACAAAAATAGCCGAATATTTACTATATAATAGTCGGCTATTTTTGTACGGAGAAGTTGTTAGGTTTAATACGCAAATCTTTTGGTTTGCTCTTGAATATGTTCCTCATTTCCCCATAAAGAAAGATTTTCTCTCTGCAGTAATCCATTGTTGCAAGTCATCTTGGCTACGTCGGACAAGTCGATTTACTAAAACATCATGCCATACATAATCCTCTAATAAGTATATATGAACGGGGTCATCTGTATAAAAAGCAATATTACGCTCTTCAAGTGATGGTCCATAAATCATCTCTTTAGAATCTATCGATACAATAAACCAATGTTCTGTAGACAAGGTTTCTGTATAAGGTGTTATGCGATGGGCTTCTAGATTTTTAATGGGATTTTCAACATGTAGGGTAATACCTTGTATTGTAACTTTATCAGCTACTTCAGATAAATCTTCTTTTAACGCTTCATACATCTCATCCCACATTGAAATGACAATACGTCGTTCTGCTTTTTTTATTAATGCCTGACAATAGCTAATGATTGTTTGATTGTCTTTTAAAGTAATCACTCGATTATCCGTTTTTTCCTCGGAAGTTTCTAGTGTTTTTAATGAATCACTGATTCCTTCATAAGTAGACTGCCATTCTGTTTGCGCCTTCTGTAAAAAGATTTCAACAGGTAGAGGTGAATAGCGAGTGGTGTCATTTATTTCTTCCTTCATGACAATTCCTTTTTCTACAAGGTTACCTAAAATCTCATAAATTCGCGCTCTTGGGACACCCGAATCCTTACTCACTTGGTAGGCTGTGACAGGCCCTTGTTTAACAAGAGATACATAAGATTTAGCTTCATATTCATTGAAACCAATTTTTTTAAGCTGTTGCACTATGTAGTCCACTTTTTTCGTCCTCCGATGTTTGCATTTATATTTCAACGTTACAATAACTGTTTACATTTAGCAAATTATTAGTTACTATTCGAATAGTGACTAAAGGGGAGGTTAACAATATGGATTTTTATTTAGACCCATCCGTATTAATTATTTTGATTGCTTTTGGATTTTTAGCTGCATTTATTGATTCAGTTGTAGGTGGTGGTGGACTCATTGCTTTACCAGCTTTATTATTTACAGGGCTGAATCCAGCAAGTGCAGTAGCTACGAATAAACTAGCGTCGACAATGGGGTGTGCAACTAGTAATATTGTGTTTTATCGTTCTGGTAATCTTGATTTGAAATCGGCGTTTAAATTAGTTCCGCTCACTTTCATAGGTTCCATAATAGGGGCATGGACCGTTCATTTAATGAATCCAGAAGTACTGAAGCCATTGATGTTGATTATGCTTGGTGCGGTCGCTATTTATACGATATTCAAAAAGGATTGGGGTAGTATTTCCACTCATAAGAAATTGTCTGGTCGACACGTCATTATTTTTACCTTTTTTATTTTTGCTATTGGTTTTTATGATGGATTTCTAGGTCCTGGAACAGGCTCGTTTTTAATGTTTTCTCTTTTATTTATTGGATATGATTTTTTAAAAGCAGCAGGTAATGCGAAGCTTCTTAATTTAGGAAGTAATGTTGGTGCATTGTTGATGTTTATGTATGTAGGGCAAGTAAACTATGCATATGGTTTTATAATGGGGATTGCTCAAATTGCTGGAGGGATTGTTGGCTCCAAATTCGCTATAAAAAAAGGAAGCGGGTATGTGCGTGCTCTTTTCATTACAGTAACTTGCTTATTGTTAGCGAAAAATCTGTATGACTATATTCAGTAAGTAATTAAAGAACGTAGAAAAGGTTAAATACGCAGATTACATAAAATATAAGAAGACACTAAGGAGAAAATTCCTTTTAACATTTTTTAGATGCTACCTTGTTTGAAGATAGCATCTAAAAAGAAAATCTAAGTGAAGAGAATGAAAATAATATAAACTCATATTTTTCTGGGGTATGTTTATTGATTATATTGAAATGTTTACTCTATATTCTTCTTATAATTAGGCCTCAACAAACTCTTAAAATCCAACTCAGCAATTAACACACTCAATAATATAAGCGTAGCCCCTAAGTATCCTTTTCCTGTCAGCGTTTCACCTGTGAAGACGAAAGCAAAGCCTGCGGAAAAGACAGGTTCTAATGAAAAAATAAGACCTGTATGGGTAGGTGTCGTGTATTGCTGGGCAATTACTTGCACGATGAATGCGACTGCGGTGCAAAATATGCTTAAAGCTAATATGATTAGCCATGAGTTGATCGTGCTAGGAAGTTTTGGTGTTTCTATAATGAATGAGAAAATAAGACTAAATAGGCCGACGAAACCGAGTTGTATGACTCCAAGTGCAATGGAATTCACATGTTTCGTTACGCTTCCAGTAATGATGACGTGAATGGCATAAAATAAGGCTGACAGTATGCAAAATATATCGCCGTTACCGATTTTGAATTCGCTAGTTAATGTTAATAAGCCGATTCCTATTATCGTTAAAATGATTCCTACTATAACTTTCTTTTCCGGAATGTGTTTTAAAAATATAGCTGATAATATTGGAATGAAAATGACTGTGAGACATAGTAGGAAACCAGCATTAGAAACACTCGTATACTTTGTACCGAAAGTCGCAAAAATGTAAACGATAAATAAGACAGAAGCGAGTATAAATGCATATTTTACAGTTTTAAAATCGATCTTAAATAAATGTTTGTAAAATATTAAACCTGATAAAAGAAAAGCGATAATAAATCGTAATGCGATTAAATTATATTCTTCTATGCCATCAAGTCCAAGCTTTGTAAGTAGGATGGATGCACCCCAAAAGAATGTAACTAGTAGTAGCCCTAAATCCGCTTTTAATTGCAGTTTCATTTTTATTCCCTCGTTATGTATAAAATTTATAATCCCATACCCCTATCCTCATTTTTTATTTTAATATTAATTCTGAATATTTGTAACTTAAATTTATCGACGTTTTATTTCATTGATTTAATGTTATCCGCCGCGAAAACATTAGCGGAGTTAAATCCAAACATGACGTTCATTTACGTATCTGGTAGCGGAACAGACAGTACAGAATCAAGACGTACGATGTGCGTGAAGTTTCAGCGTATTTTTTGCGGAAGCAACTTCTGGATAAGGACAACAAAAAACCCACTCCGCGCCGTAGGAAGCAAAAGGGTGGGTTTCGTAAAAAATAATAACGTATAATAACCACCACCCTATACGGTAGCAGTTAAGGAAGAGATGTTAGCGCATCTCTTCTTTTTATTATATGCCAATTTATTCGCTGTTACACTTATATAGTATTCTACGGAAAATATATCATATTCCTATTTTGTGGTCAATTTGATCCCGCTTTAACGGGCAGTAAGACCCCCACCTCAAAATTCAGTGGAAACAAAGAAGTTAGGTGGGGGTCGGGCTGTCCGTAAAAGTCCGATTGGTGAGGGCTGATAATCAGTGGGGGATGAACAAAACCCCCCACTGATTAAAGTTTCACTTTATTGCATGATTGAAAAGGTGTAGTCTTATTCCTTTTCAAACTGAAAAATATCCCGATTAATAAGTTGATGGAGATACCTATCCATTTCAGCAGCAGAAACGCTTCTTTTATTTTTAAACCACCATGTGCTTAATGAGGTGATTGCCCCTGAATAAAACTCAATGATTAAATCATTTGGCATCGTATGGTTTTTGCAAAGTTGATTTAATGCTTCTATTTCTTGTTTTCTCGTTTCGTGACTTAAATAATGTGTACGGGTAATAAATTGTTCATCGGACATTTGCGTTTCTAATATTTTACCGATTTCTTCATGATGTAGAAATTGTTCCATTACTTGAAATGGTTTACTTAATCGATCTGAAACCGGTATTTCAGCAATCATCTTGCCGTATCGTTTAAATCCAAATGTTAATAAAGCATCTTTATCTTCAAAGTGTTTATAAAAGGTTGTTCGGTGTACCATCGCGCGGTCACATATTTGGTTAATCGTGATAGTACTATATTTCTGTTTTGATTGCGTCATTAATTCAAATAAGGAATCCCACAGTAATTTATGTGTACGTCTAATACGTAAATCAAGTTGTTTTTCATTATCATTCATCTACAATTCTCCTTTTTTGTAGATTAAATATACAGTGTCTGAAAATTGATTCTCCCTTTTTAATCTACATATGTATATTATATTACATGTGTTCTGGTGTATTTAAAGTTTTTTAAGTAAGAAACAGGAGGAGAATCTGCAAATGAATATGACAACTAAAAGCCCTACAAGTGGCAAAGTTGCTACTTCTAATATGAAACATACCCCCATTTTAATTGCGTTACTTTTAGGGGCAATGGTTGCATTATTAAATGAAACATTACTTGGTAATGCGTTAACGGTATTAATGAAAGAATTTGACGTAACAGCTTCAACGATTCAATGGCTTTCTACAGCTTACATGTTAGTGGTTGGGGTTTTAGTCCCAATTACAGCGTTACTTCAGCAATGGCTCACCACGAGACAAATGTTTTTGATTGCTATGGTAACGTTTTTAATCGGTACATTAATTGCGGGATTTGCACCGACATTTTCTGTTTTATTAATCGGACGTATCGTCCAAGCTGTAGCGACAGGGTTAATTTCACCGTTATTAATGAATACGATTTTAATTATTTGTCCGCCTGAAAAACGTGGTGCGACAATGGGATTAATCGCACTTGTGATGATGGCAGCTCCGGCAATTGGTCCTACATTATCTGGAGTAATTGTGGATTCATTAAATTGGCGCTGGTTGTTCTATATTGTTATTCCTATCGTGATCATTTCAATTATGATTGGAATGAAGTACATTCAAAATGTTTCAGAGTTAACGAGGCCAAAAGTAGATTACCCATCTATCCTTTTATCGACATTAGGATTTGGCGGACTTGTGTATAGCTTTAGTGCATCAGGTGATTTAGGATGGTCTGATACGAAAGTGTATGGCGCTTTAATTGTTGGGCTTATCTCATTATGTATTTTTGTCGTTCGACAATTAAAAATTGAGAATCCAATTTTAGAATTACGCGCATTTAAAGTTCCGATGTTTACATTATCAGTTGGATTAATCGTTATTGTGATGATGTCGTTATTTTCAACGATGACCTTATTACCGATGTTCCTGCAAACAGTTTTACTCGTTACAGCTTTTAAATCAGGAATTATAATGCTTCCAGGAAGTATTATTAGTGCCATAATGGGACCAATTGCAGGTAAACTATTTGATAAATTTAGTCCGAAAGTTATTATCGTTCCCGGCATTTTGTTAGTAGGGATTGCAATGTTCTTATTTAAAGGCATTACTCCTGATACATCAATGGTACAAATTATTGTCATGCATAGCGTATTAATGGTTGGACTCATGTTTGTCATGACAGCACAAACATACGGTTTAAATCAATTAACACCAGATTTATATCCGCACGGAACAGCACTGTTTAGTACACTGCAACAAGTAGCTGGCGCAATTGGTACGGCTATCTTTATTTCGAAAATGTCTTCAGGAACAACTAAGCATATGGAAAGCTCCACAAATCCACTGGATCCAGTAGAGAAGTTAAACGGTTTAACTTTTGGATTCCAAGGTGCATTTACACTAGGGTTAGTCTTTATCATTGTTGCATTTATCGTTTCGTTGTTTTTAAGAGAAGAAAAAAAGGGAGTAAAGGCAGCGAGGGTTTTACAGAACGAACATTAAGGTTTCTATAAAAAAGACATCTTTCCCTAGCAAAGATGTCTTTTTATATTTTTTTCGTAACACTTGTTTTTGATGTCTTCATACATAAGAATTGGTATGTACAATATTCATCCTTTTTGAGAATAAGGATGCAAAGCCGTACTAATAACTAATAGTTCACCAGATGATTTAGTGACATCGTATATAGATCCTGTTATGAGAATAGGCATAGTCATGATTGTGAAGTTGTTATATTTATATTAAAAGATTTATACGTTTTTTTATAGTAAAAATTAGAGACACTTCAATAAAAAGGAATTAAATATGGTACTCTTTAGTTAAGATATTTAAATGAAGACAGGGGAAATGAAGATGGACAAGAAGCTAACGTATTGGCTAGCATCTATTATAGGTGTAGTAGTACTTGCAACTGGTATGACTTATGGAATGTTACAGTTTGCTGAAGTCCCAATGGGTAGTGAGGATCATGTTTTTGCAGAGGTTGATAAAGAAGACATACTATCGAATGAAGCAGAAGTGAAAGGTTCAAATGCACAACTTCACATTACAATAACTTCTACTGAAGAAGAAGTTATTTCAGCTATGCATAGCATGACTCATCAAAAGGTAAAAGCGTGTGAAGGAAAGGGAGCAATTCCTATGTCTAAAAAGAATGCAGAGAAAGTAAGAAGCATTCTAAACGGAAACCATTTCAAGAACAAAGAAGAGCTATTAGCAATTACTGAAAGATGGGCAAATCGAGATTTTAGTGAAATTTTAGAAGAACATAACTATTTTATTAAACTTCAAGGTGGCGAGATAGGTGAAGCTACAGTAATGGATACGGTAGATGAGCAAGTATTCTGTTTCAATACTTTCGGTGATGATGTAACGGCCGCATTAGTTAAATCAGGAGATCTTTAGGCGCTGTAAGGTGTTTTTCTTTAGTATAAAGAAAGCCCCAAGTATTCATATACTTGAGGCTTTTCCAATTGAAAGATAGGAATGATCCGAATTCCTTACATTAAGAACAAAGTGGAATTACTCCTAAACCAATTAATAAAGCTGCAGCAACTGCTGGAATTGGTACAGGAATTTGAATACCTTCTACAAATAAGAAATACTGACCACTTACTATTTTAAAACAAACTAATTGCATGGCAAATCCTCCCTTCTTTTAGGATTAATACATTATATTAATTTATCTATTTATTGATATAGTTAAATAGTTTGTTTTTTAAAAAATATAATTAATATGTAAATAGTTTTCGAAAGGACCTGCTCAATCAATGCGGAAAAACATAAGATGAAACGAATCCATTAAAATACATGAGTGAACCTTAGTTTTCCCCTCTTATCTAAAGGAGGAACTATTATGGGTTATGGTGGTAGTTGTGGCGGTTGTGGCTTTTCTGGAGGCTTCGCTTTATTAGTTGTGTTATTCATTTTATTAATCATCGTTGGAGCTTCTTGCTTCTGCTAAAAACTATTGGAAAAGACACTCATATAGAGTGTCTTTTCTTTCGTATAAAATGATTACTGAAAATATCCAACTGTATAAAGTATGCGGTATACTTTTGCCTCATTAGACATATAAATTTGCCATAAAAAATGTTGGAGGGATGTTATGAAACTAGTAGGGCAGCAAATTTATATTCGGCTTTATAAACCTGCTGATGCCGACGAGTTAGCTAACTTACATATTAGAAATCGCGAATTTTTTCAACGAGTTTGCCCATTGCTCCCAGAAGTTTTTTATACAGAAGAACATCAAAAAATACGTCTTGAACAAGCATTAAAAAAGACAGCTGAAGGGCAAGTATACCCTTTTGGAATCTTTTTAAGAGAAAATGATAAACTGATTGGAGACATTTCATTAACTCAAATTGTTAGGGGAGACCTCCAAAGCTGTTATACGGGATTTACTTTAGATAAGGAGCATAACGCAAAGGGCTATACAACAGAGGCTCTTCAACTTGTTGTAGACTTTGCTTTTAGGGAATTAAAGCTACATAGAATTGAAGCAGGAGCGATGCCTGATAATATAGCATCTATTCGTGTATTAGAAAAAGTCCTACATAAGAGGATTTTTTTGTATACATATAGATTAAAATAATAATAGAAATTTTTTATTTTTTTCCACAACTATTAATTAAATCATATTGTTTAGAAATCATTTCATTTCGAATTTGATTGAGATGTTTATTTAATGTTTCTTTTATTGCACTACCTGTTTTGCTTTCAAAACTTTTGTTTAATTCAATTCCTTGTTCAGATAAACTTTTGCATACATCATGAAATGCTTCTTTGTTTTTTTGAATGGCATGTTTTTGGCTTGCTACTATGCTATTTGTTTTGAATGCTACATCAGTTTTTAAAAGTGATTGTTGCAATTCTTTTTCTAATTGCTTTTTAACAACTTGCAACTCATCTATAATAGTTCCAACTGCACCAACTGTAGCTTTCTCTATTTCTTTCTCTATTTTTTGAATTTCCCCTATAAAATCCATCATATTATTTCGCCGCCAGTCCTTCAAAATTTGTCCCTAATTGATTATCTTTATCTCGTAATGAATTAGCTGCATAAGCAATATCATCTCCAAAATGAATCAATTCTTTTTGTTTTTTCCGTAAAAGATGAATTAGTTCTTCTGCTAGTTGTACATCATGAAAATAATTTTTTCCGTTTTGGGATATTTTTGCAACCTCTCTAATTGCCTCATCTACTTCATGTTCTTCTAACAAATGATATTTTCCTCCAGGGCCTGTTTCATGCTTCAATTGACTCTTTAATTTCGTAACTTCCTCCTCTTCTTGTTGTTGAAATCTTTCTATATTTCTAACAATATCAGATAATATATCACTTATTTTTTGTATCTCCTTTGCATGACGAATGATATCATCTGGTTCTAATTCTAGTCGAACACTACCATTATTGTGGAACATTTCTAGAAATGTTGACATTGGATGTTGTCCCATAAATACAGCCGCGAGAATACTATCTGTTCCATTACTTTTCGTTGTAAATTGTTTACCAATCATAGGTGCTCCAAATTGATTGAAATTTCCTACAGCATCTTCTTTATGAGTATAATCTACTACTTTATTTTCCATTACGCCTTCATCTACTCGTTTTTTTGCTTTATCACTTAGTAATCTATAAATATTTGGTGCAGCATATGTTGTTGCATAACAATTCATTTCTGCTGCTACATATTGAGCCTCCGCAGCACCTTTACTATGTCCGGTAGTGTGAATAGATGTAGGATTATATTTTTTCTTAATTTTTTCTGTAAATTCTAATGCACTATCAAATGATGTCGGAGCTTTTCCGCCTGCTACACCAAGGTTCTTTTTCTGTCCAAGTGTAATTTGAACTATATCTGTGGTTTTATCTCCATCGAATCTATCAAATTCAGTACCACGGAATGCAATGATTACATCGTCATACTGTTTTTTACCAGGTTTATACTTATTTGCAGGTACTACAGCGATTGCTTGCAATCCGTTTTTTACTTTTGTTTTATCAGCATCAAATGTCTCTATAACTACCCATTTTTTATTATTTGAACCTTTTATTTCTTTTTCAATTTCTAAAACTTTGGGATTATAAACTTTATCTGATAATTTGAAATAATCCTCATCTGTCGCAATTGGATTCTTTTTAAATGCATTCATATATCTCAACTCATTTCATGGTATATTTTAACTATATTTAAATACAAGGGGATTTTAAATGAAAAAGAAATTGGTAATTATTTTATCCATTATTTGTATTATAACAGGAGGATATTTTACTATGGAATACTTAAAGCAAAAAGAAAAAGAAGAAAAGTTTTGGAAGGCACAAGAGGCACGAGTAGAAAAGTATATTCATTACAATATTCAAGATGTAAAATCTATTACGTTTACAAAAAAAGATGTAAGTCCTATGGGAGTTCCTTATTTAGAAGGTCATATAAATAATAATAAAGAATTAGATTTTATAGCTAGTATAAGTACTACAGAAAATTTCGAAGATGATTTCACACGTTCTGGAAAATTAGGGAAACTTATAAAAGATCCTGAAAAGTCGGTATCGGAAATTGAAAAAGAAGAGAAAGAAAAGAAACAAGAGTAGTTTTTGGACTATTATTGTCTTCTGTATCCTATTTTAAGAAGAGTGCATTGGTAATTTTTTGAAAGGTGATTTTCTATGAAGAAAATAATGATTTTAATTGTATCTGCTGTGGTGATCATAGCAGGAGGTTATTTTACTATGGAATACTTAAAACAAAAAGAAAAAGAAGAAAAGTTTTGGAACGGGCAAAAAGAACGAGTAGAAAAGTATATTCACTATAATATTAAAGATGTAAAATCTATTACATTTATAGAACATAAGGTAAGTCCAATGGGAGTTCCTCATATAAGAGGGTATATAAATGATAATAAGGCATTATGGTTTGATGCTGGTATAAGTACTACGGAAAATTTCGAAGATGATTTCGGACGTTCTGGAGAACTGGGGAAACTTATAAAAGACCCTGAAAAATCGGTATCTGAAATTGAAAAAGAAGAGAAAGTAAAAAACCAAAAGTAGTCTTTGCACTACTCTTTTCTATCCCATTTTTAAGAAGAATACATTGGTAAGTGTTTTTTATAAGGAGAATTTCCAATGAAGAAAGCAATGATTTTGGTTATATCTGCTATAGTGCTCATAGCAGGAGGATATTTTACTATGGAATACTTCAAACAAAAAGAAAAAGAAGAAAAGTTTTGGAAAGTACAAGAGGCACGAGTAGAAAAGTATATTCACTATAATATTAAAGATGTAAAATCTATTAAATTTACAAAAAATGATGTAAGTCCAATGGGAGTTCCTTCTGTAGAAGGATATATAAATAATGATAAGGAATTATGGTTTGATGCAAGTATAAGTACTACAGATAAATTTGAGGATAAATTTGGTTGTTCTGGGGAATTAGATAAAATGATTAAAAAACCAGCAAAATCTGTATCGGAAATTGAAAAAGAAGAGAAGGAAAAGAAACAAGAGTGGTCCCTTTAACTACTCTTGTTTCTTTATTCTAGGGGTACCGCCCATCACCGTTAAGCTCATAGAACAGGTTGCTTCTAAAACTGAACTTCATTGCTATAAAAGACTCTAATTTTTCGTTTTGGGGTAAATATTATATAAAATAATAGCTATCTCTAAATCACTAGTTTCAAAAAAGCCTTCACGCAATGATGATTGCATGAAGGCTTTTGATGTTTTCTTATTTTTTTGTCTCGTTAACCCATGTAATAATGTCCTGGATGACATACTCGGGAATATTAGCGGGGATTTCGTATTCACTAGGAAGACTTAATTCTCCGTCACCCTCCGTGAAGAAATGATTCAATTTCGGGTATTTTTTGAACTGAACATTCCCGCGGTTTGAAAGTCCTTCTTGCCATTTTGTATATTCATCTTTTATTGTTACTTGATAATCGCGTGCCCCTTGCAGAATGAGTAAAGGCTCTTTTCGTGATTTTGCCTCTTCAACTGGATGCCACCTAGAAACATCATACATAAAATGAGGTGACCCATAATTGTAGCCAGCTGGAGGATGGTCAGGATTGAAAGTTGGATCCTGGATAAAAGCGACCTGTTTTTTTAGTTCATCGATTTCTTCCTTTGGTTTTCCAAGGTATTGATACTGATCAATGGCAATGTCAGTCAAAGGGCGTGCAGGTGGTGCGAGTAAGATACTTCCTCGGACAAGTGAGGAAGGCGCTTTGTTCAGTATACGCGGCATTGTGCCGGCTCCTAGGCTATGTCCAAGAATGAAAATATTACTTGGATCAATGCCTTCCTGCTGCGCTGCCGATTTTGCTGCATATATGGCATCATCTGTAGTATCACAATCTAACGTACCAGGTTCTGTACTCATCTTTAATGCGTGTTCTAAGGTGCGCTTTTCATAGCGTAACACTGCAATTCCGTTGGATGAAAGTCCTACTGCAATGTCTCGTAAGATTTTTGTTCCCATATATGTGCTGTCGCGATCATGGATGCCAGCACCATGGACAAGAACAACTACGGGCACTTTTTCACCAGGTTTATGTTTCGGAACTGTTAATGTGGCTGGTAACGGATAGGTGGAATTGCCAATGACGATTTCACGTTCTTGATAGGAGTCAGGTTGATCATAGCTAGGATGCGGGATGGTATAAGATTCCTCGGGTGGCTTTTCTCCAATTTCATCTACTTTCCCGCCAGGTGTGAATTTAAGGAGTAGCGGGATGGTCTTTTCTTCGGTAGCTGCTGGAATTTCTACCGTCTGATGGACCAAGTTTCGTTCTTTTATCACGGGGGCTTCAAAGCTTTTAATACCGCTCCAATCACTTTGTGTCCACCAGTTTTGTAATGTGTTTGCTGTAAATTTGGATTGAAAAGCAGCAGACGTCAACTGGAGTGCCTCTGCATATTTACCTTGCTGGAGATATTCAACAAATAATGATGTACGCTCCGTTAAAGAGAGTAATTTCTTTTCTGCAAATTGTTCCTTACGTGTATCTGCGTGAATAGCTGTTGTAAGCGGGAAAGATGAAACGTCTAAAGAGAAGAGTAGGGTAAAGGTAAGTACGGATCTTTGTATTTTCTTTTTTTTATTCATGTTTTAACCTCCAATATGTGATGGTAAAAAACAGGTATGGTAATTTGGATTCAGGTGCAAAAACTTCAAAAAATTTACAAGTAATCTCCGAAGCTTGAACATACTGATATTATTACTCTAAAAACCGTAGATTTCTCCTTTTTCCACATGCATATGAACCTAAGAAACAACCTCTTTTCCTTCACCTTATATTTTGATTATAAGAAACAAAGCTCTCGTTTTTCTTACTTGATACTTACAAATTCCTTAAGTAGGGGATATCTTAAAATCTTAGCTTGCTGGATACGTGGTGGTATTCCGATTTTAAGATATAGCTTAAAGATCAATGATTATGTTGTCTTTATGAAGAGTTGATGTTATGTTTGTTTTGTAATATATGGTGTTTTATGTATGTAGGAGGATTTTTTGAAGAAATTAATACTATTGTTTTTATTAGCTACATTTTGTCTACAGATTACAGGATGTTCTAATAATATGGGTATACTAAGGGAGAAGTCTAAAGCTTCAACACCTGTGAAGTCTAAACGCATCAATAAAGGGTGGTACAAACATATGTAATAGTTTGTATCACCCTTTGTTGATGATAGAAGCCATAAGGAAAAGGTTGATAGTTAAATATTTTTCATAAAGAAAGGACACCCATATAAGGGTGTCCTTTCTAATAGTTTTTTAGCAGAAGCAACTGCATCCGATAATGATTAATAGTATAAAGAGTACAACGAGTAAAGCAAATCCTCCAGCAAAACCACAGCCTTCTCCGCAACTACCACCATAGCCCATAATAGTTCCTCCTTTAGATAAGAGGATAAAACTAAGGTTCATTCATGTATTTTAACGGGTTCACTTTACCTTATGTTTTTAAGAATGAATGGAGCAGGTCCTTTTGAAAATAAAGAAAAGACACCCTAAGGTGCCTTCCTCCGACTTGAACCATCTTAATTTTAATAATATATTGGACTCCCATCCAAATATTATTTTACCATGTTAAGTTATTTTATTCATTGAGAAATATGCTTTAAATCTATATTTTTAAAAATTATATAGATTTGAATAATATGTATATGAGCCACATATCAAAAAAAAGACACTCTCAAGAGTGCCTCTCCTTAGCAGCCGAATCCGCCGCCCCAACAGCTAGCGCCAACGATGATTAATAAGATGAAGAGCACAACAAGTAAGGCAAATCCGCCGCCGAAACCACAGCCTCCACCACAACTACCGCCATATCCCATATTAACTCCTCCTTCCATAAAGACCATTTAATAATGGATTTAATTCAATTTATGTTTTTAAGGATGAATGGAGCAGGTCCTTAAAAAAATAAAAGGATTTTGGAAGTTTAAAAGAGTTGACGACCTTATTTTTGTCACCGGTATTCCGCCTTCTACATATTGTATTTTATTCTGTGTATTGGGGGGAGGAGGATCTTTATGGCTAATTCTGAGATGATTTTACGTTTACTTACGGATTTAAAGATTGAACAACAATTGTTGAAAGAACAGTTAGAGAAAATACAAACAGCTGTGACTATTCTTGAAGAAAAATCAGTGACGCTTAAAGAAAAACCAGCGACTCTTAAAGAAAAAACAATGACTCCTGAAGAAAAACCATCTGTTACAAAGCAAAGAGCTTTTTCTGGACGCCCAACATCTTTTCGTGATTGGAGAGCATCTAGTCAAAAAAATTAGGGAATATTATGTGAAATGATAAATAAAAAAGTACAGTCTGCTGTAGAAAAGACTGTACTTTTTTATGTTAGTAGAGATTGTTAAGGGAGACGTATTTATTTTGCCTATTCCACTTTTAATTGAAGTTCTTTATCTAACATATCATTATTAATTTTTAAAGTTAATCCTTGCGTGTTTTTCGGTACATCGAATACAATGTTTCCTTCCGAATGTTCATCAGGGTTAACAATTCCAAATTTAAATGTAGAGGTATTTGCAGCTTTAAGTACGGATTGATGTTCATTAGAAATGTGATATTCTTTTCCAAATCCATCAATTAATTTAAAGTTGTTCATATCTAGTGTAATGGGTTCTTCTTGACGATTATAAACTGTGATGTCTAATACTTTAAAGACACCTTGTGCTTTCACTTCTCCAGTCCCTATAACATCTAATGACTCGGCAGATCCCATTGACATGTATACATCAGAGGAATCTACATCGGTAGGAAGTTCTTTTTGCGGATTCTTGCCATTAAGTTCGTTATTCTCTGTTTTTTTAGAAGTCTCCTGTTTGTTTTTCGCAGATGTATCATGTGAACTGCAAGCTGATACTCCAAACAAGAATGTGCTACATAATAATGATGTTAATAACTTTTTGTTCATCGTTTCTTCCTTCCAAAATAGAAGCACTTTAATGAGTGCCATATATTTTTTTCTTTATATATATTACATTTTATATCTTATTATATTGATTTTGGAAGAAAAAAGGAAACTTACTGTACATTTCTCTAACTCGAATTATGTATCTGTCTAAAAGTTGAAATTAAAATGAGCCCCATAAATGATAAATCATTCCACTAGCAAAAAACACTAATCCTAAAAATAAAACAATTAAAGCAAGCATTCCATTTTTATTATGTTCCATAAAATTAGCTCCTTTTTCATTTACTTACATACAAAAAGTCTTTAGTCGTAATTATGGCTAAAGGCTTTGCCCTTCATACCCTATAGTTTATCCCGTATTAACGGACAGTAGAACTCCCACCCAAAAATTAGGCTGTGGCAAAGAAGTTAGGTGGGAGCTGATAATTAGTGGGGGATGAACAAAGCCCCCACTGTTTAAAGTTTCATTTTATAAATAAGTTGCACTTCTGTATGAATCTGGAATATGATTGTTTAAAGAGTAGGTGATGAGGACATGCAGGACAAAAAACAATTCCCGCTTATATCTGGAAATCTCTCATTAGATTTAGTAAATACAGAGCTCTTTAGGCGTGGACAATGTTATGATTTATTAATAACAAATGAAGATGTATTAGAATGGCTACATGTAATAAAGGTTAATCTTCCTTTTTGGAATGAAAAAACACTTATAGAGATTCAAGAGCGCACGAATCAAGTTACATCTAGCATATTAGAGGCAAGAGAAGTACTGAGAAAACAGTTTGAGGCAATTGCCGATCAGCACGAAATTTCTAATGATTTTATTATGTATTTAGAAAAACAAATTGAGAAGGCACCATTTACATATAAAGTCATTGAACAGCGTCTAGTTCCTATCCCAGTTGGAGAAATTGAGGATGTACTCGCATCGTTAATTGCATTTGATGCTTTAACGTTAATAGCAGAAAATAAGCTTATTTCTCTTAAAAGGTGTTCAAATCCTGACTGTGTTTTATTATTTATAGATAAGAGTGGAAAACGAAAATGGTGTTCTATGAAAATATGTGGGAACCGGAAAAAGGTAGCAAAATTTCAGGACCGAAAATTTGAAGAAGTTTAGAGAATCAACTTATAAAAGTTGATTCTTTTTTTGTATTTTCAAACTAACCTCTAAAATTAACGTTTACAGGTTAGTTGTGTCGGGTTATAATTGTTGGTAAATAAAGGAGGAGAACGATGGATAATATAACAGCAACTAAGCAGAAAGATCTTCAACCAATAAGTGTACGATATTTTATAAAAATGAAAGGGAAAGGAAGAAGTCCATTACAAGTAAATGTAAAGGACTCTTTAACGGGACTACTAGGGGGATTTTTAACAATTCTTACCTTAACATATTTAACGAGCATAACCTCTACAGAATTATTAATGGCTCCATTTGGGGCGAGTTGTGTATTAGCGTTTGGAGTTTGGAATGCGCCATTATCTCAGCCGCGTAATATTATTGGAGGACATTTGATTTCAACTTTCATTGGTCTATCAATATATCATCTGTTTGGGAATGAATATTGGACAATTGCTTTAGCGGTGGGGATAGCAATAGCCGTTATGATGTTAACGAGAACGACGCATCCTCCGGCAGGGGCCGATCCGATTATCGTTATTTTAGGGGCAAATAGTTGGAGTTATTTAGTAACACCAGTTTTAATTGGCTCCGTTGTTATTGTAGTTATTGCTTTATTCATTAATAATATGAGTAGTAAAAGAAGTTATCCAACTTTTTGGATGTAGTTTGTGAAGTGGAAAACAATTTAGGGAATTATTCTATTTTTACTATGTTGCATTTTTTATATAGAAAGAGCCATTAGTCGTAATTGCGGCTAATGGATTGGGTTCTCATACTTTGTAGTTTATAAAGAAAAGACACTTTAAAGTGCCTTCTACAAATTTGAATTATTTACTTCATGTAATTAATATTCGCTAGCATAAAACTCTTTTATTAATTTTATTTCATTTGTATCCGGGTTAAATTTAAATATTTTAATTTGATTAGATTCGTCTTTGTATGCAAATGTATTCTCACCAACTTGGGTCATATTGTTAGTGTTTAAGATAGGATCACTACCATGGTCAGTAATTTCCACAGTTTTTTCTCGGTCCCAAAGTGCAATGACAATGATTAAGATAATAAGGCATACACGTATGTTACGTAGTTCTCTTGTAACGGAATTTTCCATTTAATAGTCTCCTTCGTTGTTTGATGGATTTTGTTTATAAAAGAGGTAATTCCTAGGAATAGAATATAAATAAAAAAGACACTTTAAAAAGTGTCTTTTTTATTTTAGTTATGCGCATTACTTAATAAGACGCTAGTTCCTCAGTCTGGCTATGAGTAACTATGTAGGGTGATTTTATTATAACATTTTAACCAGTAATGGGTCTATATGGAATTTTATCGATTTAAATTTTGATTATTCGTAAAAGTAGATGTAACGAAGCGTATATGTTTCCTATAATAATTGTAAAATATAATTCTACATATAACTAGTCCTGTAATGAATTTCTACTGTATGTAACATTGAAATATAAAGAAGGGGCTGTGGAATATGGGTGGGTATTTCTTAATTATTATTAATTTGGGGTATTACAGTATGAGGGATGCGGAGGAATAAAGTTTCACTTTATTATAAAGAAAAGACACCCATATAAGGGTGTCTTTTCTGATAGTTTTTTAGCAGAAACAAGAAGCTCCAACGATGATTAATAAAATAAACAATACAACTAATAAAGCAAATCCTCCAGCAAAACCGCAGCCTTCGCCGCAACTACCACCAAAACCCATAATAGTTCCTCCTTTTAATAAGAGGGGAAAACAAGGGTACACTCATGTATTTTAACGGATTCAAATTACTTTATGTTTTTTACGCAATAATTGAGCAGGTCCTTTGGAAAATAAAGAAAAGAAACTTTAAATTGCCTTCTTCCGACTTGAACCATCTTAATTGTATTGCGTCCTTATCATATAAGAAAAAAAGACATCAATTAAGATGTCTTTTTTTCTTTGTAGAATTGGTGTTAAGAAGGTAATTTATTGCTTGTAACCTATGAATAATATAACAATCATCGAGTAAGTTTATTATAGCAGCGATAAATAGGATTTTTATATGTAATATTGCATATATATAGATTTATTTATATTTTATTTGTATATTTTAATTGTCTGTTCTTTGTTTTAATTCGTTTACTTATATTATTTTTTGAGTGCTCCAGCAATGGAGCCTTTTTTTAGTATTCCATTTTGATGATGGTCCATAAAATTAGCATCTTTTAAATTTGTTTTTATATGGAGAAGAATTTATAATGTTTTTTATCAAATTTGGAACTGAAAGTGTATTAGCTTGATAATGAAGCTAGGTTATTAGAATTGAAAAATTTTAGTTTTATTATAATTAATAAAAATGAAAGTAGTGTAAATATAAATCCACTCCAAATAAGTTGATGAATACCTAAGTTTGAAATGAACCAGCCTCCAATAGTTGTTCCTAGAGTAATTCCGAGATTTGAGAATGAAACGAATAGGCTATTACCAAATTCGGGTGCTTCTCTTGCTTCACTTATTAACCATGTTTGACCAACAATTAATCCACCAGCATGCACGATTCCCCAAATGAATACCATAAAAATCATTGGAACAAGATAAGAACCTAAATAATAAACCAATATGTAAACAATAGAATATAAAATAGGGAACGATATTACTGTATTTACTATGCTTCTTTGCAAGAGACTACCAAATAAATGATTGCCTAAAATCATAACTATACCAAATATGAATAGCATGATACTGATGAGCGATCCATTCATGGAAGTTACTTTTGCAAGGTATTCGGCGAAGTAGCTGTATACGGAAAACATGGCTGCAAAAAGGAATGTGACAGTTAAAATATTTAACCATAATCCTGGTTTGCCGAGTATACGAATTTGTTTGCCGAAAGACATTTTTTCTTTAACGGGCATAGAAGGAAGTGAGATTAGTATTCCAATGAATGCAAGGGCGTTAACAAGCGCTCCGAATAAGAAAGCAATTTCTAGTGAAAATTGATCTGCAAGGTAAGAGGTTAATGGTACACCTAGTGCAAAACCAACCGTAATTCCCATGAAAACTTTTGTAACCGCTTGACCACTCTTTTCAGGAGGGACAAGTTTAGCAGCAGTTACAAGAGCGATTGAAAAGAAGAGTGGGTGAAGTGCTGCAGGTAAAATACGAAAAATAAGCATGATTTCAAATTGTGTTGTATAAGCGTAGATTATATTTGAAATAACAAAAACAAAGATTGCTGTTAATAAAATTATTTTGCGATTAATACTAGAGACGAGCAGAATTAAAAACGGACCAGAAATAGCAACGACTAGTGCGAATATACTTACTAAAAATCCTGCTTGTGCAGTTGAAATGCCAAATTTTTGAGTGATTTGTGGTAATACACCAACAATACCCATCTCGGTAGTAATAATTCCAAACACCCCTATTGCTAGCGTAAGAATAAGTAAAGGACTTACTTTTTTCATTTGTAAAACTCTCCATTCTTATTATTATTTTGAAAGTAAAATCGATTCATTAATAAAGAAATGAGTATGATTGGATGTCAATAGTATTAGATTATGTAATATTAAACACGAAAATAGATATCTAAATAACTAGATGTGATAGATTAAAAAATTTTCTCCTTTCTATGTTTCTTGCTTTTATAGGTAGCGAAGTTTTAAAAAGCATGTATTGGGCAGCTATATAAAAGCAGAATGTGTGAAAGCTAATAATCAATTGGTAGGTTGATTATTAGCTTTTACTTTATAATTCATTTTGAACGTACTCAGAAAACGCTTGTATTGTTTTTTCATTTCGACGATAATATGTCCATTTTCCAATTCGGTCAGAGTCTAGTAGTCCAGCCTTTTTCATAGTTAATAAATAACTAGAAATAACCGATTGGGCTAAGCCAGTTTTAAGCTGGATATCTCCTACACACACTCCAATCTGAAAATTAATCCCTTGTTCTAAATAAGGTTTTTCGTCGAAATGGTTTTCTGGATTTTTTAACCATGATAAAATTTGACATCTTGTTTCATTTGACAATGCTTTATAAATTAATGAAGGTTCCATAAGGATATTATATCTACTTTTATAGATTTGTAAATGGGTTTGTGTAATTTTAAGGGAAGAAGGTATAGTTGATCCCCTCGAATAGGAATAAGGTGTTCTTGATTTGTACCCTTTGTAAAGGACATTTTAAAAAAAGTTAGGCAACCTAAAAAAGATGATTTCTGTATGCAAACAGAAGTCATCTTTTTTTAATTCTATTGATAGCAAGAATGATTATAGTACGTCATATATTTCTTAATTTCATGTTGTAACTGAACAAACGAGTCACATGATTTTATATATGCTTTATCGGTTAAAGTACTACGAGGATTACGTGCAAAAATGATAGTATTGTTAGGTTTAAGCATGTTGTTGCCTAGCTATCAATGGCGGATGCCTAAGAAGAGTAATAATAAAATCCAACTGAAGATTTAAGAAAAATTTTATGTTTACCCCACTCTTTATTTTAAAAGTTTTTCCTATCCTATAAATGAGCTACATCATGAAGGAGACTAAAAAAGACAAAGTCATAGATGAAAATGTAAAGTTAGGGGATTCTACATGGATACAGGAGTTTTGATTAGTTATTTGTATACTTATTTCTTTACTATTATGTTTTGTATTGTGTTTCAAATCGGAGTGTATTTTAAAGCGAAAAGAATTATATCTATTCGGCATTTTTTATGGGTATATGTTTTTCTATTCTACCTTTCGTTAGTGTATAGGGTGACGCAGATCGCGACTGTATGGGATATAAGTAGATATGAAGCGTGGATTCGTGTAAGTCAAATCAATTTGACTCTATTTGATACTGCAGGTAGTACTACGTATCTTTTGAACATTGTATTGTTTATGCCGTTAGGTTTTTTATTACCGATGATTTGGCCGCACTTTAGAAAAATGAAAAACACCGTATGTGCAGGATTTCTTTTTTCATTGGCAATTGAGTTAAATCAATTACTAAATAATAGAATTACAGATATTGATGATTTATTTACGAATACCCTCGGGGCGATTATTGGGTATTTATTATATAGAGCTTTTAAAATGATATTAAGAAGAGAGGGGAAAAAGCTTGATACCAACTCTTCTCTAGTTATAAAATACGAGGCTGTTTTTTGTTTAGTGTGTTCATTTGTCGGGGCGATGTTAATTTATTATCCAGCTTTATTTGGAAGACCTGTCATCCTTCAGTGAGGTGATTACGAATTTCTTTTGAACGCTCGTGCGATATTTCAATTTGTAAATAGCCTTTAACTTGTTATAGTTAAAGGCTTTTATCATCATAATTTTTACTTACCAATTAGCCACTCTAACATCCGCTTTCAACCACTTCACCCAATCCAAATCCTCTACCTTAAGCAAACTGAGGGAAACACCCTTCATATCTAAAGAAGTCAACAGCGTACCAACCTTTACGAACTCCACATGTAATCCTTCCAGCTCACATAAACGGCGAATGTCGTTTGCGAAAATGTATTGTTCCATTAATGGTGTCGCGCCGAGTCCATTAATAAGGATAGCGAAGTTGTCTCCTTTTCTCCAGCGATAAATACTTTTTAGTTTGTTCATTAGCTCGATCGCTAATATTTCAGAAGAGGAGAGTGCTTCTTTACGGTAACCTTTTTCGCCGTGGATACCGACGCCGTAAAAGACTTCATCATCGTTTAATGAAAAGGAAGCTTCTCCTTTCACTGGATCGTTTGCAGGGGAAAGGGCGACTCCTAATGTGTGTAAGTTTTTGATGACAGCTTGCCCCATTATTGTTAGTTCTTCTAAAGAGTGACCTTCAAGAGCGGCCGCACCAAGTATTTTTTGAACGAAAACAGTGCCAGCGACGCCGCGTCTTCTTTTATTAAAGGAAGCATCATCTTCAATTGAAACGTCGTCATTTACGATGAGGTGGCCAACTTTTCTTCCTTCGTTTTTGGCGATTTGTTCTGCAGATAGAAAGTTATCAACGTCATCTTTAAAGTTTTTAATGATGAATAAAATACTTTTCTCTTTTGGCATGAGGCGAGTTGCTGCTACAATTTGTTCCACTGTTGGAGGAGTGAAGATGCTTCCATTTACTGCCGCCGTAAGCATTCCTTTTCCTACATAACCTATATCAGCAGGTTCATGTCCGCTACCACCGCCGCTTATAATAGTGACGTCTTGCTTCAGTTTTTCGATATCTTTTACATAAATGATGTTATGTGTTTCGTCGTAATTTACTTTGTCGTTATGTTCAAAATAAAAGCCGTGCAGCATATCTTGAACGATATTTTGTACATCATTCATAATCTTTTTCATTTTTATTGCCACCTTATGATTACTTTGCTGATTGTTCCAGTAATAGTAGTAATTGATTGTTTATCATATTTTTCATGAGAGAAGACATAATGGATGGATCTACTTCGCATTTGCTTTCAATCCAATCTTTTATCGTTCCAACGAATCCGTGACTATAAAAGGAGGCAGTCGTATCTTTCGTTTCCATAGAAAGAGTTAATCCACAACTCACGGATAGTTCATCAATAATCTTCATATATAAGTTTTTCGTATGCTCAAATAAATAGTGATTAAACGAATTTTGCTCAATAACTTTAAAAGCATTTCGGTAAAACTTTTGATTTTCATAAAAGTAATCAAATAATAAATCGAAAATGTTTTCCCACGTTTCATAGTCGAGAAAATCGATAATGTTTTCCTTCGTTTCTTCTCTATAAATCCAGCCTAATAGTTCAAATTTATCTTTAAAGTGATAATAAAAAGTTTGCCTACGCATTTGACAGTGTAACATAATATCGCTCACTGATATTTTATGAAACGACTCTGTTTCCATTAAATACTTCAATGAGTTCGCGATTATTTTTTTAGAAATTATAGAAGAGGTCATCTGAATCATCCCTAGAATGTTAGTAATATAAAAATCCTATCTATAAATGAGAGCGGTGTCTTTAGACAGATTGTCCATTTTGTCCGTTTACTATAAAACGCTTTCATTTTAACATGGTTAGTAAGAAGAAGATTTCAAATATATCACAATATATTAAAGGAATTGAGGGAGAATCACAATGAAAAAGATTATAAACAAACCAGAAACATTAGTAATGGAAATGTGCAACGGAATGGTTATGGCTCATCCAGAGCTTGAGCTTTTGAAAAAATATAAAGTCATTAAGAAGAAAGAAATGAACGAAAATAAAGTAACGTTAATTAGCGGCGGCGGTAGTGGTCATGAGCCAGCACATGCAGGATTAGTCGGAAAAGGAATGTTAGATGCGGCAGTGTGCGGAGATGTTTTTGCTTCTCCTTCGCAAATTCAGGTATACCAAGCGATTAAAGAGACAGCTAGTAAAAAAGGTACGTTATTAATTATTAAAAATTATAGCGGCGATATTATGAATTTCAAAAACGGTGCGCATTTAGCGACGGAAGATGGAATTGAAGTAGACTACGTAAAAGTAGACGATGATATTGCGGTAGAAGATAGTCTTTATACAGTAGGACGCCGCGGCGTTGCGGGAGTTATTTTCGTTCATAAAATTGCCGGTGCAGCAGCGGAAGCAGGTATGGATTTAGGCGCGGTGAAGGCTGTAGCGGAAAAAGCAGCGGCTAACGTGCGCACAATCGGTTTAGCTTTAACTTCTTGTACAGTTCCAGCGAGTGGATCACCTACTTTCACACTTGAGGAAGATGAAATGGAATACGGCGTAGGTATTCACGGCGAACCTGGAATTAAGCGTGAAAAAATGCTGTCAGCTGATGAATTAGCTAACCGTATGACAAATGATTTAATGAAGGATTTAGGAGTAAAAGATGGAGAAGAAATTGCGCTTCTAGTAAATGGTTTTGGCGGAACACCACTGCAAGAACTTTACTTATTTAATAACGCAGTGACGAGAGAATTAGCTGCTAGAAACATTAAAATCAATAGAGTATTCGTCGGTAACTATATGACGAGTATTGATATGGCTGGTATGTCTTTAACAGTGATGAAATTAGATGATGAGCTAAAAACATTACTATCGAAAGAATGTAATACACCAGCGTTTAAAGTAGATGGGCCAGTTGAAAGTGTTGAGTACGTGAATGTGCTTGAAGGAGCAGAAGAGAAGGAAGTTTCCTTTGAAATAGAAACAGCGGAAGAGCACGCTCTTATTAAGAATAATGTTATTACATTAAACAACATGATTTATCTCGTTGATAAAATGAGCGACATTATTATTAAAAACGAAGTACCGTTCTGTGAGTTAGACACGCATGCAGGTGATGGCGACTTCGGAATGAGTGTGGCAAAAGGATTTAAGCAATTAAAACGTGAATGGCATTCTATTGTAGAACAAGAAAATGTGACGATCGGATCATTCCTTGACGGTTGTTCGATGATTATTATGGAACATTGCGGCGGAGCTTCAGGTCCAATCTGGGGCGGTGCATTCCGCGCAGCTAGTAAAGCAGCAGGCGAAAAACGTGAACTCACAGTGAAAGAGTTCGCTGAAATGTTGCAAGCAGCACTTCAAGGCATACAATCTATCGGAGAAAGATCATTCGGTAGGGGAGCGGTAGTTGGTGATAAAACACTTGTTGACGCACTTGCTCCATGTGTAGACTCTTGGTTAGCTAGCGCTTCAAACGAAGAAGACATGAAAACTGCCTTTGAAAAAGGAGCAGAAGCAGCGGTTAAAGGGGCAGAGTACACGAAAGAAATCGTTGCTCGCATGGGCCGCGCCGGTACGGTTGGTGAAAGAAGTTTAGGCTATCCCGATGCAGGTGCACATGCACTTGGAGTTATCTTTACGGAGATTGCAGGTAGTTTGAAATAGGAATGAGAAAGTCCCTCTGTCTTAAGGCGGAGGGACTTTTATATAGTTGATATGTAGAAGACTCCTTTCGTTACTTTTTGCTTATTTGAGAGATTTCTTCAATCAAATTGTATTGTAGACTTAGTTTGTTTGTGATTGCAGCTTATCAATTTTCCAGTATGTTTGTAGAGGGTCTAAAGAGCTTTCAATATAAAACATATATTCATCTACGGTACCTGGTATTTCAAAAGCTATTTTCAATTCTACCGTTTCATTTGGTTTAACTTGTATATCAGAAGGGTTTTGATCAAGCACCTTTCCTTTATAGATCTTTCCGTCTTTTTCATCTTTTAAGTTATATTTTAATTCTGATAGTCCAATCGTTTGCCCTCGTACATTTTTTACAGAGACATTAACAATGACGGAATCGTTGCTAGCATTTAAATATGCACTTTGAACGGCGGTCAAGTAATAGCCTCCCTTAACACTCTCACCAACTAATAAAATACCTTGTTCTAAGCGGCTCATATCTTCTTTTTCTTCAAAATTTATTAATTCTTCATTTTCATTTTTTGTGGTTGGTTCTTCTATTGGACCATTTTCAACGGCACTATCTTTTTTATCTTGTGTGCAAGCAGCAGTAACACTGACTAATACTAGAATGAAAGTAAGTAATATAGATAATTTTCTCATAAAATTTATCTGTCTCCTTAAGTTTCTCAATTTTGTACAGCTATACATATAAGATTAACATAATGTCTCATTATTGGCTCAAAATAGGGGGTTTTTTAGACGTCTTATTCTTTTTACTTTTAATATACATTCGATTGGTTCTCGCGATATTTGTTAATCTTTTAAAATATTGGCTTAGTAATACCGAGGGTTATTATGCAGCTAGTAAAAGCAGCAGGCGAAAAACGTGAGCTAACAGTGAAAGAGTTCGCTGAAATGTTGCAAGCAGCACTTCAAGGCATACAATCTATCGGTGAAAGATCATTCGGAAGAGGAGCGGTAGTTGGCGAAAGAAGTTTAGGATATCCAGATGCAGGTGCGCATGCGCTTGGGATCTTCTTGATATTGTTTTTTGATATATATTGCTAAATATGTTCCAATAATTGATCCTATTGTATTGAGAATAATGTCATCTACATCAAAAGAACGGCTTATAAAAGGAACTAGTATTTGAAGAAGTTCAACCACAAGCATACTCCTATGCATATAACTATGTTTGTGGTTGATTTATTAAAGAATTTTATATATAGCATGAATGAAAAGGGGATAAATAAAACAATGTTTCCTATTATGTTTTTAAGAATTAATTGAGCAGGTCCTTGTAAAAATAAAGAAAAGACACCAAAAGGTGCCTTCCTCTGACTTGAACCACGTTCATTTAATATAAACCTATCCGTATTATCGCTTTGTTATACGTGTAAACACATCCTATAAAACAGAATCGTCTATATACACCAGATTGTTAGTTCATAAAGTACAAGAGATTTGAGATCAGTATTAGAGTGACGGCACATCTTTTCTAATGGTCGATATGTTATGTTTCTCAAAAGAATCTGTTTTATAGAACGTGTCCACGTTTTATATTTTACTACATGTAATATTTATTTAGTGTGATTTTTACAGATATGTATAATTACATAAAGTTTATGAGAAAAAGAGAGTATACTTCGGTATTGTGTAATAAAGATAAGGCCCATCTACGGAAATAGGTGGGCTTTTTTACTGGGTATTACTATGTCATTGCACAAAAGGGAATTTGTATTTAAATAATAGCATATTCTTAAAGTACTCATATTGAGAAATAAAGAAAAGACACCCTAAGGCATTCCCGCAATTGGTAGATAAGATTATAGTTTTCCAATACCTCTATTTTTCATTTGATAAAATATAATCCTAATATTACCAAAAATCAAACAAATATTTCTACATGTTCAAAATATTTACATAATTTATAAAAGTGATACATTTAAGTTGTAAGCTATAAAAACTATTAAAGGGGGATTCATTATGTTCAAGAAATTAGTAGTAGGGCTATTGGCAACTGGTATTGCATTAACAGGGGGAATTGGGGCAGCCTCAGCTGATACGCAAAAAGCTGTGAGCTCTCCGAAGCAAGCAACATGTTCAATTCCTTATGAGTATTCTAATGGTAAATTCAAAAGAACTCTTTATTACTCAAATGGAGTATATGCTAATAGTTTTAATGAAAATGTTTGTGGCGGGACGATTACGTGGTATTTAAAACATGTTCAAAATGGAGTTGCTTTTTACGAGGGTAATTTAAAATAGTAGATTTTTTGAACCTCATTTATTGAGGTTCTTTTATTTTATGTTTTTAAACGGATTCTCCATATAAAAGACCACTCAAAGGTGCTTTCTTGCGATTTGAATTATCGTAATATGGTATTGGATGCCAATTTAATTGTTATTTTACCACGTTAAATAGTTTCGGTTATTGAGGAAAAATACAACTCATTATTTGAATGCAAAAAACCCTAGGGGGACTAGGACTTTTTGCTAGAATGAATATGATTTAAAAAAGGACTTATATAACGTAACATATGAATGTTTCATAAATGTATCAAAAAAGTGAACAAAAGCGTTAATTTAAATAAAAAAGCCCTATGATAAGAGCTACAGAGCTTCATAAGGTCGAGTTATGTCGTCTCTGGGTATTTAGAGGAGCTAATGTTACGAGTTCGACATAGTTTAGGGGTTATGTATGCAGAGCAAAACCTATCTGATTTAGCACTTCGATATTTATCAGAGGTATCACAAAAAATCCCGAATCACTTTAGAGCGATTTTCTTGGAAGCTAGAGAGAATGTAAAGTTAGGAAAAACAAAGCATGCAGCGTCTTTAATTGAAAAGGATTAGTAATTTGTAATGAACTAAAACAAAAAGAATATGAACATCATTTTACAATTCTAAAAGAAATGAATGAGAATGTTTCTGCTGAAGAATTAGAATTAGCCATTTCTAAAGGGATTTCTTTCTTTAATGAAGTAGGATTATGGCAATATGTCCAGGAATATGCTGAAAAACTAGCGGTTAAATATCATGAAGAAGGAAATTCAATAAAATCCAGTGAATACTTCTATTTAGGATATAAAGAAAAAGGTTTTCAGAAAGGGGCTTTAAAATGAATAGAATCATCAGCAGTTCAATTGGATTAATAATTACGGTCATACTATTAAATGGAGTAAATGTTTCAACGGACCACCCAAAGGTCAATACAACAAGTGTTATACAATATACGCATGGAGAGCCGTGGGGCTGACGAAATATTGAAGTATAAAGAGTTGTTAGATCAAAGGATTATTAACGAAGAAGAGTTCTAAGTGAAGAAAAAGTAATTATTAGGTATATAGATGAAACGCTCAAATGAGCGTTTTTTTATTTGTATATTCGCAAGTAAAATAACATAATATCACTATGAATCCTTATAACAATATGAATTTTTGCATATTTTAAAATTCAATATATCCATCAAAAACTTTTAATTGTATAATATATTTTGTCATATTTTTAGATTTTTCGACATAAACCAACAAAAATAGAGAATGTATTGGGAGAAGACATTATGTATACAAAACTATTAAAATCAATTACATCATTATCACTTATTGGTGGTGCGTTGTTATATACAAATGGCAGCGATGTGAAAGCTGCTGAAGTGGGTGTTTTTTCTGATGTACCTACATCACATTGGTCGTATCCTGCGATTAAAGATTTAGCGAGTAAAAATATTATTTCCGGTTATGGAAATGGGATATTTGGTTTTGGAGATGTTGCGACAAGGGAGCAAGTTGCAGCTTTAATTTATCGAGTGTTAGTACCGAATAAACAAGGCGGTTCGTTTAGTAATGATGGAACTCGTTACGTATTAAAGGATGGATCTACGTTTAAAAATCCTTATGGTGATATTAATCGGGATTCTACAATGTTCCCAGAAGAGGTATTAACTTTAACGAATTTAGGAGTTTTTAAAGGTGATGAAAATGGCCAATTTAGACCGAAAGCTTCTGTGAGTCGTGCGGAAATGGCACAAATTCTTACGAATGCTTTCCATCTTGCAGCTAAACAAAAACATACCTTTAAGGATGTTCCAAATCCATTTTGGGCAGAAAATGCAATTAGTGCGGTGCAGTCAAATGGAATCGCAGATGGCACAGGAAACGGGAATTTTGAACCATATGGTACAGTAACACGTGAACAGTATGCGCAGTTTTTATATAAAACTTTGAAATATAAAAATGCTGATGTGAAAGATACAGGAGATGCGGCATTATTAACAGCGTTTAAAGAAGAAGTACAAAAGCGTATGAATACATATGAAACGAATATTACACTTCCATATAAAACGAAAAATAACAATACAGACGAAGTGATGAATACACTTTTTAACGCATATAAAGAAGTGGCAAGTAAAAATGAGTATACAAATAATAATAGATCGAATGTATCATATGGACTTTCTGGATCACCTGGAAATTATACGTTTACGCTTAAGATTACATATCGTGAAACGAAAGAACAGACGGAATATGTAATGAAACAAGCGAAAGCAATTGTTTCCTCTATTACTCAAGTTGGAATGGATGATCACGAAAAAGTGAAGGCGATTCATGATTATGTCGTAAAACATGTTTCTTATGATACGTCTTATAAAGCTTACACAGCATATGAAGCACTTGTAAATCGTTCTGCTGTTTGTCAAGGTTACGCACTATTAACCTATCAATTATTAAAAGAAGCAGGAATTGAAAATCATTTCGTAACAGGAACTGGGGACGGACAACCTCATGCTTGGAATTTAGTGAAAATCGAAAACAAATGGTATCACCTTGATACAACATTTGATGATCCAGTTCCAGATGAGCAAGGGCGCGTAACGTATTCATATTTCAATTTATCAGATGAACAAATCGCAAGAAATCATGAGTGGAACCGCGGGGACTATCCGCAAGCTACAACAAACTATTATAGTACACTGACAAATAAAGTTGCGGCAGGTAGTACGAAAACGCCTGCATATCAGCAAATATTAAAAGATACAAAGTTAAACTATTTAGGAAATGAATATATCGCAAATAACTATACCGAATTAAAAAATAAAATGCAGCAGCGTTATAGTGCAAAGCCAGAGAAAATTGAAGTGCTGTACAAGCAATCAATGAATGGTGCACTGCAAGATGTGAAAAAAGCAATCGGAGAAATCGATTATCCGCAAGGGGCAAATCGAGTTTCTTATAAAGCGGAGTCGTATAATGCGAAAGAAGGTTATTCTTTAGTGACGATTACGTTTACGTATTAAAAGTAACCTAGATTCATTTGTATTTTACTACTAGTATTTTCATGAATATGTACAATTACATAAAATTTCAGTGAAAAAGAGAGTATACTTTCATATTGTGTAATAAAGATAAAGCCCGCCTACGGAAATTGAAGTGAACCCCGAA
>NZ_NVAP01000034.1 GCF_002567495.1 Bacillus cereus | reverse complement strand
AGTGTCTTATTTCATTATTGCTTACATGCCTCAACATCAATGCCGGCGGCGATTAACTTCTTTTCTCCATCTTGTTCAATGATTTTTTGTAATTTAGATAGGAAAGAATCAAAGTTTGTATGCTTTGCTACTTGGAATGTCATTTTATGTTCAATTGGTAGCCACGTATCAATATCGGCTTCGTTATGCTGGATTTTCACCTCAAGTTTATCAAGTGCATTAGCAACTTTTGCTTCGTACGTTTCTTTCGCTTCAAACTCCATCCACAAGTCATATAATTCCTCACCGAGAGAACCTGTTAATGTTTGTTTAATATTTAAAATTGCCTCTAGTTCATTTTTTTGTTTTTGTAGTTGTAATTCGTGACTATTCATTGTATCAAAAGCAGGGATATCACCAGCTTCGGCTTCGACTAGGTCGTGAATAATAACCATTTTAAGTAATCTTTCAATATTTACTTTTTGATCCAAATAAGGTTTAACTAAAATGGCCATTAGAGACATACGCCATGTATGTTCGGCAACACTTTCTTGACGTCCGTTGGAAAGCCAGCTATGTCGCATTTCATATTTTAGTTTTTCTGCTAATGCAATGACTTGTAAAATGTTGTGTTCCATCGTGATCCTCCTCATTTTTCTATACCATAATTCTAATATAGAAATGAAATGTGTCAATTTCATGAGTATATTGCGATAAATAGATGATAAGCGTATAATACATGTTATATGTGAAAACGCATTATTAAAATAAAAAAATGTTTTATAAAAATGGGAAGGAAAGGGCAGAAATATGGGAGAAAAAAATCAAGTATTGGCTAGACCGCAAAGAAGAAAAAGGAAGTTTGATATTTCTAGCCCAGTGGGCATTATAGTAGGTTTCATCATAGTGATAGCGGCAATTATGATTGGCGGCGGTGGAATAAAAGCTTTTAAAAACTTTTTAGATGTCTCATCTATTTTAATTGTCATAGGGGGAACAACAGCGACAATTGTTGTGGCATATCGATTTGGAGAAATAAAAAAATATACGAAGAGCATTTTTACTGTTTTACATAGAAGAGAAGAAGATTTAGAACAGTTAACGGATTTGTTTGTTGATTTTTCGAAAAAGTCTAAAAAGCATGGTTTGCTTTCTTTAGAGGTTGATGGAGAGCAAGTAGACAATCCTTTTATCCAAAAAGGGATTCGATTAATGTTAAGTGGTTACGATGAAGATGAATTAAAAGAAGTATTATTGAGAGATATTGAAACTGAAGTGTATGAATTAAGAAAAGGAGCAGCATTATTAGATAAAATTGGTGATTTTGCTCCAGCTTGGGGAATGATTGGTACGTTAATCGGTCTTATTATTATGCTTCAAAACTTACAAGATACATCGCAAATTGGTACAGGAATGGCAGTTGCGATGTTAACGACATTATATGGGTCTGTACTTGCGAATATGATTGCAATCCCCCTTGCTGAAAAGGTGTATCGTGGTATTGAAGATTTATATACAGAGAAGAAGTTTGTAATAGAAGCAATTTCAGAATTGTATCGTGGACAAATCCCTTCTAAATTAAAGTTGAAACTGGATACATACGTATACGAAACAAAGGTAAAAAAGGTAAAAGGAGCAGCCTAATATTTCAAGGAGTGGTATGATGAGTAAAGGACCGCAAAGGGGATCGCCCCGCTGGATGACGACTTTTACAGATTTAACGATGTTATTATTAACTTTCTTTGTATTACTAGTTGCTACATCAAAGCAAGATGCAGTAAAATTGTCAAAGATGCTTGAAAAGTTTAGTGATACGGGGCAAGTAGATGCAAAAGTAATGGAAAATACAATACCAGATATTTCACATGAAAAAAATGATGAAAAAATGGTCTCAAAAAAGAGAATGGACGAATTATATAAAAAGTTAAAAGCGTATGTAGATAATAACGGTATTAGTCAAGTGAATGTATATCGAGAGGATACAGGGGTAAGCGTCGTTATAGTAGATAATTTAATATTTGATACAGGTGATGCGAACGTTAAACCTGATGCGAAAGAGATAATAAGTCAATTAGTTGGATTTTTTCAATCGGTACCTAACCCAATTGTTGTAGAGGGACATACAGATAGTAGACCTATTCATAACGAGAAATTCCCTTCCAACTGGGAGTTATCTTCAGCACGAGCGGCAAATATGATTCACCACTTAATTGAAGTGTATAATGTGGATGATAAAAGGCTAGCTGCGGTAGGATATGCAGACACAAAGCCAATTGTACCAAATGATTCACCGCAAAACTGGGAAAAAAACCGTCGCGTTGTCATTTATATAAAAGAGTAGTATATTATTATTTTAATAATAAAATAATAAAAATACAGAAATTCTTTTAAAAAAATATTAAATTTTATCATTTTCTTTTGTATAATGAGTGAGAATGATAAGGTGAAATATTAAGATATATTTATACATAGAAGGAGAGAATTAAAAAGAATGGCACATAAAATTTTAGTAGTAGACGATGCGATGTTTATGCGAACGATGATTAAAAACTTATTAAAAAGTAATGCTGAATTTGAAGTTATCGGCGAAGCAGAGAATGGGGTAGAAGCAATTCAAAAGTATAAAGAACTTCAACCTGATATTGTAACTTTAGACATTACTATGCCAGAAATGGACGGGCTTGAAGCATTAAAAGAAATTATTAAAATTGATTCAAGTGCAAAGGTTGTTATTTGTTCTGCAATGGGACAACAAGGTATGGTATTAGATGCAATTAAAGGCGGAGCAAAAGACTTTATTGTAAAGCCATTCCAAGCGGATCGTGTAATTGAAGCTTTAACAAAAGTAGCAAATAGCTAATATAGAAGGGGTGCCACAAGGAATCAAAACAGTGATAGCGGATCGACATGTGGCCCCCTTTTTTCTCGTTATAAAACACTAAATTGTTATACATAAATGAAATGTTTGTTAGACAGGTAGGGGATAAAAATGCAAACAGATCTATTAAATATATTTTTCGAAGAGTCAGAAGAACATTTACAGTCGCTAAATGAGAATGTGCTAGTGTTAGAGCAAAATCCTACTGATATGGATGTTGTAGGAGAAATATTTCGCTCGGCTCATACATTCAAAGGTATGTCTGCGAGTATGGAATTTACGGAGATGGCTGATTTAACGCATAAGATGGAAAATGTGTTAGATGAAATTCGTCATGGAAATATAGTTGTAAATGCGGATATTATTGATGTGATTTTTGAGTGTATTGATAATTTGGAGAAGATGGTTGCAGATGTGCAACAAGGTGGAATGGGCAATATTGATGTAGCCTCAACTAAACAGAAATTAGAAGCATTATTGAACTGCAATGTAGAGGCTTCTATGAAACATATAGAGCAAGAGTTCATAAACAAGAATGATGCAGTATCGCATGAAGTGCATATAACAGTTGAACAGCAAGCGATTTTAAAAGCAGTACGTGCCATTATGTGTATTGAAGCATTGCAAAATGTAGGCAATATACAAAAAACAATTCCAAGTATTGAAGAAATAGAAGCGGATGCTTTCGGATTTGAATTTACAGTATTTATGGATACGGATTGTAGTGTAGAAGAATTGAAACAAGTAGTACTTCATGTTTCTGAAATTGAGAAAGTAGAAGTAACGCAAGGAGAACCGATAGCACGGGAAGTAGCTTCGAAAAAAGTTGTTACACAAGAAGTTGTGCAAGTAGAAGAAACGCTACAACCAGCTGTGGTTACACCGGTAGAGGCAACGAATCAACCTACAAGTACTATGCCAGCTAAAAGCACTGCAAAAACGAAAAATGCTAAAGTGGAGAATCGTTCAATTCGTGTTCAATTAGAAAAAATCGAAAGATTAATGAATATGTTTGAAGAAAGTGTAATTGAGCGCGGGCGTATTGATGAATTGGCTCAAACGATTCAAAACAAGGAGCTAATTGAACATTTAAATCGACTAGGCGATATTTCAAAAGATATTCAAAATGTACTATTAAACATGCGTATGGTGCCGATTGAAACGGTCTTCAATCGTTTCCCGCGTATGGTACGTATGTTAGCGAAAGATTTAGGGAAAAAAATTGATTTACAAATTACAGGCGAAGATACTGAAGTCGATAAAATTGTTATTGATGAGATCGGTGATCCGCTCGTTCATTTAATTCGAAATGCAATTGATCATGGGATTGAGACTGTTGAAAAACGCCGTGATGCGGGTAAAAATGAGACAGGTACGATTAAATTAGAAGCGTTTCATAGTGGAAATCATGTCGTTATTCAAATTACTGATGACGGAAATGGTATTCATAAAGAAAAAGTATTAGAAAAAGCGATTAAAAACGGTGTTGTAACAGAATCTGATGCAAATAGATTAACAGATCGTGAAGTGTTTGATCTTATTTTCCAACCAGGATTTAGTACAGCTGAAGTTGTATCAGATCTTTCGGGACGCGGTGTTGGATTAGATGTTGTAAAACATACGATTCATAGTTTAGGTGGACATTTAATTATTGATTCTGAGGAAGGAAAGGGAAGTACATTTAGAATTGAGCTTCCGTTAACGTTGTCTATTATTCAATCTATGCTTGTTCAAACGAATGATAAGCGTTATGCTTTACCTCTTGGAAATATTGTTGAAGCAATTCGAATTAAGAGAGAAGACATCCAATCCTTACAAGGAAAAGATGTGTTGAATTATCGTAATCAAATTATTGAAGTGAAGCATTTAAGTACTGTATTTGGTGAAAAAACAGTAGATGAGGCGTTTGCGTCATATGATGGTCAAATGGTTCCTGTGTTAATTGTTCGTAATACACATCGCAGCTATGGACTTATTGTAAACACAATTATCGGTCAAAGAGAAATAGTCTTAAAGTCATTAGGTGACTTCTTTGCAGAGAGTTCTAACTATTTCTCTGGTGCGACGATTCTCGGTGATGGACGAGTGGTCCTCATTTTAAACCCAGAAGGTTTATAATAGGAATGAAGGAAAGCTCCCCACTTGTATACAATTGGGGAGCTTTTTGGCTAATCGTTACTAATCTAATAAATGGGAATACATACATAGTAACGTTTTATATAATAAGTTTGCTAAAATAAAATGAGATTTTATATCATTTGATAGAAAAACAGAAATGAGGAGGCAGGGAAAATGCCTGAGCAACACACAAAAGGGGATACGAGCACGATTGTGCTAGAAAAAGAAAATGAGCATTTAACGCCTCAAGAATGCGATATTCTTGGCGAAATTGCAAATATATCATTTGGTTCAGCTTCGACTGTATTATCAACGATTTTAAATAGGCAAGTAAGCATTACTGCTCCTCGCATAGAGTTGGTAGATTTATATGATTCAAGAGATGTCGAAGTTCCACATGTTGTATTAAACATTCATTTTACAAAAGGATTAGATATGGAAAACCTTCTTGTCCTTAAGCAAGATGTTGCATTGTCCATCGCTGATTTAATGATGATGGGAACAGGTGAAGTGGAGGACGGAAAAGAACTTGGTGAATTAGAGCTAAGTGCTGTACAAGAAGCGATGAATCAAATGATGGGATTCGCAGCTACATCTATGTCGGAATTCTTCCAAGATACAGTAGATATGTCTCCGCCGACGATTAATGTTGTAAAGTTATCAGAAGAAATGGAGAAAATCTCTGAAATAGATGGAAATCATACGATTGTTAAAGTGTCGTTTGATTTAAAGATAGATAATCTTGTAAACTCTAAACTTGTACAAATTGTTTCAGTTGAGCATGCGAAACAAATGGTAAATAAATTAATGCAATTATCTGGTGGAGTAGAAGAAAAAGACGAGCCGGCAGAAGTAGTGGAAACTGAGATTGTAGAAGAACAAGTTGAAAAAGAGTATTTAACACAAGAAGAGAAAGATGTGCTCGGTGAAATTGCGAACATTTCAATCGGTTCCGCTTCAACGGTATTATCAACACTTTTAAATCAGCCAGTTACAATTAGTACACCAAATGTGGAAGCAATCAATGTTCGTCATTATGATGGAGTACCAGTACCATTTGTTATTTTAAATGTCGACTTTGTTGAAGGGCTAAAGAATGAGAATGTATTCGTATTTACGAAAGATGTAGCCTTAACAATGGTAGATTTAATGATGATGGGAACAGGGGAAGTTGACTCAGAAAAAGAGCTTACTGAATTAGAACTGAGTGGTATTAAAGAAATTATGAATCAAATGATGGGTCATGCTGCAACAGCGATGTCGGAAATGTTTCAAGAAAAAATGGACATGACGCCGCCAAATGTTAAATTTGTAACGTTAAAAGAAGAAATGGAATATTTGGGAGAGTCAATGGAAGTGGACGAACTCGTTCAAATTACGTTCAATCTTGAAATTGGCGATTTGCTTCAATCGAAAATGTATCAAATTTTACCAATTGCTGAAGCGAAAGAAATGGTAAGGCGACTTCTGTATCCAATGGTGGAAGAAGAAGAGATTCCCACAGAAGAAATTGAAGAAGAAAAAATTGTAGAACCAGTTGTGCAACCTATTGAATTTAAAGAAGTAAAACAAATGGAACCAGTATATATGGACACGTCCATTCTACAAAATGTAGAAATGAACGTGAAATTTGTATTTGGAAGTACAGTGAAAACGATTCAAGATATTTTAAGTTTACAAGAAAATGAAGCGGTTGTGCTAGATGAGGATATTGATGAACCGATTCGTATTTATGTAAATGATGTATTAGTGGCGTATGGTGAACTTGTAAATGTAGATGGATTTTTCGGAGTAAAAGTGACGAAATCACTATAAGGCATTGAAATAGGAGTTTGAATTAGTAGATGAAAAACGTAAAGTTTTTTCTAATGAGTTGGCTATGCATACATGTGTGCCTGTTCTTCCCCTTGCAAAGTCAGGCTGAGGAACAAATTGAGCCAAATCAAAAAATAAATGAAGTGAATGTACAAGAAGAAAATAAGGAATCTCAAGAACCGTCAGAGCAAGTGGAAACGAAACAAGATGAAGAGAGACCAAAAGAGATAGAACCAAAAGAAGTAGTGAATGAGCAATTGAGTGAAAGAAAGATAGAAACGGAACAGGGAATTATTACAGTAAATAAGCCGGAGCTTAAAGTTGGCGAAGAAGTGCGGATTTCTGTAGAAACAAATGGGAAAAACATTCAAAGTATGAAAGGTATATTGCAGTTACAAAAAAATGGGGAGCAATATGCGCAAGAAAGAATGTTATCTTTTGAGTATGATGAAGAAACGAAGAGCTGGGTTGCTAACTATAAAGCAGGGGATTTTGATTTGCAAGGTGATTGGAATCTTCAGCTCGTTCAAAGTTACAAAGAGAATGAGAAAGAAGAGCTCATAAAAAATGAAGTGAAAGTCCCGCTCATTCGTATTAAAAATGAAACGCCAACTATAGATAAAGAATTGCCAAAGATACAGAAAGTTACTATTGATGAGGCAAAAGAGAAGTTAATTGAACGAAAACAGGGAGATTCTGTTCAAGTACGAGTGAAAGCGTCAGATGCAGAATCACTTGTGAAAGAAGTGCGTGTTATATTAAAAGGGAAAGAAAATAAAGAGCTTTCCTTTTTGTTAGACTACAACAAGCATGACATGGATTGGCAAAAGGTATTTGAAATAACAGAAGCATTGCCGACTGGGCCATACGAATTACTTGTAGAGATAATAGATGCAGCAGGTAATAAACTTGTTGAGGAAAGTGAATATACCATTTCTGTTTTGGCGCCAAAAAACGAAAATGATAAAAAGATAGAAGAGAAAGAGAAAGAGAAAGAAGATAAATTAGATAATAAACTAGAAAATGAATTAGAAGATAAGAAAGAAAATGAGAAACAAGAAGATTCGAAAGTTAAAAACCTGCTTCCAGAAGAAAAATTGCCAGTTGTTCAAATTCCGAAGCAAGATGAGATAGTAAATAAGTTTATAAAAGAACCATTGAAAGAGAAAGAAGAATTTACTTACGTTATAAAAGAGCCGTTCGAAGACAACAAGGAAGTACATAAGGCGAAGGACCAAAAAGAGAAAAATAATAAACAAGTTGTCTCTAAAAAGAAAGAACAAAAAGAAGAACCGAAAGACAAGAAAGAAGAAAAAGGTGAACAGGGAGTACAAGCTTCGGATGTATTTACTATCATGTCAGGTTTGTTCGTACTGTTTTTAGTTTTAAAGAGTAATAAAGAATGGGGCTAATTATTTCATAGTAGTGGAGGCGCTTAAATGGAGATTAAACGTACGACAATTGAAGATAAGACGCTACAACCATTAAAACAGCCTGCAGCTATTTCGGAACATGAAATCCAGAAAGAACGAAAGCGTAGTAATTTAGTGTTTACTGGACAGTCTAAAATTATTTCGAAAAATAATGAAATAGGTATTTTACTTGCGAGTTTAAGTGATGGAAAGATTATGAAGGAAATGCTTTCTAAAGAGATGGATACAGTGTTACAACTTTTTAAAAAGTTACATACGTTATCTGAAGAAGGAAAGCAATCAGAAAAAGTATTTGAGCAAGTAATTAGAAGCCTGCAAGGACTTGTTAAACAGGCGCATATAAAAGAACTGCCTTTGCTAGATGGAACGTATGATTTCGCTGAAGTACAACTGTCATTTGGTAGAAAGGTACATATTCCTTTACTAGATGTGAGCGCACTTATTTCTAGAGTAGAAAGTGATTCTTCAGAAGGAAATATCAATTTAATGGTAACGGTTATTACTGCTTATATAACGAAATTGTCTAACGAAACAATTTTAATTAGCGTTGCAGACCGTACGGCTAAAGATCGGGATGTAAGTGTTTGGAGAGCGCTTGCGGAAATGAACATGACACAATTGTCACAAGCGTTGAAACAAACGATGCAAGAACATAAATGGTCTATGACGTTTCTTTTCCTCTTTGTATGGATTGTTGCAATTATTCTAATTCGAGTTATATAAAAAAGGTCGTCACAATATAAAGTGACGACCTTTTTTATATTTTTTCGTAGAAGAACGTATCAAATCGCTGAAGATTATAACGTTCAGGTGTTAAAATTTGTTCAGTACTACCAACAAATAGCACACCACCTTTTCGTAAAGAGCGACTAAACTTTTCATAAAGTTTTACTCTTGCTTCTTCTGTAAAATAAATCATTACGTTACGACAAATAATCAAATCATAATTTGTATCGAATGACTGCATTAAAAGGTCGTGTTGTTTGAACGAGACGTTTTGTTTAATGTTTTGATGCAATGAATACATATCATTCTCTTTTGTGAAATGACGTTCTTTCAAATCATTAGGTAATTCCTTTAACGAACGTTCTGTATATTGACCGCGTTTTGCAGTTTCTAAAATATGAAAATCAAGATCTGTTGCTTGAATTTCAAAACGAAATGGAGCTAGATGCTTTGATAAAATTAAAGAGAGTGTATAAGGTTCTTCACCAGCAGCACAAGCCGCACTCCATACCTTTAATTTTCCGCTATTTTGTTCGAGTAATTTTGGTAGTGCTTTTGACTCTAAAGTTTGCCATCGTTCTTTATTTCTAAAAAACTCTGAAACGTTAATTGTAATATAGTCAATAAAATTTAAAAATAAATTTTGATCAGCACGTAATTTGTTTAAAAAATTAGTGTAGTTTTCAAAGCCTTTTCTCGAAATAAAAGCATCGATTCTACGGCGCATTCTATCTTGCTTATACGAAGCGATATCCATATTGAATTGTTGTTTAAAACTCGCGATAAAATGATCGTAATCTTGTTCAATTATCATATTTACAATGGGCACAATAATGATATTGTGCCTCCCCCTTTACATCATACGAATTTTTTGTTCAAATCTTTTTTTCATCTGCTTTTCATGTAATCCTGGTAAATCATAAATGACAGCATCAATACCTGCTTCTTTTGCAACATCAACAGGGATGACAGATGTATGTTTGTCCCCGTTATAAAAACAGAGAACTAAATCAGTATCTTCAATAATTTGTTTAACAAAAAACATATAATCTGACCGGTAAATGGAGTCGGAAGGATGATCAAAAGCAACATATTCGGCTCCGTGTTTTTTTAAGTAATCAACGACTTCTTGAAATTCATCTGTTATTGCTTGTAATGGTTGCAATGTGTAAAGGCATAAATTTTGAGCGAGTCTTTCATTTTCGATGAAAAAACGAAGAACTTCATTTTCAATAGATTTATAACATAATATGTAAATTTTATGTTTGTGAGCATAGTCAGTTAAAAATTTTTTAATTTCTTCTTGATCTAATGCTGTTAATTGATTTGAACCACAAAGGAAAATATTCATAGAATTGTGCCACCTCATGCTAAATTGTAACATATCTTTTATAAAAAATAACTGCAAAATATTACTGTTCAGAGTATAATTATAAATAACTGGATTTTACGATTAAGTTTAGGAAGAAATAAAAAAACAAATAGGTGATATATATGCTACGTTTTATCTCGCATAATCCAATTTTATCGCATATACCGCCTGCTACTCAAATGCCGAAAGAAGCAAATGTCAGGACAGGACTTGCATTTTCGGATAATTTGCATGCAGATCCGAAAAAAGATAAATTACTAGAACAAATGGAAGCGTTTGTCGATAATATTGGAGAAATTAAAGAGAAAATTGAAATGGAATTAACGCTTGATAATGTAATGGAATACAAAAATACAGTAAAATCATTTTTGAATTTTTACGTTGATAATGTATTGCAGTATAAAGATGTTATGTCTCGTCACCCACGTTACGGATATTCACAGAAAATGACGATTGTGAAACAGGCAGAAATGGGATTGAATGAATTAGAAGATGTTATGAATTTAATTAATACGAAAACAGGACATTTAGAAATGTTAAATCAAATTGGAGAAATCCATGGTTTAATTGTGAATTTAGTCTTGTAAAAGGAAGGAAGCTATATGTACATACAATTATATGAAAAGCTCGTTATTATACAAAAGGCGTATGAAAATATTCAAGCGCTTGGAGAGCAAATATATGAGAATTTAAAAAATAAAGATATAAATGCAGTTCAAAAGTTACAAGTAGAACAATTGCAGTACATTGATGGGTTAAAAGGACTATCTAGCTCATTCGAAGAAATGGTTGTTCAGTTTTGTAAAGAAAAGGATGTTGAAGCATCTCGTGTGAGTGCGTTATTTTCGTATTTTTCTCATGAAGAAATTAAAAAAATGGAAGAATTACAAAAAAACGTAACTGAATTAGAAGAGAATGTAAAAATGATTCTTTTGAAAAATCAATATTACTTAAACGTACTATTAAAAACTACAGAAAGCATTGTGGATTCTGTTTCTGAATATAATTTAGAACGAAACAATAATTCGCAAATCTTTATGAATGAACTATTGTAAAGGAGAAGTGAAGCATTATGAGATTATCAGATTATAATACACCGCTATCGGGCATGTTAGCGGCTCAAATGGGGTTACAAACAACGAAACAAAACTTGTCTAACATTCATACACCGGGTTATGTGCGTCAAATGGTGAATTACGGATCTGTTGGAGCAAGCAATGGTTATACGCCAGAACAGAGAATTGGTTACGGTGTACAAACGTTAGGTGTCGATCGTATTACTGATGAAGTGAAGACGAAACAGTTTAATGATCAATTATCCCAGCTCTCATACTATAACTATATGAATTCGACTTTATCACGTGTAGAGTCTATGGTTGGAACGACAGGAAAGAATTCATTATCGAGTTTAATGGACGGCTTCTTTAATGCTTTTCGTGAAGTGGCAAAAAATCCAGAACAACCAAATTACTACGATACATTAATTTCTGAAACTGGGAAGTTCACAAGTCAAGTAAATCGACTTGCGAAAAACTTAGATACAGTGGAAGCACAGACAGCGGAAGATATTGAAGCACATGTTAATGAATTTAATCGTCTTGCTGCTAGTTTAGCAGAAGCGAATCATAAAATTGGGCAAGCAGGTACACAAGTGCCGAATCAACTTTTAGACGAACGAGATCGCATCGTTACAGAGATGTCTAAGTATGCAAACATCGAAGTATCTTATGAATCTATGAATCCTAATATCGCGAGTGTTAGAATGAATGGTATTTTAACAGTAAATGGACAAGATACATATCCACTTCAATTAAATAAAGAAAAAGACCCAATGTCAGTTGAGATTTACGGTTCAGAAATCTCTGTAACTAGCGGAGCAATAAAATCAGCGATTGATACGAAAGCGAAAATTGTTGATTATAAAAAAAATCTTGAAGATTTAATGAGTTCAGTGAAAACTCAAGTGAACACAGTGATGGGAAAAGATTTCTTCGTTGGAGATTATGCGAAAGATATGAAGTTAAATCCAGAATTCCAAAAAGATATTTCGAAAATGAAAATATCTGCTGAAACAGCAAATAAACTAGCAGCAATTACAGATGGAGATTATAAAGAAGGTCTTTCTTATAAACAAGCATTAGACCAATTTATAGTTCGTGTTGCATCTGATAAAAGTGCAGTGAATGCTTATCAAAAAATTCATGGGGACTTATTAGAAGGCATTCAGCAAGAAAAAATGAGTGTCGAAGGTGTAAATATGGAAGAGGAAATGGTAAATTTAATGGCCTTCCAAAAATACTTCGTCGCAAACTCTAAAGCTATTACTACGATGAATGAAGTGTTTGATAGTCTATTTTCGATTATTCGATAAGTGATAGTAATTGATTGAAAATATATAAGGAGGAGATAGAAATGAGAGTATCAACATTTCAAAATGCAAGCTGGGCAAAGAATCAGTTAATGGATTTGAACGTGCAACAGCAATATCATCGAAATCAAGTAACTTCAGGGAAGAAAAACCTTCTTATGAGTGAAGATCCACTTGCGGCAAGTAAGTCATTTGCGATTCAACATTCATTGGCGAATATGGAGCAAATGCAAAAAGATATAGCCGATTCGAAAAATGTATTAACACAAACTGAAAATACTTTACAAGGTGTTTTGAAATCTTTAACAAGAGCAGATCAATTAACAGTACAAGCATTAAGTGAGCAAAATGGTGAAAAAGAATTGAAAGCCATCGGTGCAGAGATTGATCAAATTTTAAAACAAGTTGTATATTTAGCAAATATGAAAGAGCAAGGCCGTTATATTTTCGGTGGGGATAGCGCAGAGAAGCCACCATTTACAGAAGATGGTACGTATCAAGGTGGACAAAATGATGTGAACTGGCAACTAAATGACGGTTATGAATTCAAAGCGTTCCGTAACGGAGAAGCGTTATTATCACCAGTTATAAAAACGTTAAAACAGATGAGCGAAGCGATGCAAAATGGTGACCAAAAAGCATTACAACCGTTATTAGGAGAAAATAAGAAAAACTTAGATGGTATCATTAACCGTACAACTGAAGTTGGTTCAACAATGAACACAATGGAAACATTTAAAACAATTTTAAGCGAGCAAAATTTAGCGCTTCAAGAAAACCGTAAAGAAATTGAGGATGTCGATTTAGCGGTCGCAATTTCTGACTTAGCATATATAAATGCAACGTATGAAGCGACGCTTAAAGCAGTTAGTACGATGAGTAAAACGAGCATTTTAGATTATATGTAAACGAATAAGGAGTGATACAACATGGCAGGAACATTAACAGGTATTGGCGGTAGACAACAAATTTGGAACCTAGGAAATAATATGATTGATACTTCTAATCTTGTAGAATTAGAATTGCAAGCATTAAATATGAAAAAAACACCGTATACAACGGAAAAACAACAACTTACACAAGATAAACAATTATATACAAGTTTAAAAACAGAATTTAGTTCTTTTACACAAACCTTTAAAAACTTAGCATTATTTAAAGGGAATGAAAAAAAAGTTACAACAACACAGGATGGCTATATTAATGTAATAGCTGATGGCGGAGCGATCTCAGGAACATTCAATATGACAATTAAGCAACTTGCGCAACGCCATCAAATTGCTTCAAATGTTATTAAAATTGATGAAAAATTACCTGCAGAAGAAACATTAGAAATTAATGGGAAACCACTTAAAGTAACAACGGATATGACTTATAAGGACTTAATTAATAAAATTAATGATGGTGACTATAGTGTTTCTGCATATACGCTTGGTGGCAAAGTATTTATGTCTGCTAAAAAAGAGGGAATGGGAGGCGAAATTAAGTTTACAAGTGAAAAATCTGATTTGTTCCAAAAAATGGGTTTATCTACAGTGGATGGTAAAGCAGTGAACGTCGTTAATGAAGCACAGGATGCAATATACAGTATTAATGGCATTGAAGGAAAAAGTGCTAGTAATACAATTGAAACACTCCCTGGTGTAAAAGTGGAGTTATTAAAAGTAACTGAATCGAAGGTATCGGACGGTGGAACTGGTACAGACGCAAAAGGAATAGATTTAAAATTTACAGTAAGTGATTCAAACGTAACAGACGCATCCAACCTTATAAAAAAAATGGTGGCAGATTATAATAAAGCGGTTTCTACAGTAGATCTTTTTGCTGGAAAAGATGGAGCCTTCCAGGGACAAGTAATTATGCAAAGTATACGTCAAGTAATGAATAGTGTTGTAACATTTTCTCAAGATGATAATTATTTATTTACTTTTGGTATCCAAATAAAGCAGGATGGGACATTAGAAGTCGATGATGAAACTCTAACAAAGGCATTAAAAGAAAAGCCAGATACAGCTAAACAATTTTTCTTTAGCTCAAATGGTTTAGGAAAAATGATGGAAGCCCCGCTTGAAAAGCTTTTCGGTGATAAAGGTGTCGTTGGGGAACGAGTAAAGAGTATAGATTCGCGTGTAAGTGATTTAGATAGAAAAATTAGCGATATTGATATGCAAAATAAACAAAAACAAGATGAAATTGTGAAAAAGTATCAAAAACTAGAAAGTACATTAGCAGCGCTTGATAGCCAACTAAAAACAATTAAAGCAATGACAAAACAAAAAAGTGATGATTAATGAAAGTTGAGGAAGTGATCGTATGCAAGCATGGCAACGTTATATGCAAAATGATATTATGACGAGTAATCCGATTAAAAATACAATTTTTATTTATGAAAGATGTATTGTAGAGTTTCGTAATTTAGAAGAACTTTTACATACTTTTAATCTACAAGAAGGGGACGCACTTCTTGAAAAACTAGAACGTATTTTTGAAGAACTAAAGCTTCAATTAAATCCTGAAATTACGAAAGATTTATATGATAGTCTCTATGGTTTATATGATTGGATTAGCATTCAAATTCAAACGATGAAAGTAACGCGTGAAGCGAAAGATATTGATGCAATTGTGAAAGTGTTACAAGATTTAATAGACGGTTACCGCGGAGCACTTGAAAATGAACAATGATATTTATCGGACGTTTGTCAGCTGTTTTAATGAAATCGGTGAATTGCAAGTGTCAGATGAAGAGTTTGCTGAGAAGAGTGAGATGTTAAATCGTTGGATGATGACACTAGATGAAGAAAAACGTACGCAAGTTGCAGCAGAAGTAAGCCCATTCATTATTAAGGCAGCTCAGCATATTCGGGATAAGCAAAAGATTTTGGAAGAAATGATTATGACAAATGATGGACGCATGAAAGCCAATTCATTTTACGGTAAATATTAATGATAGGGTTTGGAAACGGATTCCCCTTTTTAATGGGGATCCATTCCTCTGTTTAAGTAAATAGTTCCGCTGATTGAGGTTTCATTTTATGACTGTAATGAAAAAAATAGTAATCTAAATAATATAAAAATGGGCTTTAGTTTATAGTTCATATATTGAAATGTTCTATAGATTACTGTGTGTATACAGTTTTTTGTATTCTTTTTTATATTTTTGTATTTTTCTAAAGACAACAATGGAAAAATGGAATAAAATATGTAAGGGTACATAATGGTGAATATTTTAATAAACGCATATAAGAAAATAAATAATGAAATGAAACTTCCATCAGTGGATCATTAAGTTAGAAAAGGAAGGGTGTGGAATATGCCAGATTTAGTGAGTGATGTAAGCCATTATATGAATTATTTAGTAACGAAACGAAATACTGTTTCTAGTAATATTGCAAATGCGAATACACCTGGCTATAAAGCACAAGATGTAACATTTGCTGAGCAGATGAATAAAAGTAGTGCATTATATAAAAACAATGCGGCTGATTTAAAGAGCAATCCAGATTTATATCAAACGAATAAAATGCACTTACCGACAGTAAATACGAAAAATACATATGCAAAGATTCAAACAAAATCAATGCAAACGAATAAAGACGGAAATAGTGTGGATGTAACGACAGAAATGCTAGATTTAATGAAAGCAAATCAGTTATATGGTATTTCAATTAACGCAATTAATACACAATATGCAATTAACCAAGCGGCACGCGGACGTTAAGTAGAAGGAGAGACAATGGATGTTTCAGGCAATTAATGCAAGTGGCTCAGGGCTAACGACAGCGAGAAAGTGGATGGAAGTTACTTCTAACAATATTGTAAATGCGAATACGACGGCGGCTCCGGGGGCAGATTTATATGAGCGTCGTAGTGTGGTGCTAGAATCAAACAATAGTTTTTCAAGTATGTTAGATGGGTCTCCTACTAATGGAGTAAAAATAAAAAGTATTGAAGCAGATAAAACTGAAAACTTAGTGTATGACCCAACACATCCACATGCAAATGCAGAAGGATATGTACGTTATCCAAATATTGATGCAACTGCTGAAATGACGAATGTAATGGTTGCTCAAAAAATGTATGAAGCGAATACAAGTGTATTAAATGCAAATAAAAAAATGCTTGATAAAGATTTAGAAATCGGCCGAGGATAAGGGGGAAGATGGTAATATGAAAATCCAACCAATGTTACATACACAACCATTTGGAGCAATTCAGTCAATTGGTGCACCGAAAACTTCTCAAACATCTGTAGTTGAGGGGAAAAAGTTTATTGATTTATTGGAAGATATGAATCAAACGCAAAATACTGCGCAAACAGCAGTATATGATTTATTGACAAAAGGGGTAGGAGAAACACATGACGTTTTAATTCAGCAAAAGAAAGCTGAGTCTCAAATGAAAACGGCTGCTCTCGTACGTGATAATCTTATTGAAAATTATAAGTCACTAATTAATATGCAAATTTAGGAAAGTGGACGGGTGTGTTTAAATGGAAAAGATGAAAAATGTTATCCAATCGTTAAAAACGTGGCATAAGTTAGTAATCGGTGCTGCGCTTTTAGCGATTGTAACAGGAGCGCTTTTATACTTCACCTTGCCAGATAAATATGTTGTTGTATATCAAAATTTAAATGATGCAGATAAACAAGAGATTACAGCAGAATTATCGAAGTTAGGTGTCGATTATCAATTAGCGGCCGATGGTTCGATTCGTGTGCAAAAGAATGATGCTCCATGGGTTCGAAAAGAAATGAATGGGATGGGCTTACCGTTTAATTCGAAAAGCGGTGAGGAAATTTTATTAGAAAGCTCGCTCGGTTCAAGTGAGCAAGATAAAAAAATGAAGCAAATAGTCGGTACGAAGAAGCAATTGGAGCAAGATATTGTAAGAAACTTTGCGACAGTTGAAACGGCAAATGTTCAAATTACATTGCCTGAAAAAGAAACGATTTTTGATGAAGAAAAAGCAAAAGGGACAGCAGCGATTACGGTTGGTGTGAAACGTGGCCAACTGTTAACGGCTGATCAAGTTGCAGGTATACAGCAAATGATTAGTGCAGCAGTTCCTGGTGTGAAGGCAGAAGAAGTAAGTGTTATTGATAGTAAAAAAGGTGTTATCTCAAAAGGGACAGATGAAGCGCATTCTAGTAGTTCCTCTTCTTATGAGAAAGAAGTAGAGATGCAGCACCAACTTGAAGGTAAATTAAAGCAAGATATTGATGCAACGTTAATGACGATGTTTAAACCAAATGAATATAAAGTGAATACGAAAGTATCTGTAAACTACGATGAAGTTACACGTCAGTCAGAGAAGTATGGTGATAAAGGTGTGCTTCGTAGTAAACAAGAGCAAGAAGAAAGTTCTACTGCCCAAGAAGGAGCAGATACGAAGCAAAGTGCTGGTATTACAGCGAACGGCGAGGTTCCAAACTACGGTACGAACAATAATCAAAATGGTAAAGTCGTCTACGATAATAAAAATGGTAACAAAATCGAAAACTATGAAATAGATAAAACAGTTGAAACAATTAAGAAACATCCAGAATTAACGAAAACAAATGTTGTTGTATGGGTAGATAATGATACATTAGTAAAACGTAGAATGGATATGACAACTTTTAAAGAGGCAATTGGAACAGCGGCAGGACTTCAAGTTGATCCGAATGGTAACTTTACAAATGGTCAAGTTAACGTTGTAACTGTTCAGTTTGATCAGCCGAAAGTTGAAAAAGAGAAAGAGCCTGAAAAGAGTGGCATGAACTGGTGGTTATTCGGTGGAATTACAGCTGGCTTATTAGCGATCGGTGGTCTAGTATGGTTCTTATTAGCAAGACGTAAGAGAAAGAAAGAAGAAGAAGAGGAATATGAAGAATACTTAGCAGAAGATGAAATTGCTGCAAGTAATGAAAGTATCTTGGAAATTCCTGAAGAAAAATTAGTGCCAGAGCCAAAACCTGAACCAGAAGAACCGAAAGAACCAACGTTAGATGAACAAGTGCAGGATGCTACGAAAGAACATGTAGAAGGAACTGCAAAAGTAATTAAAAAATGGTTAAATGGACAGTAAGGGAGGAACAACGATGTTAGATGAAATCTCCTCCAAAGAAAAAGCTGCCATCCTTATTCGTACATTAGAAGAAGGGGTGGCAGCAAAAGTCATTGAATATATGACAGCTGAGGAAAAAGAAGTATTACTTCGTGAAATCGCGAAGTTTCGTGTATATAAACCAGAAACGTTAGAGAATGTACTAGGAGAGTTCTTATATGAACTAAATGTAAAAGAATTGAACTTAGTCACTCCAGATAAAGAATACATTCGTCGCATATTTAAAAATATGCCAGAAGACGAGTTGGAAAAATTATTGGAAGATCTTTGGTATAACAAAGATAATCCATTTGAATTCTTAAATTCACTTACAGATTTAGAACCACTTCTTACTGTACTGAATGATGAATCACCACAAACGATTGCGATTATCGCTTCTTATATTAAACCGCAGCTTGCTTCTCAATTAATTGAGAGATTGCCAGATCATAAGCGCGTAGAGACGGTAATGGGTATTGCGAAACTAGAGCAAGTTGATGGTGAGTTAATTAATCAAATTGGTGAGTTATTAAAAGCTAAATTAAATAATATGGCGTTTAGTGCAATTAATAAAACCGATGGATTGAAAACAATCGTAAACATTTTAAATAACGTTTCACGAGGTGTTGAAAAAACAGTCTTTCAAAAGTTGGATGAAGTCGATTATGAATTATCTGAGAAAATTAAAGAAAATATGTTTGTCTTTGAAGACTTACTTGGTCTTGAAGATCTTGCGCTTCGCCGTGTATTAGAAGAAATTACAGATAACGGTGAAATTGCGAAAGCACTTAAAATTGCAAAAGAAGAAATTAAAGAGAAACTATTTACATGTATGTCTTCAAACCGAAAAGAGATGATTCTAGAAGAATTAGATGGCTTAGGACCGCTTAAAATGACGGATGCTGAAAAAGCGCAGCAAACGATCACTGGTGCGGTGAAAAAGCTAGAGAAAGAAGGAAGAATTATCGTTCAAAGAGGTGAAGATGATGTCCTTATTTAAAAACAGAATTCCGAAGAATTCTGTTTCTTTTTCTGAAGAAACGTATGAATTACAATTTCCAAAACCAGATTCAGTCCAAATAGAAGAGGAAGAATTACAAGCTGATCATGCAGAGCTCCGCGCCCAGCAAGAATCATTACATATGGAAATGAATGAGCTAAGGCAAGAGCAGCAAATGCTAGAACGAGAGCGGCAGCAGTTATTACAAGATAAAGAACAATTTCAAATGCATATTCATGAACAAATGGAACAGATGGAAGCAGCGCGTGTGCAGTTTCAAAAAGAACAACAAGAAACAGCATACGAATGGACAGAATTATTATGGGATCAATCTTTTCAACTAGCAGAAAAAATTGTAAATCAAGCAGTGGATTCACGTTTACTTGATGTGTTACCTATTTTAACTGGCATCGTTCAAACATTGCCAACTTCGTTTGAAAAATTAGTTATTACAGTACACCCAGAAACATTTGAACGTATTCAAGAAGAGAAAGAAAATACGAAAGAGTATTGGTTATTACAATTAGTAGAATGGAAGTATGATTTCTCTCTGCAGTTTGGTGAATTTGTTCTGGAAGAAGAGAAAGAGTTCTTTGAATTTAAGTTTGCACCTATATTTGCAAAACTTCGTCAGAAATGGGAAGAAGAGAAGTTGTTTGAGGAGCAAAATGTATGAACACCAAACTCATAAACGAACATAGTAAATGGAATGCATTTATTGAAACGCCCTTTTATACGAAAGTCGGTAAAGTTCATAGTGTACAAGAACAATTTTTCGTAGCGAAAGGGCCAAAGGCTAAGATTGGAGATGTTTGCTTCGTTGGAGAACATAACGTTTTATGTGAAGTAATTGCGATTGAAAAAGAAAACAATATGTTACTCCCATTTGAACAGACAGAAAAAGTATGTTACGGAGATTCAGTCACAATAATTGCTGAAGATGTTGTTGTACCTCGTGGTAATCATTTACTCGGAAAAGTGTTAAATGCAAATGGTGAAGTGTTAAATGAGGAAGCTGAAAACATTCCATTACAGAAAATAAAACTAGATGCACCGCCTATACATGCATTTGAACGTGAAGAGATTACTGATGTATTTGAAACAGGAATAAAATCAATTGATTCTATGCTAACAATTGGTATCGGTCAAAAGATTGGTATTTTTGCTGGGTCAGGTGTTGGTAAATCTACTTTACTTGGAATGATAGCCAAAAACGCAAAAGCTGATATAAACGTTATTAGTTTAGTAGGAGAACGTGGCCGGGAAGTAAAAGACTTTATTCGAAAAGAATTAGGTGAAGAAGGTATGCGAAAAAGCGTTGTTGTTGTAGCGACGTCAGATGAAAGTCACCTTATGCAACTTCGTGCAGCGAAACTTGCAACGTCTATTGCTGAATACTTCCGTGATCAAGGTAATAACGTATTACTTATGATGGACTCTGTTACTCGTTTTGCTGATGCCCGTAGAAGCGTGGATATTGCTGTTAAAGAGCTACCGATTGGTGGTAAAACACTGTTAATGGAAAGCTATATGAAGAAGCTGTTAGAGCGTTCTGGGAAGACACAAAAGGGATCAATAACAGGCATTTATACGGTGCTTGTTGATGGTGATGATTTAAATGGTCCTGTACCAGATTTAGCACGTGGTATTTTAGATGGACATATTGTATTAAAGCGTGAGCTTGCAACGCTTAGTCATTATCCTGCCATTTCAGTATTAGATTCAGTAAGTAGGATTATGGAAGAAATCGTGTCGCCGAATCATTGGCAACTTGCAAATGAAATGAGAAAAATTTTATCAATTTATAAAGAAAATGAATTGTATTTTAAGTTAGGAACGATTCAAGAAAATGAAGAAAATACTTATATTTTTGAATGTAAAAATAAAGTAGAAGGTATAAATACGTTTTTAAAGCAAGGTCGATCGGATAGTTTCCAATTTGATGATATCGTTCAAGCGATACACCATATAGTATAAGGCCTCTGCCCAAGAGGTCTTATTTTTTTGTTTTTTAATATTTCACAGATTTTTTTGGAAAAAAACTATATAATAGAAAAAGAGAACGTTATAATAGGAAGGGGCTATGAAAACAGGTGGATAAACAGCAGTACGACACAATAAAATTGCAAATAAATCAAGAAAAAGAACATATTTTAAAAGAAGTGTATGAATTAACAGCTGAAAAAAGAAAAATAGAACAAAAAAAAGAATATGATTTATATGTTGTGAAATCGCGTAGTAAAGTCGTACAAACTGGGCAACGTATTATGGCTGGCATGCTCTCTTCACATACGTTTTCACCTGAAAGAATAGAAGAATGGAATCGAAAAATTAAAAAAACAGAAGGTTTTATTCAAAAAAATGAAAGCCTTTTAGAGCAAGTAAAAGAAAAAGAGCGTGTCATTGACGAGATGTATCAAGAAGATTGCAAAAAGCTTGCGAAAGCACAAGAAAAGCTGGAAGAAAAAATGCTTCTGGATTTGAAAATGTGTATGAATGGATGAGGTGAATGTAGTGATACAGTCTGTATTACCGGTGCAACAAAGTTTACCTCCGCAAAAAGAAAAAGGGCTAGAAGTACAATCAAAAAATGAAGATTCTTCATTCGATCGTACGATGAGAATGGAAAATAAAAAACAGCCGCAAACGGAGAAAACGAAACGAGAAGAAGCACCAAAAGAAGAGAGAAAAGATTATATTCTTTCTAAAAAATCGGTAACGGAAGAAGAACCTATTGTAAAGAAAGAAGAAAAAAAAGAGACAGAACAGTTGTTATTAGCTGTATCTGAGCAAATGGTTGCAATTGAGCAATTACATGTGCAGCCGGAATTGTTATATCAATACATACAAAAAATACAAGAGCTATATAAAGAATATGGCAATATTAAACTTAATGAATTACCTGCAGCTGAATTACAACAATTACAAGAACTTCTTTCAAATATGAATATCAAAAATGCTATATGTTTAGAAGATACAATGCAAATGGTATTAGACAAAATGAAGATGCCAGAGCAAACGATGCAAGCATTGAAAGTTGTAGAAACAGAAACTTGTAATATTGCAAAGAAACAAGAAGAGTTCAAAGACGTAGATCTTCCGAAACTTGAGAGCGATGATACAAAGGTAGAGTTGCCTGAGGTTGATGCATTAAACGATTCGAGCTCTGCAGGTGCAGAATTATTAAATAAAACGACGAGTACCGAACAAGTAGGGAAATCAAATAGTGGTGCTGAGAAAGTTTCATTACCTGACTTAGGAAAGAAAATGGAAGCGCAAGTAGAAGCGTTGCAAAAATTTGTAGTGAAACAAGAACGTGTTTTATTCCAGTTAAATCCAGAAAAACTTGGTACATTAACAGTGTTTATGAAAAAACACGGAGATCAAATTGACGTTCACGTAGAAATGGAAAAACACGATGCGAAAAAACGTGTTGAAATCATTTTTGATGAATTGAGATTAAAGTTAAAAGAAAAAGAAATCAATATTCAAATTAGCTATTCAGATAAAGATGAAAATCGCAAAGAACAGCGAGAACAAGACCAAAGGCAAAAACAGAAATTAGCAAATACAAATCATGAAAAACAACAATCAACAGAATTTGCGGGATTATTGGAGGAATAAAGCGTGCCAACAGTTGGATTAAATACAACGAGTACAAATCATATTCCGTTACAAGCAGGAGTGCAAAAAAGTAATGTACCTGTTAATGGTGTACAATCGCCAGTGCAACAAAGTAATGGAGTTTCAGCAGGAGCGCAAAAGACTCCTGGGGTAATGGGGAAAGATGATTTCTTAAAATTGTTTTTATCAAGTTTCCAACATCAAGATCCATTTAATGCGATGGATATGAATCAAATGATGAATCAGACAGCGCAGTTATCTCTTATGGAACAAGTGCAGAATATGACGAAAGCAGTAGATAAGTTACAATCAACGATGTATTCAACAGCACTTGATGGTGGAATGAAGTTTTTAGGGAAATACGTAAGAGGTGTTGACGGTGACGGAAACAAAGTAACCGGCCAAGTAGAAACGGTTCGCCTTGCGGAAAATAACGATGTACAGCTCGTTATTAATAATAAAGTTGTATCTCTTCGTTTCGTTGAGAGAGTGTCTGATAAACCGATTGGGGAAACGAATCCAGAAGACGCAAAGAAAGACGATCAAAAAGTAACTGAAGAAGTAAAAACTACAAATTGATAAGGAGTGTCCATACGTTATGATTAAAGCGTTATATACAAGTATTACAGGGATGAATGCAACACAAAATGCATTAAGTGTAACTTCAAATAATATTGCCAATGCACAAACAGTAGGTTATAAAAAACAAAAAGCAATGTTTGATGATTTACTATATAACAATTCGATTGGTGCAAAAGGTGACGGTAAATACGCAGGAACGAATCCGAAAAGTATTGGTAACGGTGTGAAAATGAGTGGTACGGTTACGGATTATAGTGATGGTACAATTACGTTAACAGGTGGTAAAACACAAGCGGCAATGGAAGGTAATGGTTTCTTCGTTGTGGGTGATTCAAAAGGCGGAAATATGGAATTTACTCGTAAAGGTACGTTTGGGATATCTTCAGATTACTATATTACGAATACTGAAGGTCAATATGTATTTGCATACCCTGCAAATGAGGCAACTGGTGAAGTTGATTTATCTGGAATTCCAGGACCGTTACAAATTCCAATGGGAACAGCAATTGGTGGTATTCGAACATCGAAAGGTACAATTAAAGGGAATATTCCGACTGGTGAAAAACAAATTACACAAGATTTACCTGTATATGATAATGCGGGGAATACATGGACAATGCGTGTAGAGTTTAAACAAACGAGCGAACATAATTATACATATAAAGTACAAATGCGTAATGATTCGAAAAAAGAAACAGAGTTTAAGGATGTTCAAGGTGCAGGTGGTAATATGACATTTGATGCTGTTGGAAATCCAAATCCGAAAGAGCAAGGCGCTAATATTCCATTTGATGGCGGCTCTATAAAATTAGACTTAAGTCATTTAACAAATCATCCAACAGATAAAACATTATCAGTAACAGACGTAGATGGTAGAGCAGCAGCGACTGTTAAAGATTGTTTCATTGCTGACGGTGGATATGTGATGGTAAAATATTCAGATGGAAGTATGAAATCAGCTGGCCAATTAGCTGTTGCGATGTTCCCGAACGAAGGCGGACTAATGAAAACAGGTAATGGTAACTATACAGCGACGAATACAACAGGTATTTTAGCTCTTGGTGCATCTGGTCAAAACGGGGCAGGTAAAGTACGTGGTGGTGCACAAGAAGGTGCAAACGTAGATTTATCAGTAGAGTTTGTTGACTTAATGCTTTACCAACGTGGATTCCAAGGAAATGCGAAAGTAATTAAAGTTTCAGATGAAGTATTAAATGAAGTTGTAAACTTAATTCGATAATATATCGTAAGGAAAAAATGTAATGGAGTAGAAAGGGTTTTTTATTCGTATGACAAGACAAGAGCGAATTTTACAATTGCCTTTTTTCGAAAATAAACGTGAACTTGCCGAGCAAGTATTAAAAATAGAACGAGAAGAGCATGTATATTTACCAGATCAATTTGAAATTAAGCAAGTGCCTCCGTATTCATTTGGCGAAAAACAAGCAATCATTGGCCGTATCCATGAGTTTTATTTCATAAGTGTTGGTAGCGATAGCGTTTGGAAGTATCAACTGTTTAAGGATGAGATGAAGTGTCGTGAGTTTTTTGTTATGTTGCCAGATATTACGGATCAGCAGATAGCGTTTTGGTTTAATAACATAGAGTTATTGAAAAGTTCTTAAAAAGATCTTAAAAGCTCTTAAAAGCTCTTTTTAGGGTTGACGAGAGGACCCAGCGTTGTTTTGGAGCGGTTAGTGCCTAATAGGGACTCGACTGGTGTGTAAGGACAGAGGTATGGAGAGTTACTAAGGTAGTATAAGAAGAGGTAAGCAAAGTTTAGTTTGGATAAACAGTTATGATCCAGAAGAGCTCCTAGTTGTAAGAATAGAGCTATGAGGCGTACTGAGATAATCATTTCATAGTAGGCCAGTGCCTTCTGGATAGTATGTGACGATAGATTTTTATAAAAGGAGAGGTGAGGAGGATGGCGCAAAATAAGTATCGCGTTACATTCATTTCGCCGAGTGAGGTTGAGCAGCGTACTGTAATGGCGGCGAATAGTTTGCCAGATTTAATTCGTAAAGTAGAGAGTATTATTGCAGATCCGAACGGTTATTTTGTAAATGATAAAAAAAATAATTGTTATTTTAAAGTGATTAAAGAAAATGTTACGTTTATTCAATATGAGTTACTATTTTCGGATAAGGAAATTCATATTGAAAAATTAAAACATATAGCACCAGCTATATTGAACCAATTATTCGAAAAAATAAATGACCCGGAACTATATGCACTCGCGCTACTTGATGTTGATATAGCAACGAAAGAATATGTGCTAGCAGAAATGAATTCGGAGCTGAGAATAAGAGTAGAGACAGAGCTTTTGAAAAAATGGGAAGCAATGCCGACAGAAATTGTAGGAGCGCAAGAAGTGTTATTAGAGGCACTTGCTTCGTTTATACAAGATTAATTGTTTTTTAATGAAATGAATCGTTCGACTATCTATATTTTTTATATAGGTAGTTGACTTTTTCGGTTTTATAAAGCTTAATAATTAGATATACGGAATTAATGGAAGGGGAGCGACACCTTTATGTCACAAGCACAAAGTATTTTATTAGAAAGCGGAACAAATGAATTAGAGATTGTTACGTATACTGTTGGTGAAAACCTATTCAGTATTAATGTAATGAAAGTACGTGAAATCATTAATCCATTCCCTGTTACAACTGTGCCAGAATCTCATCATGCAGTTGAAGGTGTTGTTCAAGTACGTGGTGAAATTTTACCTGTTATTAACTTGGCAATGGCTCTTAATTTAAAGTCAACAAAGCCACTTGATCAAACGAAATTTATCATCTCAGAATTAAACCAAATGAAAGTTATTTTCCGCGTTGATGAAGTGCATCGTATTCAACGTATTTCGTGGGAACAAATTGATGAACCAGCTTCATTATCTATGGGACTAGAAGAAACGACATCTGGTATTGTAAAACTAGATGGCAAAATCATCTTACTATTAGATTATGAAAAAATTGTATGTGAAATTAGCGGCACTGGTTATGACAATAAATCAATTGCAGGGTTAGAACAAAAAACAGATCGAGCTGAAAAAGTAATTTATATTGCAGAAGATTCAGCGATGCTTCGCCAAATATTAGAAGAAACATTATCATCAGCTGGATATACGAAAATGAACTTCTTCAGCAATGGTGCAGAAGCGTTAGCGCAAATTGAAAAATTGGCGAAAGAGCAAGGTGAAAAAATGTTTGAACATATTCACTTGCTAATTACGGATATTGAAATGCCAAAAATGGATGGACATCATTTAACGAAAGTGGTTAAGGATAGTGAAGTAATGAATCGTTTACCTGTCATTATTTTCTCTTCATTAATTACAAATGAATTATTCCATAAAGGTGAAGCTGTAGGAGCAAATGCTCAAGTAAGTAAGCCAGATATTCAAGAGCTAATTGGTTTAGTTGATAAGTTAGTGTTGTAAAAAACGCTTTGAAAAGCCTTTTTTAGCTGGAATAGAGGAACTAGCCATGTGTTGTAGCGGTCAGTGCTTAATAGAGCGCTATTCGATGTGAGACCAGAGATATGGAGTGGTTATAGGTACGTAGAAGAAGTGAGACTTCAAATTAGGGTTTGAAGTCTCGGTTTACAACTCTATTCTGTCAGAGGAGAGAAGGAATTAGCCATGTGTAGTATTGGTTAGTTCCTTTTTAGTATTCTATGCTCTAAAAAGACAGAAAAATGAAAGGTTTCTGGGGTGTTAGTACCTGTATATATGAAAAATCTTCATTTAAAGATTTTTGATTTAAAAATATAAGTGAACGTATTTTTTGGGTTATTTTAGTGATATTTCGTGGTAACGCAAATTTTTTCGGTGAAAAAACATTTTAAATACCATATAATATAATTAAATGTAATTAATATGCAATTATACATATTAATAAAAAAACATTTTTTCTATTTCTATACTTTCTATATATTTTTGTATGTTTAATATTTGACAGATAATTTCGAACTGTTATAATATGGATATGTAAAAATTGCTATTTTCTTAAAAGACATGGGAGTCAGATGAGAATTGTGAAAGGATGAGGGGGAGTGGCACAGATTATGTATCACCACACAGCAATTAATGTATTAAGTCTTTTACAAAACATGTCAAATAATAAAATGAACGATATGCAACTAGAAGCGGAATTAAAAAAAATAGAAAAAGAATTCCAAGTAAAGTATGAAGAATTAGTTGATTTACATAATAGAATGGTATTATTTCAAATAGATATAGAAAAAAATGGCGGGATGCGAGCATATGAAAAATCAGCAATTACATGGCTGAAGTCTGAACTAGAGTTACTGTATGAAGTGTATCAATTTTGTCAACGTCACGGTTTAAACATTTTAAATATTTCAAAATACGTAAGTAAAAATGAACTAAATCTTTTTCCGAAAACTGAAAGTCAATTGCAAAATACGTATTATAAATTGAAAAAACGTGAAATACCGTTTGAAAATATTGAAAAGCAAAAACCAGGACGAAAGCGAAAATATATACCTGTAAAAGAAACCGTTGTTGAAATGAAAAAAGAAAACAAGCAGGAATTAAAAGAGGAAGTTCAATATAAAGAAAATGAAAAAAGCCTCGTAACAGTTATATCTGGTATCGTTGATAACTTTGAAACAATTAATCAATGTAGTGAAAGGAAAGAAGACGAACTACATCAGTTTATGGAAGGTATTTATAAGCTTTCTAGCATGGCAGCAGGGCGTTCTAGAGAGGTAAAGAATACACGTAGCTTAGAAGGTGAATTGCAGTCGTTACAACTAGAAAATGAAAGGCTAAAACGAGAGAAAGAAGAGCTTGTGCAAGATATTAAAGGCATGACGCAGCTTTTAATTCATTTCATTACAAGTTCTGATATCGATCAAATTCGTAAATTACCAACTTTCGTACAAGATTGTAAAATGGAATTACATAAACTAGGGCTATATAATGCACAAGACGGTAAAATGAAAATAATGGTTGACCGTAGCGGACAAGTTATGACGGTAACACAGTAATAAAATTTGGGTACAAAATAAAAGGGAGATACATAGTTTATATGTATTTCCCTTTTGTTTTGTATGGAATCGTTCCAAAGAAGGAAGATTAATTTTTATAATTGTAGTAGTTTAGAGACCATTTGCGGAATTTAGTTTGCTTGTGAAACCATACTAAGTGCAAATTCAGTCAATAATTTGCACTTTAAAAAATCACTCATCTCCTGCGCCATGTCTGCATCTTCAATTCGAGATGCAGCATCTGTTAACGCCATACTTTGGCTATTTAAATTTTCAATATTAAACTGTAAACGATTTATCATAGCTCCAAGATCAGCACGATGAAGTGATACACTTTGCAAAGCCTCTTCAATTTTACGAATTGCCGTTCTTGCTTCTTGTTCCGTTGAAATCTTGATGTCATGTTGTGTAGGGGAAGGGGGAATATGTTTCGTCATATTTATTGTATGACCGATATCGTCTAATGTAATAGGGCGGTTTTGACCGTCAAATACGGATAAATCATTAAACTCAGTCGTCTCGCCAATATAGCCAATTTGTTCTGTTAAAGATTGAAACTCTTTATTCAGCGAATGACAGTTTTTATTTGAATTTGTACCGTTTGAGGATTGAACGGCCAAATCACGCATACGCTGTAAAATATTCGTCACAGTTTGAAGGGCAGCTTCGGCCGTGCGAAGCATCGATATCGCATCCTCATTATTACGAATCGCCACGCGCATACCACTTGCTCTCGCATGCATACGAGTCACAATTGCAACATTAGCGGGATTATCAGAAGCATGGTTTAACTTCTTACCAGTCGCCAAATGCTCCATTACAACATTCATACGCTTTTCATTCTCATACAACGACTGCCTAGCATTCATACTTAAAACATTCGTACCAATACGCATAATAGACACTCCTTATAGATTGATATAGTCAGTGTTCTAAAGCTAATAAAAGGTCATGAAAAGATAAAAAGGCTTATGCTTATTTGCTGTTTGTGTTTTAACATAAGAGGGGATCAAGATAAGTACTAACCGCTTCTATGCACCGCAGATGCTCTCTTCCATCAAAAAAAAGAAGTTTTTATAAAAAATAAACCTCTCTGCAAGCAGAGAGGTTTATTCAGGAAACTAACTCAAATGGCTTATTGTAATAATTTAGAAACCATTTGTGGTGTTTGGTTTGCTTGAGAAAGCATGCTGATTCCAGCTTCGTTCAAGATTTTGAACTTAGTCATTTCAGACATTTCTTTCGCCATGTCAGCGTCTTCGATTTGAGAAGCAGAAGCTGCCATAGAGTTTTCTTGGCTCTTAAGGTTTGTTACGTTAAAGTCAAGGCGGTTTAATGTAGCACCTAAAGTAGCACGGCTAGAAGCAATTGTTTCTATTGCTTTGTCGATTTTTTCAACAGAAGAAGATGGATCGAATGCTGTTGCCGTAGGTGCTGCTAGTTTTTCAAATTCTGTATTAATTTTTTCTGCAGCAGCTTTGATAACAGCTGCATCAGGAGTTGCTGCTGTTGTTGCTTTATCATAATCTTTGAAAAGATCATTCATTTTCTCTACGTCTGCTGTTGTGTAACCTGCTTTGACTTTTTCAAAAGCACTTTTTGCATCTTTAACGTCTTGAGCTTGTACTGCCCCGTCTGTTGCAGGAGTTTTTAGTCGTTTCATAGCATTACCAAGAGTATCAAGATCATTTTTGTTAACTGTGTTTGAACCAATTGCTAAATCTTTAATATCTAAGTTTTTAAGTGATGCAGAATCAAGTGAAATTGTAATTTGTTTAGTTTTATCATGTGAGTCAAGAGTTTGGATATTAATAGTACTATTAGATCCGTCTAATAGTTTTTTGTCGTTAAACTCAGTGTTGTCCGCAATGTATTGAATTTGTTCTTTTAATTGATCGAATTCTTTTTGCATTGCAGCTTGGTTTTTATCAGTATTAGTACCACTTGCAGATTGGTTTGCAAGGTCACGCATACGAAGTAAGATGTTTGATACAGAGTTTAAAGCTGAGTCAGCTGTACGAATTAAAGACATACCGTCTTCTGTATTACGAGCTGCAACGTTTAAGCCACCTTCACGTGAACGCATACGAGTTGCGATTGCAAGACCTGCTGCATCGTCAGAAGCGTTGTTGATACGTTTACCGCTTGATAAACGGTCCATAGAGTTGCTCATTTTAGCTTGGTTTTGGCGCATGTACTCTTGAGTACGCATGCTGTTAATGTTTGTATTAATTCTCATGTTAAGAAACCCCCATTTTTTTATATTGACTTTTCTGCAAATTGAAAAACGGTAATATGCGAAAAAATCAATTTCGAGATTTATTGTAATCCTTGCTACAACGGGTGTCAACTAAAAATTCGAATTAATAAATATAAAAAAATAACAGTTTAACAATATATTCATTTTTTTATTACATAATTATTAAAAGGATTATTGCAAACTTTAAAAAAAAACTCTAATATTAGATTATCTTTGTTTACCGAAAAGGTGATATTATGATAGTTGGAAATATAGTAAAAGAAGTGCTTGCATATAAGAAAGGGCAAATTCAGCAAAAGCTAAGTAGTCCACAAGCATTCGTTAGTAGTCGTTTTCAAGAGAAGTTGCAGAGTGAACCTGCGAAGGAGACGAAGGCTACTACGCAGCCGGCAAACATAGAAGATATGAGTCAGCCGGTGCAATCTACGAAAATAGAAGCGGTTGTTAATAAACCAGCAGAAACTATTAATAAAGTAGATGAAGCGAGAAAGCCTGAAGAGAAGACTGAAACGAAGAAAGTAGATGAAGCGAGAAAGCCTGAAGAAAAGGCTGAAACGAAGAAAGCAGATGAAGTGCAAGTTGCGCAAAAAGAGTTTGAACGACGTTTCCCAGAAACGAAAAATGAGGCTGTTGATACGTGGGAATTAACGAAGAAGTATAATATTCAAAAAATACGTTCTTCCAATGAAGGGAAGTATGAGGATATTATTGATCGAGTAAGTCGTACATATGGAATTCCAAAAACGTTAATTCAAAAAATGATTGAAGTAGAGTCTAATTTTAATCCGAAAACGGTGTCACATGCCGGTGCGATGGGGCTTATGCAGCTTATGCCAGCGAATGTGAAGGAGATGGGTGTGAAGAATCCATTTTCACCAGCTGAAAGTATTGAAGGTGGCGTGAAAGAGTTAAGCGGTTATTTAAAGAAAAATAACGGCGACTTAGTATTGGCACTTGCTTCTTATAATGCTGGTCCTGGTAATGTGAGAAAGTACGGAGGCGTACCGCCATTTAAAGAAACGCAAGGATATATTAAAAAAATATTAAATATCGACGTTTCAAAATAAGAAGTTTCATATATAGAGAGAACATGAAATTTTCGTGAACATGATATGGGAGTTGGCTAGATTGAAATTACAAGATGATATTCCGTTAACAATTTATTTTGAAATCGGAAATACGAAAAAGAAAATTGAAGATCTGCTTCATATTACGAAAGGTACATTGTATCGTCTTGAAAATTCAACGAAAAATACGGTGCGTCTTATGCTTGAGAATGAAGAGATTGGAACCGGAAAGATTTTGACGAAGAATGGAAAAATGTATGTCGAAATCGTTGAATTGAAAAGGTAGGGAAGGGGATTGTCATGAGTGGCGAAAAATTAAGCCAAGAGCAAATTGATGCCCTGCTGAAGGCGGTAAATGAAGGCGAGGAAATGCCAGCTTTCGCACAAGAAGCAGGGAAGCAAGAGAAATTTCAAGAGTATGATTTTAATAGACCGGAGAAGTTCGGTGTTGAGCATTTACGTAGTTTGCAAGCGATTGCTTCTACGTTTGGAAAACAGACGTCACAGACGTTATCAGCGCGTATGCGTATTCCAATTGAACTAGAGCCTTCAACAGTTGAGCAAGTTCCATTTACGAGTGAGTATGTGGAGAAAATGCCGAAAGATTATTATTTATATTGCGTGATTGATCTCGGTTTACCAGAGCTTGGAGAAATTGTTATTGAGATTGACTTAGCATTCGTTATTTATATTCATGAATGCTGGCTTGGCGGAGATAGTAAGCGTAACTTTACGATGCGCAGACCGTTAACGGCGTTTGAGTTTTTAACGCTTGATAATATATTCTTGCTTCTTTGTAAAAATTTAGAGCAATCATTTGAAAGTGTTGTTGCGATTGAACCGAAATTTGTAACGACGGAAACAGATCCGAATGCATTAAAGATTACGACAGCGAGCGATATCATTTCATTACTTAACGTAAATATGAAAACAGATTTTTGGAATACGACGGTGCGTATCGGAATTCCATTCTTATCTGTTGAAGAAATTATGGATAAGTTAACGTCTGAAAATATTGTCGAACATTCTTCGGACAAACGTAAAAAGTATACGTCTGAAGTGGAAGTGAAAGTAAATCAAGTGTACAAACCTGTTCACGTTGCGATTGGTGAGCAGAAAATGACAATGAGTGAGATTGAACAAATTGAAGAAGGCGATATTATTCCGCTTCAAACGAAAGTTTCGGATGAATTACTTGGTTATGTAGATGGAAAGCATAAATTTAATTGTTTTATTGGAAAAGATGGAACGCGTAAGGCGCTCCTATTTAAAAGTTTTGTAGAGTAGGAGGATCCATATGAAGCATGAAGTATCTCCCGTGTCATTAATGGGATTAGAAGATTTTGCAGGAAAGCGAAATGAAGCAGGTAAAGCACATATTGATACTGTTTCAGATATTTCGATTGAACTTGGTGTAAAGCTTGGAAAGTCATCTATTACGCTCGGGGATGTGAAGCAGTTAAAAGTTGGCGATGTTCTGGAAGTAGAGAAAAACTTAGGACATAAAGTAGATGTGTATTTAAGTAATATGAAAGTCGGCATTGGTGAAGCAATTGTAATGGACGAGAAATTCGGTATTATCATTTCTGAAATTGAAGCTGATAAGAAACAAGCGGCGCTTATGAAAGCGCAAAGTCAAATGCAAGATAAAGAGTAGAGGAGGAGTCATATGTCGTATATGACGACCTTATTTCAAGTCGTTTTATTGTTTGGTGCGCTCGGTTACGGTGCATATTATATGACGAAAAAGACGCGCAAACAGCAGTTTTTTAAGCAGGGTGAAAATGGCCATATTCAAGTAAAAGACGGCGTGTATTTAAATCATCAAACGAGTGCCTTTTTATTTGAAGTGGACGGAAAGCAAGTGTTCACTGTTATTAGTAATAACGGTGTGCAGTCTGTGCAATTAACCGGAACAGGAAATCAGTTTCAACAAGCACTAGAAGACGCGGTGAAGACTGAAACGAAAAAAGTAGAGGATCCATCATGAGAATAAAGAAACAGTTATCATTATTAGCCGTTATTTTCGTATTTTCTATCGTTTTTTCAATTATTTTTGTAAATCCAGCGTATGCGGCCCCGAACGGTTTTATTAATTTTGAAAATGGAAAAGAGTTTACGAGTAATTCAAGTGTACAACTATTTGCGCTCGTTACCCTTTTATCATTATCTTCTTCTATCGTTCTATTATTTACACATTTTACTTATTTTATGATCGTTCTTGGGATTACACGTCAAGGACTTGGGGTAATGAATTTACCGCCAAACCAAGTGCTTGTTGGACTTGCATTATTTTTATCACTCTTTACGATGCAGCCTGTACTTGGGCAACTGAAGAGCGATGTGTGGGATCCGATGACGAAAGAGAAAATAACAGTAAGTCAAGCTGCGGAAACGACAGCTCCTATTATGAAAGAATATATGTCGAAGCATACGTATAAGCATGATTTAAAAATGATGCTGAAAGTACGCGGAGAACAGTTGCCGAAAGATTTAAAGGATCTTTCATTATTTACGCTTGTGCCATCCTTTACGTTAACGCAAATTCAAAAAGGTTTACTTACAGGGATGTTCATTTATTTAGCGTTTGTTTTTATAGATTTAATTATTAGTACGCTTTTAATGTACCTCGGGATGATGATGGTACCGCCGATGATTTTAAGTTTACCATTTAAAATACTCGTTTTCGTATATTTAGGTGGATATACAAAAATCGTCGATATTATGTTTAAGACGGTCGCCTGAAGCGTTTGATGCTATGTGATAGGAGTCATATAAATGAATACGTCACCAATTATAGATATTTTCCAAACCTTTTTTTATAAAGGGGTTATGATTTTAATGCCGATTGCCGTTGTAAGTCTGATTGTCGTTATTATTATCGCGGTTATTATGGCAATGATGCAAATTCAAGAGCAAACGCTGACGTTTTTACCGAAAATGGCGAGTATTGTGCTCGTTATTATCATTTTAGGTCCGTGGATGTTCCAAGAGTTAACGATGCTTATTTTAGATTTATTTGATAAAATCCCATCGCTATTGCGTTCGTACTAAGATAGGTGAACTGAAATGAATATGGAATTATGGGCGGCGACGTTTTTTGCGTTTTGTCGCATTACTTCATTTTTATATTTTCTACCGTTTTTCTCAGGTCGATCAATTCCGGCGATGGCAAAGGTTACATTTGGACTCGCTCTTTCGATTACAGTGGCCGATCAAGTGGATGTCTCTCACGTAAAGACAGTTTGGGATGTAGCAGCTTATGCAGCAACGCAAATTGTAATTGGTTTATCACTTTCAAAAATTGTAGAAATGCTGTGGAACATTCCGAAAATGGCAGGGCATATTTTAGACTTTGATATCGGTTTATCACAAGCAAGTTTGTTTGATGTAAATGCAGGCTCACAGTCTACTTTACTATCAACCATTTTTGATATATTTTTTCTCATTATTTTCATTTCACTTGGCGGCATTAATTATTTCGTTGCCACGATTTTAAAGTCGTTTCAATATACAGAGGCGATTTCAAAATTGCTGACGACTAGTTTTTTAGATAGTCTACTCGCAACGTTATTATTTGCGATAACATCAGCGGTTGAAATTGCTTTGCCACTTATGGGCAGTCTATTCATTATTAATTTCGTCCTTATTTTAATCGCAAAAAATGCACCGCAATTAAACGTTTTTATGAATGCGTACGTAATTAAAATTACGTGTGGGATTTTGTTTATTGCGATGAGTGTACCGATGCTCGGTTATGTGTTTAAAAATATGACAGACGTATTACTGGAAGAGTATACGAAACTATTTAACTTTTTCTTAACGAAGTAGGGGGACGCGCATGGCAAAGGATAATAAAACAGAAAAGGCCACCCCGCAGAAGCGTAAAAAATCGCGTGAAGAAGGGAATATCGCCCGGAGTAAAGATTTAAATAATTTATTTTCCATTCTCGTATTAGCAGTTGTCGTTTACTTTTTCGGAGATTGGCTAGGGTTTGAGATTGCGAATTCCGTAGCGGTGCTGTTTGATCAAATTGGAAAAAATACAGATTCGACTGAGTATTTTTATTTAATGGGGATGTTACTACTAAAAGTATCAGCTCCGATATTAATACTCGTATACGCTTTTCATTTATTCAATTATATGATTCAAGTCGGCTTCCTATTTTCTTCTAAAGTCATTAAACCGAAAGCATCACGTATTAATCCAAAAAACTATTTTACGAGACTGTTTAGTCGTAAAAGTTTAGTAGATATTTTGAAATCATTATTTTATATGGGATTAATCGGTTACGTTGCTTACGTTCTTTTTAAAAAGAATTTAGAGAAAATCGTGAGCATGATTGGATTTAATTGGACTGCGTCACTTACTGAAATTATAAGTCAAATTAAATTTATCTTTTTAGCAATTTTAATTATTTTAATCGTTCTTTCTATTATTGATTTCATTTATCAAAGATGGGAGTACGAGCAAGATATTAAGATGAAAAAAGAAGAAGTAAAAAGGGAGCATAAAGATAATGAAGGGGACCCGCAAGTAAAGGGGAAACGAAAAAACTTTATGCATGCCATCTTGCAAGGGACAATCGCGAAGAAGATGGATGGTGCAACGTTTATTGTGAACAACCCGACGCATATTTCAGTGGTGCTTCGTTACAATAAACAAGTTGATGCGGCGCCTATTGTCGTTGCAAAAGGGGAAGATGAGCTCGCATTATATATACGAACACTTGCCCGTGAACAAGAAATACCAATGGTGGAAAACCGTCCGCTCGCTCGTTCTTTATATTATCAAGTCGAGGAAGATGAGACGATTCCAGAAGATTTATATGTAGCTGTAATTGAAGTTATGCGCTATTTAATTCAAACGAATGAACTTGAAGTATAATAGCGCGTTTGGAGGGGATCTCTTTGTTTAAGATGGATTCTGCAAGAACCTATTTTTCTATCTTTTTAGCAGCGTCATTCGTTGTGGCGCTCTTAATTCCACTTCCACCATTTATACTTGATATCGTTATTGTTTTTCTACTAAGTATGTCAGTGCTTATTTATATGCGAGCTACAAGTATTAACGAGTGGGATGAGTTAAAGTCATTTCCGACGATGTTGTTATTAATCGGGATTTTCCGCGTATCGATTAACGTTTCGACGACGCGAGCGATTTTGACAGATGGAAATGCCGGTCATGTTATTGAAGAGTTCGGCCAGTTCGTAATTGGCGGAAACTTATTAATTGGTATCGTTATTTTTACAGTATTAATCATATTCCAGTTTATCGTTGCAAACGGTGCATCTCGTACAGCTGAAGTAGCAGCTCGTTTTACACTTGATTCTTTACCAGGGAAACAAATGTCTATCGATGCTGATTTAAACCAGCGTATTATTTCAGAAAAAGATGCACAGGCAAAACGTAAAAAGTTAAATATGGAAACAGAGTTTTACGGAGCGATGGATGGTGCCGGGAAGTTCATTAAAGGGGACGTTATTTTCGGGATTGTCATTTTATTCGTAAACATTATTTTCGGTTTAATTGTTGGAATGATGCAGCAAGGAATGAGCTTTGCAGATGCGGCTCTTCATTATACACAGTTAACTGTCGGTGACGGAATCGTAAACCAAATCGGTTCGTTAATGCTTGCAATTTCAACAGGTATTATCGTAACGCGTGTATTTGACGGTTCACCGGATACAGTAACAGAAGGTATCTTTAAAGAGTTATTAGCGCATGAAGTCGTTGTTTATGCACTCGGTGGTTTATTTATCGCAATGGGTATTTTTACTCCGTTACCGTTTCTACCGTTCGCTCTCGTTGGTGGAACAATTATCTTCTTAGGCATTCGTAATAAAAATCGAATAAAGAAAGAAAAAGAAGACGAGCTTCAAAAAGAAATAGAAATGATTCAAGGCGAAGATGAGCAACTGCAACAAGTGGAAGATTCATTCGGAGTATTTACGGATAAATATCCGATTATTGTAGAACTTGGTTTAGATTTAGCTGCACTTGTAAAGCAAAAAATTAACGGGGAAACAGCTCGTGATAAAGTTGTTCTTATGAGGAAGTCGATTATTACTGACCTCGGTATTAACGTTCCTGGAATTAACTTTAAAGATAATACGAGTTTTAGGCCACGCGGACGTTACATTATTCGTATTAAAGGTGCGAAGGCGGCTGAAGGTGTTTTAAAATCAGGTTATTTATTAGCACTGAAAACACCGAACGTAATGGCTGATTTAGATGCAGAGCCAGCGAAAGATCCAATTTTCGGTGAAGATGGATATTGGATTTTAGAGCATATGGTACAAGATGCACAAATGAAAGGCTATCAAGTGTTAGAGCCACTTAGCATATTAATTACACATTTAGATGTTGTCGTTAGACGTAATCTTCATGAATTAATTCAGCGTCAACATGTGAAAGATCTAATTAACTCGCTTGAAAATGATAATGGCGTTCTCTTAGAAGAGATTAAGAAGAAAGAAATTGATTTATCACTCGTTCAAAATGTTATTAAACAGCTTCTAAAAGAAGGTATTTCTATTCGTGATTTACCAACAATTATTGAAGGTATTATTGACGGAAAAGAAATTTATCAAAACCATGTTGATGGTGTGACATCATTTGTTCGTGAATGTATTTCAAAAGTTATTTGTGAAAATGCGAAAAATCCAGACGGGAAAATTTATGCAGCGCTCTTCTCTGATTCAATCGAGTTAGATGCAGATGTTGTGAATAATCCATATCAAGGTTACTTATTAAACTGGGATTTAGATTTAGAAACACGTGTCGTTGAGCAAGTGCAACGCGTCTTTAAGCAAGCACGTTTAATGGGAAGAGAGCCAGTGTTATTAACACGTAGAAAAGATTTTAGATTTGCGATTGTAAGACTGCTAGAACGTTATCAAGTGGAAGCACAAGTACTGTGTATTAGCGAATTAGCACCAGAAATCGTTGTAGATCAAATTGCCTATATTGAATAGTAGGGGGTGAAGTAATGGAAAGTACAGAAAAGAAAGAAGCGTTAATGCGAATAAAAGCAGCTTCGAAAAATGAATTGTATCGAAAGTTATTTGACCAATATGGTACAGATTATTATTACGTTGTCGATGAAAGTGTAAAACGAAATATACCGTTTTTTTGGAAAAAGGATTATGAAATGTTAGTTGCTTTTCCAGAAGAAAAACAGGAAGAAGTGAATGAAGGTACAGCTCAATTTCATGAACAGTTAATGGATGTTGTGAATGATCCTTCAGAACAAATTGTGAAGGTGAATGGAATTCAATCAGTACTGCACAATTTAGAAAACGTAACGACTTCTATGTCATATGCGGCGATGCAAACAGGAAATAGTGAAGAATGGGCAAGAAAAAAAGAGAAACTATTAAAGCTGTTTGAAAAAGGAATCGTCGTTGTGAAACAGACGGAAGAAACGAAAGTAACGAAAAAGAAAAAAGTTGTGAAACAAGTCGTTTCGGTAAAGAAAGAAGAAGTAGTTCCAAAGAAAGAAAATCAAGAATCTGTACCGTTTATTATTCAAAAAGTAATTCGGATGCTAGAACAAAACGATGTGGAACAATATTTCATTTATGCATATGCTGAAAAGTTAAAAATAAAGTTTGAAAATGCAACGATGATTACGGAAGAAGAGGTTATCAGGTACATATTGGAAGATATGAAATCTCATTTCAATACGGAAAACGTCTTTGAAAAAGAAGTACAAACAATTGCATTAATAGGTCCAACTGGTGTTGGTAAAACGACGACACTTGCGAAAATGGCATGGCAATTTCACGGTAAGAAAAAAACAGTTGGTTTTATAACGACAGATCATTCTCGCATAGGGACAGTGCAGCAATTGCAAGATAACGTAAAGACAATTGGATCTGAAGTAATTGCTGTGCGTGATGAAGCTGCAATGACAAGAGCGCTTACGTATTTTAAAGAAGAAGCGCGCGTCGATTATATTTTAATTGATACAGCCGGAAAAAATTATCGTACGACAGAAACAGTGGAAGAAATGATTGAAACGATGGGACAAGTAGAGCCAGATTATATTTGTTTAACGTTATCAGCTTCGATGAAAAGTAAAGATATGATTGAAATCATTACAAACTTTAAAGATATTCATATAGATGGTATTGTGTTTACAAAATTTGATGAAACAGCAAGTAGTGGTGAATTGTTGAAAATTCCAGCAGTATCATCAGCTCCTATTGTATTAATGACAGATGGCCAAGACATAAGGAAAAATATACATATCGCTACAGCTGAACATTTAGCGAAACAAATGTTACAAACATCGTAGAAAAGAGGTGAAGAATAAGGCGCTTGCCTTATTCAAACGAATATGAACGGTCTTTATATAGGTTCTATGGGTATGATGAACTACATGCAGCGAATTAATGTTCATTCGAATAACGTTGCAAATGCTCAAACGACAGGATTTAAAGCAGAAAATATGACGTCTAAAGTATTTGATGTACAAGACACATATCGCCGCGGAGATGGGGCGGTAACAAATATCGGTTCGGTCGATTATGCTGTAGTACCAGCTGCAACACATGTGAATTTAGTACAAGGAAATATACAAATGACAAATAGCGCTACAGATTTCTTTTTAGATGACGGCGCAGCCGGCACAACATCATTTTTCGTTACTTCTAAAAATGATGAAACGTTTTTAACGAGAGATGGTAGTTTCACATTAAATAGTGATCGTTATTTACAAACATCTTCAGGTGCTTTCGTAATGGGAGAGAATAATGAACGTATTCGTATTCCAGAAGGAGCAAAGGTCGCTGTACAAGCAGATGGTACATTGTATGATGAGGTAACACAAAATAATATTGCCCGCTTACAAACGAAAACCGTAGACGCAGAAACAAACGCTCGTCTTGTGCAAAGAGAAAACAAAAGTCTGACACTAGCAGAAGGAAACATCGCTGATTTGCCGAACGGAACAGGGATAGTAAAAAATCATATGCTAGAAAATTCAAATGTTGATATGACGAAAGAGATGGCCGATCTTATGACGGATCAAAAGATGATTCAAGCATCACAGCGCATTATGACTTCATTTGATAAAATTTATGAAAAAGAAGCGAATGAAATATTGAGATAAAGGACTTCCAAAAGTGGGAGTCTTTTTTTATCCCGCTATTTGCCGGGCTGCCCGTAAAAGTCCGATTGGTGAGGGCTGATTAAAGTTTCACTTTATTATTGCTTTTATTACAGTTACATCATAAAATGATAATGATTATCAATATCATTTCATCTGTTTTCATAAGAATGGAATTTCATAATGATAGCAACATTTGTTTAACTAGGTAAATTAAAAATAAGGGGAAGGTGTGTATGTATGTCTACAAAGAGACAACTTTGCATTGGATTATGTTTAATTTCTAGAAAGAAAGAGGAAGATAGTGTATTTGATTCAGGAATTAACGAACAAGTAGAGCTGGCGAAACAGGCAGAAAAGGCTAAGTTAGATTTTGTTTTTAAAGCAGATTATTTAGTGGCGCATCCGGATTTAATTGCTCGGAATAAAGGGAATGTAATTTTAGATCCGACATTATTATTTACCGCTATTGCCTACGCAACAGAAAAAATTGGAGTCGTTACAACCGCTTCAACTTCATTTTATCCACCATATATATTAGCGAGGCAATTACAATCTTTGAATTGGATTAGTAACGGCCGAGTAGGGTGGAATATTGTCACGTCTATTGACGGTGCTGAAAACTTTGGTGAGACAAGGATGCCACCATCTGAGGAACGATACACGAAAGCGGCCGAATGTACAGAGTTAGTAAGAAAACTTTGGAGGAGCCATCCTTATGAAGTTTTGAAAATAGATAATACTGAAGTTATTAGAGAGATGGCCAAGCCAATTGAACATAGCGGTGAATATTTTGAGGTAAAAGGTCCACTGAATATTCCGCAGCATATTTCAGGAGAGATGCCATTATTTCAAGCTGGTGCTTCAGAGTCTGGTCGGAACTTTGCTGCTTCTGTTGCGGATGCGATTTTCGCTGCAACGCCAGATGTGGAGTCAGGTATTGAACTTCGTCAAGATTTAAGAAGAAGAGCAGAAAAATATGGCCGTAATCAAGATGATATACGTGTATTGCCTGGTTTATATTTCTTTATAGGTGATACATATGAAGAAGCGCTAGAGATGCATAAGAAGGCTCATCAACACCTCACAAAAGAGAAGAGATATACGTTACTTGAAATGGTTCTCGGATTAGACGCTAGAGGGATTCCGCTAGAAAGTAAAATTACAGAAGAGATGCTGCCAAGTCAGGAGCGAACTGTTCGCAGTAAAACACATGCCGAATTATTACGGAACTTTATTATTAAAAACGAACCCACCGTTGAACAAATATTAGAACGACCAGAAGTTGTTGGTTCTGCTCACTGGGTTGCAATTGGTACACCAAAAGATGTATTTCAGCAAATTATGGAAAGGTTTGAAGGAGGAGCGTTAGATGGATTTATTGCTATTCCAGGAGGACCCCCAAAGTCACTAAATCTATTCTTTAGTGAAGTTATTCCTTTATTTGTGAAGACCGGTGTATTTAGAGAAGAGTATACGGGTTCTACTTTACGTGAACATCTGGAGGAGAACTTATCAAATACTTTGCAGTTAAAATAAGTAGAATAGTATGTAGAAAAAGCCTTTCGTAAGAAGGCTTTTTTATTTTTGGTATAAATTTCAGAAGTATCAATTGACTTTGTAGGTCTGATTTTTTATATTAGTAGGTATACTAATAACTACTAATATATATGTATCGTTTTGAGATGAGAGTTATATAGAATGTGAGGGATTACTGATGGATGAAATTATAAAGGAATTACAAAAGTTAGGTTTTTCCCAGTATGAATGTAAAGCGTATATTGGCCTATTGAAACATTCCCCAGTAACTGGATATGAAGTGAGTAAACAAACAGGGGTACCTCGTTCGATGATTTATGAAGTGCTCGGTAAATTAATGGATAAAGGAGCAGTGCATATCGTTCCGTCAGAACCTGTGAAATATGTACCAGTACCAGCTACCGAATTAATGAATCGAATGCGAAAAGATTTTGAGAAGTCCTTTGAATTTTTAGACGAGAAATTAAATTGTTTAGAGCAAGAACGACAAATAGATGTAATTTCGCATATTCGCTCAAACGATCGTGTTTTAAAAGAAATTTGCAATATAATTAATAGGGCAAAGGAAGAGTTATGGATTTCTGTATGGGAAGATCAAGTGCATGAAATTGAGCCATATATTCATCAAAAGGAAGCGGAAGGTGTACATATATTTTCAATCTTATTTGGAGCTCCAGAAACAAAAATAGGCGCGACGTTTCACCATAATTATATGACGCCCCACGTTGTTGAAAAGAGAATGGGTGGTCATTTAACTGTAATCGCGCGTGACGGGGAAGAAGTATTAATTGCGAACTTCTCAAATGATAGCACTTCATGGGCCGTTACAACGTACGATCCAGCTTTAGTTCTCGTTGCTACAGAGTATGTTCGGCACGATATTATGGTGGAAGAGATTACGAAGGAATTTGGAGCTGATAAATTAGATACGTTGTGGCGTGAAAATATAGATTTAGTTCATGTCGTAACAGGAAAACGAATTTTGGAAGGAATGGAGGATGATAGAGATGAGTAAAGCTCAGGCACATGTAGCTTTGCAGAGCGATGATACATTCCAGCAAGGAGTAAAAGATTGTTTACCAACTGTCTTTGGTTACTTGAGTATAGGTATAGCAGCTGGTGTGATTGCAAAAACAGCAGGTTTTTCTATCATTGAAATTGCATTTATGTCCACTTTAATTTATGCAGGTTCTGCCCAATTTATATTAGCTGGTATGTATGCAGCCGGTGCTCCTGCTTCCGCAATTATTTTCACTGTATTTTTTGTTAATTTACGCCATTTATTAATGAGCGCAGCGCTTGCACCGTACTTTACGAAAATTCCTCTATTTAAAAACTTAATCATCGGTTCGCAAATTACAGATGAAACTTTCGGCGTTGCAGTGCAGCATGCTGCGCAAAAAGGATATTTAGGTGAAAGATGGATGATCGGGCTAAATGTAACAGCGTATTTAAATTGGATTCTTGCTACTATTATTGGTGGGCTGTTTGGTGAGTGGATACCAGATCCACATACATACGGGATGGATTATGCATTACCAGCGATGTTTATCGGATTATTTGTTCTTCAGCTAATAAGTAGTAAACCAAAACTAGTAATTCATTTAAGTGTAGCAATTGTAGCGATTATTATCGCATACGTTTCACACTTATTTATGCCAGATAGTGTAGCGGTTATTATCGCAACATTACTAGCTGCGACGATTGGAGTGGTGATTGAAAAATGGAAATGAGATTAGATGTATTAGTACTTTTACTAGCAGCAGGAGCTGTCACGCTTGTACCACGTATTCTGCCTCTTCTCGTATTTAGCAAACTACAAATTCCAGACTGGGGTTTAAGATGGTTAAATTACATACCAATTGCGATATTAGCAGCCCTTTTAGCACAAGTATTATTTATGCATGAGACGATGCAGTGGGATTACCTTATCGCAGCAATTCCAACATTTCTGGTCGCAATTTATACGCGTAGCTTATTAGGTACAGTATTAACTGGAGTGATTGTGATTATTTTGTTACGTTTCTTTTTCTAAAAAGGATTCAGCTCATATTATAGCGAAAGATGTAATAACATAAATTGTATAGGGGTGGTGTTATGATACTTTTAACGATAGGAGCAATATTGTTAACGTTGTTTATTTTCTTTATTATCGGCTTCATTACATTTATGATGTTTGTTGATAAGGCGACACCTCAAATTTATTATACACCTTGTGAATCAGTGACAGTGAAAGCTAAAGGTAAAAATAGAAGGAAGAAAAGTTGAATGTTAGCTTTTCTTCCTTCTCCTATTACATCCCCGAAAGAACTAACAACAATAACCCAAATAAAAAACTAGTCAAGGAAAGAAAACTGATACATATCGAGAATACACGATTATTTCTCCATTCGCGCCAGAAAGCGATAAATCCTAAAATACAAAGGAAAAACCAAATGGGCAGGAATATGAATTGGCTAACTTTCTCAGGAAGTAACGTATAAAAAGTTGTTACATATAAAATCCAATTTGTAAAAAATAAAATACAAACGATAATAGATTGTAAGTGGGGGCGTTTGAAAAACTCCCCTTTTTTTACGGTTATAAAAATGATAGTTAGCGCTGTGAAAAAGGCAATGAATATGAAAAGAAGTAAGAGTAATGTAAGTGTCATTTAGAACTCCTTAATAAGGTTCTTGCAAGAAATGAATCTATTATATTGTATGCCTGCTTTGTAGAGTTCTCGCTATATTTTTCAGTGTACGGATTTAGAAATCCATGTTCACCGTGTAGTTGTTGTATTTCTAGTAAAGGATTGTTTTGTTGCTGCAATGTTTGAATTAAAGAGGATACTGAAAAATTAGATTCTTTTTCAGGGAAGATAAGTAAGGCAGCGCATGTTGGTTTCATATGAATATAGTCACGTATGCGGGAACCGTAACATCCGATAATAAAATCTAGTTTCGGATTGTTACTACATAGCCATGAGATGGTAGCTCCAACACTAAAGCCGATAAGTCCGATATGTGTGTAACTAGTAGAAAGATTAGTAATGAATTCTTCAATTTGCTTTTTTCCATCATCAAATCCAATATGAGTCACAAAATGATGGTATGATTTCTCTTCATCACTATAATGAAATGCATGTTGCGATTGTAGAAGGTTAGGACAGAATACATCTATATGAGATGAAGTGAAGTGGTGGGTAACGTGATGCATATGGTCGTTCATGCCATATATTTCATGAACAATAACGAGAGCTAATTTTTTCTTCATAGTTACAATGTACCTCTACGAAACTTAAATTCTTGCTCAACACGGCAGATGCGCAGGTGGAAGTTTTCATACCATTGCTCACGACCTCTTTTTTTCGCTTCTTTATGTAAGGCGTTCTTCTTCCAATTTTCAATTGCTTCAAGTGATTCCCAATAAGAAATTGTGATTCCAAGTCCTGAATGATCTCGTGCACTTTCTACATCTAAAAATCCAGGTTGCTGCTTTGCAAGTTCTTCCATTTTTTCGGCAACAGTACTATAATCTGTTGTATCATTTGATAAATTAGAAGTGAATATAACTGCATAATAATGGCTCATTTTTTGTGAAGTATTTTTCATATACATTCCCCCTTTAATAAATAGTTTAGCATGTAATAAAAAGAAAAGAAGCCATGGCTCTTTATTAATATTTCGTTCGTCCATTGTTATTAAAATGAAGTAAGAAGTTTCTATATTGATGTTCAGAATTTAATTGTTATTAAATCTTAAAATCTCTATATAAAAATGTATAAATTAGTAATTTATCACATATTTTGTTAACAAATCGCTTGATTTATATTAGAATAATATGTATAAAGTATATTTGTATAATATGTTAATAAACTTTATTGAAGGAGGTGACCTCTTTGCACAGTAGGATAAAAGAAAATAAAAAGGTATTAAACGTATGTGCAGTTGTTATGATTTTATTCTTGATATTATCTCAATTACAATTTTTAAGTCCAATTGATACGGCAACGGCAGCAGTTACGGATGAGCAAGGTTTTGATACACCAACCTATCAATCTATTCATAAAGGTGATATGTATTCTACCGGAAATGTGAATTTAGGTATTAAGGCCACTGAAGATCAGAAGAAAACGGCATTGTATTCCGATATTACGTATACTTACGGAACAACACCGAATGGTTATATACGTGAATTAATTGATGTGGATGATGATCCAACAACTACAAATTCATCTAAGGCATATATTCCTGTTCCAGAAGATGCTGAAATTGAATGGGCTGGATTATACTGGAGTTCTACACGTTACGAATTAACGCAACAACAGTATGCAGCACCAGTTAAGTTTACTACACCGGCAGGGAAGAACTTTCAAGTACAACCAACTAATACGTATTACGGAAGTGGCTTGCTTTATGGTTTCGGTATTGATGGTACTTATTATTCTAACTATGCAGATGTTACAAAGCTTTTACAGTCCTCTAATTCAAAAGGAGGAAGCTATACTTTAGCAAATATCCCTTATCCAAATACAAAACTTGCGTATAATTCTGGATATTATTCTTTTGCTGGTTGGTACATGTTAGTAATTACAAAAGATAAGTCAAAAACAAGAAAAGCGTTTACTGTTTATGATGGTGGATTGAAAAGAGCTACTGGATCTGGTGAAAAAGAATTCACCATGAAAAACTTTATGGCTTCAAAAACTGGAGATTTAGATCCGAAAGTTTCTGTTTTCGCTGTTCAAGGTGATAGATATTGGACAGGTGATAGACTGTTTGTCCACACAGATAACGCTTGGAAGGAAATTACTGATAAGCTGAATCCAGCAGGTAATATATTTAATTCCACTATTTCTGAATATGAGGAACATATGCGAGATAAGTATCCAGGTACATTTAACCCAGATTATAAAAATAATTTAGGGATTGATGCAGATTTAATTAAGCTACCGACAGGATATATTAAACCAAATCAAAAGGAAATACGTTTAAAAGCTGCTACATCTGGTGATGATTACGTACTAAATACATTGGCCTTTGCAGTAAATGCAACAGCGCCAGAGCTTGTAATCGATAAGGAAGTAATAGATGCAAAAGAAAAATATGAGCCAGGTGATGAAGTTACATATCGTTTACGGGTGAAAAACATTGAACCGAATTCGAGTTCTGTTGATACAAAAATTGCAGATGTTTTAGATTCGCGTCTAGAATTTGTATCAAATTCGGTGAAAATCATTTCTGGTCCGAATGCCGGAAATCAAGCAGAGCAGGTTGACTATGATGCAAAGACAAGAAAGTTAACAATAAGAATTGGTGAGGGAGCAAATGCTACGAAAGGTGGAATCTATACGGATAAAACACCTGAGACAACCGTTGAATTTAAAGCGAAATTAAGGGGAGAAAAGGTAGAAACAGAAGTCCCTAATATCGCTGTCGTTCAAGGGATTGATGAGTTAACAGGAAGTAAGGTTGAAGCCAACGATTCTAATAAAGTAGTAGTTAAAGTATTACCAGAACGAGAAGAGAAGCCTGGGAAGTTAGTTGCTACTAAACTAGCTAAAGATATAAACGGTGGTACGCTGAAAGTTGGCGACCGGTTAGAGTATACAATTCATGCTAAAAATAGTGTGCCAGATTCTATCTTAAAATCAGTTAAGATTACGGATAAACTTCCTGAAGGAGTAGAATATGTTCCGAACACGTTAAAGATAAACGGGAAGGAACAAACGGATGTTGAAGATGAAGATCATGCACATCTAAAAGATGGAACGATTTATGCTCATTTCGGCGACCTTAAAGGCGAGGAAGAGAAAGTAATCACGTTTGAAGTTGTTGTAAAACCGGAGATGGCAAATAAGAAAATCAAAAATATAGCAATTGTTGAGACGGATAGTTCGAAAGATAAGGAGAAGCCAGAAGTTGAAACACCGGTTGATCCGTTGTCTGGACAACTAGAATCGAAGAAAGAGATTATTGATATGAGGCAAGAAAAATTTCATGTCAATGATGAATTCGAGTATCAAATTAAAGTTCGAAATAAGGTGGAAAATGGGCTTATTAAAGATATGCGTCTAACGGATAAACTTCCTGAAGGTATAGAGTATATTGCTGGTAGTATGAAATTGAATGGGAATTTACTGACAGATGCAGTTGACGAAGATGAAGGATCGTATGGGGATAATACAATTAAAGTAAACTTTGGTGACGTACTTGATACAGAAGAAAGAATTGTAACTTTTAAAGTGAAAGTTACGCAAGACGCATTAAAAACGAAAGAAATCGAGAACATAGCGGTTGTTGAGGGGAAAACACCAGATAATGAAGATTTACCACCACAAAAACCGAATGTAAAAACAAATGTAGAAGCAAAGGAACCACAGGTAAGAAAGATGGTTTCGGACGCGGATGAAAAAGAAGTGGAAAAGGCAACATTACAAAGTTTAGGCGAAGAGTTTACATGGCATGTAAACTATAATTTTGGTAATGATGTTATGAACCTTGAAAAGGTTGTATTGCAGGATAATCTAGAAGATATTTTAACTATCAGACAAGTACAACTTGTAAACAGTGATGGAGAAGAAATAGAAGTTATACCGCAAATTGATGAACAGTTAAAGAAGGTAAGTATTGAGTTACCAAAGCGGGATGGAAATTATAAGTATCTTGTAAATCAATCTTATACAATGCACATTAATTCAAAGCTAAATGTTAATGTAAATGCAGATATACTAGCGAAATACAATGCAAAGAATGGCATTCCAAATAAAGCAGAGTTACTGTTTGACCAGAAGAAATACGTATCAAACGAAGTGTTTGTAGTACCGCCAGCATTAGAGAAATTTGAGATTGAAAAAGTAGATGCGAACAATGAAAATCTCAAATTGGAAGGCGCAGTATTTGAAGTGATTAGTAAAGATGGAAGCATAGTATGTAAATTAATAACCGATAAAGATGGTTTGGCAACTTCTATTCCATTAATAGCTGGCAAATATACATTAAAAGAAGTACAAGCACCAAAAGGATATATGCTGATGAGAGAGCCAGTAGAAATAGAAGTGAAGTCTGGAATCGATTCACAAAAAATAAGAGTAGTAAATAAGAAGAGTGAATTTGTTATTCCAGAGACTGGCGGAATAGGGACAATTATTTATTATGCAATTGGTGGAATATTGATGTTTGTTACATTATTCCTCTTTATTAGAAAGAGAAATAATGAGAGATAGAAATAACAAAAGCAATGCAAATGATAGGGAGTGGACAACAATGAAAAAGATTTTTAGTTTATTTTTAATCTGTATGTTAGCTTTTTCAACGTTATCTAACATGATTGTTAGTGCGGAATCTAGAAGTACAGGTACTTTAACGATTCACAAGTTTGAACAAAGTAAAGATTCTAAAACAACTACAGAAGGTAATGGGAAAGAAGGACAACCTGTTCCAGAAGATGCAAAACCTTTAGAAGGTGTAACTTTTGAAATTAAACGAATTAAGTCATTTGAAAAAATTTCAAATGATGGAACTGTTATAAAAGAAGAAGCAAAGCCAGTAAAAGACGCTGCAATTACAAAGGTAACAAATGCAAAAGGGGAAGCTGTTTTTACAGATCTTCCACTAGGACGTTATGAAGTAAAAGCTATTAAAGGTCCAGAACATATTGAATTGGATACGACTACTTTTATAGTTGATATTCCAATGACAAGTACAAACGGTAAAGAATTAAATTATGATGTTCATATTTATCCTAAAAATGAAACAAAACGTGGTTCAGTAGAATTCGTAAAGAAAGGTGAAGGAGGTAAAGTATTAAAAGATGCAGAGTTCCATTTATTCAAAAAGAATAAAGATGGAACAAGTACACAAGTTAAGACACCAAGCTCATTAGTGACAGGGGAAGATGGTAAAATTCGTGTTGATTCTCTAGAATATGGGGATTATTATTATTTTATTGAGCATAAGGCTCCAACAGATTATTTAACTAGTAAAGAGGAGCGTCCTTTCTCTATTAAGGAATCTGGTAAAGTAGTTAAGCTGGACGATATAAAGAACTATAAAGAACCTACTATTACTAAAAGTATAAATAATGGTTCAAAAGTAGCCGGAATTAATAAAGAAACAGATTATACGTATGATATTAAAACGTTACTTCCAGAAGATATTAAATCATATAAAAAATATGTCGTAACAGATATTTTAGATGATCGTTTGGAAATAAATGGTCAACCGATTGTTATGGTTGACGGAAAGAAAGTTGAAGAAGGTAGTGTAAAAGTAGTTGTAGAAGGCCAAAAAGTAACAGCTACGATTGAAGATTTTTCAAAAATAAATGGAAAAGAGCTTCATTTACAAATTACTGCACAAATTAAAGGTGATGCTCAACCTGGAATGAAAATTCCGAACAAAGCAGTACTTGATTTTGTAAACAAAGATGATATTTCATCAGAAAAAGACGGAAAACCATCTAATGAAGTAGTAGTTACACCGACAGTAGGGAATATTAAAATTGAAAAAGTTGATGGTAAAGATAAGGCACTTAAATTAGAAGGTGCGAAGTTCCAATTACAAGATAAAAAAGGTAATGTTATAAAAATTAATGGGAAAGAAATGACCGATGTAACGGATGCAAATGGTATTATTACATGGAGTGAAATACCGTACGGTGAATACCAAATTGTTGAAACAGAAGCACCAAAGTATAAAGATAAAGACGGTGCAGTCGAGCACTATCAAAAGTTAAGAGATCCGATTGATATTACAATTGATGAAAAACATCAAAAAGTAGAGCTGCAAGTTGAAAATAATAAGAGTGGTTGGATTATTCCAGCAACAGGTGGAATGGGAACAATTTTCTTCACAGTAGTTGGTCTTTTATTAATGGCGGTAGCAGCATTTATTTTCTTTAGAAAGAAACCTGTTAAGAATGCTTAATTGATTCTTTATATAATTGAGTTTAGAAAAGAGGAAAGGCATATTGCTTTCCTCTTTTCCACATTTTATCCGTAGTGAAAGAGGATGTTATGAAAAGAAATATTATTTTTGGAAGTATTTTTTTACTAGGATTAAGTATATTTCTATATCCGACTGTAAGTAATTGGTTTGCAACGAGAACGCATTATTCAGAAGTAAGTATGTATGATGAAGCAGTGAAGAAGTTGGAGAAAGAAGAGATTAATCGTAAAGAAACAGAAGCACAAGAATACAATAAGAAGGTTCAAAATACGACGCAAACATTTTCGGATCAGTTTCATGAAAATGGTGCGGAGAAAAAAAGTTCTCATGTAGACATGCTAAATATTGGCGATGTTATAGGATATATCGAAATTCCGAAAATAGATGTGAACCTTCCCATTTATCAAGGAACGACGGAAGAAGTGCTGAGCCGTGGCATTGGACAATTAAATGAATCCTCATTACCAGTAGGTGGAGAAAATACACATACAGTTTTAACGGGACATCGAGGTTTACCTTCAGCACTTATGTTTACTCATTTAGACAAAATTGAAAAGAAAGATATGTTTTATATTCATTCGTTAGATAAAGTACTTGCTTATAAGGTAGATCAAATAAAAATCGTATTACCAAATGAAACAGAAGATTTATTAGTTGCACAAGGGCAAGATTATGCAACATTAATTACGTGTACCCCTTATGGAGTGAACACGCACAGGCTACTAGTGAGAGGGCATCGAGTTCCCTATGATACGGTAGAAAAAGAAATGATTACAAAACCTTTCATTTTAGAAAATTGGATGATTATTATTCCTATTGTTATTATTTGTATCATCCTTTTAATAATCTATTTGAAAAAGAGAAAATAGTATGTATTGTGTGGTGAGTGTGTGAGAAGGGGATTAATAAGTTTAGTATTGTTCTTTGCAGGTTTATCTCTATTTCTATATCCATTGGTTGCTAATTATATAAATAATTATGTATATAAAACAAGGGTAATAAGTTATGAACAAAGGGTTGGTGATTTAAAAGTAGAAGATGTAAATGAGAAGTTTCAGAAGATGGAAACATATAATAGTTTGCTAGGAAGAACTACTTTCAAAATGAGTGATCCATTTGTTCAGGGTGCTGAAGTAAATAAGGAATCGTTATATTTTATAAATCAAGATGAGATATTTGGTACGATTTCCATCCCAAAAATAAATGAGGAGTTGCCAATTTATTTAGGGGCGAGTCAAGAAAAATTAAGTAAAGGGATAGGACAAATTGAAGGGACTTCATTACCAATTGGCGGGAAAGATACACATGCTGTTTTAGCAGGGCATCGAGGTTATCACGGGGCAACGATGTTTCGCCATCTTGATAGGTTAAGTGATGGAGACTTATTCTATGTAAAGGTATTTGGAAAGCTACAAGTGTATAAAGTAATTGGCCGTGAGATTATTGATCCAAATCAAGTTGAAAAATTAAATGTGGTAAAAGGAAAAGATAAAGTTACATTGCTTACGTGTGAACCATATACATCAAGTAAATATCGTTTGTTAATATATGGAGAGAGAGTAGAAACGGACAAAAATGAGATGGAACGACAAAACAAAAGTATAGTAGAAGTTAGGGGTAAGGAAACGAAAGATTTATTTGAGAAACTGGCTTTTGGCATAGTAGGCTTTACTGTTATTTGTATTGGGCTGTACGGTTTACTAAAAAGGAAAAAATAGTGATGAAATATATATAATAAAAGAAAAATGCCACTTCAAAAAAATTGAAGTGGCATTTCTTATATTTCCTCTAAGCTATTAACTGGAACAGTTAATTCGCGTCCTGGGTTTTTCACTTCATATATGCGGGCGGTTTCATTGCTTTCGTCGACGTGTTGAATCATAACAGGCATGCCTTGAAAACTAACATTAGCTTGCTCCGCGGACACAGAAAGCTCTTTTGCACGTTGAATATTCATTTATATTCCTCCCATCATTATTATCTTTGCTAAAAAAGAGGAATAATATACCATTTCGAGACATTCTTAAAATTTTTGTATTATTTGTAATGTTTCTTTAATAAATGAAGAGAAGATGGAATCAGGATAGCCATCTATCGCTTGAACTGCTTCTTTTGCTTCTTTCAGAGCAGCTGGTTTATCTTGAAGTTCTATATAGCAAAGGGCACGATAAGATCCAGCTGTTAATAGCCATGATTGATCAAGTGGATGACTCATATAATCCGGTATGATAGCACGATCTAATACTTCTAAAGCTTCCTTGTAATGTTTTAAACCATACAAAGATTTTCCTTTTTCAAGATAATACAGTCCATCGTCTTGGAAAATTGGATCATTTTTTAGTTTTTCTCGAAATTGTTCTAGATGTTCTAATGCGATTGTATATTCATTCGTAACAGTGTTATAGTAATAAGCTTTTAATATATGTATATTTGCAGCTGATAAAGTATCTTCTGTAAAAATGGCAAATTGCTCCGATTTTTTTATGTAATATAAATATCGTTCTTTATCAGTTGTAATGATTTTTTGATAAGATAAAATACGATAAAATTCATCTGTTTTATAATACACTTGATGTTTTTTTGAAAAGGCAAGTGCATCTAAAATGACTCCCTCACATTTTCTATAATCGCCAAAAGCGAGTAAAATAATTGCTTCTTTTAAGGATAATTGTATATGTGTAATAAGATCCATTTCTAAATTCTTCGATTTATAGTCATCACGAATTTTGGTAATCAGCTGTAAACATTCTTTATATTTTTTACGCTTGAAGAGCATATAGTAAAACAGTAGTTTCGTTTCAGTACTTTCTCGATATAAAGTATATTTTTCAAATATAGAAACAGCTGTTTCAACGTAATATTCAATATTATAATCGTTCACAATAGCCGCTCCAGTTATGAACTGTTTATATAAACGTGCTGTATTTAAAGTAGAAGGTAAATCTTTTTGAACGATAGGTAGTAAAGTCTCATATACTTCATCACATTTATTCTTTATGAGTCGCTCCATTTTTTGAATGAGTTTTACAATTTCTACATCATCTTCTTCTAATAAAAAACTCGTTTCACATTCAAGTTTTTCAGCAATATATTGTAATGTTTTCATGGAAGGTGTAGCTTTTCCATTTTCAATTTGACTAAGCATACTTTTGGTTAGTTCTGAACCTGCTAGTTCGGTTTGCGTAAGCTTTTTTTCTTTTCGTAATGCTTTAATTTTTTCTCCGAGAGTAGTCATATTGTAGCTCCTTTATGAATGAAAAGTTAAATACAATTTAACTTTTTGTTGTAAAAGTTGGAAAGTTGATTATATAATAAGTTTAACACAATTTAACTTTTAAAGGGAGAGTGTCATCATGGGGGATATAAGTATAAGACAAAATGATTCAAGAATGAAGGTTGCAACGAGAAATATTATTTTAATGATGATTGGAAAAATGGCGTCTTTGTTAGGGGCGGGTATTTATACGTTTGCAATGGGATTATACGTATTAAAGACAACGGGTTCAGGAATGGGGTTTGCTACTACGCTCGTTTGCGGATCACTTCCAAGGATGATCTGTGGCCCAATTGCAGGTGCTGTAGCAGACCGTGTGAATCGAAAATGGCTTGTCATTGGTACTGATTTATTAAGTAGTGTAACGATGCTTATTATGTTTATTCTTGCTACTATATTTGGACCATCACTTCTGTTTATTTATGTTTCAGCGGCATTATTATCAATTTGTGCAAGTTTTTATTCTGTAGCATTAACTTCGTCTATTCCGAGTTTAGTAAATGAGGAACGTATTCAAAAAGCGAGTGCTTTAAATCAAACGGCGGCTTCTTTATCAAATATTTTAGGGCCGATTATTGGCGGAGTTGTATTTGGTTTCTTTTCAATTAAGTCGTTCTTTTTGTTAAATAGTATTACGTTCTTTTTAGCGGTGATTTTGCAATTATTTATTGTATTTGATTTATATCAAAAAGAAGTGGTTGAGAGTAAAGAGCGTTTCTTGGCAAGTATAAAAGAAGGTTTTTCTTATGTAAAACGACAGCATGAAATATATGGTTTAATGAAAATGGCATTGTGGGTGAATTTTTTTGCGTGTGGGCTAACCGTTGCACTTCCATACATTATCATACATACATTGCATTTATCTTCAAAGCAACTCGGTGCTGTAGAGGGAATGTTAGCGGTCGGGATGCTAATTGGTGCGATTGCTTTATCAGTGCGTAAAGAAGTGAATAATCCGTTTCGTTCTATTTACAGTGGACTGTTTTTGTTTGCGGGTTTGAGTTTATGTACAGTCTTTCCATTGTTAGTTACTATTCCAAAGGTGGCAAGTTTTATTTACTATATTGTTTTTATGATGTTAACGGGTATATCAATTATGATTGTAAATATTCCGATGCAAGTACATATGCAAAAGACGACAGATCCAAGTTATTTAGGGCGTGTATTTGGTCTACTTGAAACAATTGCTACTGCAATCGCGCCGCTTGGTATGATTGTATATGGACTATTATTAGATATGTTGCCAACTAGCGTTGTTGTGATGACGATAGGCGGAGGTCTATTGTTAGTTGTGTTAGTTGGAGTAAAGCAGCATATGGCGAAAAAACAAGTGGATGTGTCGGCTTAAAAGAAAATTTTTATAATATATAAATGACTAAATTAGTATTTTAGTTTTTGAAACTCTTTTTCATGTATGTTACAGTAAAGTGAGCTTGCAAAGAAAAGGAGACAACATCATGAAAAAATTAAGTTTTGTTATGTTTTTTCTGCTAGTCGTAATGGCAGGGTGTAGCAATTATGACACATATATTGAAACAGGTATGCAATCATTGAAAGATAAAAAATATAGTGATGCAACGATGTGGTTTGACAAAGCAGAAAAAGAGAAAGCAGGAAATGAAGCGAAATCATATAAAGAAGTTGCCGAGGTAATGGATCACGGAGCAACAGCATTAAAAGATGGTAGGTATTTAGAAGCGAAAGCTATTGCAAATGAAGTGTTACAAAAGAAAAAAGACGAGGCACTTGAAAATGCTGTGACATCAAATGCAGAGGATATGCTTCAAAAAGCAAAAGATGTGGAAGAGAAAGTAAATGAAAGAGTGGCAAAGCGTAGAAAGGTAGAAGAAGAAGGAATCGATAAAATTATTAAGGCTGTCGATAGTATAGATGAAGTGAAAGAAAAAGAGAAGAAAGTATCAGAAGCATTAGATAAGGCTGAAGAGGCGCAAGCAAAAATTGAGGCAAAGAAAAATAAATAGATTTATAGTTTAAAGGGCTGTCGTGTATAACGACAGCCTTTTAATTTTTTGTTGCAAATGAATGGATGCTCTGTAGTAAAAAAGAAATGATTTTAGAATTCCATCTGTCCTCATGATGAATTGTATAAATATTACGCTGAAATTCAAATTTTGGGATTGGTATATAGCATAGCTCATTTCGTTGTATTTCTTGCTCAATAGCAAGTTTAGAAATAAAGGCAATTCCATTACCATATTTTAAAATTTGTTTCATCGTTTCTAATGAGTCTAATTCAATTTCAGATTGAAATGTAATGTTATGTGCTAACGTCCATTGTGTAAGTAAATCTCTCGTTGTAGATGGGTTACGATGCAATAGTATACGTTCCTTTTCGATATTTTGTAAGGAGATATTTTCTTTCTTTGAAAAATGATGTTCTTTGGAAAAGGCAAGAACAAGTGTATCAGGTATTATATTCGTTTGTTTTAAAAGTGGTTCATCAAATGGAGCAGCGGAAATTACCCCAAGATCGATTTCATGATTTTGTAGCATCATTCGAATTTCAGGAGCTGTTTTAACGAGTAGCGTTATTTTTATATTGGGAAATTCACATTGAAATTGATGAACGACTTCTGGCAAAAGATAAGTGGCTGGTACATAACTAGCGCCGATTGTTATAGCTCCTTTATTAAAATCTTTAAACTCTTGTGTGACACGTCTAGCTTCTTTCATAAGTGCATCTATTTTGCAAGCATAATGGTGCAACGCCTCACCAGCCTCTGTTAAGAAATACCTTCCAGAACGTAATTCGAATAAAGACACGCCGAGTTCCTCTTCTAAGCTTTTTATATGAAATGTAATAGTAGGTTGTTTAACACCAAGTTTTTCTGCAACAATCGTAAGTTTTTTGTATTTCTTAATAAGCACTACAATTTCTAATTTTAAGAGATTCATGATAAGTGGGCCCCTTTTTCTTTTAACTATAGAAAAAATCTATAGAAATAAATAGTTTATTAGAAGTTTTTTAATTAAATCTTTACAGTACATTAACATTCAGTATAAATCTTCCATATAGAATGAAAGCAGGTTAAGAATGAGGGGAGAGAGGTGAAGCAATGGATATTAAAATTCATGGATTAGAAAAGACATTTGGAAAAACACAGGCGTTAAAGCCGTTGCAGATTGTAATGAAACAAGGGGAATTCACCACACTTTTAGGACCTTCGGGATGCGGGAAAACGACTTTACTTAGAATGATTGCAGGACTTGAAGAGCCTGATAAAGGAGAAATATATTTTGGAGATAAGTGCATGTATTCTTCTGCAAAAAAGATAAAAACATCTCCTCACGAGCGTAATATTGGTATGGTATTTCAAGATTTTGCTTTATGGCCGCATATGACTGTTTTTGAAAATGTTGCATTTGGCTTAAGGGCTACAAAGCAAACGAATCATTTACGAGAAAAAGTAGATGATGCGATAAAGCGAGTTCGCTTGCAAGGTATGGAGAAAAGGTATCCACATGAACTTTCTGGTGGACAGCAGCAACGCGTGGCATTCGCTAGAGCAATTGTAACAAAACCTCATTTTATTTTGTTTGATGAACCGCTAAGTGCACTCGATGCAATTTTGCGAGAAGAAATGAGAATAGAACTTATGGATATCGTTCATTCTATTGGTTTAACGGCACTGTATGTCACTCACGATCAAACAGAAGCAATGTCAATGTCAGATCAAATTATTGTCATGAAACAAGGAGAAGTATTACAAAAAGGAACACCGGAAGATATTTACGTGAAACCATCTCATGAATTTGTTGCTAAATTTGTCGGTAAGGCGAATTGGCTTGTAGAGGGTAAAAAAATGATTCGTCCAGAGCATGTGAGTTGGATAAAAAATGATGTGTGTGAAATGTATACAGGTGAAGTTCAGCACGTTACATATGTAGGAGAACGTTATGAAGTGAAAGTAAACATGGGAGCATTCGGAATATGGACAGCTTATCACAATAGTAAGCTAAGTATTGGGAAACCAGTATCGTTATATGTACCAAAAAAATGTATTCATCATATAGGAGGAGAATGGTATGAAGAAATTCAGTTCGCTTAAGTCTTTATTTGTATGTACTTTATTATTTTCTGCTGTAGTAACAGGTTGTAGTTCAAAGACAGGTAATGCAGATGCAAAAAGTAAAAATACGAATGAAAAGAAAATTGTTGTATATAGTGCAGGACCAAAAGGATTAGCAGAAAAAATTCAAAAGGAATTTGAAAAGAAAACTGGTATAAAAGTGGAAATATTTCAAGGGACAACTGGAAAAATTTTGGCGAGAATGGAAGCTGAAAAGAAAAATCCAGTCGTTGACGTTGTCGTACTCGCTTCTTTACCAGCGATGGAAGGGTTAAAGAAAGATGGTCAAACGTTAGCATATAAAGAAGCGAAACAAGCTGATAAGCTTCGTCCAGAATGGTCAGATGATAAAGGGAATTATTTTGGGTATAGTGCTTCAGCATTAGGAATTGTATACAATACAAAAAATGTGAAGACAGCACCTGAAGATTGGAGCGATATAACAAAAGGAGAATGGAAAGGGAAAGTGAATCTTCCAGATCCAGCACTTTCAGGTTCAGCTTTAGATTTTGTAACAGGATACGTGAAAAAGAATGGACAAGATGGATGGAATTTATTTGAGCAGCTTAAGAAAAATGAAGTTACAGTAGCAGGAGCAAACCAGGAAGCGTTAGACCCAGTTGTAACAGGTGCAAAAGATATGGTAATTGCGGGTGTTGATTATATGACGTACAGCGCAAAAGCAAAGGGTGAACCTGTTGATATCGTATATCCAAAAAGCGGAACAGTTATTAGTCCACGTGCAGCGGGGATTATGAAGGATAGTAAAAATGTAGAAGGCGCAAAAGAGTTTATTGATTATTTATTATCCGATGATGTACAAAAACAAGTTTCTAAAGCGTATTTATTGCCTGGTAGAACAGATATAAAAGCTGAAAATAGACCAAATGTAGAAGAGATTCCAGTATTAAATATTGATTGGAAAACAGTTGAGAAAGAGCAAGATGAAATAGGAAAACAATTTAAGAAAGTATTTCAATAAGATGGTGATTGCATGGTAAATCGATTCGTATCAGTAAGACAAGTTGGAATGACGGTAGCGTTATTACTTGTGGCAATGTTAATCGTCATTCCACTTTTTCTCATTTTATTTTCTAGTGTATATGAAAATAGCAATTGGAACTTTTTAAAGCCTTTTGAAGTGATGCAGAGTGGTGGATTAGCTGGGATTTTTCTAAATTCGATGCTTCTAGGTGTACTCGTTGTAATAGGAGCTACAATATTTGCATTTCCATTGGCGTTTATTATGAGCAAAACAGATGTAGGAAAGTATAGTAAGTTAGATATTGTTTTTATGATCCCATTTATGACGCCGCCGTATATTGGATCGATGGGCTGGATTTTGTTCATGCAACCTAACGGCTATTTTGAACAATTTTTTCCGATGCTAAAGACGATTTCATCATCGTTTTTTAGTTTAGGAGGTATGGTCTTAATTATGAGTCTGCATTTATTCCCATTCCTTTATTTCATGTTGAAAAACACGTTACTTCAGATTGGGAGTAGTAAAGAAGAAGCTGCAGCAGTTCATGGCGGAAGTTTTTTCTATCGTTTAAGAAAAATAATATTGCCGTTATTAGTATCAAGTTATGTAATGGGTGCTTTACTCATTTTCGTAAAGACGATTGCTGAATTTGGAACACCGGCTACATTCGGACGTAGAATAGGATTTCACGTATTAACATCAGAAATTCATAAATTTATTTCGAGTTGGCCAATTGATTTTAGTAGTGCAACAGCATTATCTTCTTTATTACTTAGTGCTTGTATGCTCATTTGGTATATGCAAAATGTATTGAATCGAAAGTATTCATATGCAATGGTTAGTGGAAAAGGTGTGAAATCTAAAAGGTATACATTGTCTATATTTACACGCGTTGTAGCGTGGGGTTATGTAATTGGTTTGTTAATCGTATCAATTGGAATTCCATACTTTTCTATACTTATTGCTTCCTTGTCAAAATTAAGAGGCGGCGGATTACATGTAAATAACTTAACAACAAGCCATTATGAGGCATTGTTTACGATGGGGTCTCCGGGATTAGAGGCTTTATGGAATAGTTTTCTTTTTTCGCTCGTAACAGCGATTATTGCGGTAATTATTGGAGTCTTTTTGGCACTTATGATTCGAAAGGGGAAAAAATCCTCTGAAAAGTGGCTTGATATGTGTGGTATGTTACCGAATATGGTACCAGGAATCGTTATGGTGGTAGGTCTTATTTTGTTTTGGAATTCACCATATATGCCCATGTCAATTTACAATACACCAGTCATGGTTATTGTAACGTATGTTGTTCTTTTTTTACCTTACACAGTGCAGTATGTAAAATCATCACTCGGACAAATTGATGATTCCCTTGTACAGGCTGGAAGTATTTTTTCTGGAAATTATATTTATATTTTTAGAAAAATAATATTGCCCCTTATTATCCCGGGTATTCTTGCTGGATGGGCGATGACATTTACAATTTCGATAAGAGAGTTAGTAGCATCGCTTCTCGTATTACCTCCATCAGTAGAAACGTCAGCAACATTTATTTTTGCTCAATTTGAACAGGGTGAAGTATCTATAGGAATGGCGATGGCCGTTGTTTCTGTTGGACTTACAACAATATGCTTATTACTGCTGCAACATATGGAGCAAAAGCGAAAAGGGGTAGCATGATGAGGGTAGAAGTATGGGGAGGAGCAGGAGAATACGGTCGCTCCTGCTATTTTGTAAAAAATAAAGAGACGAAAATAGTATTTGATTGTGGTATTAATCGGTCATATGAGAATAGTTACCCAAAAATAGAGAGAGAAGTTGTTCCATTTTTAGATGCGGTATTTTTATCACATATTCATGAAGATCATACGATGGGTTTACCTTTATTGGCGAAGTATGGATATAAGAAAAAAATTTGGACAACTCGTTATACGAAGGAGCAACTCCCAACTTATTACAAAAAATGGAAAAAATATAATGTGACGCAAGGGTGGAATGTACCTTATAACGACCAAAATATGAAAGAGTTAAATTATGTATGTATTGATGAGATTAGTAATCCAAATGAGTGGATACAGGTTACTCCTACATTGCGGTTTCAATGGGGATATAGTGGGCATGTATTAGGAGCTGTTTGGTTTTTAGTTGCTATGTGTAATACATACGTATTTTATTCAGGGGACTATTCAGCAGAGTCTAATATACTACGAGCCAATTTACCTGAGAAATTACGTGGCGATATAAAAGTTGCAATCGTAGATGCTGCGTATCATACTGATGATGTTTCGCAACATGAACGAGTAAACGAACTATGTGCAGAAATTGAACGAGTTGCGGGGAAGAACGGAATAGCATTACTACCATTGCCACCGCTTGGTAGGGCGCAAGATATCGTATTGTATTTATATGGAAAATATAAAGAACTGCCCATTATAGTAGATCAAGAAATTTTGGATGGTTTTGAAGAGATGTTCGTATATAAAGATTGGCTCAAAAATAATGAAGAACTTGAAGGGCTTATGGAGAGTTTAAAAAGAAACATAATCGTTATGGATCATGACATCGGAACGCAAAATAGTTATGGAATAGTTGTAATGAGTGATGCGAATATGCAAACGAAAAGAGCACAGTTATATTATGAACAACTTCGGAATGAAAAACGGAATTCCATTATTTTTACTGGGCATATTGCTAAAGGGAGTTTTGCAGAAAAAGTTTTGAAAGAACGTGTAGGTAAAGAATGTAGGGTGAAAAGAGTTCCTTATAAAGTTCATCAAAGTATAAGTGACGTTAAGGCAATGTTAAATACACTATTACCAGAACATACAGTGCTAGTACACGCTTTGAAAGAGGATACGGATCGATTACAGAAAAAGCTTAGCATAGCAGGATATGAAAATGTGTATTCACTTACTATGGAACGTATAGAAGTTATTTAAAATGTAAAGGGGATCGGTATATGAAAAAGGTATTTGTATTCGCAAGCATTTTCTTTTGTTGTTTCCTTTATAACGTTAAGGAAGGCTTTGCTGCCAGTCCGATGAAACCTAGTTTTGAAGTGAAATTATTATTAAAGCCAGAACAAGTATTAGGTTATAACAAAGAGATGAACGAAGAGGTGCTAGAACATTTCCAGGTTGGTACAAAATATGAAAGAATACAAGTGCAATTTTTAGATACTGCGAATAAAAGTTTAAGTGATGAAGGTTGGTTTGCTAGAATTCGAAAGAAAGAATTTAGTAAAGATTTCGAACTAACATATAAAAAAAGATATCCTATTCAAAATGGTGTAATTCAAGATGCACTAGAAATAGCTAAAAAAGATGGATTTGATAGTAAAACTGATAGTTATGAGGCGGAAGTAGATTGGGGATTTGAGAAGAAAACGTTAAGTATTTCAAATAAAAAAAGTTATAGCGCTAAAGGATATGGAGTACTTGATTTACCAACCGAACGAGCCGCTCAAAACATGTTAATAGAAAAGTTACCAGGGAAAATGAACAAATGGTTGTATACGAATTGGGGAGAAGAAATGCTCAAGAACTCTCGTATTTACGGTCCTGTATTAATGAAACGGTATACAGGGGAGTTTGAAAATATAAAAACGAATATTGAAGTTTGGCCATTAAGTAATACAGGGAAAATAGAAGATGATTTCGTAATAGAAGTGTCGTTTAAAACAAATGAGGAAAGTATTGCAACAAAACAAAGAGAATTATTAATGGAGAGTATAGAGAAAAAAGGCTGGTTGTTACCGAAAGATAGTTTGAAGACAGAGCTTATTTTTCAGTAAATTAGAAAAAAGGAATCCGTATGGCGTGGATTCCTTTTTCTAATATATGAGTATTAAGCTAAGTCAGCTGACACGAACATATCACTATTTTGAAGATTTTTAGAGCGTAAACTATAAGCAACTACCTTCTTTTTATATTGTTTTACAACATCAACATGCTCTTCATGACTGTAAATATAAAATGTGAAATCTTTTTTACCACGTTTTGCATTGATAATTAAAGGAGTGCCTTCATTATGGGGTGGTGCATAATAGCGATCTAAAAATAAACCTTCGTTAAAATCATGAATAATTTTGGATTTCTGTTCGCCTTCTACGTTATTTCCGTGAATTGTAATAGTCACATTCTCTTCTTCAAGTTTTGGATGTGTTTCGTACTTGCTAATAATGGATTCAATAACAGTGTTAGGAAGGCTAGAAACGATAATTTTAAATGCCCCAAATACAACTAACATTACAATAAACCAAGTCGTCATAGTATATGATCCCCTTTATCCCGCTATTTGCGGTCAGTAAAAGCCCGATTGGTGCGGGCTAGTAATCAGTGGGGATGGACAAAAAACCACTGATTAAAGCTTCACCTTATTCTATTAAATAATATAACTCATATGGTAATAGTACATATGGTGAAGTTTTGTATAATTTGTGAAAAATACGCCATTTTCATGAACGAAATGTTAGAAAAATCAATTTTGTTACAAAAAGTTGAAATCGAAGTATTTTAAAAGAAAAAGGTTTATAATAAAAATATAACTAATAATAACATTACTAATTATAAGGAAGTGTAACTATGAGTACTGTAGCAATCGTGTATGGTATTATTCTTTCTACAATTATCGTTTTATTTTTCGTTGGGGTTTCACGTTATATTCATAAATGGAAAGAATGCGTTGCGAAATTAAATCACATTGAAGAAGAACTTAGTGATTTAATGTTACATCATGGTAAGTAAATATTCATTTTTTAACTAAATAATGTGAAGAATATCACAAAACGTGCTTTCCTACTGAAGGCATGTTTTTTTGTATAAATAATCTAATTATTACTTAAAAAGGGAAAATCATTCAGTATAATATATTTATTTTAGGGGGAGTATTATGAGAGGGTTAAAAGTTGTTGGAATTATAGCTGGAATTACTGTAGTAGGCTGTATAGCGTTCTTTTCAGTGAAGGAATATGTCAATTCCAAAGAAGACTCTAATTATGTGCTAAATTACATAAAAGAACATAAGGATGATAAAACAACTTCTTTAATTGTTAAAAGAAATGGTGAAACATTGACATCAATAAATGAAAATGAAAAATTACCACTAGCAAGTATGTCGAAAATCGTCATAGCAATTGAATATGCTAAGCAAGTAGCTGAAGGAAAAATAAGAAAAGACGAGCAAATTTCATTGAAAGAATTAGAAAAATACTATGTGAAAAATACTGATGGTGGTGCACACCCTGCATGGCTAGATGATGTAAAAGATAAAGAGTTAGTGAGGGATGGAAAAACTTCTTTAGAAGAAGTAGTGAAAGGAATGATTCATTATAGTTCGAATGCGAACGCATCATATTTATTGGACAAGCTTGGAACAGCACGGGTGAATGAAAGTTTGAAAGAGTTAGGCTTAAATAGTCACGATGAATTTTATCCAGTGTATACAGGGGCATTATATATGAGGGGCTATGTTGAAAAAGAATTGCATATTCCTCAAAATAAAGCATTGGACAAGCTACGTAATATGTCTAATGATGAATATGTTAAGCATGTATGGCAAATACATGAATGGATGAAAGACGAGAAAGAATGGAAAAAACGCGAGATATCGTTAAAAGTCGATATGGACTCTCAGCGTATTTGGTCAGATCGGTTTGTAGGTGCAAATGCGAAGGATTACATGAGTTTAATGGAAAAGATAAATAGCAGAAATTATTTTACACCACAAATGCAAAGTGAGGTTGAGAATATATTTAAAGGAACCGTAGGAGAGGGTATGTTCGAATTTGCTGGACAGAAAGGTGGCTCTACGGCATTTGTATTAACAAATAGTTTCTATGGTACTGATAAAAAAGGGAATAAGATGGAGATTGTCTTTATGATGAACAATTTGAGTGAAAAAGCATTTGAAAAACTGCTAAGTAATATGGATTACTTTATTCGAGATATTGTCGTAAGCGAGGAGTTCAGAAATAAATTATAATGAAATAATTTTATTATGTAAACAAAAGAGCGCTTATGAAAGGTGCTCTTTTTTAATACAGGATTTTCCAATGTTATTATTGAATATTGATTTAGAATCAGAAAGGAAGTTGAATAATGACCACAATATATTTCGTTCGCCATGCTCACTCTACATATACAAAAGAAGAAAGAGAACGTCCTTTATCTGATAAAGGACATCATAATACAGAGGGTGTAACACACTTATTAAAAGATGAAAATATTGATGTTGTGATCTCTAGCCCGTACAAAAGAGCGATCCAAACTGTACAAGGAATTGCCAATACATATAATTTATCAATTCAAATAGAAGAAGATTTGCGTGAAAGATTATTGAGTACAGAGCTAGTAGCAGATTTTAATGTTGCTATGCAGAATGTGTGGAAAGATTGGAGTTTTGCATACGAAGGCGGGGAATCGAATGATGTAGCACAAAGGCGCGCTGTAATATGTATGCAAAATATATTAAAAAAATATGAAGGTAAGAATATTGTAATAGGTACGCATGGGAATATTATGGTATTAATAATGAATTATTTTAATTCAAAATATGATTTTGGGTTTTGGAAAACACTTCATATGCCTGATGTGTATAAATTAACTTTGGATAAAAATCGTTTCATTTCTGCCGAAAGAATAGAGAAAACAGGGCATCGATTAAATATTTTGTAAAAGTTTATCAAAAAAAGAGGAAAGAGAGAAGTTATTGTAGAAGTATGACTTTGTAACATAAAAAATATATGTTAAAGGAGGCTGTTTACATGTTTGAGAAAGAGAAAAAAGGGCTTATTGAAGTTCAAAACGTATATGAAATTGCACCAGAAGATGGAACAATTATTGGTACGGCAACGGAAGAAGAAATGGAAATTGCTGCTGAACTAGAGTTACAGTACTATGCTCATTCTCGTTTGTTAGAAGCAAATATTCAGTTAGACGGTTCCTCCTATAAAGAGTTACTTCAGGAGTTTCAGGAGTACGAAAGAAAATCAATGAGCTTTTGGCGAGCGATACATAAACGTTTAGCTGTGCCATGGGCATGGGTACTACGTATTGATGTTGCGAATGGCCCTATATATGTAAGCAATGGAAGTTCATATTACGAAGAAGTCGATGATGAAGAAGATTATGAATAGATAAGTAAGGAAGCAGCTTTAGTTGCTTCCTTTTTTTATTTGTAAGGAATGACTTGCTTCAATAATAATATCTGGTCGATTATTTTCTATACCGTGACTAGCATGTTCGGCAAGAATATATTCGCTGTTAGTTGAGAGATGTAATTGTTCATGAATTAGTTCTTGCCACATTGCTTCAAGTTGTGTGGCTTCTGCTTTTGGCATGCCGCCCTTAGTCAACTGAGTAATAGAATATTGAGGATCTCTACCGATAACGATTAATGATGTTTCTAATGTTTTGTATAGCTCTTTTATTGAGCGAGCGCAGTTTTTCCACTCCGATAGTTCAGAAGCTGTCGCCTTATATAATGAAGGCGAGGTAGAAAATTCAATTTGCTGTTCTAATTGATCGGTGAGCATAGGTTTTAGTTCATTATAAAGTGTATCTCCATCCATTTTAGAGTACATATTATATTTGTGAAACCAAACATCATCAGAATCAGTTTGATCAGAAATCGGTAAATAAAGTTCATCTAATCGGTGTAAGTTCATGGAAGTAGAATCAACTAAAATAAGTGCTTGCAGCTTATCTTCATGTAACATCGCAAAATGTTGTGCACATAATCCTCCATAGGAATGGCCGATTAAAATGATTGGCTCGTGAATGCCTAGTTTGTTTAGTAGCATATGTAGTTCTTTTGTAACTTGTCTTGCTGTACGCGACTGATTTCCTAGTTCGCTTTTTCCGTAACCTGGGCGATGGTATGAAACGACTGTAAATTGCTCTGAAAGCTTTTCTATAATAGGGAGCCAATCGTAAAATGAACAAGTCATTCCAGTCTGAATGACTACAGTTTGTTTACTACTTCCTTTTATATATACTTCAATGTTTTGTCCTAATACTTCTACAAATTTATAAATAATAATTCCTCCTAAGCTTGAAATAATTTTTGACAAGCAAAAACGATACACCAAACACCTATACCGAGTAGGACAGATGTACTAAGTGAAAATGAATTTTTCAAACCAATATAAACGATAAATAATAGTAGTGCTGATGCGGGGAATCCATATAATACCCCTAAAGCAAATTGGCTCAATTCTTGTTTATTCCCGCCTTCGAAAGAAATCCAAAATAGACTAAGTAAACTCACGAGAGGAAGGGCAGCAATAAAGCCGCCTATCGTACTGTAATGTTTAGCGACTTCAGTAATAACGCCGATAATAAGTGCCGAAACGATTACTTTAACGAGGAAATGCATATTTTGCCTCCTTCGCTAATAACGAAAAGGCTTTTTCAATTAATTGTTGTTCTTCTTTTGATAACTGAGATTCTAATATTTTTATCTTTTCTTTATCTAGTAAAGTATGCTTTTCTAATCCTTCAATACCTTCTATCGTTAATGTAAGGTTTACAACTCTTTCATCTTGTTTGTTTCTTTCTTTTATAATAAATCCTTTTTGAATAAGGCGCTTTACGTGTTCAGATGCTGTGTTATGAGAGAGACTAAGCTCAGTAGCGACTTTTCCAATTGTTATATCTTTCTCACGAGAAACGATTTGTAAAATACGAATAGCTTGATGGGAAAGATTGTCTTCATATTCGTATCGTAAGTGATAATAAATACTCTCCCAATGTTGATTGATGTCTTTCATAATGATAAATCCCCCTATTTTTATATCGTATAGTAAGATATATTCGTTACTTTAGAAATAAAATCCTTTTATTTGGATAAAAAATGTTGAAAAAGTTTATTTTTATTGAAATATAAGGTAATCTATGTGTAAAGGTATACATTTAGCAAGAGAGAGGATGATAGCTGTGAATACATTCAAATGGATGAGTCATGAACAGATGTATGTAGATGAAATACATGTTGAAAAATGTGGTCCTCTTTCAGTCGGCGTATATGGGGGAAATCAAAAAAGTGATGCATATGAACGAGGAGATGCGGTACTTGCTTGGTGGGATCCTGAATTACAATTTGAATTTGTTATGATTTTTGATACACACCATAAAACAAAAAATATTGATTATATAATAGAAGCAATTTCAGAAAGAAAAGAGAAACTAAAAAAGTTGTTTTCCTACCCGATACACTTAGCTTTTCATCATACACATATGTACTTATTAGCGTTATTTACAGATGAATTGTTTATTGAAAAATGTGATCAAGATGATGAGGAACTTGCATGCTTAATTTGTTTACGAAAAGGCGAATTTTTATATTGGCTATCAGTTGGTGATTGTTTCGCATATTTATTCCATTCTGAGAAAACGAAGAATGGTAAAGGGCGATTAAATAAACGGAAGAATTACGAATATATCGGTAGGAAAAATATTTTTGCGGCAAATACACCTTGCTTTACGTCAGGTGTAAGAGGATTAGAAAAAGGAATGAATCATATTGTCATGGCGACGGACGGTATTTTAGAATGTGATAAACAAAGGTTTGATGATGATCAATCATTAGTAGAAATATTGCACGACGGAAGTTGCTTACAGATTGAACCAGTATTAACAAATGTACTGCAGTGGAAAGGTAGAGATTGTGCCACTATTATTGGATGGTCTATTGATACTGAAAATAAACGATGCGCTAATTAATATAAAAGGAGTTCAAGGTTTTTTATCCTTGAACTCCTTTTTGTTAAGCGATATGGATGTGATACGTTTTTAACCATTCATTTACTTGAAGCATGTATTCCATAGCACTTCTTGCTTCAAAAATGTTAATTTCTTTATTGCTTTCATCGGCAATGGCAAGTAATGTAGAATGATTAATAAGTGAGAAAATAGGATTGTTTTTATTACTGCACATGTCGAGTGATAAATGACGGATTGTTTGCAGATAATGTGGATCTTGTGAAGTTGGATAAGCACTTTTTCTTCTATTACGTACATCATCAGGTAAAGCAGGTTGCAGTGCTCTACGTAAAATACCTTTTTCAATATTATCAATGCTTTTTATGTTGAAAGGAACGTTCCATAAATATTCAACTAATCGATAATCGCAAAACGGTACACGAACTTCAAACCCTACAGCCATGCTCATACGGTCTTTACGATCAAGTAAGAACGGGAGAAATCTCGTTAAAAATAAATAAAACATTTGACGTTGTTTTGCGGATTTTTTACTTTCGCCTTCAAGAGTAGGTACTTCAAGTATCGCTTCTTGGAATCGTGCATCAATATAGTTTTCTAGGTTGCATTGGTTATTTACTTCATTTAGTAGAAGAGGAGAAGTATTCTTCCAATTTGTTAGCCACGGAAACTTATCTACATATAGTAGTTCTTCTTGGTGAAACCAAGGATACCCACCGAATACTTCATCAGCAGATTCTCCAGATAAAGCTACAGTTGCATCTTTTTTCATTTCGCAAAATAGTAAATATAGTGAAGTTTCCATTTCGCCAGCACTCGGTAAATCTTTTGCGCGAAGGGGAACGAATAAGTGATTTGCTAATTCTTCAGCATTTACAATAATGTCATGATGCGATGTCCCTACATGTTCAGAAACGCGTTTTACCCAAGGAGCGTCTAAACCAGTGCGAGCAAATGTCAGCTCGAAATCTTTTGCGCTATTTACAAAGTCAACGGAATACGTATGAAGTGTTTTATTTTCAGCAGCAAATTCTTTACCCGCAAGTGCAGTAATACCGCTAGAGTCTAATCCGCCTGATAACATACAAACGAGCGGAACATCGGCAATTAATTGTCTTTTTACTGTATCTTGTAAAATAGATAAAATATGCGAAGATGTATCTTCTATAGAGTCTGTATGGATCTTACTTTCTAAATTCCAATACTTCGTAACTACTTTTTTATCACGTGTAAATGTTATAGAATGTCCAGCACGTACTTCTTGAATATGCTTAAACACACCGCATCCTGGAGTGCGAAATAAGCCTAATCCAAATATTTCATTTATTCCATCCGCATCAATTTCAGCAGGGACAGATGGATGCGCTAATAATGCTTTAATTTCAGAGCCGAAAATAATACTGCCATTTCTTTCTGTAAAAAAGAGCGGTTTTACCCCTAAATGATCACGTGCTAGAAATAATTGTTGCTTCTGATCGTCCCATAAGGCGAAAGCGAAAATTCCATTTAAATGTTGTACGCAGTCTTCTTTCCATTCTAAATAAGCATGTAGTAGTACCTCTGTATCTGAATGAGTTTCAAATGTATGACCACATTTTTGAAGTTGCTTTCTAAGTTCACGGAAATTATAAATTTCTCCATTATAAGTAAGTGCATACGTACAATCACCAGCACGAAATGTTTTTGGCTGCGTGCCTCCTTTAGGATCAATTACGATTAATCGGCGGTGTGCAAAAGCTGCGCGAGGTGAAAACCAAAATCCTTCAGCATCAGGACCACGATGCTGAATACTATTTGCCATCTTTTCTAAAATAACATGTTCATTTGAAAGGTCTTCCTTCCAATCTACCCAACCTGTAATTCCACACATACACATCTCATCTCCTAATTTAAAATGTTGAAAAGTAGATTAATGAAATAAAGTGAAACTTTAATCATTGGGGGGTGTCCAGCCCCCAATGATTATTAGTTGAACCAATCGGGCTTTTACGGGCAGTTATCCCTCACCTAAGATCCTCGCATTCGCACAATTTTGAGGTGGGATTTACTGCCCGTTAATGCGGGGTAAAATGTACACTAAGTTAAAAAACAACTATATAAATAGTGTACTACATGAATTAAATTGTAGACTTGAGAAAATTTTCTTTGAATGCATAGTTATATGAGACAATGGCTTAGGGAAAGTATTCCATAACATACAAAAAATAAAAAAAGATGAGAGAAAATTTTTTGTAAGACGTTATATAGGGTGTAAAAGCTTTTACAAAAAGATAAGGGGAATCGCTACATGAAATCAAATGAGAAAAATTTTATAAAAAGGTTACAACGGCAAAAAGAAGATGCGCTAGAATTTGTTGTCGATACATACTTACCACTCATAAAAGGAATAACGCACAAAGTTCTTCTTTCACTTCAAAATGATGGACTAATAGAGGAATGTGTAAACGATATATTTCTTTCCATTTGGAATAACGCAAATAAATTTCATGGAGAGCCAAGTGACTTTAAAAAATGGATTGCGGCGATTGCGAAATTTAAGTCGATTGATTATTACCGGAAGGCAACTAAAAAAGTAGAAATTATTTCAGATGAGTTTCATATTAGTACAGAAAAGTCAGCGGAAGACGAATTAATCGTTATGGAAGATAGGGAAGAATTATTGAAGCTTATTAATCAATTAGAACCGCTAGATCAAAAGGTGTTCATTATGAAATATCTTCTCGGTATGAAGACAGAAGAAATAGGTGACAAGTTAGGATTAACCAGGGCAGCAATAGATAATCGTGTGTACCGGGGAAAAAAGAAACTACAACAAAATGCTACGAATATTAGTTTTGGAGGTAGTGCAATATGAAAGACATTTATGAACTATTAAATGATATTGATATAGATGAAAAAGAACTTGAGGAAATTGAGGCTTCTGAAATTGAAAAAGAAAAAGTGAAGCGTAATGTAAAACAATCGATACGTACGAAGAAAAAGATGAAAACTTGGAAGAAGGGTGTTGCTGCTGCATCTATTTTAGTAGGATTATCAGTTGCAACACTTGGTATTGGATTTCCTACGTATGCCGGGGGATTACCAATTGTAGGTGACATATTCCGATTTTTAGATAATGGTAGAACAGGGTTATATGAAAATTATAAAGAGTTTTCGACTGAATTGAATATGACGAGAGAGAGTAATGGGGTTAAGGTTACAATTAATGATGCTGTGTTTGATGGGAGAACTGTAACGATAACGTATTCTATTGAAAGTGAAAAAGATTTAGGAGAGCATCCGAGCATATTTGGTTCTCCACAAGTAAGCATGTCTAATGGTGCGGGTGGAAGTTCTAAAACTACGAAAGTAGGAGATAAAAAATATATAGGTATGATTACAACAAGTGATCTTGGTAGTAAAAGAATGGACGTTGCAAATGTTAGATGGAATATGGAATCAATTAATATGTACGAAGAAAAAAAATCAATAAAAGGGAATTGGAATTTTGCTCTTACTTTAAAGGCGATGGATAGTAAGGAAGTAAAGGTTAATAGGGTTTCTGAAAATGAATTAATAAAAGTAAATATAGACAAAATGGAAGTAACCCCGATGTCCTTTATCGTTTTTTACAATCAAGAAGAATCTAAGGCGTTAAGAAGTATATGGGATAGCGCTGATGTGGAATTAGAAATAAAAGATGATTTAGGAAATCGATATGCAGGTCAAGGCAATGGTGGAAGTAGTACAGTAGCGGAACCACATAAAAGTAGTTGGAGTACTACATTCCAAAAATTGAATGGAAATGCAACAAAGCTTATCGTTACGCCTCATGTGAATTTGCGAGTGCATACACCTGAAAATCATGGTGGAGTGGAGTATGTGAATGGAAAAGAGAAGAAAATTGAAGTGCCGAAAAAAGAAGCGAGGAGTAAAGATATAGTGTTAGATGATATTATCATTGATTTAAAGAAATAAAAGAGAGACTGCCTAAAACCGTTAGGCAGTCTTTTTTTCGTTAAGAACTAGTCACAAGTAAAGCATGCGGATGTTGCGTTTTATATTCATCTTTCCACGGAATGTTTAGTTGTTCCCACGATTCGCCGCTATCATTGGATTGAAACACGCCGTTGTTATTTAAAGTGTAAAACGTATGTGGTTCGGCTTCGTTTGTCGCAAACATCGAAATGACCGTACCGATTGCTGATGGTAGTCCTTGCTGTACTTGCTGGAACGGAGTATCTTTCGTTTTACGATAAATATAAGATTCATAAGGTATACGGTGATGAGCGAGATCAGCACTCGGTGCGGCAGAAACGAGAATCGTATTGCAATCATCTGGATCGATAGCCATGCTATATAAATAATGATGTTCAAGTCCTTCACTGCAGGATATCCAGCTGTTTCCACTATTATAACTTTCGAGGTATGCGCGATCAGGTCCGCCCATAAATCCGTCACCACATGATGCGTAAAGGCGATTTGGGGCTTCAGGGTGCATAAGTAATTGATGAGCATCAATAGGAGCACCAAATTTTTTATCAATCCATGTATGGCCTTTATCGTTACTTTGAATAACAGCACCAGCTTCAATTGAAACATGGATTGTATTTGGATTGTTTGGATCCACTGTAATCCAGCGTACGTGATGGGTAAAAGGTCTAGGCGGGAAAGCCCACGTATAAGAAGATAATAATGATTTCATATTTTTAAGTTCAGTCCACGTTTCACCACCATTTTCAGAACGGAATAAAGCGCTCGGTTCTGTGCCGACATAAACGACGCCATATCCGTTAACTTGTTCATTTGAGCTTATCGTTATGGAAGTGATAGAGGAGTGCAAAATACCATCTTCTTTAGGGAAATCAAAGTAACGATAAGAATCTCCAATTGGTCTCCATGAATCCCCGCTATTGTCACTTAACCATAGACCTCGTCCAAATGTTCCGCAATATACACGATTCTTTTGAAATGGATCAACAGCGATACAGGTAGGTTGCATATTTTGTAAGTGATAAGTCGTTTCATAGTTATCATATTGTTCTTTCACTACAACAAGTTCACGCTCCATACAGAGAAATAAACGTTTCATTTTCGTAACCTCCTTAAAAATTCTTTCATTAGTAAACAATATGAAGTTGAAAAAGAAGTAGTCTTATTTTTTGTTGAGAAAAAGGACTTGTTTAAAAAATAGCGAAGTGTGTATACAGAGGAAGTGGACGCTTACGAGCAGTCAATTCGGGATAAAGATGGGGAGTTTGTTTCATACTAACATACAGATATTGCACCTAAAGGAGTATTTGTATGGGACATTCACATGATCACGGTCATTCTAACAATAAAAAGGCGTTACTAATTGCTTTCGTACTAACAACAAGCTTTATGATTGCTGAAGTAATTGGAGGATTTGTAACAAATAGTTTAGCACTACTATCTGATGCGGGGCATATGTTAAGTGATGCGGTATCTTTAGCGTTAAGTTTACTTGCGTTTAAGCTTGGAGAGAAAACAGCAACAGCTGCGAAAACATACGGGTATAAGCGAGTCGAAATGTTAGCAGCATTATGTAACGGTGTCGTTCTTATTGTCATTTCAGTATACATTTTTATTGAAGCAATTCGCCGTTTTAAAGAACCAGTTGAGATTGCTAGTAATGGGATGCTCATTATTGCTGTACTGGGTCTACTTATTAATATTTTATCAGCTTGGATATTAATGAGAGGCGGAGATGTGAAAGGTAATTTAAATTTAAGAAGTGCTTTCTTACACGTATTAGGCGATCTATTAGGATCAGTCGGAGCGATTATTGCAGCGCTATGTATTAAATTTTTCGGATGGACTGCTGCAGATGCGATTGCTAGTATTCTTGTGTCTATTTTAGTCATTATTAGTGGATGGCGTGTAACGCGTGATACAGTCCATATATTAATGGAAGGTGCACCGCAACACATTGATGTTGATGAAGTGAAACATACATTGTTAACGATTGCGATTGTAAAAGAAGTTCATGATTTGCATATATGGTCTGTCACATCTGATTTTCAAGTATTAACTTGCCATTTGATTATTAAAGATAATGAAACGCAAAGTGTATTAAAAGAGGCTACGGATATATTAAAGGAGAAGTTTCATGTCGAACATGTCACCATTCAAGTAGAGATAGATGGTGAATTTAATCATAGTGAGACGACTTGCAAAGTATGAAAGAAAAAGGATAAGAAAATGTGTCATAACATTTTTCGCACGGCATACATATATATAATGTGGCCACAAATACTTTGCAAGGTAAATATTTCATGAAATTACTTTACTTATAAAGAGTCATCTTTTATAATCAAAAGTGGTAATTGATAAAGATTATCATTTTCAATGATCGTAGAAAGGAGTTTTTTAAAAGATGAGTAGTCAACTCCGTTTTGCTGTTGAAAATCGTAAGAGGCATTTAATTGATGAGTTAATTGGAGCAGGTGTGTTTAAAATTCGCGACCGACAATTATACGAGCTGTCTTTGGAGGAATTAGAAAAAGAGTATGAAGATATTGAGGATTACGCAAATATTCAGGCATAGCATATAGATTAGTAAATAAGGAGCTGGTTACATTTTTGTGTAGCCAGCTCCTTATTATTTTATAGAAATTATTTTTTGTATTTCTTTCATGGGACGGAGCCAGTTTTGAGACATCATTTGTTCCATTTGTTTTTCATCTTGCTTTTGAAGTGCTTGAATAATAGAGTGATGTTCTTCAATAGATTGACTTGCTGGAAAAAAGTTTTGAAAAAACAAATATTCAAGTCGTAAAACGTGAAGTTGCATATTCTCTAAAAAAGGTTCAATATATCGGTTTTTAGCAATAGAAGTAATTGTATTGTGAAATTGTATATCTAGTTTTAAAGCTCTTTTTGAGTTTTTTTCCTCTATAGATTGTTGAAAAGAATCATTTATCTCGGACAATAGTTTAATATCAGCATCTGTAATGTTTTGAAGGGCTTGCTTTCCTATAATAGAATGAAGACCAGCCATCGTTTCATAAATGATAGATACGTCGTCTAACTTAATAGGAGCAATTTTCGTTTTTTGCCCGGGCACCATTTCGACTAATCCAGAAAGCTCTAAAATTTGAAGTGCTTCTCTTACAGGTGTTCTACTTACTCCTAGTGCTTCAGCCAATTCCCCATCATTAATTTTTTCATTAGGCTGCAATACACCTTCAATAATCCAATCTTGTAGTTGGGTTAAAACGAGTGACTTTGCGGAAACTCTTCCAGGTTTTTTATAATTTTGAGGAACAGGCATAAATAATTCAATCCTTTCATTGTGTATTTTGTTTTTTTCTACTCATAAGTTTTAGCTTCGGTTTTCCTTCATCTGGCTTTTGGCTTAATATAAGCACCATTACAATGACACAAAAAGCACCTAATAACTGAAAAGATTGAAACGGTACGTGCAAAATAAGTACGGAAGAAATAATAGCTGCGAGCGGCTCTGTACAACCAAATAATGTTGTTTCTTTCGGCGTAAGGTATCTTATGCTATCTAAGTATAAATAAAATGCTATGAGTGTCCCGAAAATGACTACAAATGTAATGAGTGGGAGGGTACTTAGATTTACATAGTTCATAGTGGATAATAAAATGAATTCGTTTGTGGAAATAAAGTGTAAAATCGTTACACCAACCCCCCCAATAATCATACCCCAGCCAACGATAACAGATGAAGACCACTTTTCTAACAACTCTTTTGAATACAAACTATAAAATGCAAGAGATAGCCCAGATAAAATGCCCCAAATGATAGCTGGTGTAGATACAGCTAAGCTATGCATAGAACCGTTTGTTAATAAGAGAAAAGTCCCTACTAATGAGAGTGTAATTGAAATATAATCAATTTTTGATGGACGAACGTTCCATTTGAAAAGTAAGTATACAGTGATAAATATAGGGGCTAAATATTGTAACAAAGTTGCAACAGCAGCGTTGCCTTCTTTAATAGAGGCGAAGTATGTGTACTGTACAGCAAGCATGCCTAAAAGACCGAACAAAATCATTTTACTAGCGTTGGATTTTTGCTTCCAGATGGCAAAGATCTCTTTTCTTCTCGTTCCGAATGATGAAATAATGAGTAAAATAACCCCAGATATAAGCAAACGGATTGTAACTAGCCATTCGGTTGAAACATTTTCATATTGAAAAAGTTGTTGCGCAGCTGTTCCGGACAAGCCCCATAAACAAGCACCAATTATAACCATTATAATTCCTTTTAATCGATTTGGATCCATAAGACATATAATCCTCCTTCCTAAAATATATATTGGATACAATATGCAATATATCACAGAAAGGAACACTAATAAACTGAAACTTCTAATTAGATGAAAAATTATTTGTGCGTGATAAAATATTGTAGAGAGGGTGGTATTGAAATGCTAGCAGGATTTTTGGTTTGTTTATTTGTTGGATTACTTATTATTTTTTTAGGATATCAAATACATGTGAAAAAGCGATTGTTTTTGTTGGCAGGTTACCAGGAAGAAATGTTTGTTGGAGATAAAAATAAATTAGCGAAGCTTTCAGGGGTGTTTTCTTATATAGTCGGAGTTGCTACTATAATATTACCGCTTGGCTTAGAAAAAATAGGTGATGTAGTTGGTATCGTATATGCTATCTTAATTGTTTTGGGTACAATTGTGTTTCTTATTAAAGCAAATATGTTAAATAAGAGTACTACAAAGTGAAAAAGGCTCCATGCTACGGAAGCCTTTTTTTCACTTTGTTATGAAGTATAAGTAAAAGCTGGAATAGGATCAACAAAGATATTCCAATCTTGTTTCATTTCTTTTTCTGTTAATAGACAACTATCTAACGATTGTTCAATTAAAGAACGATTCATGTCGATTCCGATAAATACGAGTTCAGTTATTCGATCTCCATATTGTTCATCCCAGTTTTTCAATACTTCAGGTTCTTCTGTAATAATTTGTTTTCTTTCATCTTCAGGTAATGTCGCTATCCATTCACCAGCACCTTGAATTGTAATAGAGGAACCTGCTTGTGATAGAAGCCCTATCATATTATTACGAGATGCGAGCCAGAAAAATCCTTTCGCTCTTACAACATCTAATGGCCATTTTTCTAGCCAATTCATAAGGCGTTCAGGATGAAAAGGATATTTACGACGGTACACAAAGGAATGAATACCGTATTCTTCCGTTTCAGGTGTATGATGGTCACTATTTAATTCTTGCATCCAGCCAGCCGATTGACTGGCTTCTTCATAATTAAATGAATTTGTGTTTAAAACTTCTTGCAATGGTACTTTGCTAAATGAAGACTCAATAACCTTTGCACTAGGATTTAATTTCTTTAGTAAATGATGGAGTTCTATAACATCTCCTTTTTCTAGTAGGTCTATCTTATTAAGGATAATTACATTTGCAAACTCAATTTGATCTATTAATAAATCAATAACTTCCCGAGTATCATTTTCATCGATAGCTTGTTTTCGGTCTAATAAACTTTCTCCATCTGCAAAATCATCCCAAAATCTATTTGCATCTACAACGGTAACCATTGTATCGAGGTAACAATTTTTCGTTAAATCGATATTAAGTACTTCGTCAGTATAAGTAAATGTTTGAGCAACTGGAATAGGCTCACTTATACCAGAAGATTCAATTACAATATAGTCAATATCACCGTTTTCAACAAGACGATTCACTTCTATCATTAAATCTTCTCGTAGTGTACAACAAATACAGCCATTTTGAATTTCTACTAGTTTTTCCTCCGTACGTGAAAAACCACCTTTTTTTATAAGGGATGCATCAATGTTTACTTCGCTCATATCATTAACGATAACAGCTACTTTTAAGTTGTTCTTATTAGTCAAAATGTGGTGTAGTAAGGTAGTTTTTCCAGCTCCTAAAAACCCACTTAATACAGTGATAGGTACTTTTTTCATAAAATAATCTCTCCTTTAAATCGTAATGATTACGTTTTATATTAAGTGATAAAAAAGAAAAAATCAATAATAAATCATAATGATTACGATTTATGAATAGGAATAGACTATAAAATTTGTGTTTAAATAGTATGAAGCATTTGGACAAGCACACGTTTAAATATAAACAAAATGGAGGCAAGAAAGTTGGTCTTTAATAGAGTTTCAAAAGAATTAGTAGGATTATCTCTTATTGCTATGTTTCTTTTTTTATTATTTTTTGTGGATTTTACAGGTCTAGTAAATTTGCACAAAAGTATGCCACAAGAATGGTTGAACATAAATACGGTGTTTTTAAGTGTTATTTTTGAGGCAATTCCCTTTCTCTTATTAGGAGTAATTGTTTCTTCTCTCATTCAAGTGTTTGTGACAGAAGATATGATTGGAAAAATAATGCCGAGGTCTCCAATTGTTGCAATGATTCCAGCTGTATTTATCGGAATTATTTTTCCAATGTGTGAATGTGTCATTATACCAATTGTAAGAAGGCTTATTCAAAAAGGACTCCCAGTTCATGTAGGAATTGTCATTTTACTAAGTGCACCTATTATGAATCCAGTTGTTCTTTTATCCACCATATATGCGTTTCAAAAAAATGATGTTATTGTATATGCGCGTTTTGGGATAACGATTCTTGTCGCTCTATTTATCGGTCTAATTGTGTATTATTACTACCATGGGAAAAATGTTTTAAAAGAAGTAAAGATTTCGGTGCAGAAAAGACAAAAAAAGAGTTGGATAGATGTTGTAAATCACACTGTAGATGAATTTTTTGATACTGGTAAGTATTTATTAATTGGTGCTTTTATAGCGAGCGTATTTCAAACGTTTTTTGATCGGAATGTACTCGATACAGTAGCACATAACGAAGTAATTGCTCCAATTATTATGATGGGATTTGGTTATATTTTATCAATTTGCTCTGCAGCCGATGCTTTTATAGCGGCATCTTTTGGACATGTTTTCTCGGTAAAGGCACTTCTCGCATTTCTTGTGTTTGGGCCGATGCTTGATATGAAAAATACGTTAATGCTATTTGCATATTTTCAAAAGAGATTTGTATTCTTTTTGATGGGAATTGTCATTTTATCTGTGTATACCATCCTGCAAATCATAATGTTATAGGGGGTGAAAAAGAATGAAGAAAGAGGAGCAGAAGGCATATCATCGCTATATTCGTGGAATTATTTTAATTGGTTTAGCAATGCTCTTATTTAAACTACTTGTAACAGGGAATATTTATAATTTTATCGCTCCAAAAATGATTAAATTTACGTATATAGCTTTTGTAGTAATTTTAATTCTGGGTACTGTACAAGTGTGGGGAGATGGAAGAGAAAAACAGCATGATTGTAATTGTTGTAAACATCATACAACATCAAAATCAGGGATAAAAAGTTTCTTTGTATATGTTTTATTTGTTGTTCCGATAGTTAGTGCTTTTCTCTTTGGAAGTGTAACAATTGACGGAAGTTTAGCAGGAAAAAGGGGTATGAATCAAAATGTACAGGCGAGCAGTCTGGAAAGGAACGAAAAAGAGGGGGCACAGGTTAATTTTGATGGGCGAGAAGTGTTAGTTAATCCAGATGAAACATCAAATTTATCAACGACTTATGAAACGGAAGAGCAAGTAGTAAAAAGTAAGTTAGGGCAGCGCAAAATACAAGTAAAGGATAAGGATTATGTTCAAACGATGAATGTAATTGGTCAAAATGTTAATGGGTTTAAAGGGAAAGAAATTACATTCTTAGGGTTTATATATAAGGATAAAGATGTGACGGGTAATAAAGCAGTAGTGGCTCGATATGGCATAACATGTTGTATTGCGGATGCATCAGTCTGGGGGATGATTGTTACCGGACAAAACGTTGAAAAAATTCCAGAAGAAACATGGGTGAAAATAACAGGATTATTAGATGAAACGACATATAAAGGAACAGTCTTTCCACTTGTAAAAGTACACCAAATCGAGAAAATAAATAAGCCAACTGACCCATATGTATATGATGCTTTACCTCAATAGAAAAGAATAAATTCTTCATATTTTCATGAAATAGAATCATAATCATGGCGATAAAAAAATAAAGATAAGAGTAATTTGGTTTGTTAAAAATATGTGCAAAAGGAGTTATGCGATGAACTGGGTTACTCATAAACCATCATTTGAATTTGAAAAATATAGTCCTATTATTCGGATGCAATCTGCGTGGAGTGGGCATTTAGATTTTGCATATGACTTAGTACGATTTGAAAAACCAGAAACTTTAGTTGAGTTAGGTACACATTTAGGTGCTTCCTTTTTTAGTTTTTGTCAGGGGGTAAAAGATGGAGGGTTATCGACTAAATGCTTTGCTGTAGATACTTGGGCTGGAGATGGGCATACAGGTCCATATGGAGAAGGGGTTTTTCAAATAGTAGAAAAAGTGGTGAGCGATAACTACCTTAATATAGGAAATTTAATTCGATCTACTTTTGATGAGGCTGTAGAGCAGTTTCAAGATGAAACGATAAATCTTTTGCATATTGATGGCTATCATACGTATGAAGCTGTTTCTCATGATTATAAAACGTGGTTACCTAAAGTCGCGAAAAACGGTATTGTATTATTTCATGATATTGAAGTTAGAAGTGGTGATTTTGGCGTGTATAAGTTTTGGGATGAAGTAAAAGCGAAGCACCCTCATTTTCAATATGCGCATTCATATGGACTTGGAGTGTTATTTCCGAAGGGTTGTAGTGATAAGTTTGAGGAAATACTTAAAAATAAAGAAGAAATACAAAATATGTATAAATAAAGGTAGGGCATGCATCATTTTAATGATGCATGCCCTGTTTTTGTGTGGGAAATAATGGTGCGAATTAAAAAGTGAAGGTAGTTGTAAAAAGTTTTGTGGCAGCAAATATTAAAAAAGTTAGTATGGGATTGTTCTTTTTAAATAAAGTGAAGCCTTAATACGCTCATGTCGATCCGGGATTTTACAATAGTTAATTTCTTGCTTAAGTACTTTGCACACACGGAATGTTAAGGCGGGGGGGCTTATTGGTCGAAAATATTGGAATAAATAAAAATACAACATTTTTTATATTTTTCATTGCGAAAAACGCAATCTACTTTTACAATAGAAAGGGTTGTGCATATATTATACTGGAAAAATAAATCGAAATAATATGAAAATTTTGTTTTGTCTTCGCTAATTGTATACTACATACACGTAAGACGACATACGTCATGTTATCGACTTGTAAGGAGAGAAAAAAATGAAAAGTGTAAGATTACCATCGATGCCAGAAATCATAGTTCTTTTATTACTATTTCTTGCTGTTGTCTTTTCCTTCCAAACGTTTTTTAATCTCCCAATTCAATTAGCGCTATTTATTTCATGGTTTTTAGTAATTGCGCTTGGATTAAGATTAGGATTTCGTTATCAAGAATTGCAAGATGCAATTACGAAAGGGATTTCTAACGGATTAGAAGCAATACTGATTTTAGTTGCAGTAGGTGCTTTAATTGGAACATGGATTGCTGGTGGGGTAGTACCAACATTAATCTATTATGGATTAGAATTTATTCACCCTAGCATATTCCTATTAGCAACATTAATTATTTGTTCGATAACTTCTATCGCAACAGGAACATCTTGGGGAACAGTAGGAACAGCAGGTATTGCTATGATGGCGATTGGTGAAGGACTTGGTTTACCACTTCCGCTTGTTGCTGGTGCAGTTCTTTCAGGAGCTTATTTCGGCGACAAATTATCACCACTTTCTGATAGCACAGTTCTTGCAGCTTCTATGGCGAAAGTAGATGTTATTGCTCACGTTCGAGCTATGCTCGTATTAGATGTTCCAGCTTATATTATTACTAGTATTATGTTTACTGTAGCTGGTTGGATGTATGGCGGCGATAATGTAGATTTGAATCGAGTAGAGTTTTTAAAAGAAGCTTTATTAAAACAATTTGATATTAAAATATGGATGCTTATTCCAGCGGTCATTGTTATTGTTCTATTAGCGATGAAAAAACCGTCTATGCCAACAATTGCAATGGGAGCTTTAATTGGTGCAATTTGGGCAACTCTTTTCCAAGGGATGAACTTTGGAGAGGCGATTGGAACAGCTTATAACGGATTCTCAATTCAATCTGGTGTTGAGTTTGTTGATAAGTTATTAAACCGTGGTGGAATTAACGGCATGCTTGGCTCAGTAGCCGTTATTATTTTCGGTTTAGGATTTGGTGGATTACTTGAAAAATTAGGTGTTTTAAAAGTAATCGTATCAAAATTCGAGAAGAAATTAAATTCTGCAGGTAATGTAACATTGTCTACATTAATTGTGGCATTCTTAGCTAATATATTTGGTTGTGCGATGTATGTATCACTAATTTTAACACCAAAAATTATGGAAGATAGCTATGATAAATTAAAAATAGACCGTCGTGTATTAGCGCGTAACTCAGAAGTAGGTGGAACGTTAACTTCAGGTATGGTTCCATGGTCTGATAATGGTATTTTTATGGCTGGTATTTTAGGTGTAGCAACGTTCTCATACGTTCCGTTTATGTGGTTAAGCTTCGTATCGTTAATTTTAGCAGTTATTTACGGATATACAGGCAAATTCATCTGGTATGTAGATGATGCAGATAAAGGAAAGCAAGCATCATAAAATAAAAATCACCTTCTACAATATGTGGAAGGTGATTTTTTTATTTTGTAATAGCATTTGCTGAAGTTATTTCATTCTCATATTTAGTAATCTTTTGTTGTATCTTTTTTAAGTTTTGTTCAGTATCTTGAATGAGCTGTAAGACATTGATCTCCTGTTGTTTCATTAATTCTAACCTTTGAAGGATGGTAGATTTCCCCTCCATTGACCAGTCGATAAATTGTTTTATTTTTTGAATTGGCATACCAGTGTTTTTTAAACATAAAATCATCTCTAAATATTTCAGTGCTTCTTCATCAAAAACTCGATCTCCTTTTTCATTTCTTCGAAGAAAAGGGAACAGTCCTTGTTTATCGTAATAACGTATTTGAGAAATAGTTAAGTGTTGCATTTTGGCGACTTGTCCAATTGTATAATACATATCATTCATCCTTCTATTACCAAGGTATAATGCCATCTTTATTTAGTATTTTACCATTATAGTTTGTTTCACTTAATGCATATTTAATAATAATTTTAGCACTTTCATTGGTTGTATGGCCACCAGGGGAATTTCCATTAAGATCAGTAGTTGTAAAACCAGGAGTTACCCCAAAAACTTCTGGTCCGTTAGTACTAAATTCTTTACTAAAAGCTAATGTTAAAGCATTAATAGCTGTTTTTGAAGAATTATATCCTAATGCATTAATTGGATGTGTTTCACCATTAGCAAACATTGTTAGTGAAGCCATGTCAGTTGTTACATTTAGTATTTTACTGTTGCTTGACTTCTTTAATAATGGTAAAAAGGCTTGCATCATTTGGAATGTGCCAAAAAAGTTAACTTCAAATCCTTGGCGTAAAGTTTCAATATTTAATTTACTAGGTAGCGTATTGAAGTCTAGCGCTATGCCTGCGTTATTAATTAATAAATGTAAGTGGTCAGTCGTTTCGTAGATTTTCTTTATTGCTTTTTGAATGGATTGTGAACTTGAAATATCTACTTGAATATAGGAAACGTTTGAAACATTTAAAGATTCCGCGGCTTGTTGTCCAAGTTGTTGATTACGAGCACCTAAAAATACGTGATAATCTTTTTCTGCTAATTGACGAACAAGTTCATATCCAATTCCTTTATTCGCACCTGTTATAAAAGCATATTTTTTCATATTGAATTCCTCCAGTAGTGTTATAGTAGGTTACAATGGAAAGGATACAGCCTAAACTTAAGTTTAGGTCAAGAGGAATTTTTTTAAATAAATATAGAATATCTATTTTTAAGAGTGAGAATCCTTATCATTTGATTGGAAGTCTGTTAATATAAGAAATGTAGGTATTATATTTTCAAGGGGATGAAAAAATGGAGTACAGAATTGAAAGAGATACATTGGGAGAAATAAAAGTTCCAGCTGATAAATTATGGGCAGCGCAAACACAGCGTAGTAAAGAAAACTTTCCAATTGGAACAGAGCAAATGCCACTAGAAATTGTAAAAGCATTTGCGATTTTAAAGAAGAGTGCAGCACTTAGCAATCAAAAATTAGGAAAGTTATCAGAAGAAAAAGCAGTAGCAATTGTAGAAGCTGCTGATGAAGTGATTGCAGGGAAGTGGAATGAACACTTTCCACTTGTCGTATGGCAAACAGGTAGTGGTACACAATCGAATATGAATGTGAACGAAGTAATTGCAAATCGCGGAAATCAAATTTTAAAAGAAAAGGGATCTGACGTACATATTCATCCGAATGATGATGTGAATATGTCTCAAAGTTCAAATGACACATTTCCAACAGCGCTTCATGTAGCCTGTGTAATTGCGATAGAAAATCACGTATTACCAGCAATTACGAAGTTAAAAGAAACTTTAGCAGAAAAAGTAACTGCATTTGAACATATTATTAAAATCGGTCGTACACATTTACAAGATGCAACGCCGTTAACATTAGGGCAAGAAATTAGCGGATGGCACCGTATGCTTGAAAAAACAGAGCGTATGATTGCAGAGAGCAATACATATATGAAAGAGTTAGCAATTGGTGGTACTGCGGTTGGAACAGGTATTAATGCTCATCCTAAATTTGGTGAGATGGTATCAGAGGAAATTAGCCAAATTACAGGTAAACAATTTGTCTCTGCACCAAATAAGTTCCATGCATTAACGAGCCATGATGAAGTTGTGTATACTCATGGTGCATTAAAAGCATTAGCTGCGGATCTAATGAAGATAGCTAACGATGTACGTTGGCTTGCAAGTGGTCCACGTAGTGGTCTTGGGGAAATTATTATTCCTGCTAATGAACCAGGAAGCTCTATTATGCCAGGTAAAGTAAATCCAACGCAAAGTGAAGCGTTAACGATGGTTGTAGCGCAAGTGATGGGGAATGACACAACAATTGGATTTGCTGCGAGCCAAGGTAACTTTGAGTTAAACGTGTTTAAACCTGTTATTGCTTATAATTTCTTACAATCAGCGCACTTATTAGCAGATGCAATTATTTCGTTTAATGACAATTGTGCAGTTGGTATTGAAGCAGATGAAGAAGTAATTAATGAAAATGTGAATCGTTCATTAATGCTTGTAACAGCGCTAAACCCGCATATCGGATATGAAAATGCAGCGAAAATTGCGAAGCATGCTCATAAAGAAGGATTAACTTTAAAAGAAGCAGCATTACAATCTGGACTACTAACAGAAGAGCAATTTGATGAAATTGTAGATCCGACGAAAATGATTGCTCCAAAAGAGTAATAGAAAAAGCCAAGGTTCTTCGTATAGAATCTTGGCTTTTTTGATGTTCATTTTTATGTTTCATCTACTTGCAATCCAGCAAGCTTCAAAATATATTATTTGTTAGCAGGCATATTCATTACTTTCATCTGTGGGCAGTTTTCTTTTAAGAGTGAAATGAACTTTTCTTCTTCTTGGGGTACAAAAACTGTTACTGAGTCAAATAAATTGTAATGGATTTCTAATTGCTGTCTAGTCCATTTTTTTGAATGAAGTTTTTTACCGGAGTATTTAACGTGACGAATGTCTTCAAATGGAATTTCAGTATGAAATATGAAACCGTGTTTTACAATAAGAGATGATGCAGTTATATTGTAGTGAGAAAAATAGAATGAAGAAAGATTCACGACATTTAATAGCATCATGAGAGTGAAAAAAATAGAATGTTCATTTTGGAAGAATAACGAAACGAAAAAAATAATTATAAATAATGTAATGAAAATGACGTGGAATGGATTTTTTTTCGCTTTAAACTTCAAGTTAGTCACCTCGGTATACTTGTTCTTTAACTAAATTAAATCATAATATTGTGATGAAACGTGTGAATATGCAGAATTGCATATTCTTTCGACTCACTATTCGTGTACAATTTCTTGATAGGGATAAATTTAAATGAAGTGTTGTAATCGTGGAGAGACAAGAAGTGACTTACAAGAATAGAAATGTAGTGCTAGTTATAATTAGTTGTATGATGCTTCTGGGTAGTTGTGCTAATAAATTTGTTGAGGACAGAAACAGAAAGCATGTATTTGTACAAACAAGTAAGGTTTTAGTAGAGACTGTAAATAGAATATTTAAAAGGTAAAAGGTGTTTTCGTATACGGAAACACCTTTTTTGTAGTTAAAATTGAATGCTGAAGTTTTGGAATGAACTTTTCTCCAATGTCCATAGTCATTAATCGTATATGCATTCTGTACAATTTGTTTAACAGTAAACCAAGGGTCTTGAAGAATAGTTATGTTCTATTTCACATCCTATAATGATTCGTTCGTGACATATATTCGCTTTTCGTTGTTTTAAATCCTGTTTAAAGTTTTTTGAATAGATGTTTTTGAAAAAAGTTTATAAAATAGGCAGACGAAATATTGAAATGTCTGTTTTTTGTGTGTTAAGATGAGGGAGTGTTAATAAACGATGTTATAATTTGTTTGTTTTATAGATAAACATTATGAAGGGGTGTTTAGTGTGAGTGATATTTCAGAGAAGTTTTGGGATGCGTCAATAGAGGAGTTAAAGAAAGGGTATGTGTTTGATGAGGAAACAGAGGAGTACATTTGCTTAGCTTGTGGTGAAACGTTTATTAAAGGGGTTATTTATCAAGATAATCAAGTTTTGTATGAAGCAGAAAAGTTCGTCCAATTGCATATTCAAAACGAGCATACATCAATGTTCGATTATTTATTAAATATGGATAAGAAATTTACAGGGTTAACGGATTTGCAAAAGAAAATGGTTCAGTTTTTCCATATGGGACTGAATGATAAAGAAATTGTAAAAGAGATGGACGGCGGAAGTACATCAACAATTCGTAATCATCGATTTACACTGCGAGAGAAAATGAAGCAGGCGAAAGTATTTTTAGCGCTAATGGAATTATCAGAAGAAAAATCGAAAGTACAAACAAAATTTGTACCAATTCATAGAACAGCAACGATGGTGGATGATCGCTACAATATTACGGAAGAAGAAAATGATGAAATATTAAAATTACATTTTCCGGATGGGTTAGATGGACCGCTTTCTAAATTTCCGAAGAAGCAAAAGCGTAAATTAATTATATTGCGTCATTTAGTGAAGAAGTTTGATAGTAATAAAAAGTATACTGAGAAAGAAGTAAATACAGTGATAGAAAATGTATACCCTGATTTCGTAACTTTAAGAAGATATTTAATCGAATATGGATTTTTAGATCGAACAGCCGATGGAAGTCAATATTGGGTGAAGTTATAATCATGCGAAAGGAAAATGAATAGAAGCAGAGTATTATAACAACTATACAAAGAGATAGATATTGAAAAAAGATTTTTAATAAAAGGAGAAATGAAATTTGAAACCACCTGCAGATAACAATAAAGAAGGTGCGGAGTCACATAAGTTGGAAAGTGAGAGTAAACCGATTTGGAAATCGATGTCTATGTTTTTAGTACCGTTATTATTAAGTAATGTACTACAATCAGTTGGACAATTATTTGGTATGGTAGTAGTAGGAAGATGGCTTGGTGTGAATGATTTAGCAGCTATATCAGCATTCTTTCCGCTGTTCTTTTTACTTGTTTCATTTGTAATTGGAATTGGTTCGGGTAGTTCTATTTTAATTGGTCAGGCGTTTGGTGCTAAAAATGAAGATCGTTTAAAAGCTATCGTTGGTACGACGCTTACATTTACTTTTATTATTGGAGTTGTGTTAGCGATAGTAGGTAGTATTTTTGCGATGGATATTATGCGTCTTATGGGAACACCAAATAATATTATTGAAATAAGTGTACATTATGCAAGAATTTTATTTATATCGATGCCAGTATTATTTTTATATTTTGCATATACAACATTTATGAGAGGTACAGGAGATTCTAAAACGCCATTTTACTTTTTGATTGTAAGTACAGCGCTAAATATGATTTTATTGCCAGTTCTTATTTTTGGTTGGTTAGGGGCTCCAAAATTAGATGTTTATGGGGCAGCCTATGCTTCTGTTATATCTACTGTTATTACGTTTATTGTCATGCTTGTGTATTTAAAAAAGAAAAATCATCCACTACAACTAGATGGCACAGTAAGAAAATATCTTCGAATGGACTGGGGCTTATTAAAGTTATTGTTACGACTCGGTATACCAGCGAGTATTAACATGATATTGGTTTCATTATCTGAGATTGCCGTAATCGCGTTTGTAAATCGCTACGGTTCGGATGCAACAGCTGCTTACGGCGTTGTGAATCAAGTTGCAAGTTATGTGCAAATGCCAGCTGTTAGTCTTGGTATTACAGTTTCCATTTTCGCGGCACAATCGATTGGTGCGAATCAATTTGATCGATTGCAGAAAGTGGTGAAGGCCGGAATTATTATGAACTATGTCATTGGTGGTGTGTTAATATCTCTTATTTACTTATTCTCAAGAGACATTTTATCGCTATTTTTAACGAGTCAAACTACAATTGAAATTGCTCATAGCTTAGTTATGATTACATTATGGAGTTATTTAATTTTCGGTCATGCACAAATTATTAGTGCGACAATGCGAGCGAGTGGTACAGTACTTTGGCCAACTGTTATTGGTGTTGTCTCAATTTGGTTAGTTGAAGTACCCGTAGCATATTATCTTTCTTACCATACAAGTCTTGGAATAGAAGGGATCTGGATCGGATACCCAGCGGCATTTATTGTCAGCTTAATATTGCAGTATGCGTATTATAAGCTTTCATGGCAAAAGAAACGAATTACACGATTAGTTAGTTAAATAGTAAAAATGTCCCTAAGTTATTAAACTTAGGGACATTTTTTTTTCATAAGTGTATGTTTATAAATAGCTTTTTAAAGTTATGTCAAAATGTTGTCTAATGAATTTTTTATCACTCATATAAAACTCCCACGCTTTTTCCGGTTCGCCGATAATTTCAAAGGATTCCTCTGTAATATATAAAGCGCAATTATCCTCCAGTGCAATTCCCTCTATATTCCCTTGATGATTTTGTAAAAAGGAATGGAAGGCGTTCATTCGGTTTAATTGATTATAATGTGGGCAAAATCTTTTATTAACAATTCCCCACCCGTTACTCTCTATATAACCAGAACCTTCATAATCTGATCGGATACTAGACATGAACCAACACATAGCACCAGCGCTATAACCAGCAATAAGTGTTCCTTGTTGCAGAGCCAATAATAATTTTTTATCGATTCTATGTTCTTTCCAGTATGTAAGCATTTGAATATAGTTCCCGCCACCAAGATAAATTAAATCGGCTGAATCAATCATCTCGTCTATTTCATACTTAGAAGGTGAATCTGTTATAGTACGTAAAATTTGTACTTCACAATGTAATTGTTTTTCAAACGTGTCTAAAAATAATTTTATATAGCTTTCATCATCATGACTAGCCGTTGGAATAAATAATATTTTTGGGTACGGTTTATTTGTTAATTCTATAAGGCGTTCATTAATAGGCAAGTGATTTGAATCTTGTAAATCACCGCCACCAATGACAGCTAATTTCATAGTAAAGCACCACCTAATCATTTTTGTTATATAAAAATTCGATAGAAGAGACTTACATTCCTTCTGTAATGTAATCAATAATTAGAAAATGTGGTTTAAGTATATCGGAATAGTAAAGGAAATCCCGCTGATTAAAGTTTCACTTTATCGATATATAATATTTCATACTATTGTTTCAAAATATGGAAAAAATATGTTTAAATAGATATAATGACGTATTCATTCATATTGAATTCGTGCTTATATTTTAAAAAGGAATTGGAAATAATAGAGATTTTATAAAACAGTTTTTACTTTTAATAGGAACTTGTATTACAATATGGTAAAATTATTTCAATATATTTATTTAATATGAAATACAAAGAGGGAGCGTGAAAAAAGTGGATTTTCGATTTGAATTTACAACGAAGCTGAAAGAATACTTAGATGATGAGAAGGATGAAAAAATAATAAAAGATGGACATAGAGATATGATTTTTCACTATTTATATGCGTTAGAGACTGAAATTGGCGTTGTTAAAAATCCTAATTTTACTTTTTTTGCATCAGGAAGGCGTTCACATATAGTATTAGAAAATGTTGAATTTAAAACAGAAGTAAACGTGAAAAGTAATATAATTGAAATTACAAAAATAGTAGATAATGTAGTTATTCCGTTAGATACTATCGTAGCGAAAGATCGGGAGTTATTTGCACTTGGGCGTAATGAGAAGTTTAGTGTACAAATATTAGAGCAGTATCTCTTTGATACATTTGGAGATAAGTTAGGCTTATAATATATAGAATGAGGTACTTATTTATAGGTAGTGAATTTTAGTTTATATTACTCGCGTTTGACCTCTCATTTAATTTATACTACAATTCGTAGTGTGAAAGGAGCCATACGATGTTTACGCAAAACTATAAATTAAATGAGCAAGGATTAAATCACTTCTTTGGACCGCTTGAAGCGAAAATTATGGAGATCATTTGGTCTACTGAAGGTATCACTATTAAAGAAGTCCAGCAGAAATTAAGTGAAGAATCGCCTGTGAATTTTAATACTGTTATGACAGTTATGAACAGGTTAGTAGAGAAATTACACTTAGAAAAACAGACTGTGAGAAGAAGTGGTATATATCGTGCTGTACAAACGAAAGAAGAATTTTTATCCAATCAAACGAAGAAAATGACACAGGAATTAATGGGGGAATTTGGAGATTTAGTTGTAACTCATATGATAGATGAGCTAGAGCAGGCTGATCCGAATTTAATAAAAAAATTAGAAGACAAATTGAATCAGTTAAAAAAAGAGGATCGATGAAATGAAATGGCAAATGCGTAAAATCGTATTGTTAGCGGTCATTGTTAGTACCCTCTTTTTCAGCATGCTATTGTATTACGTTACATATCCATTTCTTTTTCAAAATAAGGCGTTCTTCCTTTCAAAATTTTGCTTGTTTCAGTTAGAAAAACATATGAAAGAACTATCAACGATTCGTATTATAATAGCTGGGTTATTATTATTTACTGTATTAATCGTGTGCAAAAGAATTTGGCGGCAATTTTTCTATAGTAAAAAATTGCAAAAAGCACTTATCCCATTCATTAGAAAAGGGAAACAAATACATATACTACCGACTGCGGAAGTTGCAGCGTTCACAATTGGATTATTTCGTCCGAAAGTTGTCGTATCAGAAGGTTTGCTTCAGACATTTTCAGATGAAGAAATTGAAGCGATTATTTTCCACGAAGAATATCATCAAAATAACCGAGATCCGCTAAAATTATTTTGTTTTACGTTATTAGCAGAAGGAATGTTGTACATTCCGATATTAAAAGGATTGTTACAACGATATCATACGTATCAAGAGTTAGCAGCAGATAAATATACGATACAAAAAATGAAATCTTCATTTGAGTTAGGTAGTGCGTTATTAAAATTAATTAAAATAAAGACAATAGAAAATCGATGTGTTACAGCTTCATTTGCAAAAACAGCAATAAATTTACGAATCGAGCAAGTGTTAAATGAAAAAGTTGTGAAGCTTAATATCCCGTTACATACGAATTCGGTATATGTAACAATAGGTTTATTCTGTGTGTTGACTGTACTTATTGTTGGAGAGTGCATATAGCCTCTTTTTTTATGAACAAACACTACTCATTGTAGTGTGATAAGAGGTATTGTCATTTATATTATCATGCTTTTTACTGTTTTATTCGTCTATTCGGTGGATTTACAGGTTTTTAAAAATAAGGAGGAAGAAAAGTGAAGAAACTAATTGCTATTATACTAGTAGGTGCCCTCGTTTGGGCGGGTGTTAACTTTTATAATTCAAAGAAAGAAGAGCAGGAAAGAAAAGCAAAGCAAGCAAAGTTACAAGAGAAAGAAGTATTACCACAAGTAGGTTTTAAAGCACCTGGTATCACATTAAAAGGATTAGACGGAAAGTTGCAGTCGTTAAATGATGCAAAGGGAAAACCGTATATCATTAATTTTTGGGCATCATGGTGTGGGCCGTGTGAAATGGAGGCACCTGACTTAGTTCATATGTATGATAAATATAAAAAGGATGTTGAAATTTTTGCGGTGAATGCAACTGTTAGTGACCCGGTACAAGAAGCAAGCGCATTTGCTAATCGCTATGGATTTGAGTTTCCTGTTCTACTAGATATGGATGGAGTAGCTGGCCAAGATTATAAAGTATTCTCTTTACCGACGACATTTTTCGTTAATAAAGATGGAATTATCGTAGATCATGTACGAGGGGTATTACCACCAGACCAATTAGAAAAGAAATTTAAGAAATTGATTGAGAGTTAAGAGCGGATTTCGTGATGATGGAGTGGATCGTGAGGTTACAACCCGTATCTCTTATAATTGGAAGTCTATTTGGATTTATGTTGATGAAACGAAAGATGAGGCATCAAAATGTATCATATGAAAAAATGATGGATGTCGTAACAAATGCTTTTCTTATCATCGTATTTGTATGGAAGTTTGCACCGGCAATTTTAAATCCGATATGGGCTTTGGGATCGCCAGTGCAAGCATTATTAGCTGTTGGAAGTATGCAACATATTGTAGTAGGATGCGTAATTGCTAGTGTATACATTGTTTTGAAAAGTAAAAAGGAGCAATTTCCGCTTCGTATTTTACTTGATGTACTGCCTTTTGGGCTATGTATGAGTATTATTTTTTATTTTCTATTTCATCATGAAGTAGGTGCACAAACGACACTACCATGGGGAATGAACATATATGAATCTAAATTTTTATATCACTCTATTTTCGTATACGAGATCATCCTTGCTCTTTGTATAATGGGCTTGTTATGGATGAAAAATGAAAGGCTCGGAAATGGAAAGAATATAAGTATTTTTCTAATTGTTGAGGGGTTTGCTCAAATCATTATTTCGCTTGTTAGTGAACAAAATTCGGTTCAGTTTGGTCTATCGGCACAGCAAATAATGAGCTTTTGTATTATTAGTTTAGGGATTTTGTTGGTGCCGAAAAAATAAAAAATAGCCATTAACGGATATTCCCCGTGCATGGCTATTTTTTTATTACATACATTAAAAAATCGGTGGAGTAACAGAAAATAAAACTACCGCATTTCTCTCAAAATGATTCACCCATTTATGCTTTAAATAAGCAGGTATTTTTACACTATCGCCAGTTTCTAATATGTATTCTTCCTCGTTTAAATATAATGTGATTTTCCCATCTAAGACAAATGCTAATTCTTCTCCTTTATGTTCTAGTACATTTTCTGATGAAGCTGTATTAGGCGGGATAGTCATAATTGCTGTTGCTAAATTTCCAGTAAAATCAGGTGAAAGCATTTCATATGATAAATTATCGATAATCATTTTCTTTCGTTTATGGGAACGTACAATTAAATCGTCTGTATTTGTTTCTTCTAGTAAAAAACTAAATGTTGGAACATCAAGAGCTTTAGCAAGCACTTTTAATGTTTGAATAGAAGGGTTAGCAGACCCGCGCTCAATTTGACTTAACATAGATGGTGTAATATCGGCCATCTTTGCTAGTTCTTTACTAGTTAAACCCTTTTCTTTTCTTTGTTTTTCAATCTTTTTACCAATATCTATATTTTCCATAATGAAAATCTCCTTAATGATTATTAAATTATATTTAAATAAATTAAACTAAAATTAATTTTTGTGTTAAACTATATTAAAATTAATTTAATTATAATTTATTAAATCGCAAGCTACAAGGTGATGAGGAGGAAGAGGAATGAAGGAAATAGAGAAATTAAAAGAACAATATGCACTATTAAACAAGCTAATCGCAACGGAAGAAGTCTTTTGGATGAATCCGAATACGAAAAAGTATGAGACGGCAATAAAAGACTCGCCACTGAATGAAGGAAATGTAAAAGACGCGGAAGAGAGATTAAAGCGTTTTGCACCATATATTGCGAAAGTTTTTCCTGAAACGAAAGAGACGAACGGCATAATTGAATCACCTTTAGTGAAAATACCTTCTATGAAAGAAGCTTTAGAGAAAAATTACGAGCAACCTATTTTAGGAGAATTATTATTAAAATGTGATAGTCATCTTCCAATATCAGGATCAATAAAAGCTAGGGGCGGCATTTATGAAGTGTTGAAACATGCTGAACAATTAGCATTGCAGCACGGAATGTTAACAGAAGAAGATGATTATTCTATTTTAGATAGTGATACATGTAGAGAGTTTTTCGCGAAATATTCAATTGCGGTAGGTTCAACAGGTAATTTAGGATTGAGTATTGGGATTATGAGTGCAAAACTAGGTTTTAATGTCACTGTTCATATGTCAGCAGATGCGAAACAATGGAAAAAAGATTTATTAAGAAGTAAAGGTGTAAATGTTATTGAATATGAAGATGATTATAGTAAAGCTGTAGAAGAAGGAAGAAGGCAAGCTGATGCTGATTCTAGCTGTTATTTTGTAGATGATGAAAATTCACATGATTTATTTTTAGGATACGCAGTAGCGGCATCGCGTTTACAAAAGCAATTAGAAGAGTTAAAGATTGTAGTAGATGAAGAACATCCTCTATTCGTTTATTTACCATGTGGTGTCGGGGGCGGACCTGGCGGAGTAGCATTTGGGTTAAAGTTATTGTATAAAGACAACGTTCATTGTTTTTTTGCAGAGCCTACTCACTCTCCATGTATGTTACTCGGCTTAATGACAGGCCTTCATGACAAAATTGCCGTTCAAGATATCGGAATTGATAATGTAACAGATGCGGATGGACTTGCGGTAGGAAGGCCATCTGGATTTGTTGGGAAAACGATGGAACCATTTTTAAGTGGAAATTATACAGTAAGCGATGAAGAGTTATATAGATTGTTAAAAGAACTGGCTGATACGGAGGATATTTATTTAGAGCCTTCTGCACTAGCAGGTATGATAGGGCCAGTGAAAGTATGTAAAGAAGATGAGTATTTACAAAAGCAACAGTTAACAGAGAAGGTGACAAAAGGTACTCATATTGTGTGGGGAACGGGTGGAAGTATGGTTCCACAAGATGTAATGAGTGATTATTATAAGAAAGGTTTAGAATTAACGATATAAGAAAAATGAGGCTAGTTGTAGCCTCATTTTTTTCATGTACATAAAAATCTTTGTTATTTTCATAATAGTTCTTTATAGTATATATAAAGGATAACTAATATTGAATAAATACAACAAAAAGCTTTATTTTACATAATAAGAGGATGTGTATACGATGTCATTACAGACTAAATATATAGCGGGCATTTCGCTTGGGGTTATGGGTGTAGGCTTTGCAGCTACCATCCCTTTTCATGGAACGGTAGCAGGGGAGATTATACAAGGGGGATTTGAAGCCGGATTGGTTGGTGGACTTGCGGATTGGTTCGCGGTTACAGCATTGTTCCGTCATCCGATGGGAATCCCAATTCCGCATACCGCATTGTTACCTAAAAATCGTAAACGGGTAACGAAAGGGCTTATTCATACGTTAGAAAATGAATGGCTGACGAAAGAAAGTATTACGAATAAAGTAAAAGAGATGCAGTTAGCACAAATGGTGCTGCAAATTGCTGAAAGAGAAATACAGTCTGATGCTGTGAAAAAGGGGATTGTAACGATTGCAGAGAAAGCGATTGTAACAATAGATACAGAAAAGCTAGCTGTTATTATTGAAAAAGAATTAAAAACATATTTACATACAATTAATACAAGTAACATTTTACAAGTGCTTGTTGATCAATTAGTTGTGCAAGAATATGATGAAAAGACACTTGATCACATATTAGTAAAAGTGAAAGATTGGACAGCGCAAGATGAAGCTCGTTACCAACTCGGAAGCTTAGGTATGAAGGCAATGGAAAATATAAAAGTAGATGGGTTCTTGCAGTTTACTTTGAAATCATTTATGAATATTGTAGATGAAGATAAAATTGGTGGCATTTTGCAGAAGTTTATCATTAGCAATATTAACAGCTTACAAGAGGCTGATAATAGCACAAGACAACTTATATTAGCGAAGATTCGTCAAGAAATTATCAATGTAAAAGAAAATGGAGCATTATTACAGGAATTAGAAAATTGGAAAGAAAAGTGGATTGCGAATTGGAATGCTACTGATAAAATAAAAGAGTTGCTGGAGCAAGTACAACAAAGAGCAGTTGCTTTTGTAAATAATGAAGAATTTGCTGATAAATATGTTATTCCATTTTTACAAAAACAAATGAATAAAATAAAAGAAGACGAACAGACTGTTCAAAAAATAGAAGATTGGTTACAAAAACAAGTTGTGAATCTTGTTGAGAAGAACCATTCGAAAATCGGTAAGCTTGTACAAGAAAACCTTGATAAGTTAGATGATAAAACATTAATCGAAATGATTGAAAATAATGTCGGTAAAGATTTGCAGTGGATCCGTGTGAACGGTGCTGTGTGCGGATTTATGATTGGATTAATTTTAGAAGGAATTAAAGCAATTATATAAGAAAAACCTTCCACAATTGTGGAAGGTTTTTCTTATTTTTCAATAACGCTCATATTTAAATTATAAGCTTTCTCAATATTTAACTTGTACGTGCCATTTCCAGTTTTAATCGAATTTTTATACCAATGTTCTTGGTTGTTTAATTCTGGATGTTCTTCTGAAGAAGTATTTTCTTTTTTCGTTAAATCTTCTACTTGTTCCCAAGGTGTGCTTTCATGTGTTTCTTTTTGATTTGTTACTGCTGTTAAAGATACATCACTCTCTTTTGCAAGATGGACAGAGACTCTTGAGCTTTCCTGTACAAACCAATTATTTTGTAATTGACCTGGATAAAGAGATAGTTCGTTATTTGAAGCACGGATTTCCACATTTTTATTTTGCGGAAGAACAAGTGTTGGTTTCACCTGTGGTGCTGAATTAAATAACGTATGCTGAACAGGTAATGATTTTAAAGTGATGTACATCGTTTCTCCAGCCGTTTGAACCGAAAGGAAATCATCTCGTTTTAAATTGAGTTTTTCATTTGCTTTCGTCGTCATTTCATAAGTTCCCAAAAGATGAATTTGATTTGTATTATTTCCCTCTATCGTTAGAGGTTGATGTCCCGCATCTACTACGATTTTTTTGATAGATTCAGGTATATCAAATTGTCCGTCTGGAATATTACTCGTTTGCCTCGTTGTGTTAATAGAATGACGAACTTCTTCTAGTAATCCAGTTGATAATAAACAGTAAAAAGCAATTCCGACACTTCCTAAAACACCGATAAAGAAAATACTAAAAATATCATATTTAATAAAAGATTGCTCTTTTTTAGAGAATAGAAGGTATAGTAAAACTTCAGCTCCAAGTATGATAAGTAAAACTGGCCACCATGCAGTTAGTGTATCTAATACTTGAATTCCTTTTACGACTGAAAATAGTAAAAAGCATCCTAACGATATAATAGAAAGCCCCATTGAGAATGTTCCAACACGCCAAGTCCTCATTCGCTTGTCCCACCTTTGTTTTCTTTATTTCCAAGTAACAATTTACAGCCGCCACCAATTAAAAGGAGAGCAACGATAGATGTTTGGAAATAGCGATAATATAGTTCGCTAAGATGAATATTAAATATAGTTACAAAATAATCATTCAAAATCGGAAGGACTGTTTGATTTAATAAATAATAACCACCGAGTGTAATTAATCCGATACCAATCCATCTTTGATGATTTATAAAATAATCAATGATAGGTTCGTCATTTACGCGTTCTTTTCCGTATTTTGCTGTTTGCTGTAACGCATCAAAAAAGCTATAGAACCAAATAATTGGTACTAAAAATAAAAATGCAGAAAGTCTTAATAAGTCGAGTAAATAAATTGATAGTAAAAAGGCTGCCATAAGCTGAAGACCACGGCGTTGTAAACCTAAATACATATGTCCTGCTCCGGGGAACATTGCTAAAATAGAAGCAAATGTTTTATTTTTCTTTCCTTGTTCACGGTGCTCTTCAAAATCTTCGAAAATAGTACGGTCAACTAATTGCTCGCCGCGTTCTTTTTTCTGTAGTTGCTGAACAACGTCAAAGAAATTATAAATCCATAAAACAGGTAACGTAATAAGGAAGATAAGGAAACTTCCTTGAGATGTTAATAATGTCACAAATATAATCATGCTACCTAGGCCCGTACATGCAACTAAAAATGTAAGACCACGCTGCATAAGTCCTAATTGAAAATGTCCAAGTCCAGGGATGATGGATAGGAGAATAATATAAAATCTTTCACTTTCTTTAGTAGTTTCTAGATTTTTTTCTGCACCTTGTTTTTGTGATTGATTAATAAGGGTAATGACTAAGTCAATTAAATTGATTGTCCATAAAGCTGCAAATAAAAATAGGAGAAGAAAAATAATTCTATGATCTCCGTAGAGAACTGTAATACCTGCTGTAGCAATAAATAGTAATAAAGCTCCTCCGCTATATAAAATAAACCGTCCTATCTTTTTTAAGTATAAATGTCCAAGCCCAGGAATTAGCCCTAATACAAGTGCTAAAAAGGGATTTTTAATCATGCTTTGAACCTCCGTCCTTTTTTGATGTGTCTACCGATTTGTTTACAATTTGTTGTGAGATAGAAGTCTCATTTTCTTTGGAAGATTTCTCGAAATTTGATGCCGCTGTGAAAATAAATTGGAATAAACCACTTACCATGAAAATAATTGTAGCCGCAGTTGCAATTATGTAGTGAATAATCGTGCGCTTTAGTGAGTTTGTTTTTATATTTTCATTAGGTTGTAGCGTTTCAAAATTAATTTGCGTCATAACTTCGTTTGTAAATGAATCATCATTTATCATTGGAAGGTTTTCATGTTGTTCATCAATACTTTCCATATAAAGTGCTAAACAATGATCACATTCATAAAGGTGTTCTTCCATAGATTCACGTTCATTGCTTGCTATAAAATCTAATGTATAATTGCGCCAATCTTCTTTTGAATAATGCATCATAGAAACTCTTCCTCCTTCCAATGTTTTTTTATCCATTTTCTTGCCCGATACAGTTTCATTTCGACTGTTTTCACTTCGATGTTTTCTTGGAAAGCAATTTCTTGATAACTTTTTTCCTCTAAGTAATGCGCGAGAACGATGTCACGGTAATTTTCCGGAAGTTCTCTCAGTTTTTGAGCAATGAGTAATTTTTGCTCTTTCGTCAATAATAAAGCCTCGATATTATGAGAGGACTTTATATTTTCTTCAGTTTCTTTACATAAGGAGAGTTCTTCGTTTTCTCTAGCTTTCTTTCTCTTATAATCAATAGCGTGATTGGTGGCAATACGTGCCATCCACGTTTTTAATCCGCGAAATTGATAATTTGGGAGAGAGGTGTGAATTTTTACGAATACTTCTTGTGTAACATCTTTAGCATCTTCTTCATGTCTTAAAATAGAAAAGATAACTTGAAAAATATAATGACGATATGTTTGTACAAGGATACGAAAAGCATGCTCGCTTCCTTGCTGTGCTTTTTCAATTAATTGTTTTTCCTCAATCGGTCTCTCCCTCCTTTTTGACCCATTCTATTATATAGACGTAAGAAATGATAAGTCACCCTACACATTTTGTAAAAAAAAATAATATATTTTTTTGCAGGAGAGCTAGATGAAAAAAGGTGTGAAAAAATGGTAAGCAGAAGTATATAATGAGCAAGTAGGAAATGTTACGGGAAGAAAGGATGTGAATGTTAGTAGGGAAAGGGCCATACTAACAAAAATGAAAATTAAAATATTAATAGCGGATGATAACTCTTTTATTAGAGAAGGCATGAAAATTATTTTAAATACATATGAAGAGTTTGAAGTGGTAGATACTGTAAATGATGGGGAAGAAGCTGTAGCATATTGTAAAAAGCATGAAGTTGATATTGCTCTTTTAGATGTTCGTATGCCAAATATGAACGGGGTAGAGGCGACGAAGTTCATTTGTGAAGAGACGAAAACAAAACCGCTTATTTTAACGACGTTTGATGATGATGAATATATTTTGGATGCAGTAAAAAACGGAGCGAAAGGTTATTTATTAAAAAATAACGATCCGGAGCGTATTCGTGATGCGATAAAAGGGGTTTATAACGGTCAAACTGTTATGCAAGATGTAGTCCTTGATAAAATTAAGTCTAATTTAATGGAAAGTAAAGAGGAAGCATGTAAAATTGATAAGAGCCTTTTCACAGAAAGGGAGCTTAGTATTATCGCATTAATTGCAAAAGGTTTCTCAAATAAAGAAATTTCGAAACAGCTTTTTATATCTGAAGGAACAATTGCAAATTATATTACATCAGTTTTAGGGAAAACTGGACTTGAACATCGCACACAAATTGCGATTTATTACTTAACAGGGAAAGTAGATTAATGATATGGAATTTTGGTTAACGGTAAGTAAATTAATTGTTTTTTTATATATTGTGTTCAGTTACATACATTCAAATGTTACGAACTTACCATGGGTTATATTTGCTTTGCTTTTATATCTTTCTGTAAACGTGCTGATCTCTATATTTAAAAAAGATACGTACAAAAAAATATTAATCTGTATTTCAATTAGTGTAGTTATGTTATTAACATGGAGGGTTCATCCATTTTTTATTTTGTTTTTACCTTTGAACTTATACGAAATTACATTCCATTACATAGACAAGAATTGGTCACGCTTTGTCATTATGATGCTCCCAATTACGGTTACAGATGAAAGTATTCGAATGACTTATGGATTAATTGTTGCATTTTCTTTTCTCGTTTTAACTATGGCAGATCGATATATATCGCGTGTAGTAAAGCTTGAATCGCAAAATGATAAGATGCGAAAAGATATGCAACGACTTACGAAGAGCTTACATGAAAATAAAGAGTACATAAGACAATCAGAATACACGTTTAAGTTAGAAGAAAGAAATCGGTTATCACAAGAAATTCATGATAAAATTGGTCACTCGATGACGGGTGCACTAATTCAAATGGAAGCAGCAAAGAGATTAATGGGGATAGATAAAGAAAAATCTGCGGAGTTATTACAAAATGCAATTCATATTTCAAAAGATGGAATTGAAAGTATTCGCATTACATTAAAAAATATGAAGCCACCAACTGAGCAAATTGGCATTCACCGTATGAAATTATTCATAGAGGAATTTGCCAGTAAGAATGATGTGAATATTCCTTTCGTATACAAAGGGGACTTAGATATGATTTCTCCCATTCAGTGGAAAATTATCGGTGAGAATGTTACAGAAGCATTAACAAATGCGATGAAATATGCCGATGCGACAGTGATTTCCATAGATATTCATGTGCTTAACAAGATGGTTAAGGTGCAAGTGAAGGATAACGGAAAAGGCGCAGCTCTTGTTAAGAAAGGTCTCGGTATTATGGGGATGGAGGAGCGAACAGCGTCAGTAAACGGAAAAATTATTGTAGATGGAACAAGTGGTTTTTCAGTGACAATGTTGTTTCCGATATAAGAGAATGGGACGAAGATGAACCATCTCATATGAAAAAAGTGAATATTCTCATGTGAAAAGAATGAACTTCTGCACTGAGCAGGTTCATTTTTTTTGTTTATACTAAAAGCAGAGAAACCGAAATAGGGGTGAAATGATGAATACATTAGAAATTAAAAATTTAACGAAAAAATTTGGTGATTTCATCGCGGTAGATAACATGTCTTTATCTATTAAAGAAGGTGAAATATTTGGCTTTTTAGGATCAAATGGTGCTGGTAAAAGTACAACGATAAATATGATTGCTGGATTGTTAAGAAGTAATGAAGGTGAAATTAGCATACTAGGAAAAAATATAAAGAAACATAACCGCTTCGCAAAGATGAACATTGGTATCGTTCCACAAGATATTGCGATTTATGAAGAGTTAACTGCCTATGAAAATGTGAAGTTCTTTGCTGGGTTGTACGGATTAAGAGGGGCTGAGCTAAAAGCGAGAGTAGAAGAAGCACTTCAATTTGTGGGACTTAGTGATAAACAGAAAAGTTATCCGAAAAACTTTTCTGGTGGGATGAAAAGAAGGCTAAATATCGCTTGTGCAATCGCACATAGACCGAAGTTAATTATTATGGATGAACCGACAGTTGGAATTGATCCGCAGTCAAGAAACTATATCCTTCAATCTGTCCGGAAGTTAAATGAAATGGGAAGTACAATTATTTATACGAGCCACTACATGGAAGAAGTAGAAGAGATTTGTACGAAAATCGCAATTGTCGATCACGGTAAAGTAATTGCAGAAGGAACGAAAGAACAGTTAAAAGCGATTATTACAGATACGAAAGATATTTGGATTGAAGTCAAATCAGTAGAAAATTTAGATGTAGAAAAATTAAAAGAGATAAGCGGTGTGAAAGCTGTTCAAATTGAAGAGAACGTAATTAAAGTGAATTCTGATGCAGGATTAAATAATTTAAATAAAATTATTCAGCATTTCATTAATCACGATATTGAAATTCGCTCGTTAGAGGAGCAGGCTCCGAACTTAGAAACAGTATTTCTTACGTTGACTGGAAGAAACTTACGAGATAAATAAAAAGTAAATGAAGAAAAGGTAAAGGGAGGTTCATCGATTGAACATCTTCAATATAGCAGTTATGCATATTAAAAGAGATTTCAGGGACGTAAGAACTTTAGTTTTTATGTTAGCATTTCCAATTGTGCTTATGCTTGTGTTAGGAACAGCGTTAACGAACGCATTTAATAGTGATAGTCATTCGATTAAAGATATACAAGTGTTATATAAAGATGAAGCAGGTAGCACGTTTTCTCAATCATTTGAAGCATTTACGAAAGAAGTGGATAAATCAGGTATTCATTTCAAAAAAGCTTCTGAAGGTATAGATGGGAAAGAAGAAGTGAAGCAAAATAAATATGCTGCATATGTAGAATTAAATAAAGACGGTGCGAAATTTTACGGCAGCGACAGAAGTAGTGTTGAGGGCAGTATTGTAGAAGGAATGCTTACAACATTTGTTGATAAGTATAATGTAGCGGTCGAAGTTGCAAAAGTAGATCCTAGTAAGGTTAGCGCAGTTATTTCAAACGGAAATCATAATGACTATATAAAAGAAACATCTTTACAGGCGGCGAAAAAACCAGGTTCTATGGATTACTATGCTGTTGTAATGACGACGATGATTGCCCTGTACGCTGCGATGGGAGCGAGTTTCCTAATTCGAGGTGAACGAATACGTAAAACAGGAGATCGCCTTATTGCTGCACCTATAAGTAAGGCTGAAATTTTCATTGGGAAAGTGCTCGGTAGTCTTGTAGCAAATGCCCTGTGCATATTACTCGTCATGTTATTTAGTAAATTTGTCTTTCAAGCGAATTGGGGGGACCATCTTGGAATCATATTTCTTATTGTATTAACAGAAGTCTTTCTAGCAATTAGCTTTGGTTTAGGGATTGGATATATTACAAAAACACCTGAAGCATCTAGAGCGATTATTATGGTTGTTGTGCAATTAGCTTCTATTTTTGGAGGTGCATATTTCGTAATAGAAGAAAATTTCGTTACGAATTTATCACCATTAACGTGGGCAAATACAGCTGTTATGAAAATTATTTATGCAAATGATATGGGAGCGGCACTGCCGGTAATCTCTTTAAATCTTGGAATTTCTGCACTCTTTTTATTAATTGCAATTATCGCATTACGTAGACGGGAGGGGCTATAGTATGAAGGATATTTTATGGCTCATACAAAAAACGTTATCTGTGCTTTTGAAAAATAAAAAAAGTTTACTCATTATAATTAGCTTGCCGATAATAGGGACGCTCATTTCCTTCTCGATATACGGAAATGTAGGGCAAGGAACCTTAAATATCGGGATTGTAAATAAAGAAAATCAGCCGATAGCAAATGATACGGTGAAATTTTTAGAAGGATTAAATCATGTAAATGTAAGTAAAATTAAAGAGTCTGAAGTAGAAGATAAACTCACTTCCAAAAAACTTGATGGTGTGATTACATTGGATTCAGGTTTTTCTGCAAGTGTTCGAGAGGGGAAACCTGATCATATTGAGATTTCATCGATTAAAGGTGATCAAGTAACAGTATTTATAAAATCATATTTATATAACTATATTGATAATGTAGCATCAATTAGTAAAGTAGCAGGGGCGGATCAAAGTACGTTTAATAGTATGTACGCTGGTTATCAAAAAAGTTCATTTAAAGTAAAGTCTGAGACACTTGAAGATACTTCGAAAAATAAAGATATGACAAATCAAACGATGGGCTATCTTATTATGTTTATGTTATTTTCAGCGGTAAACTTATCAGGATTTATTTTAAAAGAAAAAGAGAACAGAACGTACTTTAGATTATTATCAACGCCGATTGATGGAAAGAAATTTATATTATCTAATGTCGCAGTGAATATGATGATATTAACAGTACAAATTGTCATTGCGGTATTATTTATGACGAATGTTTTTCACACAAATATTAATATGCCTTTCATAGTAATGATTGGTGTGCTTATGATATTTGCTTTAATCGCAATTGGTTTATCATTAGTCATTGTGTCCTTTTCAAAAAATTCAGCCGCTTCAAATGCAATGCAAAATATAGTGATAGTACCAACATGTTTGCTTGCTGGATGTTATTTTCCATATGATATTATGCCAAAAGCAGTACAAAAAGTAGCTGATTTCCTTCCGCAGCGCTGGTTATTAGACACGATAGCAAAATTACAACAAGGAATTCCATTCTCTGAGTTGTATTTAAACATCTTAATTTTATTCGGTTTCGCGATTGCATTCTTCTTAATTGCGATTTATAAGTTTGGAAGAAATAATGATGCGAGGAATTTTGTTTAAATATAAAAAGGTGTGGCTTAATGCCGCACCTTTTTTGTTTGTAATTTAGAGTATCTTTTGTAATATAGGAATGCTTTTGTAGAGTACTTCGTTATGTGAAGCATGCACAGCATATTTATTTCCGTCTAGAAGAAAAACGCTATGTAGAACAGCGTTACCGTCACCATGTTTTGTAAGTGAATCACCGACTACTTTGCCGTCTGTCCATTTCAGTTTGGAGTGTGAAGGGACAACTTGTAAATATTGAATGGTTTCCTCTCCATCTCCGGCAATGAGTGTAGTTTCAATATTTCTTTTTTGTATCATAAATCTATTTTCATTTAATGTATCGAGGAAAGGGTTTTTCGTTTTCATCTTATTATAAGGAAGAAATGTAATCGAAGATCCAGATCTTATAAATAAATAATTCCCGTAATCTTTACAAGGAATAACATCTTGTAATCCTGGAAAGTAAAGATGTATCGCCTCAACTGTATTCATGTTATGTAAGGTACCTAAATAGTGAATGTATTGTTCCATATAAAAATGGACGATATTTATTTTAGAAGAGGCATGGACAGGAAGACTACCTCCAGTCCAATAACTATAATTTGCCGGAGATCCAGCGTTTGGTGTACAGAGTATAATAAGCTGATTCACATCATTTTTATATTCGTCACTTTGAACGTAAGTACGTCCAAGAAGCCCGCCCATACTATGGCATATTAGATTTAGTTTATCGCAACCTGTAATTTTTTTCGCATAGGCAATCGTTTGTAATAAATATTTTTGTGTAGAAAAAACAATGCGCTGCTGCCAGTCATAAAAACAGATGAACAAGTCTTTATTTCGTCTGTACCCCATACTTTCTAACATCATGATGAATGGCTCATAAACAAACGCAGAAAGTCCAAAGCTCCAATTACCGGTACCGGGAATAATAATATTGCTCATTGAACCGAAAAGGCCTGGGATAAAAACAATAGGGGTTTTTCCTCTTTTCATATTTCTCTCTCCTTTAATCGTTTAGCATCAATAGAAATACATTTCGTATGAAATCATATTTAAATGAAACACTACGGAGTAAAAAGTAATTTGATCGGAAGGAAACCAAAATGATTAAAAAAATATTACGAGTTACTTCTATTATTATTGCGATTTTCGTTTTTATTTTAATTTGGATGCATATCGATGTTACCTTAGGTAGGAAAATGGAAGCTGGGAAAAACATGCCGACAGAGTATGCGCCTCATTATAGTGATTTTCAATTATATGTAGAAGGAAAATCATTATATGAGCAGCTATTTGAAGATATTAAAAAAGCGAAAAACTCCATTTACACTTATTTTTTTATTTTGTCGGATGATAAAAGTAGCTATATTTTTTTAAACTTATTAAAAGAGAAGGCAAAAGAAGGTGTAAACGTTTATTTATCAGTTGATCGCATTAATGATTTATCATTTGAAAGAAAGATGATAAATGAATTGCGGGAAAGTGGTGTACATTTTACATATAGTAGAAAACCTGAATTACCGTTCGGATTTTATTCACTTCACCATCGCAATCATCGCCGTATTACGACGATTGATGGGGAGATTGGCTATACGGGTGGTTTTAATATTGGGGATGAGTATTTAGGGAAAGATAAGCGATTTGGATATTGGCGTGACTATCATGTACGAATAAGGGGAGAAGGAGCAAAAGATTTAGAAGAACAGTTCGCTTTAGATTGGAAACGAGATACGAAAGAGGATATAAAGAGGAGTACGAATAAGATCAGTAAAGGGAACACGTTACATACAATGGTTAGCTACAATGGACATCACGTCGTTGAAAAATATATAGAGTTAATAAAACAAGCGAAGCATTCAATCGTCATTACAACACCTTATTTTATAGCAAAAAATAAAGAATTAATGAATGCTCTAATTGAAGCACAAAAACGTGGTGTTACAGTAAAAATACTATGGTCATATAAACCCGATATTCCCCTTATTAAAGAGGCAGCGTATCCTTATATTCGTCAAGCTGTTAATAATGGGATTACGGTATACGGTTATAAAAAAGGGATGTTTCATGGGAAGTTAATGCTGATTGATAATGAATTAACTGTTATCGGTACAACGAACATAACTGCGCGAAGTTTCTATATAAATGATGAGATGAATTTGTATATTCATGGTGGAACTATCGTATCAGACGTAAATAAGGCGTTAACAAAGGATTTTCGTGATTCAAAAGAAATGACGAAAGAGTTTTTTGAGAAGTTATCTTTTTGGGAGCGTTGTAAGGAAAAGTTGGGGGGATTGGCTGATTTTTATTTGTGATGATGAATTAGGAAAGGGTGCCTACAAAAGGCACCCTTTTTTGTGGAAAATCATTATTTTTCATGCACAAGCATCGTAACATCATCATTTATTAACGTCCCCACATGTTCGCCTAAACATATTTTCTTCATGACCCCAGGCTCATCAAAGTTAAAGACATGTGCTGGTAAATTGTAGTCCCTGGCAAGCAGTAATGCCGCTTGATCCATCACTTGTATATTTTGTCTAACAACATCATTATAGTTTAGTTTGCTGTACATTTTTGCTGACTTGTTATGCTTTGGATCACTTGTAAAGACACCATCGACACCCTGCTTTGCGACTAATATGGCATCACTATTCATTTCAATGGCTCTTTGTACGCTTGGATAATCTGTAGTAACGAACGGTTGCCCGTTTCCGCCTCCAAAGATAACGATATAACCGTTATCTAAATGGTGGACTGCACGCAAGCGAATGTATGGTTCAGCTACTGCATTAAATGGAATAGACGTCATAACTCGCACTTCTCTATTTGTTTTACTTGTTAAAACACCGCGAAGCATTAAGCTGTTAATGATTGTACCTAACGTACCGATATTATCAGCTTCTACGCGATCAATGCCCCATTCTTCAGCTAGGTGGCCCCTAAAAATGTTACCGCCACCGATGACGATGGATACTTCGATACCTAAATCAACAATGGATAAAATTTCGTTTGCGATATGTTCTAATCGTTTGGAGTTAAAGCTATTTCCAGTTTGATCGGCAAGTGCACCGCCGCTTAATTTAATTAAGACACGTTTATATGGCCTCATAACAATTCCCCCTATATAGATCGCAATAAAAAAGGAACAAAGGCGAATGCCTTTGTTCCTTTTTAAGAAAATGAAAAAGAAAAGAAGAAGATAGGACGAATTGCTTTGTATAGTTTTTCATAACATCCACTCCTTTTCATTTCGATTTGTTGTAAGTATATATCTTTTTGATTATACGAAACAATCTGATTACATATCAAGTATATTTTATCAGTTTTTCACAAAATGGTGTCAATGAAAAAGAAAAGAAAAATTTTCGAATTTTTTGTGACGAACTTGTAGGTTTTTGTATGATTTTGTAGGTTCACTTATAAGATGTGTGAGTAGCTTTTATAAATACAAATTGAAAGCGTTCGCATGAAGGGGATGAACATAAATGAAAAAATTTGGATTGGCAACACAAATCTTTGTCGCGCTTGTTTTAGGGATTGTAGTAGGGGCAGTCTTTTATGGCAATAAAGCAGCGATTTCTTATATCACACCAATCGGGGATATATTTATTCACTTAATTAAGATGATTGTAGTACCAATTGTTATCTCAGCATTAATTGTTGCGGTAGCTGGTGTAGGAGATATGAAGAAGCTTGGGAAACTGGGCGGTAAAACAATTCTTTATTTCGAAATTATTACGACGATTGCTATTTTAATGGGATTACTTGCAGCGAATATATTCCAACCAGGTACTGGCGTTGATATGAATAACTTACAGCAAAGTGATATTTCTTCTTATAAACAAACAGCAGATGCAACAGAGAAGAAAGGTTTTGCTGAAACGATTGTTCACATTGTACCGAAAAACGTATTTGAATCGATTGCACAAGGTGACTTATTACCAATTATATTCTTTTCTGTGTTATTCGGTTTAGGAGTTGCAGCAATTGGAGACAAGGGGAAGCCTGTTTTTAACTTCTTTGAAGGTGTACTTGAGGCGATGTTTTGGGTTACGAATCAAGTTATGAAGTTCGCACCATTTGGTGTATTTGCATTAATTGCCGTTACAGTTGCGAAATTTGGTGTAGCAACATTACTTCCGCTAGGAAAACTAGTGCTAGCTGTATATGTAACTGTTATACTATTCGTTGTGATTGTATTAGGTATTAATGCGCGAATGGTTGGAGTAAACATTTTTACATTAATGAAAATTTTAAAAGAAGAACTTATTCTTTCATTTACGACAGCAAGTTCAGAAGCTGTTTTACCTAATATAATGAGAAAAATGGAAGAGTTCGGTTGTCCAAAGGCAGTTGCCTCTTTCGTAATTCCGACAGGTTATACATTTAACTTGACTGGATCGGCTATTTATCAAGCGTTAGCGGCATTGTTTGTTGCGCAAATGTATGGCGTACACATGTCACTGACGGAGCAAATAACGTTATTATTCGTTCTCATGTTAACATCCAAAGGTATGGCGGGAGTTCCAGGTGCCTCGTTCGTTGTTGTATTAGCGACGTTAGGTTCAATGGGCTTACCACTAGAAGGTATCGCGTTAATTGCGGGGATTGACCGCATTTTAGATATGATTCGCTCAGCTGTCAATGTATTAGGAAATGCATTAGCGGCCATTGTTATGTCGAAGTGGGAAGGCGAATTCGATAATGAGAAAGCAAAACAATATGTAGAAACAGTCAAACAAACAGAAGCAGCATAAGAAATCGTTTAGGAGTGAATAATCATGGCAACATTAACTGAAGTTAAAAATGGTGTGCGAATTGAAAAAGATTTTTTAGGTGAAAAAGAAGTACCAAATTATGCGTACTACGGCGTACAAACAATGCGTGCAGTAGAAAACTTCCCAATTACAGGGTACAAAATTCATGAAGGTTTAATTAAAGCGTTCGCAATTGTAAAAAAAGCAGCAGCGCTTGCAAATACAGATGTAGGAAGATTGGAATTAAATAAGGGCGGCGTGATCGCAGAAGCTGCTCAAGAAATTCTAGATGGAAAGTGGCACGATCATTTCATCGTCGATCCAATCCAGGGCGGAGCAGGTACTTCAATGAACATGAATGCAAATGAAGTCATTGCCAATCGTGCTCTTGAATTATTAGGAATGGAAAAGGGAGACTACCATTATATTAGTCCAAATAGCCACGTCAATATGGCGCAATCAACAAACGATGCATTTCCAACTGCGATTCATATCGCAACATTAAATGCATTAGAGGGTTTATTACAAACGATGGGCTATATGCATGATGTATTTGAATTAAAAGCAGAGCAGTTCGACCATGTTATTAAAATGGGTCGTACACATTTACAAGATGCTGTGCCGATTCGTCTTGGGCAAGAGTTTAAAGCGTATTCCCGTGTACTTGAACGTGATATGAAACGTATTAAGCAATCACGTCAACATCTATATGAAGTAAATATGGGAGCAACTGCAGTAGGGACAGGCTTAAATGCAGATCCAGAGTACATTGAAGCAGTTGTAAAACATTTAGCTACAATTAGTGAATTACCGCTTGTTGGTGCAGAAGATTTAGTAGATGCGACGCAAAATACGGATGCTTATACTGAAGTATCTGCAGCACTAAAAGTATGTATGATGAACATGTCTAAAATTGCGAATGACCTTCGTTTAATGGCATCAGGTCCACGTGTTGGTTTAGCAGAAATTATGTTACCAGCTCGTCAACCAGGTTCATCTATTATGCCAGGGAAAGTAAATCCTGTTATGCCAGAAGTTATTAACCAAATTGCGTTCCAAGTAATTGGTAACGACCATACAATTTGCCTTGCTTCAGAAGCAGGACAATTAGAATTAAACGTTATGGAACCAGTACTTGTTTTCAACTTACTTCAATCTATTAGCATTATGAACAACGGTTTCCGTGCCTTTACAGATAACTGCTTAAAAGGAATTGAAGCGAATGAAGATCGCTTAAAAGAGTATGTTGAGAAGAGTGTAGGAATTATTACAGCCGTGAACCCTCATATCGGTTATGAAGCAGCAGCTCGCGTTGCGAAAGAAGCAATTGCAACAGGTCAATCCGTTCGAGAACTTTGTGTGAAAAATGGTGTATTATCACAAGAAGATTTAGAGTTAATTCTAGATCCATTCGAAATGACACATCCAGGGATTGCAGGAGCAACTCTTTTAAAGAAAAATTAAAAGAAGAGGGGGGACAAGCCCCTCTTTTTTGTTTACAATATAGAAATGCTATATATGAATAGAGGTAGGGATGTTATGAGCAAGTTTACAGTGGCTTCTAATGGTGCATTAGAAACAACATTAAGAGGAGCAGAAGTATTATCAACACCACTTTTAAATAAAGGGGTAGCTTTCACACAAAATGAAAGAGAAGAGTTAGGGTTAAAAGGGTTATTACCGCCAGCGGTTTTAACGTTAGAAGAACAAGCACGCCGAGCATACGAACAATTTAGTTCGCAGCCGGATGATTTATTAAAGAATGTATACTTAACTGCGTTACATGATCGAAATGAAGTATTATTTTATCGTATACTAACAGATCATTTACGTGAAATGTTACCGATTGTATATACACCAACTGTTGGTGTAGCAATTCAAAGGTATAGTCATGAATACCGTAAACCACGTGGTGTTTATTTATCAATTAACGATCCATCAGGTATTGAAGATGCATTTGCAAATATTGGTGCAACAGCTGAGAATATTGATTTAGTCGTTGTAACAGATGGAGAAGGTATATTAGGAATTGGTGACTGGGGTGTTGGTGGTATTAACATCGCAATCGGAAAATTAGCTGTTTACACTGCCGCAGTTGGAATCGATCCTAGTCGCGTATTACCGGTAATTTTAGATGTAGGTACAAACCGTGAGGAACTATTAAACAACCCATTTTATATTGGAAATCGTCACCCTCGTATAACAGGTGAAGCTTACGATGAATTTATTGATACATTTGTTCAAGCGGTAAACAAACAATTCCCGAAAGCACTTTTACATTGGGAAGACTTTAGCTCTCGTAACGCACGAAAAATTTTAGATAAATATCGTCATGATGTATGTACGTTTAATGATGATATTCAAGGTACAGGTGCAGTTTCACTTGCGGCAGTATTATCGGCAGTGAAAGCTTCTGGTGTACCGTTAAGTGAACACCGCGTGGTTGTGTTTGGTGCTGGTACAGCTGGAATCGGTATCGCAGATCAAGTAAGAGATGCAATGGTCCGCGTCGGCTTATCAGAAGAAGAATCACATAAGCGTTTCTGGTGTATTGACCGTAATGGGTTAGTTACAGATAATATGGAAGATCTTCTTGATTTCCAAATTCCATATGCAAGAAAAGAAGCGGAAGTAAGTGATTGGAAACAAAATGATGTGATCGGACTTGCTGAGGTTGTGAAACATGTAAAACCGACAATTTTAATTGGCACATCTACTGTTGCGGGCGCATTTAAAGAGGAAATTATTAAAGAAATGGCTTCTCACGTAGAAAGACCAATTATTTTACCAATGTCGAATCCAACGCCACTTGCTGAAGCGAAACCAGTTGATTTAATCAAGTGGACAGAAGGAAGAGCGTTAGTTGCAACAGGAAGTCCATTTGAACCAGTTACATATAACGGTGTAACGTATGTTATTGGGCAATCAAATAATGCACTTATTTTCCCAGGGCTTGGTCTTGGAACAATTGTAGTACGTGCAAGCGTCATGACGGATGGAATGTTCGCAGCAGCTGCTGAAGCAGTTGCAAGTATGGTAGATACAAGTCAGCCAGGGGCACCTATTTTACCAGAGGTCGAAGAATTACGTAATATCTCAGAAATGGTTGCAATTGAAGTAGCGAAAGTTGCAGTTGCAGAAGGTGTTGCAAGAGTGAACTTAAGTGATAACGATATCAAGATGGCAGTGAAAGAAGCAATGTGGAAGCCAGAGTATCGCCAAATAAAAGCGGTAGAAAAGGTTAGAATATAGAAACGAAGCCCGTTTATAACAATAAGCGGGCTTTCGCTTTTACTACTGAAAAAAGTATAGGAAGTGGCACCTTTGAATTGGAATCAATTATGGAAGAAAGATATGTCCCTTTTAATTATATTAATGGTCGTTGTTCCGATTGCTGGAGAGCTGAACTTTCATCCCTTTAATGATACGTTTCGAGTTAGCTTTGGTACACCGCTATTCTTCTTTTTATTATTATTTTTAAGAAGAGTACCAGCAGGAGTTGCAGGTATTCTTGTTGGTATATCTGTAGTCTTATTCCGAGTATGTCTTGACTGGATCATGCAAGGTTCATTTTATATGACAGAATCATTTTATTTGCGTTATCCTGTGTTCTTCTATTATTTTATTTATGGCAGTCTTTTTTCGCTTTGCAGGGTAAATAAGTTCCATCAGAAACCAATCATTATTGGATGCCTTGGAATTTCAATTGAAATTGTTGCAAGTATGTCAGAACTTGCGTTTTACCACATGTTAGTACTCGGTACAACAATAACGATTTCTGAAGTAAATAAACTTATTATTATTGCTATTTTTCGTAGTTTCTTTGCACTTGGTTTTTTAAATATGATGAATTTATATGAAACGAAATTAAAAGAATCGCAAGTTCGAAAAGAAAATGAAAATATGTTAATGCATCTTTCTAATTTATATGTGGAATCTGTTCATTTGAAAAAGACGTTACAAAATGCGGAGTTAATTACACAAGAAGCATATCAACTATATCGAAATTTACAAGTAAGCGCTGATTCAAGTAGTAAAACAGCATTGAAAATAGCAGGGGAAGTGCATGAAATAAAAAAGGATAATCAAAGGATATTTGCAGGATTATCTAAACTGTTGTTAGATAAAAATGTGGCTGAATATGTAGAAGGACATGAGTTAGCAGAGATGATTGTTAGAATAAATGAGAAGTATGCTGAAATGCTAGAAAAGGATATACGTTTTTCTAAACATATAGAAGGTGAGCATGCTGCATACCACGTGTATACAGTTCTATCAATTTTTAATAACTTAGTTTCGAATGCAGTTGAAGCAATTGAAGATAAAGGTGTCGTTATTATTAAGCTATATAAAAGAGATCAACATATATTTTTTGAAGTAATTGACGATGGGCCTGGTATTACACAAAAGTATAAGAAATTAGTATTTAAGCCAGGGTTTACTTCCAAGTATGATCAAACGGGAACACCGTCAACTGGTATAGGGCTTTCTTACATAAATGAAATGGTAACAGAGCTAGGCGGAGAAGTGAGATTAGAAGACCGAGAAAATAAAAGAGGATGTAAGTTTATCGTTTGTTTACCGGAGGATAGTTTAAAGCAGGAAGGGGAATAGATTTGTTTTATTATATCGTAGACGATGATGAAGTTTTCCGTTCAATGCTTTCACAAATTATTGAAGATGGAGATCTTGGAGAAGTAATTGGTGAGGCGGATGACGGAGCTTTTATTGAAGCGGATCAACTAAATTTTAAAAAAGTAGATATTTTATTTATTGATTTGTTGATGCCGATGAGGGACGGAATTGAAACAGTTCGTCACATTGCGTCAACTTTCACGGGGAAAATTATTATGATTTCTCAAGTGGAATCGAAGCAGCTTATAGGTGAGGCATATACACTTGGTGTAGAATATTATATTACAAAACCATTAAACAAAATCGAAGTTGTATCTGTTGTACGAAAAGTGATGGAGCGTATTAGATTGGAGCGTTCTATACATGATATTCAAAAATCATTGAATAACGTGTTTCAGTGGGAAAAACCGCAATTGCGTAGTGAACCAGTACAAGAAGGAAAAAAGATAGGGGATTTAGGGCGCTTCTTACTATCAGAACTCGGTATTGCGGGAGAGAATGGCAGTAAAGATTTACTTAGTATGCTGGAATATTTATATGGTCAAGAAAAGGCACAGACATTTGAGTTTGGTTTTCCTGCGTTAAAAGAAATTTTCCATCATATTACGATAAGGAAATTAGGGGATATAGCTTTAGATGCGGATATTGATAAAGAGAAAAAAGCGTCTGAACAAAGAGTACGTCGAGCTATTTATCAGTCGTTAAATCATTTGGCTTCTTTAGGATTAACAGACTTTTCAAATCCGAAATTTGAAAGCTATGCTCCAAAATTTTTCGATTTCACTGTAGTTAGAAAACGGATGACAGAAATGACGAAAGATGAACTCGCATCTTCTGGTCATACGCGAATTAATACGAAGAAGTTTATTCAAGTGTTGTATTTTGAGGCGAAGAGGTTGATGGAGGTAGAGTAAAGAGGATGCTTATAAATAAGCATCTTTTTTTGTTAAATCAACATTTTATATTTTCTCGTGGAGCATGTAAAATGTTAAGTAAGAGAAAATGGTTTTATATTAAGGAAGTGTCAAAGTAATGAGTTTCACATTGAATAAATCGATTATTAAAGAAGTGTGCGGAGAGACCTCATATAAAAGAGGTGAAGCCTATTATAAATCAAATAAAATAATAATAAATCATTATGATGAAAATAAAGAAATTTGCGAGGCGACAGTAAAAGGGAACGAGGATTTCCATGTTACAGTAGAAAAAGCTAAAAAGGGTGATGTTGTTGCAAAATGTAGTTGTCCTTCATTAGCGTCTTTTCAAACGTACTGTCAACATGTTGCAGCAGTATTAATACAAATAAACTATAATCAACAAACAGGTGGAATGAGCTCCACAAGTAACAGAAATGATCAATTGACAAGTGGTATGTTTCAGCTGTTTGCAGACAAACCACTGAGGCCAAAAAGTAAACAACACCGTTTTGATACACGTGAAATATTAGATATTGAGTTTATATGTACACCAGTAGCTACGAGAAGTGGTGGGGCTCTTCTTGGAATTCAATTGAAACTTGCCAAAGTGTATTTCATAAATCATATTAGAGAATTTCTTTCTAAGGTGGAGAAAAGAGAGTCTTTTCGTTTTTCAAATGAATTTACATATACACCGGATGTACATAGTTTTAAACAAGAAACGGATGCGATTATTCAGCAGCTCATTAAAATGTATCATAACGAAAAAATGTATGAAGATACGCTAGAAGTACATGCGAAACAAGATGAAAGTATGATATTCATACCACCAGCTTCATGGAAAGATATGCTCTCTTCACTTTCTAAAGTAGAATATGTGCAGCTGAAACAAAATGAACAACTGTTTCAGGGGTTACTAGTTTCAAAAGGTTTGTTGCCGTTACACTTTGAATTTACGAAAGGGAATAATGGCGGATTTACACTTCATATAGATGGTTTAAATCGTGTACAAGTTATGGATATGTATAACAATGCACTTTACGATGGGAAATTATATCACTTACACATTGAAGATTGTATGCGACTTATTGAATTACAAAAGATGATGGGTCGCTCAAATAGTAATCAGTTTTATATTCCAGAAAGTAAGATGGAACATTTCGTAGCGAAAGTTGTACCAGGATTAATGAAGCTCGGAAATGTACACATTGATGAAGTAATATCGGATCGTGTTGAAACACCTTCGCTAAAAGCGAAATTGTATTTAGACCGCGTGAAAAATCGCTTATTAGCAGGTCTTGAATTCCACTATGGGAACGTCATGATTAATCCGCTAGAAGAGGATGGACAGCCGTCTGTTTTTAATCGTGATGAGAAAAAAGAAAAAGAGATTTTAGACATTATGAGTGAAAGTGCCTTTGCGAAAACAGAAGGCGGTTACTTTATGCATAATGAAGAAGCTGAGTATAACTTTTTATATCACGTCGTGCCAACATTAAAAGGTTTAGTTGATATTTATGCGACGACAGCAATCAAATTGCGAATTAGTAAAGGAGATGCAGTTCCTCTTATTAGAGTGAGAAGAAAAGAAAGAATTGATTGGTTGTCATTTCGTTTTGATATAAAAGGAATACCAGAAGCAGAAATTAAAGGTGTATTAGCGGCTCTTGAAGAGAAACGTAAATATTATCGATTGGCGAACGGTTCGTTTTTATCGCTAGAGAGTAAAGAGTTTAATGAAATTAATCAGTTTATAAAAGAATCAGGTATTCGGAAAGAATTTTTACATGGAGAAGAGGTAAATGTTCCGCTTATTCGGAGTGTGAAATGGATGAACGGACTTCACGAAGGCAATGTTTTAAGTTTGGATGATTCTGTTCAAGAGTTAGTAGAAAACATTCAAAATCCGAAAAAATTAAAGTTTGCTGTGCCAAATACTTTAAATGCAGAAATGAGAAAGTATCAAGTATATGGGTTTGAATGGATGAAGACACTCGCTCATTACCGTTTTGGCGGTATTTTAGCAGATGATATGGGGCTTGGAAAAACGTTGCAAAGCATTGCTTTTATAGATTCTGTTTTGCCTGAGATTCGAGAAAAGAAACTGCCTATATTAGTCGTTTCACCCTCATCTCTTGTTTATAATTGGTTTAGTGAATTGAAAAAATTCGCCCCGCATATTAGAGCGGTTATTGCAGATGGAAACCAAGCAGAGCGCCAGAAGATTTTGAAAGATATAGCGGGATTTGATGTCGTAATTACGTCATATCCATTACTGAGAAGAGATATAAGATTGTATGCAAGACCATTTCATACACTATTCCTTGATGAAGCACAGGCGTTTAAAAACCCTACAACGCAAACGGCAAGAGCTGTGAAAACAATTCAAGCTGAATACCGTTTTGGACTAACAGGGACACCTGTAGAAAATTCATTAGAAGAGCTATGGTCTATCTTCCATGTCGTCTTCCCAGAATTATTACCAGGAAGAAAAGAGTTCGGTGACTTAAGGCGTGAAGATATAGCGAAGCGAGTGAAACCATTCGTATTAAGACGATTAAAAGGGGACGTATTAAATGAGTTGCCAGAGAAAATAGAGCACTTACAATCATCGGAGTTATTACCCGATCAAAAGAGTCTCTATGCTGCTTATTTAGCGAAGTTAAGGGAAGAAACGTTAAAGCATTTAGACAAAGATACGTTACGTAAAAATAAAATTAGAGTTTTAGCTGGTTTAACGAGATTGCGACAAATTTGTTGTCATCCCGCTTTATTTGTAGATGATTACAAAGGAAGTTCAGCTAAATTTGAACAACTATTAGAGATTTTAGAGGAATGTAGAAGTACAGGAAAGAGAATTTTAATCTTTTCTCAATTTACGAAGATGCTTTCCATTATTGGTCGTGAGTTAAATCGACAAGCAATTCCATACTTCTATTTAGACGGGAGTACACCAGCGCAGGAACGTGTAGAGCTGTGCGATCGGTTTAACGAAGGAGAAGGAGATCTATTTCTCATTTCTTTAAAAGCTGGCGGTACCGGTCTTAATTTAACTGGTGCAGATACAGTAATATTATACGATTTATGGTGGAATCCAGCTGTTGAACAACAAGCGGCCGATAGAGCGTATCGAATGGGGCAAAAAAATACAGTGCAAGTTATAAAGCTAGTAGCTCAGGGAACAATTGAGGAGAAAATGCATGAACTGCAAGAAAGTAAGAAAAATTTAATCGCTGAAGTGATTGAGCCGGGAGAAGAGAAATTGTCCTCAATCACAGAGGAAGAAATTCGAGATATTTTAATGATTTAATATAAAAAAGCTATGCCTTCAAATTTATGAGGGCATAGCTTTTTTGTTGTAATAATTATATTTTGTTTTGTACAAAGTAAAGAAATCAAATGTTATTTAAATTACTTCTTTGTACCTTTACTTTTGTATGGTTTGGCAGCTGCCTTTTTCTTTGCACTTGATTGCCAACGGTTCCATCCTTTACTTCCTGTACCTTGTCCTACACCTTTTTTCGGTTTTGCTTTCGTTTTACTCATATGATCACTCCGTTATATAAAAATCTTATTTGATAATAGTCAATGATTTAGAAAATACTCTTTATAAATGACTATGATTGCTTTAAGTAAAAATAAACTGCTTGAATGCTATAGTATATCATGAAATTGCAAGTAAACTGAAAGGAATTATAAAGAAAATGAAAATAATAAGAAATACTGCGGATTCTATATTCCGAACGATCACATTAATTGTTGTGTATACGTTAGTTTCGGTCAGTGAAACATTTTTTGGATTGACGAGGCAGAAAAAGTAAAGATGTTAAATTAACAACAATCAATAAAGCCGTAAAATAAAGAATTGAAAAACATTTTAAAACTTTTTGTTGACTTTCTTTATTTTTTGTATAGAATAATCATTAATAAAATGTTTCAGAGATGTGACAACAAAACGACTATGAAAGGACGAGTAGTAGTAGGACGTAGTTTAAGCGAGTCAGGGGTGGTGTGAGCCTGATACGAAGCCTATTATGAAGAACCTCCTGGAGTTGCTAACCGAAATCCTTTATAGGAAAGTAGACTTAGCCGGGAACTTCGCCGTTACAAGAAGAACAGTATCGAGATATTTCATCTCCGTACTGAATAAGTGAGCAACCTCTGTTGCTAATTTGGGTGGTACCGCGGAACTAAAGCCTTTCGTCCCAGTTTTTTGGGAAAGAAGGGCTTTTTTTGTTGGCTTCTTTTCACAACATCCAAACATTTTAGGAGGAAACCACCATGTATCAATCATTAATGACAGTAAGAGAGACTCAAATCGCAATTAAGGAAGTTAAAACATTTTTCGAGGACCAATTAGCAAAACGCCTTGAATTATTCCGCGTATCTGCACCATTATTCGTAACTAAAAAATCAGGATTAAACGATCACCTAAACGGTGTAGAACGTCCAATTGAATTTGATATGTTACATTCAGGAGAAGAATTAGAAATAGTCCATTCACTAGCGAAGTGGAAACGATTTGCATTACATGAATACGGATATGAAGCTGGTGAAGGTTTATATACAAACATGAACGCGATTCGTCGTGATGAAGAACTTGATGCAACGCATTCCATTTACGTTGACCAATGGGATTGGGAAAAAATCGTTCAAAAAGAATGGCGTACTGTCGATTACTTACAAAAAACAGTACAAACAATTTATGGAATATTCAAAGAATTAGAAGACCACTTATTTGAAAAGTATCCGTTCCTTGGAAAGTATTTGCCAGAAGAGATTGTTTTCATTACTTCCCAAGAACTAGAAGATAAATATCCAGAATTAACACCGAAAGATCGTGAACATGCAATTGCGAAAGAACACGGTGCAGTCTTTATTATCGGAATTGGTGATGCACTTCGTTCAGGTGAAAAGCACGACGGACGCGCAGCTGATTATGACGATTGGAAATTAAACGGTGACATTTTATTCTGGCACCCAGTACTACAATCTTCATTCGAATTATCATCAATGGGAATTCGTGTTGATAGTAAATCACTTGATGAGCAGTTAACGAAAACTGATGAAGACTTCAAACGTGAGTATGATTTCCATAAAGGTATACTAGAAGACGTACTACCATTAACAATCGGCGGTGGTATTGGACAATCAAGAATGTGCATGTACTTCTTACGTAAAGCACATATCGGTGAAGTTCAATCTTCTGTATGGCCTGATGATTTACGTGCAGCTTGTAAGAAAGAAAACATTCATCTGTTTTAAATAGAAGTGAGAGAATAGCTCAAATATAGAGCTATTCTCTCTTTTTTTATTGTGTAAACGAATAGTTTACAGTGAGTTTTACTAATGGTTTCTTTCGTTTATATCTCCTTTTATGTAATAATTTGTTAAAGGAGGGGATGTTATGAGCATAGGAGAACAGCTAAAAAAATTACGAGAATCAAAGGGGTTTTCGCAAGAGGATGTTGCTAAAAAAATTGGTGTGACAAGGCAAGCAGTATACAAATGGGAAAATGATAAAAGTTATCCTGATATTGATAATCTAATTTTACTAAGCGAAATGTACAATGTTACGCTTGATGAGTTAATAAAAGGGAAACAGAACATGAAAGAAAAAATACATATTGATGAAGAAGATAAGGATTTTGAAAAAGAGAATGAGTTTGGTTTTTATATTGGGTTTGGATTGCTAATTATGAGTGCATTCATTGATTATGAAGGAATACAGGTGTTTGTATTAGGAGTTGCACTATTCATGATGGTTTTTTATTCGGATGTGAAGAAAGTTATTTTGAATGAATATAGATCGTTTTTTCAAGGGAAAGAGCGAAAAGATATATGTGATAAAAAGTGAGAAGAGTTAGTTATATTTCCTAGGAAAGGGTATAACGAATATTTTAATTGTTTTATAATGATTTTAGGATATTGGTAATGTGTTAAAAAGCTATTTGGGTAGATTCTTGAAATCTATATGTAAAATGATAATAAAGTTATTTAATTTTAAAAGCTCAAACAAGCATAACCCCGTTCTAAAGTTAGGACGGGGTTAAAAATATAATAATAAAGTCGCTTAAGAGTCTAAGTTTTATTCAATGATAGTGCCTTTTTATAAAACGTCACTTGCTTACTTATTACCGAGTTGTTCCGCCAAACCGATTAGAAGTCCTTCGACTCCACGAATGTAGCAGAGACGATACGAGTCCCCGTACTGAACTACTTCGCCAACGAGCTCTGCACCATGCTTAGTAAGTCTAGATACCATTTCGTCAATGTCTTCAACGGTGAACATGACGCGTAGATAACCGAGGGCGTTTACAGGAGCTGTTCGGTGATCTGTTATAGTAGGAGGAGTCAGAAATCGCGAAAGTTCAATTCGGCTGTGGCCATCTGGAGTAACCATCATAGCAATCTCTACGCATTGAGAACCGAGTCCAGTTACGCGACCAGCCCATTCACCTTCGACAGTGGCTCGCCCTTCGAGTTTCAAGCCGATCTCCTCGAAGAAAGAGATTGCGTTATCAAGGGATTCTACAACGATGCTGACATTGTCCATTCGTAGTAATTTGTTTTTTGCCATAGTCTTATCTCCTTATGTGTGAAAATTTATTATTTGATCATCCTCATAATTATACTACTAAAAAGCTGTAAATTCCTTTCAATCAAAAAGCACCTTGTCACAGTATAGGAAAATGTGACAAGGTGCTTTTATGTATGCCATATGGTAGAGAGTTAACAAATAATACTTTGTAAACTCTCTACTATTGGAATATAAGAAGGAAATAGATTAATATAATTTGTTTTAAGTTTTACCGATAGAAATTAGCTCATTTGCACTAAAGGCTCAATTTTTGCCATAAATGATTGATGCAGCGCCTCAACACCTGTTACTAAATGAAGGCGGTCAATAACGACAGACACTTTAATTTCTGATGTACTTACCATTTTAATATGAATATTTTCTTCTTTTAAAGTAGTGAACATATTTGCAGCAACACCAGGATTAGATACCATACCAGATCCTACAATTGATACTTTTGCTAAATGGTTTTCATGTTCTACAGATTCATAGTGAAGTGCTTCTTGGTTTTGTTCCAACACTTCTAAAGTTTCTCTTAAATCATTAGAATGGATGGAGAAGGAGAGATGAACAGTTCCTTCATTTGTAATACTTTGAATGATGATATCTACATTAATATGTGCCATTGCTAATGTAGAGAAAACAGTTGAAAGCGAGCCTTGTTCCAATCCTTTTACTGTGACACGTGTAATATTATCTTCAAATGCAATACCTTTAACGATTGATTGTTGTTCCATGTTACATTCTCCTTTTACAATTGTTCCGTTTTCTTGTTCCATACTTGAGCGAACTTCTAAAACTACGTTATGATTTTTAGCAAACTCAACAGCGCGTGGGTGTAATACGCCAGCACCGAGGTTTGCAAGTTCTAACATTTCGTTATAAGAAATTTCATCTAATTTATAAGCATCTTTTACAACTCGTGGGTCCGTCGTATATACGCCGGTCACATCCGTGTAAATATCACATTTTTTTGCTTTCAGTGCAGCAGCTAATGCAACCGCAGTTGTATCAGAACCACCGCGTCCAAGTGTTGTTATTTCATGATCTTCACTGATTCCTTGGAAGCCAGCTATGATCACAATCGTGCCTGCAGCAAGATAGGACTGTATACGATCTGTATGAATGTTAGTAATCCGTGCACTACTATGTACAGATTCTGTCGTAATACCAGCTTGCCACCCTGTTAATGAAATTGCATGATAGCCTTTTGCTTGCAGTGCCATTGTTAATAATGAAATAGTTACTTGTTCTCCTGTAGATAGAAGCATATCCATTTCACGTCTACTTGGATTTTCTGTAATAGCATTAGCGAGTGCGACAAGTTCATCTGTGCTTTTTCCCATTGCTGAAACGACAGAGACAACGCTATGACCTCGTTCATATTCTTCAATGATTAAATTTGCTACATGTTGAATGCGTTCGACGCTTCCGACAGAAGTGCCACCAAATTTTTGAACAATTGTTTCCATTACAAATTCCTTCTTTCGTCTATTTTTAAGAATAGATTAGGAAATATATAAATCCCAATACTCCTGTAGTTACCAGAAAGACAAACAAAAAACACCATCTCAAATAAGTGAGGATGGTGCTGTTACAGGAAAAGGGAAACAGAAAACGGAGCTAATAAAAAAACCGCCAAAAAAGGAATATCATAAAAAATGATATCTCTTTTTTGTAGATAGCTCTTCATACATACACGTCTGTACATATGACAGTTCTGTTTCTATTCGAAAACAGCCCCAATTGATAAATGCAGAGAAATTTATCAATTTCGGCAATACTTCCTTTCATCTAAGTTCATAGACATCTCTGTGTCTCCATTAGAATACTCATAAGTATTGCAACCTCTATCTCACGTTTTAGGCGAGAGTGTTTGATTTATGAAGTTGTTGGTAACATTTGTTTTATAATAGTTTAAATTTTTCGAGGAATCAAGTGTTTTATATATATTTTAAAAATTCTTTCTTTTTTAAAAGGAAGTTTGTGAAAAATGTAGCAAAATAAATTCATTGCATGTACATTAAACGTATAGTGCATAGGAGGTGGGAGAATGAAAAGGAAACAGCCTATTTATGTTGCGACAAAAATGAACACAACGATGGAGAAATTATGGGAATATACGCAAGAACCAGATATACATACAGAGTGGGATGCACGCTTTACTGAAATTTCGTATTTAGAGAAAAAAGAAGGAGAACCACAGAAATTTTTGTATAAAACAAAGATTGGATTTGGGCTTGAAATAGCTGGAGAAGGGGAATCAATAGGTGAAATAAGAAAAGAAACTGGTGAAAGAATTTCTTCTTTAAAATTTTGGACAGATAATACATTATCTCTTATTCAAATAGGGCGTGGTTATTGGAAGTATACACCGGGTAAAGAATACATTCATTTTGAAACACAATATGATTATGATACAAGATTTGGTCGTATCGGAAATGTGATAGATTCCTATATTTTTCGTCCGTTATTAGGGTGGGCGACTGCTTGGAGTTTTGATGCTTTAAAATTATGGTTAGAAAAGGGGCTTCATCCTAGGTTACTCATTAGAAGAACAATGACGTATTGGCTCGTATGCTTTTTATTTGCTTTTGTATGGATATATCAAGGGATAGTGCCGAAACTAGTGTTTACTCATTCAGAAGAAGTAAAGATGCTTTCTGTATTAATCGGTTCAAATGAAAGTAGTGTATATATACTTAAAATAATTGGGGTGTTAGAAATAATTTTCGGCGTCGTATGGCTGTTGCCACTAACAAAACGAAAAATATTTATACTGCATATTATTGTGTTACTAGTTTTAACGATAGCGGCAGGATTTACGAATATCGCAAGCTTTACAGGGCCGTTTAATCCGATTACATTAAATATTCTTCTAATGGGGTTATCAATTGTCGGTTATATAAATAGTTTCGATTTACCAAGCGCGAAAAATTGCAAGAGGAAGAGAAAGGGATAAGTGTATGGCTAATATGTATGAACGATTATTAGGGGATATCTATAAAAATCTTCATCCTGAATTGCAGAAGCGTTATGCGATTACAGAAGAGAATAGCTTTACAGGGGAAGGAAAGATGGATGAAATTTACGGTGGCTCTTTTTTCGTAAAATTTATATTAAAAATTGCATCGAAGTTTCGAATGTTTTTCTCGGAACGAGGAGAGGAAATTCCATTTACGATACAAAATACAGCTGAGCGAGATGAATATGGACAAGAATTAGTAAGATGGAATCGTACTTTTTATTTTCATAATAAGAAAAGATATTTTAATGCAGTTATGCAATTGGATGAAAAAGAAAATGAAATTGTAGATTATTTTGGTGAGCCACATTTACTCGTTTCTACACTGCATTTTCATATCGATGAGTTAGGTGCAATGCATATTTCTTCAAAGAAACAATGGTTTTATATGTTTGGAAGAAAAATTCCGTTACCAAAATTCTTGTATGGTGAAGCAAAAATTATTGAAAGTTATGATGAAACACTACAGTGTTTTCGAATTCATGTACAAGTACGAAACCCGTTAATTGGCTCGCTTTTTTCATATAAGGGAACATTTGTGGAAAGGAACTAAACGATATGAAGAATATAATATTTGGGCTTGCTTGTTATGTTGTTTTTCTATTATGTGAGCGGTCGAATACAAATCCTGTTGAAGCAATTATATTATTATCTGTTTTATTATTTATACCAATGTCGTTTTGTATTATTGATAAAAGAAAAAGAGATGGATCGTATTTATTATTTTATAAATTCGTATCGTTTTTATATCCAATCGCAGCAGTTTGCGCAATGCTAGCTTTCGTCACAAATCACTATGTATTTGCGCTACTTTGGTTTGTATATACGGGAATCGTTGCGTTATTTGGTGTAAGTAGATTGCTAGAAAGAGGATGGAAGCCATTAGAAGAGACAGTCATAGATAGTGCGTTTATTTATTTGTTTTTAGGTGGTTTTTGGTTTTTTGCTTCAGTAGCAAAACTTTCGATTATGCAGTTTAGCTCTGATATTGTTTTACTCACAGCTGCACATTTTCATTATTCGGCGTTTCTATTGCCATTATCAGCTGGTTTAATAGGGAGAACAAGAGAAAAGAGAAGTAAAGTGTATGATGCTATTATGTTTATCATCCTGATTTCACCTATGACAGTTGCAATAGGAATTACATACTCGATAATATTTGAATTTTTTGCAGTGTTCTTATATTTATGTGCGATTTATGGATATGGATTTTACGTTTGGAGAGCAAAATTTAATACGATCAGTGCAAAGATTCTTCTAATCATTTCGTCTAGTACGCTCATGGTTACAATTATGTTCTCACTCATATACTCATACGGGAATTTGAAGCATGTAATGACGATTACAATTGCCCAAATGGTTTGGATTCACGGTGTTGTCAACGGAATTGGAGTAGCGTTACCGGCATTTGTTGGCTGGATGATCGAAAAGAGTGTTCCGAATTATAAATACTATGGAAAACCAATGAGTAAGTTAAGAGGAAATGTGGCAATTGGTGAAGCGTTTTTATATGGAAGAAATTTAGTAGACAGTAAGGAATACAACGGTTTAGTTGATAAAATGAATGATTTTCATAGTGAGGTATTTGAAGCGACGAAGATTCCTTTAAGCATTATTCGTTTTTATGAAAATACAACAGAGTATGAGTTGCAATCGAATATTAAATGGGCTCGTTGGTTCCGACCATTTGCATTTTGTTATGAGAAAATGAGCAAGCGTGTAGGACAAATACATTTAGGAATGGGCGGCAAGTGGGAAACGATGCATGGCTCTATCATTGGTGTAATGGATGAGAAAGATGGAAGAGAGAATGTAAGGGCTTGGCTAAGGAAAAATGAAGCAAGTGAATCTATTTTTGTAGCTCTTTATTCAAAGCATACAAATAAGGATGAGACATATATGAATATCGCCTTGCCTTTACCTTATTCGAATATGACTGGTATTTTGAGGCTATGTAATGATAATCATGATTTAATCATTACTAGTAAGTTAAGAGAAAATGGCCAGGGAGATGAGGGGATTTATTTACATACTCGGTTCTTGACAATCCGTTTACCGTTAGCAGAGACTTTCATCATTACAGAGGATAAGGATAAAATGTTAACAGCTCATCATAGCATGTGGCTATTTGGACTTGAATTTTTACATATTCATTATAAGATTGAAAAAATTGCACAGAGGTAAGAAAGGCTTGGATAGGTTTCCAAGCTTTTTTATGTATGGGTAATTGTCATAGAAACTTGTTTATTTAGCTCATCATCCCAAACGCGTTGAATTTCAAAAGTGCCTTTTTCAAAAAATAATGGGAATCTTTCTTTAAACCAAGTTTGCATAGGTAGCTTAAGTGCTGTATCGATTGGTATCCATAATAATTCACCCTCAGGAGGGTTCAAAAGAAGTTCATCTTCAAATGAGTCTGTCCAATAGTTAAATACCATATATCGAACATTACCTTTCGGATTTACATATTCATCTAATCCTTTAAAAGTTAAATTGGAAACAAGTAATCCAGTTTCTTCTTTTACTTCTCTTATAGCGGCTTGAACGATACTTTCGGGGAAATCTACTTTGCCGCCAGGAGCGATGTAGCCAGGGAAACCTCGATGGTTGGGGCGTTTTATGAGTAAAACTTCATTGTTACGTTGGATCATACACATTGTATAGATCTGGTGTTCGATGTTATGTGAATTTGGAGGCATAATGATGTATTCTCCTTTATATTTTTTTGATAATTTTACCATAACATAATTGTTTCTTATATAATTGGAAATGGAATGTTATAAATTTTCAGTTATATATTATAAATTCTATAGTCATTCGAAAAGAGGGGAGAGACATGCAAGGAGAAATACAAAAGGAGAAAAGTTTAGGTTATGTTGGTAAATTATTATTACCGGTTAAAGTATCACCACACTTTAAATTTTTATGGATTGGACAATTACTCTCGGTCTTAGGTAGTTCGATAACTATGGTCATACTCCCAGTTGTTGTGTATTCATTAACTGGTTCAACAGTTGTAATGGGGATGACGATGGCAATGTACATGCTACCTAATATTCTTGCCTTACCGTTTGCGGGTTTAGTTGTAGACCGAATTGATCGGGTTAAATTAATGTTATTTACGGATATAATCCGCTGTATATTAATGCTATTACTTGCATCGCTTATATTTATGGATTTATTAACAATTACAATTTTATATATTCTCGTTGCCTTATACGGACTTATGGAAGGGATATTCCAACCAGCATATGCTGCTGTAAGAGCGAAAGTATTTGTTCCTGAAATTCGTAATGCAGCTAACGCACTCACTCAAATGAGTAATCAAGGTATACGATTAATTGGACCAGCACTTGGTGGGTTAATCGTATCGGTTGCGTCTGCAGGGATAGGCTTCGGACTAGATGCAGTAACGTACTTATTATCATTTTTATGTTTATTATTTTTAAAAGAAATTAAGTTTAAAAAAGTAAAGTCTATTGAAAAGAGTAACATTGATTACAAACAAGAGTTTATGGCAGGTGTTTTCGTTTTAAAAAGTCATCCTTGGCTATGGATTACAATTTTAGTCTTTTCTTTTATAAATATTTGTTATGCCGGCATTATCGTCGTATTAATACCATGGTTATTTAATGTTCATCATCATTTTGAAGCTTACGTGTATGGACTTGGCATGGCCTTTTCTGGTGGTGGAGCTGTAATTGCTGCATTGATATTTGGTGGGAAAGAGCGGTGGCAGAAGAGAGGATTACTGGCTTATGGAGGTGTTTTAATTAGTGGGATTGCTTTATTAATTATGCCATTCATTTCTTGGGCACCTGCTTTAATATTCTTAATGGCAATTGAAGGATTCGGCATGATGATATTTGGACTCATTTGGGAAACGAGTTTACAGGAGCTTGTACCAGAAGAAGCGTTCGGAAGAGTGGCAAGCCTTGATATGTTGGGTTCTTTTGCTTTATTGCCATTAGGGTACGTAGTTGTAGGCTGGTTAGCTACTGTCATAGGTGGCGAGATAACTATTATAACACTAGCTAGTTTAGTAATTTTAACAATTGGAATCGCATTGTCTGTACCGAGTATTCGTCGATTTGATTGATGATATAAGGGAAGGGGAACGACTTATATGATTATAGAAAACATGAAAGCTATAGTAGCAAAGGAATTGGATAGCGAATACACTTTGCAGGAAAAGGTCTTTGAAGCAAAAAATTTCACAGTCTATATCGCTACCTATAGAGAAAATACGCTAACATATAATCAACTAGTACTAATAAAACATCTTTGTCAGGAAAAGCCTTCCGTACATATTTGGCAGAAGAAAATTAGCACCGAAGCAACAGAACTGGAAATCACAAAAGAAGTGACGGAAGCGATTCAATCTGGTTTTGTGAATAAAGAGTAAGCCCTAATCAAATTAGGGCTTACTCTTCATTAAACACAAATGTTTGTTTCATTTTTTTACTTTCATCTACTGGATGACCGTTGTATGAGAAATTCTTTTCTTCCCAAGTGATCACAACTTTAAAATTATGGCTATTAAAGTCTAATGGGAATACCATGTAGTCAAAGCTTGTATGACTGTTAGAAATATTTTCATTAGGTGTAGTAGGTTTAAAGGTAGCCTTAGAGGTAGGATTGTTATCAAGTATTTCCACAGATACGTTTGATACATCATGACCGATGTTTTTTACGAGTAAACTATACGTATCAAATACACCTTGTTTTGGCTGGATTGCTTGCTTGTTTGAGTTATGAGATTTATCAATTTCGACATACCATTGTTTAGACTTTGACGCAATCGGTAGTGACTGAAATGTGTAAGCACTAGCTTGCATAGGTAGTGCTAAACATATAAGCGTAAAGAGAGTTAATATTTTTCGTTTCATTTTTTGAGAGCTCCCATTCTTTAATGGATTTACTTGTTATTATCTTCTTTTCACGAGTAAATATACCATATAATGTAAGGTGGATATTGTGAGTAGTGAATCAATATCTTATTCATGACTCTTATAGCTGGCATAATTACGTATGTAGTAAGAAAGAATAAATTTGTTTTTTCTATACTTAGATTGCTGCCCTTTTTAAAAGGGCTATTTTAATGTAGTTAAATGTGCTTGTATATGTGAAATTAGAGAAGGAAGCTGTGTAGAGATGTTTCTACACAGCTTTTTAGGATATGAAAAAAACTCCTAAAATATGTTAAAATAACATTGTCATACAACAAGGGGGATTTGTTTTATGGAAAATGGACATCTTGCTAAAGTAGACTTAACGAAAAAAATTGAATCAAAATCTAAGTACAATAAGAAATTAGAAAAATATCAAAGGCGCTTATTAGCATTACAGCAAATTTTGAAAGAAGAAAAAATCGCGGTTATGCTCGTTATGGAAGGTTGGGATGCGGCTGGTAAAGGTGGAGCAATTAAGCGGGTGACGGAACATCTTGACCCACGTGGGTTCCAAGTAAATCCAATTGGAGCGCCTGCACCTCATGAAAAACGTTACCATTATTTGCAACGTTTCTGGCGCAAAATTCCACAGTACGGGCAAATTACTATTTTTGATCGCTCATGGTACGGTCGTGTGTTAGTTGAGCGTGTTGAAGGTTTTGCTACAAAGGAAGAGTGGATGAGAGCATATGATGAGATTAATGATTTTGAAAAACTACTAACAGATGACCATTACATAATAGGGAAGTTCTTCTATCATATAAGTAAAGAGGAACAGTTAAAGAGATTTAAAGATAGAGAGAAAAATCCTTTGAAAAGATGGAAAATTACAGACGAAGATTGGCGTAATCGTGAAAAATGGGATGAGTATGTTGAAGCGATGGAAGGCATGTTTGAAAGAACAAGTAAGCCAAATGCGAAGTGGCATATTATTGAAAGTAACGATAAATTGTATGCCCGTGTGAAAACGTTAAAAATCATTATTTCATTCATAGAAGATTATTTCTTAGAACATGGTATAGAATTGCCTTCTTATTATTATGAAATGAAAGAGGATATTGAAGTTTTGCAAGATGTAGGTGTTAAAGAGTAAATAAGAAAATGGCCCTGTGAATTGGTGAAACCAAATTATGGGGCTTTTTTATTTAGAAACATTTTACAATTAACAGAATAAGGTATATAATCAATAATCATATNNATATGATTATTGATTATATAATATGTGGGGGTTTTACTTTGAAGGGAAGAGATGTTGTTTTAGGTTTATTAATGGAAAAGGAATTGTCTGGTTACGATATTAAAATTGTGTTTGAAGACGTATTTACTCATTTTTTTGATGGAAGTTTTGGAATGATTTATCCAACGTTACGACAATTGGAGAATGAGGGGAAAATAAAAAAAGAGGTTGTCATGCAAGAGGGAAAACCGAATAAGAAAATGTACTTTATTACAGATGAGGGGCGTGAAGAATTTTATCAATACATGCAGACACCTGTAGAGAAGGATGTTTTACGTTCGGATTTTTTAATGAGAATGTATTTTGGTAACTATAGTGATGATGTAACAATAAAAAAATGGATTAAAGATGAAATTGAAAGAAAAGAAGCGTACATTGCAGATCTTCGATTGAAATATGAAAAGTGGAGAGTAGGTATTACTTTCGTCGAAGAAATTTCACTAGACGTAGGTATTGCATCGTATAGTGCACAAGTGGAGACTTTGAAGAGAAAATTAGAAGAGCTAGAGGCGAAAGAAAACAATAAAACAGAAGAATGAAAAACATGTTCACAATAAATAAAGGGGTATATAAAGATGGAGCAATCAAAGGGTATTAAGATTGTCTTTTTAATGTGTCTAGGTATCTTTCTTTGTATGATTGATACGACAATTATGAATATAGCTTTACCAGCAATACAATCAAGTGTAAATACTTCATTAGAAAAGATGTCTTGGGTATTAAATGTTTATACAATGACGATTGCAGTACTTGCCATACCGCTAGGTCGGATAGCTGATATTTTTGGAAAAGCAAAGATGTATGTTCTTGGTCTGTTGATTTTTGGTGGTGGATCGGTACTTTGCGCTTTTGCAAATACAGGTGATTTTCTTATTTTTTCTCGCTTTATACAAAGCTTCGGGGCAGCGATTTTATTTCCAACAAGTATGGTAATTGGTGTATCAGCTATGCCATTAGCTAAGAGGCATGTTGCGCTTGCGATTTTAGGAGTAACACAAGGATTGTCAGCTGCGATGGGACCGGTAATAGGTGGAATTATTACGCAAAATTTAGGATGGAGATGGGTGTTCTTCGTTAATGTTCCGGTTTGTATAATAGGAATCGTGTTATGTTGCCTCATGCTACAAATAAAAAATGAAGAACGTATTATCTCAAAAATAGACTGGATAGGACTACTATTAAGTAGCGCAGCAATTTTTTCATTTACTCTCATTTTAGTAAAAGGTAATACATGGGGATGGCAAAGTAATATTGCTTTGTCTTGTTATGCAACTAGCACTATTACTCTTATTTTATTTGTTTTAGTAGAACGAAAGATTCATAATCCAATGGTGAATTTAAAGTTATTTCAAGATCGAATGTTTGTCGGAGCGTCTATCGTTGTTATATTAAGTAATTTATTTTTAATTGGAGTTACTGTATTGCTTCCAACGTTCTTGACGAAACTACAAGGTCGAACGGAAATTGAAGCGGCTTTTTTAGTGACACCTATTTCAGCAATGATATTTTTAATCTCACCAGTTGCAGCAACTTTAATTAAAAAACTCGGAAAAGTAACTATTATTTTGTCAGGATTTCTTGTTATGGGGCTTTCCTACTATTGGTTGCAAATGATTGATGTTCATTCAACAAATATAGAAATTATTATTCCGTGTATGATATTAGGTGTTGGATATGGTTTAGTAGTGGGGCCAATTACAGTTTTAAGTGCGTCTTCATTTGAAGGAGAATTATTAACTGCTTCTCAAAGTGTTGTATCAATGTTACGACAAGTTGGAATTGTATTGGCGGTCGCGATATTTGTCTCTAACTTAACTCATAATTTAACTGTAAATAAAGAAAAAGTATATCGTTATGCAGAAGAAAAGGTGCGGAATATTCATGTGAATAGTGCTGAGCAAGCTGAAATTTTACAAATGACTAAAGAGAAAATAGAGAATCAAAGTTTAGAGTCGAATATAAATAAGAAACAAAATGCAATGGCAATGGGATTAAGTAAAGAGAAAAAGGAAGAATTGATTCGCGACAAGACGGCTGAAATATTAAGAGAAGTTCCAGTAGAATATAGAGATGTAAAAAGAGAAGAAGTTATGAGGCAAGTGACAAAAGAAGTTGAAAAACAAGAGGAAAGTATAAAGAAAGAGGTACTCACATTTTCGAATGATGTGAATCATTATGCCAAGAATCAGATGGCTATGAGTTTTACAGATTTATATAAAGCAAGTGTGCCAATTATTTTAATTTGTGCTTTCGTAAGCTTGTTGTTTTGGGAAGGGAAAGCTTTGAGTAAAAAGAGAAGGGGACGGATAGTAGAAGAAGCGTAAAGGAAAACAGGCTATAGCAGCCTGTTTTTTTCATTGTGTTCTCCTTGCATATTGTGAATAGTAGTATTTTTAATATAGCATGGGATAAGTCGAGTATGGTTAGAAAGTTTTTTAGAATGAAAGGGATGAATGGAAATTGCCATTGAATATGTAACGTTATACATAGTACATTAACAAGAGGGCTGAATTTCAAAAGGAGGATGGGGAATTGCTAGATAAGGCAGGGGCTTTAATAGATAATCATGTGTACACAGAAGAAGAGCAACAAAAATTATACAAACGAACGTTAATAATTGTCAGCATTTCACAAATGTTTGGCGGTGCAGGACTAGCTGCTGGTATTACAGTGGGAGCACTTCTTGCGCAACAAATGCTTGGGACAGATGCATATGCAGGATTACCGACTGCTATGTTTACATTGGGATCGGCTTTAGCAGCTTTCATAGTAGGGAAGCTTTCGCAACGATATGGACGCCGAATAGGTCTTGCAACAGGATTTATAGTAGGTGGATTTGGAGCGATTGGTGTTGTAATGGCAGCTTTAACAAATAGCATTATTCTTTTACTTATTTCTTTACTCATATATGGTGCCGGTACAGCTACGAATTTACAAGCTCGTTATGCAGGTACAGATTTAGCAGATAAGAAGCAGAGAGCAACGGCTGTTAGTATTACGATGGTAATGACGACTTTCGGTGCAGTTGCAGGACCAAATCTAGTAGGAGTAATGGGTGATTTTGCTAATTCGATTGGAGTTCCTAAACTTGCAGGTCCGTTCATATTATCGGCAGCAGCATTTATACTGGCGGGTCTAGTTCTTTTTGTTATGCTTCGTCCAGATCCTTTGATTATTGCTAACATAATAGAAAGATATAAACAGGAACATACATATAAAGGACAACCAATAATAGAAGAAGCGAAAGAAAATAAACGAGGTATTACAGTTGGAGCAATCGTAATGATACTTACACAAATAGTGATGGTTGCGATTATGACGATGACACCAGTTCATATGGGACACCACGGTCACCGTTTAAGTGCAGTAGGACTTGTGATAGGTTTTCATGTAGGTGCAATGTATCTTCCATCTCTCGTTACAGGAATGTTAATTGATAAAATTGGCCGAACTACAATGAGCATAGCTGGTGGAGTGATTTTACTTGCAGCGGGTGTCATAGCTGCGATAGCGCCAAGTGATTCTTTATTATTATTAATCGTTGCTCTGTCTTTACTTGGGCTAGGATGGAACCTCGGATTGATAAGTGGTACAGCACAAATCGTTGATTCCACAACACCGTCTACACGTGCTAAAACACAAGGGGAAATAGATGTTTTTATTGCGCTAGCTGGAGCTTCTGGTGGAGCGATGTCAGGTATGGTAGTAGCGAATTCAAGTTATGCGGCATTGTCATTGGCTGGAGGCGTGTTAGCGTTATTACTTATTCCTGTTGTGATATGGTCTCGAAAAGGGGCAAGAAATTAAATGAAAAAGAGGTTCTAGTTACTGACTAGAGCCTCTTTTTATACACTTAAATTAAATTCCACTCTACAATAAGCCCTAAATGCGTAAGTCCGCCACCAAATCCGTATAGTAAAAGTGTGTCTCCGTTATTTAATTTTCCTTGTTTTATAGCTAAATTTAAAGCGAGTGGAATGGTGACTGAAGAGGTATTCCCCATATATTCCACGCTCGTTAATGTTTTTTGTATTGGAATTTGAGATTTTTCGCAAATAGATTCGATCATTCGTAAGTTAGCGCTGTGGGGTATGAACCAGTCTATATCATCTACTTGCATATTTGCGGTATGTAATAAATTTTTTATGCCTTTTGGTACTGTGCGTGTTGCCCATTTATATACTTCTCTTCCATTTTGAACGATTCTTTCATTTGTTTGCAGTGGTGTGCCATTCATAGTAGTAGATAAGTTTGTTCTGTATAGATGAATGCCGCCATCACCGTTTGTTCCCATATGAGCAGCGATAAAGCTTGGTTTGTGTTCATCTCTTTCTAATAAAATAGCTCCAGCGCCATCGCCGAATAAAATACAGGTCGTTCTATCGGTATAATCAGTAACTTTAGATAATGTTTCTGTCGCTATGACAAGTACTTTTTCATGTGATCCAGAAGTGATTAAGCTATTACCGACGTGTAGTCCATATGTAAAACCAGCACAAGTTGCATTTAAATCAAAAGCTAGTGTATGAGGTATGTTGAAGTATTGTTGTATTTGGCAAGCAACACTAGGAAAAACGTAATCAGCAGTAGTAGTAGCGACAATGATACAGTCGACATTTTCTAAGTTTTTCTTATATGTTGTACATAAATTTTCAATTGCTTTAATGGCTAAGTTTGAGGAGTATTCTTCTTCGCTAGCGATTCTTCTTTCTTTCATTCCTGTTCTTTGTACAATCCATTCATCATTCGTATGGACCATCTTTTCTAAATCGTTATTAGACAATATTTGATTTGGAACATAAGTGCCAATTGCAGTAATACGAGATTTAGAATGCATAGGAACATCTCCTAATTTTTATTTTATAACCTGATACTAATATCAGGTTATAAAAATGTCAATAAAGATTTTTGTTGTATTGAAATGATAATGATTAACTTGCTATGAAGGAATTTGGCGAGTGTTGTAAAAATAATATACGAGAAGTTTCTAAAATTGATAATGAAGGGGGGAGTTCCTTGAAAAGAATTTTACACATGTTTCCTATTGTAATTATTTGTAGCTTTATTCTTATTATTTTTTCAGAGAAATCTTATGCTTGTGATTGCATTAACGTATCAGTAGAAGATGCATTTCAAAAAAATGATGTAGTGTTTGAGGGGAAAGTAATTGAGGTTGGAAGGAAAGAAGAGGTCGGAATTGAAGTGTTATTTGAAGTGAAGAAAATTTGGAAAGGGACAACTTCTTCGCAAATTATCGTATATACAAATGGTGGTGATTGTATGTTTCACTTTGTAGAGGGAGGCGAGTATTTAGTGTTTTCTTCTCAAAGAGGATCAGAAAAACAATTGCACACACATAGTTGTAGTGGAACGAAGAGATTGGATGAGGCAGGGGCGGACAAAGCGGCTTTAAGTCAAATTGCAAAAGAGTCTGTTCCGACGAAGAAAGTGGATTTAAAGGGTGAGATGGTGGGCGGTTTAAGTTGGTGGCAAGTTGCTATTATTTCCATTGGTTTGTTAGTGATAATTGCTTTTGTTATTTTTGTTGGAGAAAAACTCGCAAAAAATGACGATTAAAGTAAAAATATAAAGATTTTCTTTAGCCTGATATAGGTTGTTAAACCTTGTGAAGGCGAATTACTTATGCTACACTTTATATAACTTAAAATGAACGGAGGGGCTTCCTTTGATCTTAATCAGATTACGTCTCAATACTTTGTGCCAATAATTGAATAGCGCTCAAAGGCTCTGTCTGTGTACAGAGTGAACGGGATTGGTCTGCCTATTTTAAAGGAACCCTTTATTAAGCTTATATGTGAAAAAGAGGGAGGGACGAATACGCCCTCTTTTTGTTTTGCCTTTATAAATAGAATGGGATTGTATAGGTGAACACTTATTGTGGATACGTATATAATCTTGGGACTTTTTGACTATAAAATAGGATGAAAGCATAGCTTTCTTCTATTTCTTTGGTGAACCCTTATCCGTTTACGAAAACACAGGCAGCGACCTGTGTTTTTTATTTTACGTAATCGAAATGGAGGAATAAATATATGGAAGAAGTATTACAAAGAGCAGTTTTAGTTGGAGTAAATTTAGGTAATGAAGATGATTTTGCATATTCGATGGAAGAGTTAACAAATCTTGCGGAAGCTTGTGATGTAGAGGTAATTGGGCAAGTAACGCAAAATTTACAACGAGTAAATCCGTCGCATTATATCGGAAAAGGAAAGATTGAAGAAGTAGCAGCGTATGTACAAGAAATAGATGCGAATATGGTCATCTTTAATGATGAATTATCTCCTTCACAAATTCGAAATTTAGAAGAGGATTTAGATTGTAAGGTAATTGATCGTACCATTTTAATTTTAGATATTTTTGCGCAACGTGCGAAAACGAAAGAAGCACAGCTGCAAGTAGAAGTAGCCCATCTTCAGTACATGATGCCTCGTTTAATCGGTCTTCGTGAATCGTTAGGAAGACAGAGCGGCGGCGTTGGTACGAAAAATAAAGGTGTCGGTGAGAAGAAGTTAGAGTTAGATCGTCGTAAAATTGAAGAACAAATTTCAGTTTTAAATAAAGATTTAGAAGCGCTCGTTGCCCAGCGTCAAACGCAGCGAAAGCAACGTAAGAAAAATGAAATACCTGTAGTAGCATTAGTAGGTTATACGAATGCAGGAAAGTCTACGACGATGAATGCAATGCTTGAAATTTATAATGGTACAGAAGAAAAACAAGTATTTGAAAAAGATATGTTATTTGCGACGTTAGAAACATCTGTACGAAATATTGATTTGCCAGATAATAAATCATTCTTATTAACAGATACAGTTGGATTTGTAAGTAAATTACCACATCATCTTGTGAAGGCGTTCCGTTCAACATTAGAAGAAGTAGCGGAAGCAGACTTACTTATTCATGTTGTAGATTACGCAAATCCAAATTATGAACAATTAATTGATATTACAAATGAAACGTTAAAGAAAATTGGAGTAGAAAATATTCCAACAATCTATGCCTATAACAAATCAGATATGGTAGATGTTGAAATTCCAAAAGCGCAAGAAGATCGCGTTTATTTATCAGCGAAGAAACATGTTGGAATGGAAGAGCTGGTAGAAATGATTCGCTCGCATATTTATAAAGAATATACGAAGTGTGAAATGTTAATTCCATACGATCAAGGACAGGTAGTTTCGTATTTCAATAATCATGCGCACGTTTTATCTACGAGTTATGAAAATGAAGGCACAAAAATGACATTAGAATGTAAGACGAGTGATTACGAGAAGTATAAGCGTTTTGCGATTTAATTTTAGAGGTAACCCAGTATGCGATTGGGTTGCCTTTTTCTGTAATGTTTTACTGCTGAAAGTTACAAGGATGCAAGCTAATGACGGGAGTTAAGTTATATTTCTGGAAAAAGAAATGAAAGCAGTATAGAATAGAAATGTTTCAAAACTCAGAATTTATTACACCTACTGTAATAAATATATATTTTGTACGGAAAGGGGAGATTCATATATGCAGGCAGTTTCACAAAAAAATACAGTAGAAACACCGACAATATATCGAATTTTATTTGCGATTAGCTTCGGACATTTTCTAAATGATTCGATGCAAGCAGTTGTACCGGCGTTGTTTCCTATTTTGGAAAAAACGATGAATTTATCCTATATGCAAGTAGGGTGGATTGCGTTTGCGTTAAATATGACGTCATCGATTATGCAACCGGTGTTTGGCATGTATTCAGATAAGAAGCCGTCACCATTTTTATTACCGCTCGGCATGTTTTCAAGTATGCTTGGAATGATTGGACTCGCGTTTGCACCAAACTTTATTATTGTTATTATTTCTGTTTTATTTATTGGCTTAGGTTCCGCAGTCTTTCATCCAGAAGGTGCTCGTGTTGCGTATATGGCGGCAGGTGCAAAACGAGGGTTAGCGCAAGCAATTTATCAAGTTGGAGGAAATACAGGCAATTCCTTAGCTCCAATTTTTACAGCGCTAATTTTCGTTCCACTCGGCCAAATTGGTTCTTTAGGTTTTACAGCTTTTGCGGCAGTAGGAATTGTATTGCTAATTTTCGTATCAAATTGGTATAAAAATGAATTAGCGACCGGCGCTGTAAGAAGGAAAAAGAGGGCTGAGCTTGAGGCGGAAAATGCAATTGTAAGTACGCATATTAAATTCGTTATTATACTACTTGTTTTCCTTACTTTTGTGCGCTCTTGGTACGGTGCCGGTATCGGTAATTTCTATCAATTTTATTTAATAGAGCATTACGGTTTATCTATAAAAAATGCACAGTATTTCGTATTCGCATTTATGATTGCTGGCGTGTTAGGCACTTTCTTCGGAGGACCGTTAGCAGATCGATTTGGTAAGAAAAACATCATCATATTTTCAATGTTAGGTTCAGCACCACTAGCACTGTTATTACCACATGTTTCACTTGTGTGGGTCGTACCGTTATTTTTATGTATCGGTTTTATTAGTTCAAGTAGTTTTAGTGTAATTGTTGTTTATGCGCAAGAACTTGTTCCGGGAAAAGTGGGGATGGTATCAGGTTTAATTGTAGGTCTTGCTTTCGGCCTTGGTGCTTTAGGTGCTGTAGTTCTTGGGAAGTTAGCTGATATATATAGCCTTCAATTCATTATGATATTATGTAGTTGTTTACCGTTAATTGGACTTACTTCATGGTTATTACCAAGTGATAAGAAAACGATAGAATAGGGGATGCACTATGAAATTATGTGAAAACGTAACAGAATTAATAGGAGATACACCTGTTGTCCGATTATCTAAATTTATTCCGGAAGACGCAGCGGATGTGTATGTGAAACTAGAAATGTTTAATCCATCGCGCAGTGTGAAAGACCGTGCTGCGTATAATTTACTTCACGTTGCAGAAGAAAATGGTCTCATCAAACCAGGAGATACAATTATTGAACCAACAAGCGGGAATACAGGGATTGGTTTAGCGATGAACGCAGCAGCTAAAGGGTATAAAGCGATTTTAATTATGCCAGACAATATGTCAAAAGAACGTATTAATTTATTAAAAGCATACGGAGCAGAAGTAGTTTTAACACCAGCAGAACAAAGAATGCCAGGAGCAATCGCAAAGGCGTTAGAACTGCAAAAGCAAATACCGAATAGTTTTATTCCGCAACAATTTGAAAACCCAGCTAATCCGAATATTCACCGTTATACGACTGCGCTTGAAATTTATGAACAAATGGATGGAGAACTTGACGCCTTTGTTGCAACGGCAGGAACAGGCGGAACGATTACAGGGACCGGTGAAACGTTAAAAGAGAAATTACCAAACTTATATATTGCAGTAGTAGAACCGAAAGGATCTCCCGTTTTATCAGGTGGTGTACCAGGTCCTCATAAACTAGTAGGAACAAGCCCAGGATTTATCCCGAAAAACTTAAATACAGAAGTGTATAACGAAATTATTCAAATTGCAGACGAAGAGGCTTTAACGACAATGAGAAACTTAGCTAGACAAGAGGGATTATTAGTTGGGCCATCTTCTGGAGCATCTGTTTATGCTGCAATCATGATAGCGAAACGTCTAGGCGCTGGTAAAAAAGTTTTATGTATTGCGCCTGATACAGGTGAACGTTATTTGAGCATGGGGTTATTTGAATAAAAATAATAGAAACACCTTAATANNTATTAAGGTGTTTCTATTATGGAATGAAGAGGGAGAAGCATAATGAAACTATTAAAACCAATACATGAATATAGTGGACAAATTATGGCGTATAGACAGGCATTTTTAAACTCAGGAGAACAACCACATGGCAGTAGTTCTTTACAAAACTTTGATTCTCTTGATGAGTGGTTTGAAAAAGTGTGTAGACAAGAAGTAGGAGAAAACTTACAAGGAAATCGAGTACCATCTAGCCAATTTTTAAGTTTTGAAAAAGGAGAACTTATAGGTTTTGTGAATATTAGACATAGATTAAATCCGGAATTATTACGGGAAAGTGGTCATATAGGATATAGTGTCCATCCGAATAAACGTCGCCACGGTTACGCTACGAAACAACTACAGCTTGCATTAGCTGAAGCGCAAAAATTAGGATTACAGAAAGTGTTAATAACTTGCGATAAATCTAATATCGGTTCTGCTAAAACGATTCAAAAGGTTGGCGGTGTGTTAGAAAATGAAGTAGTTTCTTCTCATACTGGTGAAATTGTTCAACGTTATTGGGTAGAAATATGATTTGGTAGGAATTTGTAAAGGTAATGCAAACTGTAATATCGAAATAGATAAATGAAATATAGGGGATTACTGCAATTTTAGGGGGAAATGAAGTGGGATTAAAAGAGAAAGCAATAGAGATGTCAGGGATTTATAGGCAAAATCCGAAAGTAGAAGCTATTATTTTAGCGGGTTCAGTAGCTAGAAAGCTTGAAGATGAACATTCAGATATAGAATTACATATTTTATGGTCAACACCGCCAGAAGATGAGGACCGTAGGGCTCCTATTCATCGTATTGATGGGACAATATTATCGTATCATCCGTATGAGGAAGAAGAATGGTCGGAAACGTATTTGACAAAAGAGGGAATTAAATTAGAGATTAGTAACTTTTTAACAGAGACAGTAGAGAAAGTAATTTCGGATGTGGTGGATCAATATGATATAAGTTATGAAAAACAATGTATTGTATCATCCGTTCATGATGGTGTTAGTTTGTATGGAGAAGAGAAAGTGAATGAATTAAAAGGTAGAGTAGCGGTATATCCAGAGGAATTAGCAAAACGAATGATTTCCGAAAATCTATGTTTAAGTAATCGTTGGCACAATCGAAAGGCGCTTTTAAAACGGAAAGATTGGCTTATGCTTTATGATGTTATTTGTGAAGTACAAAGGAATGTATTCGGTGTTTTATTTGGTTTGAATAAACTGTATGTACATCATCCGGCGTTTAAATGGATGCCCAACAATGTGGAACGAATGACTATTAAACCTGGAAAATTATATGAACGTATGGCGGACACATTAATAGGGAATCCAGAAAATAGTGTGCAGGAGTTAGAGTTGCTAATAGAAGAAGTGTTGCAGCAAGTTCATACATACGCTCCGGGAGTAAATGTTGATGAACAAGAAAAATCTATTTTTTATTTTGTGAAATAGAAAATAGATTTTTATCGATTGTTCCTAAAAGAAAACTCACATTTTGAATTTTGAAATAGATTGTAATACATAAAAATTCAAAATATAAGTTGACACTATTTTTAATGTGTGATAAAAATGATAGTAATCAATTCGGAAAATAATATTTGGGCAATGAAAGGGTATAGTAGTGAATATCTCCCTATTTCAGAGAGCTGATGGTTGGTGTGAATCAGTATATAGATTATTCATGAAGTTCGTCCTGGAGCATCTTTCATAAATCTCACATTGTGAGGAAATGAAAGACGGTAGTTTATACCGTTATCAAATAAAGTGATGAAGATTGTTTCATAACTAGGGTGGTACCGCGATATTTATCGTCCCTACGTATTTACGTAGGGACGTTTTTTATTTAGGTCTTACTTTGTTGTGGCTTCATAACTAGGGTGGTACCGCGATATTTTATCGTCCCTACGTATTTGCGTAGGGGCGTTTTTTATTTAGGTCCTAACTTTGTTATATCTTTGTAACTAGGGTGGTACCGCGATATTTTTGTCGTCCCTACGTATTTACGTAGGGGCGTTTTTTTATTATTAGGAAGGAAGTGAATGTATTAGAAAAGAGTATGGATAGAACAATATAAATACCGGATTGTAAAACAGAAAAAGAGACAGAGAGGAGATTAACAGATGAATTCACAGCAATGGACATCGAAATTAGGTTTCGTATTAGCTGCAGCAGGTTCAGCAATTGGTCTAGGGGCGATTTGGAAGTTCCCGTATATGGCCGGAATTGGAGGGGGCGGCGCATTCTTCCTTATTTTCATCGGTTTCACATTATTAATTGGTTTACCGCTATTATTAGCTGAATTTGTTATTGGAAGAAGTACACAAAAAGAGGCTGTTGATGCGTATAGAGAGATTGCTCCTAAAACGTTATGGCCTTGGTTAGGTAAATTAGGAATTGTAACATGTTTCATATTACTTTCTTTCTACAGTGTTGTAGGAGGATGGATTATATTATATTTATGGAATGCAATTACAGGTAGACTATGGGAAGGAAATGGAGCATACGAAGCTACGTTTGGTGAAATCATTTCCAATCCATATTTAGCAGTTGGATCACAGCTATTATTCATCCTTATTACTATTTTTATCGTAAGTAAAGGTGTACAAAATGGTGTTGAAAAAGTAAATAAATATTTCATGCCAGCACTATTCGTTTTATTCTTTGTATTAATTGTTCGTGCACTTACATTAGATGGTGCTGGAGAAGGAGTTCGTTTCTTCTTACAACCTGATTTCTCACATGTAACATCAGAAGTTATTTTATATGCAATGGGTCAATCGTTCTTCTCGTTATCAGTCGGTGTAGCTGTAATGGTAACGTATAGTTCATACTTACCGAAAGAAGAAAGTTTACCACGTTCGGCATTTTCTATCGTAGCTTTAACTCTTGTTATTACATTACTTGCAGGACTTGCAATTTTCCCAGTTGTGTTCGCATTTGGAATGGAACCATCTCAAGGGCCGGGACTATTATTTATCGTGTTGCCAGCTATTTTCAGTAAAATGGCGTTCGGAAAATTATTCTTCATCGTTTTCTTATTACTATTCTTCTTTGCTACTATTACATCAGCAATTTCGATGTTAGAAATTAGTGTTGCATCTTTAACTGCAAAAGGTAAAGGGAAACGCGAAAAGATGGCTTTAATCGTTGGATTATTAATCTTTGTTGTTGGAGTACCATCAGCATTATCATTCGGTATATTAAGTGACCTAAAGATTTTCGGAAAGACAGTCTTTGATTTAGCGGATTATGCAGTTAGTAACGTACTAATGCCACTTGGTGTTTTATTAGTTTCTATCTTTGTTCCTTTAAAAATGAAGAAAGATGTATTAATGAAAGAGCTAGGTGTAAGTAAAAATAAGGGCTATAAACTGTTCGTACTATGGTTGTTCTTACTTCGCTTTATCGCACCAATTGCGATTATTATCGTATTCTTAAATGTACTTGGCATTATTTAAAAAGAAAGGTAGCGTATCGTTATATGATACGCTACCTTTTTGTTTTGCTCTTTTTTAGATAAAGAGTCTAAAAGACCTTCAAAAAGTATGAAGATGCAAGGAAAAGGGATTTATCATATAATAAAATACAAAAGGTATATTAGGAGGTGTTTATATGGCGATTATAATTCAATTGCCAGACACTGCAACGTCTCATGCAAAGCCAAGTATGGAAATGGCGATACTTTGCGTGAGGTAGACAAGTAATATACAATCGCCTAAATGAGCTCGTATCATTTTCTATATTTGGCTTTGCACCTTATTGAAATGAACCATAAAAAATAAGGGGCGAGCAGAAATGAAATACGTAAAGGCTAAGGCCGTTTTACCAGAGAGTTTAATTACTGAAATTCAAAAGTATATACAAGGTGAAACAATTTACATTCCAAAACAAGAAACGAAACATTATAAATGGGGTACACGATCTGGTGGAAGAAAACAACTAGATGAAAGAAATAAAGCGATTAAAGAAGCGTTTAAAAGTGGAATTTCCGTTCATCAACTTGCAGAAGAATATTTTCTTTCTGGAGAAACGATTAAAAAGATTGTGTATTCTAAATAAGAGGAAAAGAGTCTGATTCATATATTATTTTGAATCAGACTCTTTTTGTTTTGTACGTATTGGATATATGAGATGTAAATGGGCATGATAACAGAAAAAATGTGCCGTTTTTTAATTAAATGTATACGGAGCACTTGAAAAGTAGAAAGGTGAACATATATGAATCATATTGGACAAATAACGATAGAGCTTTTAATTGGTTTTTTTGTTCTATTAATTGCTACAAAAATATTAGGGAAAACACAAATATCTCAGCTAACGCCCTTTGATTTTATTTCTGCAATCGTCCTTGGGGAGCTTGTTGGAAATTCAATATATGATCCTAAAATTAAAGTATGGTCTATTTTATATTCAGTATTTGTCTGGGTAATTTTAATTTACACAATAGAGGTGATAACGCAAAAAATAAGAGGAACAAGGAGGTTTTTTGAAGGATACCCTGCTATTATTATTCGTAATGGATATATTGATCGAGAACAATTAAGTGTAAATCATTTGGATATAAACCAATTACAACAAATGCTTAGGCAACAAAAAGATATATTTTCAATCCGAGAAGTTGAATATATGATATTGGAACCTAATGGAAACATAAGCGTTCTGAAAAAAAGTAAATACGAATCTCCTACTATAAATGATTTAAGTTTAAAACATAAGCCTGTATACTTACCAATTTCATTAATTAGTGATGGGAAAGTAGTTAAGGATAATTTGAGGGAAGCAGGATTTGATGAAGGGTGGCTTTATAAACAAATAAAGCAAAAAGGAATTACTAAATTTGAAGACGTATTATATGCGGAATGGAAAACAGATGATGGCTTCTTTTGTCAGGAAATGCAGCGGTAGAGAATAAGTGATGTATGTAATGTTTGTTTCTAAGTTATCTTTTACATATCAAAAAACGTAATCATTGTATACAATAAAACTAGATTAACAATTTGTATGGAGTGATAAAGATGGAAGCGTTTATTAGAAGTGATCAATATAATTTTATAAAATCACAAGCTTATATTTTAGCAAACGGGCATGCGACGGCAAATGATAGAGGTGTAATAGCGGCACTAAAATCGCTCGCTATGGAGAAAGTAATCGGTGTTTTTGAAAATTTAAATAGGGAACAAAAAGAACTAATTGATACAGTATTAGAAGTGAAAAATAGAGAAGATGCAGAATCGTTTTTGCTGAAAATAAATCCATATGTAATTCCGTTTCAGGAAGTTACAGCACAAACATTAAAAAAATTATTTCCTAAAGCAAAAAAGCTAAAACTCCCTGATATGGAAGAACTGGATATGAAAGGATTATCTTATTTAAGCTGGATTGACAAAGGATCAAGCAGGAAATTTATTATAGCAAAAAATGATAAAAATAAATTTGTTGGTCTGCAAGGGACATTTCAAAGTTTAAATAAAAAAAGTATTTGTTCATTATGTCATGGGCATGAAGAAGTAGGGATGTTTTTAGTTGAAATTAAAGGTGATGTACCAGGAACGTTCGTTAAAAAGGGAAACTACATTTGCAAAGATGGTGTAGCTTGTAATCAGAATATGAAATCATTGGATAAATTGAACGATTTTATTGAACGATTGAAGAAATAAAGAGAAAACCTCTAGTATTTTGAAGTGAACCCGAA